>NZ_JANBVH010000044.1 GCF_024273235.1 Sphingomonas faeni | reverse complement strand
GTAGCGCCGGTCACTTTATGGCGGTCCTAGAAGCACCGCTCCCACCTGAGGCACCACCCCGGCGAAGGCCGGGGCCCAATTGGGAACGTGGTCAACTAAGCGCTGCACTGCGTTACTACGGCCTTTCCAATTGGGCCCCGGCCTCCGCCGGGGTGGTGACTTTGATGCGTCCCGCGCGGCCGCCAAACAGGTAGCGGCACCACCCAAACCACCCCTCGACATCAAGCATGTTCCGACCGGGAAAGGCTTGGGGAAGCGCACACGCGATCTTCCCCAAAACAAGCTGCCACATCAATGTAATGATGTACCATCCCAAACGGCGGTGCCTATCTCGCCGCCAGCCTCGAGGAGAAACAGGGGAGACGGAAGATGTACGCGGATCGACCAAACCGGACGGACGGATTCAATCCCGGGAGTCTCGGCGTCGCGCTGGCCATCAACTGCGCGGTGATCGGAGCCTTGTTCTTCGCTGCACCGAACGTGCTGCCGTTCGTGCCCGACACGCGACTCATAACCTATGTGCCGTACACGCCGCCCCCGCCGCCCGAGCCGGCGCCACCCCAGGATCCGCTGATCCGCCAGCAACCTCGCCCAGCCCCGCGTCCCGATGCACCGATCACGGTCGTGCAGATTCCGCAGACCGATGGCTTCACGGTCGCCCCCGACCCGCTCCCCTACACCCCGCCGATCGGGATCGAAGGCACCGGCACCGGAACCGTCGCGGTCGATCCGCCCAAGCCTGCGCCGGTGTTCGTCCAGCCCGGCATCGACCCACGCTACGCCGCCGACTTCCAGCCGGGCTACCCGTCCGAGGAACGCCGCGCCGAACGCGAGGGCAAGGTCGTGGTGCGCGTGCTGGTCGGCACCGATGGCCGCGTGAAGCAGGTCGAGCGGATCAGCGCGACCACCGACGCCTTCTACCGCGCGACGCTGGACCGGGCGCTGGCGAAGTGGCGGTTCAAGCCGGCGACACGCGACGGCGTGCCGGTCGAGGCGTGGCGATCGATGTCGCTGACGTTTGTCTTGCAGAACTGAACTTGGTGTCTTGCAGAACTGAACCTTAGGAGTGCGGGGCTGGCCTAGCCCGCCCCGCACCCCTATCTTGCGCCGCATGGGCCTTTTCAGTCGCTTCTCACCGATCGTCGCCTATCGCGACCTGCGGCTCTTCCTGAGTCAGCGCCAGCCGTACGAGTTGATCTTCCTCGTGGCGGCGCTCGGGGTCACCAGCTTCCTGATCTACGCGTTCATGAAGGATTCGTACGTCGAGCAGGAATACCGCCCGAAGATCATCTATGTCGAGCAATGGCCCGCGGATCGCACCGATGCGGAGATCATCGCCCAGCAGAAGATCGACGCACCGATCAAGGCCAAGGCGCTCGCCGAGCAAAAGGCCCGGGAGGACGCCCAGCGCGCCGCATTCAAGCGGCTCGACGACAAGCTCAAGGCGATGGGAATCTGACCCAGGCGACGGACGCCCGGTGGATGGGCGCCGCACTGGCGCTGGCCGAGCGGGGGCGCGGGCGGACCGCACCCAACCCCAATGTCGGCTGCGTGATCGTCGCCGATGGCCGCGTCGTCGGACGCGGCTGGACGCAGGCGGGGGGTCGTCCGCATGCCGAGGCGATGGCACTGGCCGAGGCTGGCGCGAAAGCTCGGGGGGCTACGGCCTACGTCACGCTTGAGCCGTGTGCGCACCAATCGCCGCGCGGTCCGGCGTGCAGCGACTTGCTGATCGAATCGGGTGTCGCGCGAGTCGTTGCGGCGCTCGAGGATCCCGATGTACGAACGGCCGGCCTAGGCTTTGCCCGGCTTGGTGCGGCGGGGATTGCCGTAACGCGCGGGACTCGCGCGGAAGAGGCCCGCCGCTCGATGGCCGGCTTTCTCACGCGGCAGGCCCTCGGCCGCCCCCATGTCACCCTGAAGCTCGCAACCTCGCTCGACGGCTGCATCGCGATGGCGGACGGGTCGAGTCGCTGGATCACCGGCGCCGAAGCGCGGGCGCATGCGCATCTGGAGCGGAGCCGGCACGAAGCGATCCTCGTCGGTCGCGGGACGTACGAGGCCGATGCACCGCGACTCGACGTGCGGTTGCCAGGTCTGGAAGCGCGCAGTCCGAAGCGCGTACTTCTGTCGGCGAACCTCACCGTCCCCCCCGCCCCCTCCCCCTCTCCCCGTCATTCCAGCGAAAGCTGGAATATCCCCGTTGCCAGCCACGACGGAGCCTCACGGGGAGACCCCAGCTTTCGCTGGCGTGACGGAATTGGGGCAGGTGACGAAATAACGGCTGCAGACAAAATGATCGCGGAACGAGGAGTTACAGCAGATGGCCACGCAAGCTGGACCATCATCTCGTCCCCGCAAGCCATCATTACCCTCCCCGATATCGACCACATACTGGTCGAAGGCGGCGCTGCCGTAGCGTCGGCGTTCCTCGCGGCCGATCTGGTCGACCGGCTCATCCTCTACCGCGCGCCGATCCTGATCGGCGGCGGCAAGCCCGCACTCCGCGACATCGGCCTCACCGACCTGGCGGATACGCACCAACGCTGGACACACGTCGATGCGCGGCAACTTGGCAGCGACCGGCTCGAGGTCTACGAGCGCGAACGAAACGAGGCATAATGTTCACCGGAATCGTCACCGACATCGGCACTGTTACGCGCGTGGAGTCGCCCGGCGACACGCGCGTCGTCGTCAGCACCGCCTATGATACCGCGACCGTCGATCTCGGCGCGTCGATCTCCTGCTCGGGCGTCTGCCTGACGGTCGTCGATAAAGGCCCGAACTGGTTCGCGGTCGACGTCTCCGGCGAGACGATCAGCCGCACCGCCCAGGACCAGTGGACCGAGGGCCGGAAGTTCAACCTCGAACGCGCGATGAAGCTCGGCGACGAACTCGGCGGCCATATCGTCACGGGGCATGTCGACGGCCTCGGCACGGTCGTCGCGGTGTCGGAAGAAGGCGGCTCGCACCGCGTCACGATCCGCGCCGGCGCCGACATCGCGCCGTTCATCGCGCCCAAGGGCTCGGTTACGGTCGACGGCGTCTCGCTGACCGTGAACAGCGTCCATGATATCGATGGCCCTGATGGTCAAAGGGACGTCGAGTTCGGCCTCAACATCATCCCGCATACCTGGAGCGTCACCACGCTCGGTACGATCCACGTGGAACAGTCGGTCAACATCGAGATCGACGTCCTCGCCCGCTACCTCCAAAGAATGGAGCATTACCGTGCCTCTGCCCGCTGAGCGTTCGTCCGAATTGGCCCGTCTGAAGCATGGCTATCTGTCGACCCCCGAAGAGATCATCGATGAGGCGCGCAACGGCCGGATGTTCATCCTGGTCGACGACGAGGATCGCGAGAACGAGGGCGATCTCGTCATCCCCGCGCAGATGGCGACGCCCGAGAAGATCAACTTCATGGCCAAATACGGCCGTGGCCTGATCTGCCTCGCGCTGACCCGCGACCGCACCGAGGAGCTCGGGCTCGAACTGATGAGCCGCAACAACGGCACCCGGCACGAAACCGCGTTCACCGTCTCGATCGAGGCGCTCGAAGGCGTGACGACCGGCATCTCGGCCGCGGATCGCGCGCGTACCATCGCGGTGGCGGTCGATGCGACCAAGGGCAAGGCGGACATCGTCACCCCCGGCCACGTCTTCCCGCTGGTCGCACGCGACGGCGGCGTGCTGATCCGCGCCGGCCATACCGAGGCGGCGGTCGACGTCGCGCGGCTCGCCGGGCTCAACCCCTCGGGCGTGATCTGCGAGATCATGAACGAGGACGGCACGATGGCGCGGATGGACGACCTCGTCACCTTCGCGCAGTTCCACAACGTCAAGATCGGCACGATCCGCGATCTGATCGCGTATCGCCGCCGCTACGACCACCTCGTCGAGAAGCGCGCCGAGGCGAAGTTCACCTCCGAATGGGGCGGCGACTGGACCGCGCTGACGTTCTGGAACAAGGCGACCGGCACCGAGCAGGTCGCACTGGTCAAGGGCAGGATCGATCCCGACACGCCGACGCTGGTCCGCATGCACGCGCTGTCGCCGTTCGCGGATATCTTCGGCGAATCGGGTGATCGCGGCCGTATCCTCGCGCGCTCGATGCAGATGATCGCGGACGAGGGCGCGGGGGTGATCGTCGTCATCAACCGGCCCCGTGGAAACACCTTCACCTCGGCGGTGATGAAGAAGGCCGGCGCGGAGATTACGCCCGACATGGAGGAACTGCGCGACTACGGCGTCGGCGCGATGATCCTGACCGAGCTCGGCGTGCATGACATGGTGCTGATCACCAACACGCACCACACGCTGGTCGGCCTCGACGGCTATGGCCTGTCGATCGTCGGCGAGCGCCGCATCGCGTCCCTGGATATCGAAAAGAGCAACTAATGGCCCATCTCCTCATCGTCGAAGCGCGCTTCTACGACCACCTCAACGACCTCCTCGTCGAAGGCGCTAAGGCGGCGATCGAAGCCGCCGGCCACACGCACGAGACGATCACCGTGCCCGGCGCGCTCGAAGTCCCCGGCGCGATCGCGCTGGCGGCCGCGAGCGAGACGTTCGACGCGTATGTCGCATTGGGCGTCGTGATCCGCGGCGAGACCTATCATTTCGAGATCGTCGCGGGCGAGAGCGCGCGCGGGATCATGCAGCTGACGATGGACGGGCTGGCGATCGGCAACGGCATCCTGACGACCGAGAACGAAGCGCAGGCACTCACGCGGGCGCGTCCGACCGAGGGCGACAAGGGCGGCGGTGCGGCGAACGCAGCGCTGGCGATGCTGGCGCTGAAGGACCGCTTCCTCGCGTGAGATGCGCGCGTGGGTGAGGTGATCAACCTGCGGCTCGCGCGGAAGCAGCGGGCGAGGAGCGAGGCTGTGGTGCGGGCCGAGGGAAACCGGCGGCTGTTCGGGCGGACCGGGGCGGAGAAGGCGGCGGAAGCAGCGGAGCGGGCTCGGGTCCGGAACACGCTGGACGGCGCGAAACTCGACAGCCCCACACCCGACAAAGCCGCAAAATAGCCCTCCCACGGCAAAGCCGTCGTGGCCCCTTTGCGAACGCCCAACCCACAATCCTCCCCCGCCAGGGGGAGGTGGCGCCGTAGGCGACGGAGGGGGAGGACACGGAACAGCGGTTTGCCCTTACCTCCCCCTCCGTCAGGCAAGAGCCTGCCACCTCCCCCTTGCGGGGGAGGATCGTGACGTGGTGCGGCACCGCTCCTTGTTCTCCCGCGAAGGCGGGAGCCCAGTCTGGATCCCCGCCTTCGCGGGGAAACAACTCTCAGATTGCCGCCGGCAACCACACCTCCCGCGGCCCTTGCGTAGGAACGTCCAGTCCCCCGCGCCGTTATGCCCCCGTAACAAAGGGGCGCTCATGATTTCGGATGCGAATGCGACGTTGCTCGCCAAGCTCGGCTTTGCCGCGCGCGGGGTGGTCTATATTCTCGTCGGCTGGTTCGCCGTCGACGCGGCACTCCGCGGTGGCGAGATTGCCGACAACCAGGGCGCGATCGGGTCGATGGCCGACGGACCGCTCGGGCCATTGCTGCTGGCGATCGTCGCGGCCGGTCTGCTCGGCTACGCGGTCTGGCGGCTGACCGAGTCCGCCGCCAATCCCGAGGGAATCGGCAGCGACATCAAGGGCAGCCTCAAGCGCATCGGCCACCTCGTCAGCGGGATCGCGCACCTGATCCTTGCCTGGACCGCCGCCAAGCTCGCCATGAAAATCGGATCGCGCGACGCATCGGTTTCGCCCGGCGATGAAAGCGCACGCGACTGGACTGCGCTGTTGCTCGACCAGCCCGCCGGACGCGTTCTGGTCGGTGCAGTTGCGGTCGGCGTGCTGGTCGCCGCGTTCCAGCAGGCGCAAAAGGCCTGGCGCGGCGAATTCATCCACGACCTCCGTGGCGACGCCCCCGCCCCCGGCTATGTCTGCACGATGGGCAGGGTCGGCTACGGCGCCCGCGCGCTGGTGTTCCTGATCGTCGCCGGACTGTTCGGGCTGGCAGCGTGGACCGCGCATGCGAGCGACGCAGGCGGCGTGGCCGATGCACTGCAGATGCTGCAGTCGCAACCGGGCGGCAAGTGGCTGCTGGCGCTGACCGGGATCGGGCTGGCGCTGTTCGGTGCGTACAGCCTGGTCGAGGCGCGCTTTCGCCGCCTGCACGTCGACCTGCCCGGTACCGATTGATAGCGGATCGTTAACATACCGGTGCTAGCGGACAGCATGTACACGATCAGCTTCGACGCCCCGACCAAGACGCTCACCATCGTCACCGAAGGCTTCTGGTCGGTCGCGACAACCGCGGCGTTCTCCGCCGAGCTGCTCGCGCGGGGCACGGCGGCGCGGCTGTATCACGGCCGGTTCGTCGTGCTCGCCGACCTTCGCAAGGCCGCGATCCAGCCGCTGAAGGTGGTCGATGCGCTCGAAGCGATGATGCCAAAGGCGCTCAAGGTAACCTCCGCGCCGATCGCGGCAGTGGTCGCCTCGCATTTGGCGAAGCTCCAGACCGAGCGCTATCTCAAGGCCGAGAACTGCCGGACGTTTCTCGATATCGACGCAGCAAGGCTGTGGCTCGCGGGCGACGGCCACGCCGCCTGACGCACTTCAGTCCCGCGGTGCCCTCTCCAGCAACGCCGCCTCGACCTCTTCGATCGTGATGCCGAACGCGCCGGCGAGCCCCGACAAGGACGCACCGCGATCGGCGAGCGTGCGGATTCGGGCGGTATCGACGATGGTCTTGTAGCTGCGCGTATCACGGTCGGTCTTCGATTCCTCGCCGCTGCGGGCGAGCGCGCCCGAGCGGCGGCGTTTGGAGATCTTCAGCGCCTCGACGTCGTTGGTCGGCGGTGCATCGAGCCGCGCCTTGATCCGCTGATCCTCCTCGATCCGCCGGCTTTCGCGGGCGCGTTCGCGTTCCTGGGACTGGCGGTCACGCTCGACGGCCCGCGATTCGGATCGCTGTTCCGCAGCGGCTAGCCGTTCCTTGGCGCGCTGTTCGCGGTCCCTGGCCCGCTCTTCCGCCCGCCGCGCGGCGCGGTCCGCGGTGCCCGGCATGAGCGGCCCCGTTCCCCTGCCCCCGCTCGGCCAGCCGTCGGTCATTGCATATCCTGTCGTCACCGATGCGCCCCTGCGGCGCTGAAGCGCGCTGCTAGGCGATGGCGGCGCGGGTGACCAGAGGCAGCCCTTTCGTGATCCTCCCCCGCCAGGGGGAGGTGTCGCCGAAGGTGACGGAGGGGGAGGACACGGAACCGACGTGGGCGCATGCCTCCCCCTCCGTCAGGCTGACGCCTGCCACCTCCCCCTGGCGGGGGAGGATCGAGCGCCAGCCTCCTTCACCGCTTACGCGTTCGCAGTCTCGAGCGCCGGGTAGTCGATATACCCCTCGGGCCCCTGGCTGTACCACGTCTTCGCATCGTCCTTGGCCAGCGGTGCGCCGCTACGCAGACGCTCCGGCAGGTCCGGATTGGCGATGAACGGGCGCCCAAAGCTGATCGCGTCGGCATCGCCCTTGTCGAGTTCCGCCTGCGCCTTCTCCAGCGTGTCGTAATCCGAGTTCACGACCAGCACGCCCTTGAACACTTTCCGGATCGCCGGGCTGAGCTTCGGCACATCGGTGCGGCCGAAGGTGCCGTCGGGGCCCGGCTCGCGCAGTTCGAGGAACGCGATGCCGAGGTCGGACAGCGCCTTCGCAGCAGCGGTGAACAGCGGCTCGGGATTGCTGTCGTCGACGCCCTGCGACTCGCCGTTCGGCGACAGGCGGACGCTGGTCCGATCGGCACCGGCGACCGAGATGACTCGCTCGGCGACTTCGCGCAGCAGGCGGATACGGTTCTCGATTCCGCCGCCATATTCGTCGGTGCGCAGGTTCGCGTTATCCCGCAGGAACTGGTCGATCAGATAGCCGTTCGCGGCGTGGATCTGCACGCCGTCAAAGCCTGCCGCCAGCGCGTTCTTGGTCGCCAGCTCGTAATCGTTCAGCAGGCGCGGGATTTCGTTCAGTTCGAGCGGACGCGCAACCTCGAAATCCTGCTTGCCCTCGAACGTGTGCGCCTGGCCTTCGGTCGCGGTGGCCGATGACGACACCGGCTGGCCGCCGATCACCGACGAATGGACCTGCCGACCCATGTGCCACAGCTGCGCGATGATCCGGCCACCGGCGGCGTGGACCGAGTCGGTGACGGGCTTCCAGGCGGCGACCTGCGCATCGGTCCACAGGCCCGGCGCGAACGGCCAGCCCAGACCTTCGCGGCTGATGCCGGTGGCCTCCGAGATGATCAGGCCCGCGCTCGCCCGCTGCGTATAATACTCGACCATCATGCCGGTCGGCACGGCATCCTTGTCGGCACGCCCACGCGTAAGCGGCGCCATGAGGATGCGGTTCGGCGCGGCGACAGCGCCAAGGGTGATGGAATCGAAAAGGCTAGGCATGGAAGCTCCTTATTGGCCTGACGGGCGGAAGATAGGAGGCTACAGGGCGGCATGCATCGCCCCGCCCCGCAAACATTATCTAGCGCGCCCGATACGCCGCACGGCTTGACCGCGGACGTGAAGACCGTTGCCGCGCCTGGCCTGGTTGCGTTTGCCGCGCTGGTGGTGGCGAACGTCGCACTGGCATTCGGGCCGTGGTTCGTGCGCGCGACCGAGGTCGGGCCGGTGGCAGCCGGGTTCTGGCGGCTGACGCTCGCGGTGCCGTTCCTCATTGCCCTGGCGGTCCAGCAGGGCGCGCGACCGACCCGGCTGAGCCGTGGCGTATGGATCGGGCTGATCGCGGGCGGCGTGTGTTTCGCCGCCGATCTCGGCGCGTGGCATCTCGGGATACACCGCACGACGCTCGCCAACGCGACGCTGTTCGGCAATGCGGCGACGCTGATGTTCCCGATCTACGGCTTCCTGATCGCGAAGACCTGGCCGACGCGAACGCAGGGCTGGGCGCTGGTGCTCGCGGCGGCGGGCGCCGCGTTGCTGCTCGGGCGCTCCTACGAGCTCGATGCGAAAAACCTGGCGGGCGACCTGCTCTGCATCCTCGCCGGGCTGCTCTATACCGTCTATTTCATCCTGATGGCGCGCGCGCGGGCGACGCTCGCGCCGCTGTCCGCGCTGACCCTGTCGACGCTCGCGGGGATCGTCCCGCTGCTCGTGTTCGCGCTGGCGATGGGCGAGCGCGTGGTGCCGACGCACTGGGGGCCGCTGATCGGGCTTGCCCTGTGCAGCCAGGTGCTCGGGCAGGGGTTGATGATCTATGCGCTCGGCCGCTTCACGCCGCTGGTGATCGGGATCGCCTTGCTGATCCAGCCTGTGGTTGCCGGCGTGGTGGGTTGGCTGGTCTATGGCGAGCGGCTCGGCACGGCGGACCTGGCCGGCGTCGTGATGGTCGCGGTCGCGCTGGTGCTCGTGCGTCAGGGACCTCCCCCCGAATTACCTCTTGAAGACGCGCGCGACACGCCTGATTTTGGACGGCAGGAGACGGTATGACCCAGGACCTTACGCTCGACGAAATCCGCGCCCTGCTGGCGCCCGGCATCGCTTCCAACGCGGCGTTCGACGGCTGGAGCGACGCCGCGCGCGACATGGCCGCGCAGGCCGAGGGAATCGACACCGACGTCGCCGCGCTGGCGTTCAAGGACGGCCCGGTCGACATGATCGACGCCTGGTTCGCGCATATCGACGGCGTGATGCTGGCCGCAGTGCCGCCCGAGCGGCTCGCGCTGATGAAGATCCGCGAGAAGATCACCGCATTGGTCGAGGCGCGACTCGATGCGACGTCGATCGATCGCGAATCGCTGCGCCGTGCGGTGGCGATCCTCGCGCTCCCGCAGAACCTGGCAAAGGCGACGCGGCTCGGATGGCGGACGGTCGATACGATCTGGCGTGCGGCCGGCGACGTCTCGACGGATTATAATTACTACACGAAGCGGACGATCCTGCTCGGCGTGTACGCGTCGACGATCACGGTGTTCCTCGACGACGAGAGCGAAGGCCTCGCCGAAACGCGCGCGTTCCTCGGTCGCCGGATCGACGGGATCATGCAGTTCGAAAAGGCCAAGGCCGGCTTCCTCAAGCGCACCGAGCACGGCTTCAGCCTGTCGCGATTCGTTGGTCGGCTGCGCTATCCAACGGCCTGAGCGCGCCGACATTGGTCTCAGCTATCGCGATAAGGAACCGCGTTCCCCGGCGGAAGCGGGGGTCCAGGAGCCACAAACGTCATCGCTCGCGACCCTGGGCTCCTGCTTCCGCGGGAGAACAAGAATATACTCGGGATGCATGGTTGCTTGCCTGGGGGCTTCCCTTGCCCGCGGGTTACTGATAATCACTCGCATCATGGACACTCGCCCCGATCGTTCCGTCAGCCTCGAAACCCTGCCGCGCAAGCAGCACGCTATTGTTGCGGCAATCGAATGGGCGCGACTCGCCGGGCCGGAAGCGCGTCGCCTGCGCGAACTGGGTTTCGACGAGGGGGTCGATGTCGAGGTGCTGCACCGCGCGACGCTGGGCCAGGGCCCGATCGCCTGCCGGATCGGCCGCATGACCGTCGCACTCCGCCGCGCGGTCGCCGGCGCCATTCACGTTTCGCCGATGCCTGCCGCCGCCGAATAATCCTTTAGAATGAACGCAGCACCGCTGGTTGCGCTGGTCGGCAATCCCAATGCCGGCAAGAGCGCGCTGTTCAATGCGCTGACCGGTGCGCGCCAGAAGGTCGGCAATTATCCGGGCGTCACGGTCGAGCGGAAGGTCGGGCGGCTGATGCTCGACGACGGGCGGCCGATCGAACTGGTCGATCTGCCCGGCGCGTACAGCCTCGAGCCCTCCTCCCCCGACGAGCGGGTCACGCGCGACGTCGTCACCGGCACGCAGGATGGCGAGCGCCTGCCCGACGCGCTGGTCGTGGTCGTCGATGCCGCCAATCTCGACAATCACCTGCGCTTTACGCTCCAGCTGATCGCGCTTGGCCTGCCGGTGGTGGTCGCGCTCAACATGGTCGATCTGGCGGAGCGCGACGGGCTGAAGCTCGACCCGAAAGTGCTCGAACGCGAGCTCGGCGTGCCGGTGATCCCGACCGTCGCGGTGCGCAAGCGTGGCCTAGACGAGTTGAAGGCCGCTCTCTCCAGCATCGTCATCAACGGCCCGATGCGGCTGCGCAAGTCAGACGGCAGTGTCCAGGACGATATCGTCACGCTCCAGCGCCGCGCCCGTACGATCGCCACCGCGGCGACCGTGTCCGAGACGACCGTTCGTCGCTGGACGCACATGCTCGATGCGGTCGCGCTGCACCCGGTCGCCGGCCCGATCCTGCTGCTCGCGATCATGTTCCTGATGTTCCAGGCGGTGTTCAGCTGGGCACAGCCGTTCATGGACGCGATCGATGCGGGCTTCACCGCGTTGCAGGGCTTCCTGACCGCCGAACTCCCCGATTCGCTGCTCCGGTCATTATTGGTCGACGGCGTGATCGCCGGCGTCGGCGCGGTCATCGTGTTCCTGCCGCAGATCCTGATCCTGTTCCTCTTCATCCTAGTCCTCGAGGCGAGCGGCTACATGGTCCGCGCCGCGTTCCTGATGGACCGGGTGATGGCGAGCGTCGGGCTGTCGGGCCGCGCGTTCATCCCGCTGCTGTCGAGCTTCGCGTGCGCGATCCCCGGCATCATGGCGACACGGACGATCGACGACGAGAAGGACCGGCTGACCACGATCCTGATCGCGCCGCTGATGACGTGTTCCGCGCGCCTGCCGGTCTACACGCTGATCATCGGCGCGTTCATTCCCAACACGCAGGTGCTGCCGTTCGTCGGCTTGCAGGGGCTGGTGATGCTTGGGCTGTACGTGATGGGCATCGTCGGCGCGTTCGTCGCCGCGCTGGTGCTGCGCCGGACGGTGACCAAGGGCGTATCGTCGGGCTTCATGATGGAGATGCCCAAATACCAGTGGCCGCAGTGGCGCGACGTCGGCATCGGCCTGTGGAGCCGCGCGCAGATCTTCCTGAAGCGCGCCGGCGGCATCATCCTGACCTCGACGATCATCCTGTGGGTGCTGCTGAGCTTCCCCAAGCCGCCCGAGCAGCCCGTCGGCGCACCGAAGATCTCGGCGGTCGATTATTCGGTCGCGGGTCGCATCGCCAACGGCATCGCGCCGGTGTTCGCACCGATCGGCTTCAACCGCGACATCGTCCTCGCGCTGATCCCGGCGATGGCCGCGCGCGAAGTCGCGGTAGCCGCGATCGGCACGGTCTATGCGATCGACGATCCCGACAGCAACCAGGGCGGCAAGGCCATGGTCGAGAATCTGCGCGGTCGCTGGAGCCTGCCGACCGCGCTCGCCTTCCTGATGTGGTTCGTGTTCGCGCCGCAGTGCATCTCGACCATCGCCGTGACCCGTCGCGAGACCAACGGGTGGAAATGGCCCGCCTTCATGGTTGGCTATTTGTTCGCCGCCGCCTACATCATGGCTGGCATTACATACTGGCTGGCGGTGTTCGCCGGCCTCTGAGGGGCATCATGGCAGGCAGCGTCAACAAGGTCATCATCGTCGGCAATCTGGGTCGCGACCCGGAGAGCAAGGCGTTCCAGAACGGCGGCAAGGTCGTCAATCTGCGCATCGCGACATCGGAGTCCTGGAAGGACAAGATGTCGGGCGAGCGCAAGGAAAAGACCGAATGGCATTCGGTCGCGATCTTCAACGAAGGTCTGGCGAACGTCGCGGAGAAGTATCTCCGCAAGGGCTCGAAGGTCTATATCGAGGGCGCGCTCCAGACCCGGAAGTGGCAGGACGCGCAGGGCCAGGACAAATATTCGACCGAGATCGTGCTGCAGGGCTTCAACAGCGTGCTGACGATGCTCGACGGCCCGAACGGCGGCCAGGGTGGCGGCGCAGGCGGCGGCGGTGGTAGCCGCGGCGGTGGCGACGACTGGGCCGGCGGTGGCGGCGGCAACGACTTCGGCGGTGGTTCGTCGGGCGGCGGCGGCGGTTACGGCGGCGGCGGTCGCGGCGGTAGCGCGCCCTCGGGCGGCGGTGGCGGCGCACGCGGCGGCAGCTTCGGCCAGACCGGCGGCTTCTCGGACGATCTCGACGACGACGTGCCGTTCTAAGCTCCGTGCCGACGCTGATATCTCTACCGGCGACCACCTCGTTCGACGAAGCTGCGCGCGCGCGCGTGATTGCGTCCTACGACGTGGCGGGCGCGCGCGCGAAGGGCCAGTTGGACGACATCGTGTCGTTCGCGGCCGAGCTTTGCGGTGCGCCGGTCGCGCTGCTGAGCCTGGTCGAGGAAGAGTATCAGCGTTTCCTGTCGCGCACCGGCACCGATCTGGAACAAACGCCGCGCAGCATGTCGTTCTGCGCGCACGCGATGCACCATCATGCGGTGATGGAGGTGCCCGACGCGCAGGAGGATCCGCGCTTCGTCGACAATGCGCTGGTGACCGGGCCGCCGTATGTGCGGTTCTATGCGGGTGCGCCTCTGGTCTCCAGCGAAGGCGTGCCGCTGGGCGCGCTGTGCGTCCTGGCGCCCGATCCGCGCGAGGGGCTGAACCGGTTCCAGCGCGACGGCATGACGTTGCTCGCGAAGGCCGCGATGGGCCGCCTCGACGATCGCCGGGCGGCGCGCGAGCAGGCGATGGCCGAGGCCGAGGCCCGACGGACGCTCGAGGCGAGCGATCTGCGCTTCCGTACACTCGCGGACACGATGCCGCAGATGGTGTGGTCGACGCTGCCCGATGGCTTCCACGATTATTTCAACGCACGCTGGTACGAATTTACCGGCACGCCCGTGGGGACGACCGACGGCGAGGGCTGGAACGACATGTTCCACCCCGAGGATCAGGATCGTGCCTGGGCGCTGTGGCGTCACTCGCTCGACACGGGCGAGCCGTACAATATCGAATACCGGCTGCGGCATTTCGACGGCACGTACCGCTGGGTACTCGGCCGCGCGCTGCCGGTGCGCGACCAAAGCGGTGCGATCCAGCGCTGGTTCGGGACGTGCACCGACATCCACGAACAGAAGCTCGCCTACGAAGAGCGCGAGGTCATCAGCCAGGAGTTGAGCCACCGCATCAAGAACATCTTCGCGGTGATCGCCGGCCTGATCGCGTTCGCCGCCCGCGGCAAGCCCGAGTTCGCCGGCATCGCGACCGACCTGCGCCACCGCATTACCGCGCTGGGCCGCGCACACGACTTCGTCCGACCACACAGCGCCAACTCACGCCCTTCCGCGGCGCAGAACAGCCTGCACGGGCTGTTGCAGGAGCTGTTCGAACCGTATCAGCGCGTCGACGCCATGCGCGTGATGGTATCGGGCGACGACGTGACGATCGACGATCGCTCCGCCACGCCGCTCGCGTTGCTGTTCCACGAGCTGGCGACCAACGCGACCAAATATGGCGGGCTCGCCACCGAACTGGGCACCGTCCGGATCGCCGTGTCTGCAAGCGACGACAGGGTGACGCTGACCTGGAGCGAGGAAGGGGGGCCGGTCGTGATCGAACCGACGACACCAGCCGGCTTCGGCACGCAGCTCATCGAGATGAGCGCCGTGCGTCAGCTAGGCGGCAGGATCGAGCGCCTGTGGAACGACTCGGGCCTGACCGTCGTGCTCGATATCCCGAAGGCCGCGTTCAGCCGCTAGATGATGCGGATGACGTCGTCGTGGATGGCCGGCTGCTCGTCGCAGGCCAGGGCGGCCGCGGCCAGGATCGCCGCGTCGCTGAACGGCTTGCGGATATAGCCCAGGCACTCCGCATCGCCGATCTGTGCGGGATTGGCCGTGACGAACACGACCTTGACGCCGTATTCGTCCGACATCCACTTGGCGATCTCGGGCCCGGTCGCGCCATCGCGTAGATTGATATCGACGAACGCGAAGCTGCACCCCGGGGCCGCCGCGATCGCGCTCTCGCGATCGGCCGCGATCCCCGCGACGTCGTACCCGGCATCTATGAGGATTCTCTCGAGGTCGAGTGCGACGAAAATCTCGTCTTCGACAATGAGGGCGGTCTTGGTCATCGGCGTGTTAACCGGTCGCCGACCGATCGGTTCCGTGGCGATACTGATCTCGATCAGTATTCGAAGACATAGTGTTACATTTAACGCAGGACAGTTACCGCCGCAGCAAGAAAACCGCGTGCTCGGCCAGCAGGTTGGCCCCCCCCGCGCCGGTGCGCGTGTCGCCCGACAGGAACCAGGCGTTCTCGACGATGATCCCGCGCGCCTTAACGAAGCTGCGGAAATCGTCGATCGTGACGTGGTGGATATTCGGCGTGTCGTACCAGCTCTCGGGCAATTGCCGCGTGACCGGCATCCGCCCGCCCCACAGCAGCGACAGCCGCACGCGCCAATGCGCGAAATTGGGGAAGCTGACGAACGCCCGCCGGCCAATCCGCAACAGGTGATCGAGCACGAGGTCGGGGGCGCGCGCGGTCTGCAACGTCTGGCTGAGGATCGCGTAATCGAAGCTCGCGTCCGGGTAGCCCGCGAGGTCGATATCGGCGTCCCCCTGGATCACCGACAGCCCGCGCGCGACTGCCGAGGCGACGTTGTGCGCGTCGATCTCCAGCCCGCGCGCATCGACGTCGCGGGTGTCGCGCAGCGCCGCCATCAGCGCGCCATCGCCACAGCCGATATCGAGCACGCGACTGCCTTGCGCGACATTCTCGGCGATGACGGCGAGGTCGGTTCGTAAGGTCATGGCGCGGTCCGCAATTGTTCGGCGAGGCCGGGTGCGAGCCTCTCCATATAGCGATCGGCGCGGACCAGCGGGTGGAAGCCGAGCCCCTTATAGACGCCGTGCGCGTCGGCAGTGACGAGGCCGATCCGCCGCAACCCGGCGAACGACGGGTGATCGAGGAACCAGCTCACCATCCGCCGCCCGAGCCCCTGCCCGCGCACGGACTCCTCGACCCAGACATCGGCAAGCCACGCGAACGTCGCATGATCGGTGATCATCCGCGCAAACCCGACCTGCGCATCATCCCGATACGCACCGAGGCAATGCGAGCCGGCGATCGCGCGCTCGACCAGGTCGCGTTCGATCCCCGGCGACCAATAGCTGCCGGCCAGCCAGCCATGGATGCGGTTGATCTGCAACCGGCGCGCGTCGTCCGAAAGGATGATCGTCATCGCCCCGCCCTCAGGAAACCGTCGACGACCCGGTTGAGATCGGGCGCATCGAGCAGGAACGCGTCGTGGCCGTACGGGCTCGACAGCTCGACGAAGCTGACCGGCGCACCGGCTGCGTTCAGCGCCTGGACGATCGCGCGGGACTCGGCAGTCGGGTACAGCCAGTCTGTGTCGAAGCTGACGAGACAGAACCGCGACTTGGTCGCGCGGAAAGCGTTGGCGAGCAGCCCGCCATGCTCCTCGGCGAGATCAAAATAATCCATCGCCCGCGTGATGTAGAGATACGAGTTGGCATCGAACCGGTCTGTGAAGGCGAGCCCCTGGTGGCGCAGATAGCTCTCGACCTGGAAATCCGCGTCGAACCCGAACGATTTCGCGTCGCGCGCCTGGAGCCGCCGCCCGAACTTCTCGGTCAGCCCCGCCTCTGACAAGTACGTGATGTGCGCCGCCATCCGCGCGACCGCGAGTCCGGCGGTCGGCGCGGCATCGTCATGATACTCGCCGCCACGCCAGTTGGGATCGGCCATCACCGCCTGGCGTCCGACCTCATGGAAGGCGATGTTCTGCGCGGTGTGGCGCGCGGTCGAGGCGATCACGACGCAGGCCTTCACGCGGTCGGGGAAGGTCGCGGGCCAGCTCAGCGCCTGCATCCCACCCATCGATCCGCCGACCACCGCGTGGACCACGCCGACGCCGAGATGATCGAGCAGCATCGCCTGCGCACGGACCATGTCGCGGATCGTGATGACCGGGAAATTCATCGCCCAGGGTCGCCCGGTCGCCGGGTTGATCGTCGCCGGGCCGGACGAGCCCATGCAACTGCCGAGCACGTTGGCGCAGACGATGAAATGGCGCGCGGGGTCGATCGGCTTGCCCTCGCCGACCATGCGCGTCCACCAGCCGGGCTTGCCGGTGCGCGGGTGGTTGGAGGCGACATGCTGGTCGCCGGTCAGCGCGTGACAGATCAGGACCGCGTTGGAGGCGTCGGCGTTGAGCGTGCCGTAGGTCTCATACGCGATGTCGACCGGCGACAGCAGCACGCCGCCATCGAGCCTGAGCGGTCCCGGCAACGTGACGCGACGGGCGAGGCCGAAGCGCTGGTCGGCGTCGTGGCCGGCGCTGGGGTCGATGGCAGGCGTGTCGAGCATGCCGCGCGCTACCATAAGCGCCCGCCGTCATGCCAGCGCCACCTCCTCGATCCTCCCCATCATCCGTCATCCGTCCTCGTCATCCGTCATCCTGACGAAAGTCAGGACCCAGGGTAACGAGCGCTGACCTCCGTGGCTCTGGGTCCTGACGTTCGTCAGGATGACGGGGAGAAGGTGGGCCACCGATCCTTCCGGACGACCTCCCCCCCACGCACAAATATTTGCCACCGCGGCACCGTGCCCGCTATGTCCCGCGGCCATGACAAACATCATGCCCGCACCCGCGCCGAAGCCCTGGATTCTGGGGATCGCGCCGTACACGCCCGGTCGCTCGACGACCGACGATGGCCGCACCGTGATCAAACTGTCGTCGAATGAAAACCCGCTCGGCACCAGCCCCGCCGCGAAGGCCGCGTTCGATGCCGCCGACCGGACGCTGGAACGCTACCCCGACGCCGGCGCGACCGCGCTGCGCGAGGCACTGGCGGCGCATTACGACCTCGATCCGGCGCGCGTCATCTACGGCACCGGCTCGGACGAGATCCTGCATCTGGTCGCGGGCGCCTATGCGGGCCCCGGCGACGAGATCATCCACGTCCGCTACGGCTTCGCGGTCTACGAGATCGCGACGCGCCGCGTCGGTGCCGAGCCGGTCATCGTCGACGACCGCGACTACGCCACCGACGTCGACGCGATCCTCGCCGCAGTCACCGAGCGCACCCGAGTCGTGTTCGTCGCCAACCCGAACAATCCGACCGGCACCTTCACGCCCCGCGCCGAAATCGCGCGGCTGCATGCCGGCCTGCCGAAGTCTGTGCTGCTGGTGCTCGACCAGGCCTATGCCGAATATCTCTCGCCCGAGGAGGACGATGCCGGCTTGGCACTGGCGATGACCGAGGCGAACGTGCTGGTCACGCGGACCTTCTCGAAGATCCACGGGCTTGCCGCCGAGCGGATCGGCTGGGGCTATGCCTGCGCGCCGATCATCGACGCGATGCACCGCATCCGCGCACCGTTCAACGTCACCACCGCGGGCCAGGCCGCCGCAGTCGCCGCGATCGCCGACACCGCCTTCGTCGAGGCAACGCGGGTACATAACGACACATGGCGCGGCTGGTTCGTCGAGCAGATCGGGCAGATGGGCAATGCCGGCCTGCGCTGCGTACCGTCCAAGGCGAACTTCGTACTGGTGCTGTTCGAGGGCAGTCTGACCGCCGACGCCGCCTATCACGGGCTGATGGAGGCGGGCTACATCGTCCGCTGGCTGCCGGGCCAGGGCCTGCCCAACGCGCTGCGCATCACGATCGGCACCGAGGAGGAAACGCGCGGCGTCACCGCGGCGCTGCGCAACCTGGTCGAATCCGCCTGATGCTGCCGTTCGCGCGCGTCACGATCATCGGGCTGGGACTGATCGGCTCGTCGGTGGCGCGCGCGGTACGGGAAACGATGCCCACGGTCCGCGTCACCGGCTACGATGCCGACGCCGGCGTGCGCGAAACAGCGGACCGGCTGCAGTTCTGCGACGACGTCGCGGGTTCGGCCGGTGCCGCGGTAATCGATGCGGACCTCGTGATCCTATGCGTACCCGTCGGCATCATGGGCGATGTCGCGCGCGAGTTCGCGGCCGAACTCCCCGCCGATGCGGTCGTCAGCGACGTCGGCAGCTGCAAGGCCGAGATCGTCCGCGCGCTCACCGAAGCCCTGCCGAACGCGATCGTGATCCCCGCGCATCCGGTCGCCGGCACCGAACGGAGCGGCCCCGAGGCCGGGTTCGCGACGCTGTTCCGCCACCGCTGGTGCATCGTCACGCCCCCCGAAGGCGCCGACCCGGTCGCGGTCGAGCGCGTCTCGGAATTCTGGCGGCGGCTCGGCGCGCAGGTCGAGACGATGGCCCCCGAGCATCACGACCGCGTCCTCGCCGTCACCAGCCATCTGCCGCATCTGATCGCCTACACGATCGTCGGCACCGCAGGCGATCTGGAGGAAGTGACCCAGTCGGAAGTCATCAAATATTCCGCCGGCGGGTTCCGCGATTTCACGCGGATCGCGGCGTCGGACCCGACGATGTGGCGCGACATCTTCCTCAACAACCGCGAGGCGGTGCTGGAGATGCTCCAGCGCTTCTCCGAGGATCTGAGCCAGCTCCAGCGTGCGATCCGCTGGGGTGACGGCGACGCGCTGTTCGACCTGTTCACGCGGACGCGGGCGATCCGGCGGAGTATCGTCGAGCAGGG
This sequence comes from Sphingomonas faeni, assembly GCF_024273235.1. Classification (GTDB taxonomy): domain Bacteria; phylum Pseudomonadota; class Alphaproteobacteria; order Sphingomonadales; family Sphingomonadaceae; genus Sphingomonas; species Sphingomonas faeni_A. Next base: position 15,215 of record NZ_JANBVH010000044.1, on the reverse strand, counting down.
GCAGGACGACGACGTGCAGGATTTCGGGCGTACGCACGGCTGAGGGGGAGCCTCTCACACCGTTCATAAGCGCGCCACCACCCCGGCGAAGGCCGGGGCCCAGTTGGGAGACGTCGCTGATGTGCGTTGCGCGTCGTTACCTCGGCCTACCCAACTGGGCCCCGGCCTCCGCCGGGGTGGTACCGTTTGGGGGTACCTTCCCCGACCCTAATCCAGCGCGTTCATCGCCGCGTGGACCCGCTGCTCCGCCTCTTCGCGCGGCAGACCAGGCGGCACCACCTCGCCGAACCGGAAGGTGATCACCCCCGGCAGCTTCGGCCCCTTCTTCGGCCACACCAGCCCACTATCGCACGCGATCGGCACCGTCGGCATCTTCAGCGCACGATAGAGTCCTGCGAACCCCGGCTTCAGCGGCGGATGCTCACCGGGCAAGACGCGCGTCCCCTCGGGAAAAATGAGTATCGAGCGGCCCGTCGCCTTCGCCGCGCTCGCTTCGCGCATCATGTTGCGCATGGCCTTGGCCGAGGCCTCGCGGTCGACCACGATCGCGCCGTATTTACGCGCCGCCCAACCCCAGGCCGGGATGTCGGCCAACTCGCGCTTCAGCACGATCGCCGGGCCGTCCAACAACGCCTGCAATTCGAGCGTCTCGAACATCGCCTGATGCTTGCACGCGTAGAAGGCCGGTTCGGTCGGCCGGGTCCCTTCGATCCGGATATGCACGCCCAGGATCCACCGCGCGCACCAGCGATGGAACCGCGTCCAGATCGTCGAATGCACGATCACCGCGCGCGAGCCGAACAGCGCCGAGATCGGCACGGTCACCACGATCGGCACCGAGATCGTATAGAAAACGAGCATGAACGCCCAGTTACGCAGCCAGATCATCCGCCATATCCAATCCACAACGCGATCCGGCGAAGGATCAACTTGTTGTATTCGTTGACCAAGGTCCCGAGCCTCGGCGTACCGGGCACGCCATCGCCCAGGATCACCACATTCTTGTCGAGCGCCGCCGACAGCTCCATCCGGGCGCGGGCGACATGCCAGTCCGACGTCACCAGCCGCACCGACCGGTATTTGTGCACCCGCACCCACTGCGCGGTTTCCTCGGCGTTGGACCGCGTGTCGACCGCGTCGCCGCCAAGATCGATACAGCAGGCGAACAGCGCAGGCGACGTCCGATACTCCAGCGCAAGGTCGATCGGCCGCACTCCCGGCGCGACCCCCGTCACCAGCATCCGCTTCGCCTGATGATCGCGGAGCAGCGCGATGCCGCGGTCGATCCGCCCTGCCCCGCCGGTCGGCACGACGATCGCATCGGTCGTGAAACCATCGAGCGGCTGGGGCAGCAGCAGCATGAACACCGCGAACCCGAACGCCCAGGCGAGACCCAGGATGCCGAAGAACCGCACGATCACAGGATGTGCCTCAACGCGCGGACGATCGTGACGCGCGCCGCGAGCGTGGCGAGGACGACGAACGCGACCGGAAGCAGCGCGAGCACCACCCAGTCGACCCCGCCGAGCGTCACGCCGCCGAGCAAGTCCGAGCCCAGTCCGTGCAACCGGATGCCGATGAACCCGACCACCAGCAGCGCGACGACACCGCCGCCGACGCCACCGATCGTCGCATCGATCGCGATCCGCCGCTGGAACAGCCGCGCGACCTGAAGATCGGTCGAGCCGAGCATGTGCATCACCGCGATCGTCGCGCGGTGCGTCTCGAGCCCTGCGCGCGCGGCGAGCACGACGACTGCGGCGGTCGCGCTCGCCATCAGCAGCACCAGCGCCAGTGCGAGAAACGTCAGCGAGCGCATCACGTCGTTGACCGGCGACATCCAGCTTTCATGCCGATCGACGCGGACCGCCGGGCCGAGCCGCCGCACCGTCTCCGCGACCCGCGCGGCCGCCGCCTCGCCGTGATCGGCGAGATCGACGTCGATCATCGCGGGCACCGGCAATTGCGGATCGGCGCCGTCCGACCCGAGCCAGGGTTGCAGCAACCGTGTCAGTTCGGCGCGATCGACCGGCGTCGCCTTCGCCACCGCCGGCATCCTGCGCAACGCAGCCAGCACGCGCGCGGCGGCGACGTCGCGGCGCACCGGATCGCCATCGACGATCTGCACCGTCAACCGCCCCGCGAGTTGCCGGTCGAGCAACCGCGCAGCCCCCGCGGTTGCCAGCCCAAGTGCGGCTGCGAGCATCGTCAGGAACAGCATGATCGCCATCACCCACGTCATCGCGCGCAGGCCGCCGGCTTCGTCGAGGACGCGGCGTTCGGCCGAAGACCGCGCTTTGGTGGCGCGACCGATCATTCGGGCCGCGTCGGCGGATAACGGAGCGATCCCGTCGGATCGAGCAGCCGCCCGCGATCGAGCCGCATCATCTGCGCCCCCGGTATCCGCCCCAGCAAATGGAAGTCGTGCGTCGCGACCACGACCGTCGTCCCCAGCTTGTTGAGCGATTCGAACAGATGCAGCAGCCGCTCGGCCATGTCGGGATCGACGTTGCCGGTCGGCTCGTCCGCGACCAGGATCTCGGGGCGTGCGATCACCGCGCGCGCGATCGCGACGCGCTGTTGCTCGCCACCCGACAGCGTCGCCGGCCGCGCATCGGCGCGCTCGGCAAGCCCGACCCAGGCGAGCATCTCGCGCACCGGCTGCTCGATATCCGCCTCGGGCATCCCGGCGACCCGCAACGGCAGCGCGATGTTATCCCAGGTCGACAGGTGCGGCACGAGCCGGAAATCCTGGAACACCACGCCGATCCGGCGGCGAAATCCCGGCAGGCGATCGCGCGACAGCACCACCGCATCCTCGCCGAACAGCCGGATCACGCCGCGCGTCGGCCGTTGCGCGAGGTACAGCAGCTTCAGCAGCGAGGTCTTGCCGGCGCCACTCGCACCGGTGAGGAAATAGAACGCACCGCTACGCAGCGTGAAGCTGACGTCTGAGAGCGTCTCCGGTCCAGCGTCCGGACCCGTGCCGTACCGAAGCCCGACATTCTCGAATTGGACGATATTCGCCATGACGTGGTTGCGCCCGCTTTCGCCCGCTTGATGCCCGTGCCAATGCCCGTATCGGCGCTTTCGCATGAAAGCGCGGGCCGCTTCAAGCTTGCCACATCCGTCGGCGGCGTGCTTATTCGGCACGAGAACGGTCGCGCTCCGGCGGCCGCTGGTGAAGCGTATCCATGATCCTCCAATGTCCCGAGTGCAGCACCCGCTATCTAGTGCCCGACAGCGCGATCGGGACCGATGGTCGCACCGTTCGCTGCGCCAACTGCCGGCACAGCTGGTTCCAGGCCGCTGCTCCGGTGGTCGAGGACACGCTCGACCTGCCCGAACCGACCCCGCTCGCGCCTGCCCCGCCGCCGCTCGCTCCACTGGCGCGGACGCCCGCCGCAGAGCCTGCGGAACGATTCGCGCCGTTCGCGCCCCCTGCGCCAATGACGGCCGCACCGACGACGCCTGAGCCCGTAATCGCGCCGACCTATGCCGCGCCGACATTCCCGCCGGTCACCGAGCAGCCGCCGTTTCGCCCGCGCCGCAACACCACGCGGCGCTGGACGATCGTGGCGGTGCTCGCCGGGTTGCTGATGCTGATCGCCGCGGGGGCGATCGTGTATCTGGGTGCACCGGGCGTCGCGGCAAAGCTGGGGCTCGGGATCGGCAGCGACGAGACGCCGCTGCGGCTGCGCGACAATCCGATCGAGCGTCGCGAACTGGATAACGGCTCCGAGCTGTTCGCGGTCAGTGGCCAGGTCACCAACCCGTCGAACCAGCGCCAGCGCGTACCCGACATCCGCGCCGAACTCCGCGATGCGCAGGGCCGGCTGGTCTATAGCTGGACGATCACCCCGCAGCAGCGGACGCTGGCGCCGGGCGGCGCGATCGATTTCAACTCCGCGACGCTGAACGTGCCCGCGAACTCGAAGCGCCTCGAACTGAGCTTTGCCGGCGAGACGACGCGGTAACGCTTCGATCCTCCCCCGCCAGGGCGAGGTGGCTGGCACTTGCCAGACGGAGGGGGAGGAAAAGGCGACAAGCGTTGCGCGTTCCTCCCCCTCCGTCACCTGCGGTGCCACCTCCCCCTTGCGGGGGAGGATAAATCAGGCGCGCAACCGCCGGCTCACGATCCAGAACCGGCCGCCGTGCAGCACCGCCGCCGTCAGCATCCCAAGCCCCGACGCGTAGACCAGCGCCATCGGTCCAACCCCCGCATGCACCATCCACCAGCCCGCCCCGCCGGTGACGGCGAAATACGCGACGATGCTGTTAACCCCCGCGACCACCTGATCGCCGAGCGAGCGCAGCGCATAGACCAGCACCACCTGCGCGCCGTCGAACAGGATGAACGGCGCCCATACCGGCAGCATCGCCAGCGCAACGGCGTGGGTCGCGGCATCCGACGGAAACGCCGCGACGATCGGCCCGCGCGCGACGACGAGCACGATCCCACACGCACCCAGCGCGAGCATCGACAGCCCGGTGGCGATCAGCGCGCGCGAGATACCGGCCTTCGGCTCCCCTTCGCCCACCGCATTGCCGACGCGGACGCCACAGGCCGAACCAAGCCCGAGCGCCAGCGCGAACGTGACGTTGTGAACCGAGAACACGATCTGGAACGCATGCGCGACGTCGTCGCCGAACTGCGTCGACAGCGCGATCAGGATCGAGAAGCCGGCCAGCTCCAGCCCCGACGCGACCGCGGGGACGATCCCGAACACCGCGAGCGCGGCGATCCCCGCGGGCATGCCACGCCATGCGGCTGCATCGATTCGACGAACGCCACGCTCCTTCGCGCGCGGCAAGGTCAGCGCGGCGGCGATCATCCCGACCGCGCCGAGACCCGACGCGATCGCCGTGGCGGTCGCGGCACCGACCGCGCCCATCGCCGGCAAGCCGAGATGCCCGCCCGACATCGCCCAGGCCAGCACCGCGTTGAGCGGCAGGATCGACAAATTGACCACCGCGACGCGCCGCGGTCGGCTGACGCCCTCCAGGAAGAAGCTCGCGGCGACGATCATCAACTGCGGCGGATAGGTGAAGGCCATGACGCGCACGACCCGCCCCGCCGGCTCGACCAGCGTTGGCGCGACGCCGATCCCGGCAAGCATCGGATCCGCGAACACGAACATGACGCCGCCGACGACGAGCCCGAGCAGCAGCCCGAGGACCAGCCCCTCGCGCAGCACCTGCCCGGTCCGCGGCAGATCGCCCGCGCCGTCGGCACGCGCGGTATGGACCAGCACGCCAGACAGCCATGCAAGCCCGGTGACGATCGCGATGAAGGTCAGCGACCGGCTCGCCCCCAGCGCCGCCACCTCGTGCGCGCCGACCAGCCCGACCACGATCACGTCGGTGACGTGGAGGATCGTCCAGTTGAGGCTGGTCAGCATCACCGGCCATGCGAGCGCGAGAACGCGCCGCGTTTCGCTTCGGGTATCGGTAGAGAAGGGTCGGAGCATCGTTTCCGGTACCGGACGAACGGTTTTTCGCAAAGGCCGTTGCGTAGCGTTCAAACCCTTGCTAGTGGCGCTCGCCTACCAGATGCCGGGTTCGCCCGGTGATGTTTCATGGGCGGCCATGGCGGAACTGGTAGACGCGCAACGTTGAGGTCGTTGTGGGCGAAAGCCCGTGGAAGTTCGAGTCTTCTTGGCCGCACCATTTTCCCCGATAGAGTGAACCACCCCTTCGAGGGTCCCCCTTGCTGCGCTTGTGCGTTGGGCTTGCCGGAGGAATTTGCATGAGTTCGATCGACGACACGATCATCGACACGCCCGAGGGTCCGATGACGTTTGCGCAGTGGAAGAAAAAGAACCCGGTCCAGCTGCCCTCACGCAGGACCAAGGGGAAGAAGCTGCCGAACAAGGTGAAACTGACCACCGACGAGAAATAGGCGGGCATCTTGGATCGAGCGGTCCAACCCAAGGATAACGCGCTCCCCTCCCTGAAAGGGAGGGGTTGGGGGTGGGTAGGCCGGCTTGAGCCGCACCCGTCCGGATCACGCGGAACCCGACCCACCCCCAGCCCCTCCCTTCCAGGGAGGGGGGAAGAACAGTCGCATCCCGAATTACCTCAGTGCCGCCCCGACCCCATCTGCGCCCGGATCATCCGCGCCTGGAACTTCACCCGCTGCCAGAACGTCGCATCGTCCAGCCGCCATTGCCGGATCGCCTGCGTCGCCAGCGTCTCGATCAGCGCCTCGCTGGTCGCCGCGTCCTGCATCGCGAATGCCCGTGCGAGATCCTCGACGCATGGACCGTGATCGGTGAAGTCGCGCGGCAGCGGCATGGGTGTCGGCTGGCTCGGCATAGGCATTGATTTCTCTCCCTGTGATTATCGCCGCCCGCCGAACAGCGCGCGCGTGGCGCCACCGAACGCCGAGCCGATCGTGGTCTGGTCGAACTTCAGCCGCATCGTCACGTACGGCCCCTGCCGCGTGTAGCGGTCGTCCTCGAAATCGCGGTCGCGGTAGCCGGACACGTTGTAGCCGGCGCTGATCCAGGTGTTCTGTGCAGGCGACACCCCAACCGACGGCCCGCCGCTCCACGACCACGCTCCCCGCGACCAGGCGTGCTGCACCGATCCGCTGACGCCGATATCGAACCGCGTGCCGACATCCTTGCGCAACTCGAACCCGGTGACGTCGATATACCCGTCATAGGTGTCGTCGGCGAACCGCCCGGCGACGTATTTCGCGCCGTAGTACAGCGTCGCCTCGGTCCCGTGCCCGAGCCCTTCGGGGCCGGTGCGATAGTTGACGGCAAGGTTGTTGATGATCCGCGACGTCACCTGATCGCCGCCGCCATAGGCGGGCACGCCAAGCGAATTGGAGTCCGAGAACCCCGCATCCGCGCTTTCGTGCCGCAGTTCGAGCCGTTCGAGCACCGACCAGCGGCTGTCGAGCGGCCGGAAGGCGAGCGCGATATCGGCGGTGGCATAGGTCGCGACCGCGCCGGTCCGGTCCTTGATCGTGTACGCCTTGACGCTCGACGCCAGCGTCTTGCCCTGGCCCAGCGTGCGCAGGAAGTTGGTGGTGATCCCCCAGCGATCGCCGCTGTCGGCATTGCGGTATTCGAGCCGACCGTTCACCGACCACAGCGTCTGGCGATAGGTCGCGCCGAGCGTGGCGGCGGCGTAATCGCCGTTGGTCTGGTCCTGCCCGACATAGCCGCCCGACGTGACCGGCTGGAACGGATTGACCACCGCGCCCTCGGGGATGCGCCCCTTCAGCGTGTTGCTGGCATCGAGCGTGCCGTCGATGGTCCAGTTCTTGCCGATCGGGACTGACTGGCTGAGACCATATTGCGCATAGGTCCTTTCGCCATTCTCTCCCATCGCCTGCTGGTTGAGCGTGCTCATCAGCTTGGCGCCGGTCCAGGGCGCGACGTCGACGCCGAACTGCTTGGTATGCGCGACGAAGCCGTCGCCGTCGGCGATCTCGTACCCACCGATCAGGCGGATGCCCGGCGTGATCCGATACGCCAGCTGGATCTGGTGGCGGATCGGGAAGTCGACGCTGTCGCTGTCGCCACCCGGCGCGAACTGGGTCTGCAGGGTGACGCTCAGCTTGCTGTCGAACAGCAGCTGCGTACCGCCGAGCGTCAGCAGGCGGCTGTCGCGGGGCTTGCCGTCGATGCCGCGGTCGGAGGCATATTGCCCACCGACGAAGATCGTGCCGGAGTCGCGGCGATACTCGATCCGCGCGTCGGCGGCGGTCCGCGTCCCCGCGCTGTCGAGCTGCTGCTGGTGCCACACCACACCCGTCAGGCTCAGCCGGTCGGTCAGGCGAACGCGACCGTCGAGCCCGAATTTCCGCGTGCCCGCCTCGACCAGGTTCTGCTGGCCGACGCCGAACGCGGTATCCTGCTGCCGGGCATAAGCGAGCAGGTCGAGCTTCGCGCCGTGATGGTCGATCTCGGCGAGATAGGCGAGCCCCCGGCCCAGCCCGCCGCGTCCGCCTTTGGCGATCTCGCCGCGCACTTCGGTATTCGCGGTCACGCGCGCCTTGATGTCCGCGCCGAGCACGGTAGCCTGGCCATTGGTCTCGTCGCGGATCGCCGCGACGCCCACCTCGACGCGTCCGTTCGCCAGCTTGGTCGCGACGCGGGCAGCGGCGGCCAGCTTGGCCGATCGGCCGCTCTCGACCTCGTAATCGGCGACGATGAAGGTCGGATTGAGGTTGCTGTCGCGACTCAGGACGGGGTTGCGGAACCGCACCGTGCCCATTGAGGTATCGATGTCGTAGTCGATGTGCCGGGTCAGCTGCGTCGTCGCCACGATCAGCTCGGACCGGAACCGATCGCGCGTCTCCAGCCGCAGCTTGTCGCTGTTCGGCACGATGTTGCGCCCGGAGAGGCGGTACGGGCCGCTGAGGCCGTTGCCCTGGATCTCGTCGCGCGAATACAGCGTGTCGGTATGCGCGGCGAACCCGGTCGCGCGCACCCGCTTGCCTTCGTACGCAGCCTTCACGCCGTTGAGCGTGCGGTTGTAGCGGGTCAGCTGCGCATCGGTGAACCCGGTCTCGAAATCGCCGAACAGCGCGTAGAATTCGCGACGCTCGAGCCGCAGGTACAGCTTCCGCCGCGTCGCCGCGTCATAGCCCTGGCGCGAACCGTCGCCATAGACGGTGTAATAGCGATCGGGGTCGATCGTGCCGAGCAGGCCGCGGTCGGGGTCGTATTTGCGGTCGCTGTCATAGGCGATCGTCGCCAGCCACGATCCCTTGACGCGACCCTTGGCGTAGAAAGCGAGCTGGCCGTCGGTGACGACGCTGTTGCGCTCCGACCTGGGCAGGCCAGACTGGCGCTTGCTGAGCATGTCGTAGCCGATCGAGCCCGCGCCGAAGCCGACCACGATCCAGTCCTTGGCGGACGCGGCCAGCCAGGCGCGAACTTCGTTGGTGTGGACTATTTTATCTTCGGTCAGCGAGATGACCACGCGCGCGGCACCCGCCTGCGTCGTCGGCTGGAGCGCGAGGAAGGCGAGCCCGTCGTCGCCCACCACCAGCGCGGTCGTCGACGTGCGCTCACGCCCGGCAAGCTGGCGGGTCTGCTCCAGCGCGACCTCGACCGCGGCGGTATAGGGCTGGTCGACCGTGAACGGCACGATCGTCCCCGCGCGGACCGGACGACCGGCCTTGTCGGTCACGCGCACCGCGATCAGCGGTCGGGTGAGGCCATCGGCGACCAGCCGGCTGTTGGCGGCATCGAACACCGCACGGACCGGCAGGCCTGCATAATGCACCATCCGGTCGAGCGTCTTGACGACGCTGCCATCGGCGGCGAGCACGCGTGCCTGGAGACGATTGTCTCCGTCGATCAACGGGATGCCGGTCCAGCGCGAGACCGCGAGATCGGTACCGTCGCGCTGCTCCGTGCCATCGAACGCCAGCGGCTCGACCTGCTTGCCGTTGATCGTCAGCGCGACCCGCTGGCCGGGCAGATGCTTGATCACGGCGCGGACGACCGGTGCGCGCGGGTTATGGTCGGCGAGTGGGAACAGCCAGTCTACGCCGGCGGTCTGGCCGCTGGCGAGCCAGTCGCGGCTGCCCGCAGCGGTGGCGTCGTCGACCACCGTGATCGGCAGTGCGGCATCGGCAGCCTTGGCCTTGCCGGTCGGCTTCAGCTGGAAGTCGACGCGCTTGAGCAAGCCGCCGTCTCCCTCGACGAACCGCGAGATCGCACTGTTCGCCTGACGCGTGTCGATGTCGCAGGCGACCGGCGCGTGCGTCGCGGGGATGCTCGACGTGTCGATCTGGACGACGTGACGCCCGGCACGGACGCCCTCGAAATGGTACAGCCCGTCGCGATCGGTGGCGACGAACGTGCCGTCCTCCATCAACAGGCGGATGCCGGCCACGCCCTTGCGCTTGTCGACCGGATCGCCGCAATTCCCCTCGGTCACGCGGCCGATGATCGTCATCGCGTCGGTGAACAACAGCGGGCGCAGGCGAACCGATGCCGCCGCCTCGTTGCTGGTGACGGTGCCCTGCCCGACGACGCGCGCGCGGTTGAGCGCTTCGCCGGCGGGTGCGCCGGGGGCGATGCTGACGACGTATTTCAGCTCGGTCGAGGCGCCGGCCGCCAGCACCGGAATGACGAAGTCGAGCGTGCGGCCATCGGACGACACGGTCGGCTCGTCCCCGCCGCGTGCGGAATTGCGCTCGTAGCGCAATCCCTTGGGTAGCGTATCGGCGACGTGGAGCCCGCGCGCCGGGACGGCATCGCGGTTGGTGATCCGCAGCAGATACTGGACGAAATCGCCCGGCGACGCCTCGCGCACGGACGCGATCTTGGTCAGCAGCAGCGTCCCCGCGCCGGGGCTGTCGAGCGGAATGTCGGCCGAGAACGGCTCGGGCGTCGACAGCGTCAGCGATCCGCCGAAGCTCGTGTCGTTGAGGATGAACGCCCTGCCCTGCGGGTCCTTCAACTGCGCCAGCGTCGCGCGATCCACGGTCGAGGGCGCGGTGTAGGTGCCGGGCGGCGCGACCTTCAGGAAATAGCGCCCCGGTGCGGTCAGCGGGAAACGATAGCGCCCCGTCTCGCCCGGATACACCCGGCCGCTGGCGTCGGTGACCGCCTCGCCGGTGATCACGGTGGAGGGATAGCGGCTGACCCCGTCGTCGCCGAACACGGTGGCGGGCTGGCCGGTCTCGTCGACCAGCGACACGGTGGTGCCGTCGACCAGCGCGCCGGTCCGCGAATCGAAGGTATAGCCAGCCGGATCGATCAGCAGCGACGCCATCGAGGCGAGGCTGTAGCCGTCCTCGGCAAAGCTCAGCTTGATCGCCGCGCCGCGCTGGTTGCGGATATCGCAGGCCGCGAGCTCGGGATACTTGCCGGTCGCGACGGCGGGGATCCCGCCGGCGAAGATGCCGCTGGCGACCGCGGTCTCGGTCAGCGTCAGCGTGGTCTTGATGGTGCCGACCTCGACCGCGATGATCGCGGTTTCGCGCAAATCGGGATCGCGGTTGCCGGCCTGGTTGTCGAGCACCAGGATCATGTCCGCATAGATGTCGACGGTCGCGATCGGGGACGACGCGGCATAGGTCGCGGCGTCGATCGGCGCCGGCGTGAAGAGCAGGGTCGGCGTGGTCTGACACGCGGCGCCGGTCATTGCGTAATTGGGCGGCGGCAGGCGAAACGTCAGCGTCGTCGGGCGCTTGGCGCGGTTCACATCGAGCGAAACCGTGTTCGAGGTCACCGTGCGGATGCCCGTATTGCTGCCCGCATCGTCGAACGACAGCGTCGCGCTGTTCTGGATGCGCGTCTGGCCAGTACCCTCGGCACCCGTCTGCGCCGCGACCGGCAGGCAGCCGACCACGAGCCCGTACAGGATGGCCCAGACCATCGTCAGGACCATCGTCAGGATCGGGGCGCAAGGGCGCGAAAGGCGGTGGAGGCTGGACATGCAGGATCCTCCCCCGGCACGCGTCGCCACGCGTGCCGGGATCGGTCGTTCCTTTATCGAGGGACGGGGTCCGCGAGGGGCGGGTTTAGTTGATCTTCACGCGGAAGCTCGCGGCGACCGGCAGGAGCGAGGTCACCGTCGGGATCGTCACCCTCACCTGCCGGGCCGTCGCGTCGTACGATCCGGTGATGCCGCTCACCGGCAATACCGTACCACCGGCATCGCTCAGCGGGAGGCCGTCCAGCACGCATTCGTCGCCGAGGGCGATGCCGCCGACCGTGATCGAGTTGGCCTCATACGTCGTGTTGGCGGGAATGAGATCGGTCAGGTTGACGTTGCGCGCCGGGGTCAGCGTCGTCGCGTTTCTCACGATCAGGCAATAGCGCACGATCGCACCCGGAATCGCCTTGGGCAGTGTGATCCCGCTCACCGGATCCGAGATGACCGTCGACGATTTCGCGATCGAGAGGTCCACGTTGCGGGTCGTGATCTCGTACGCCAGCGTCGCACGACCGTATCCGTTGAACGCGAGGTCGCCGAAGCCCGAATCATTGTCGGCAAAGACCACGTCGACCACGCCGTCACGGTTGGCGGCGAGGCCGTTCGATACCAGCGCATCGCCCTGCCGCGTCACGTCGCCGCCCGCGGCGATCTGCGCCACCAGCGTGACGGTGGCGAGCGACGCGGCCTGCTCTGCAGGCACGTTCGCGACGATGAAGACGGTCCTGGTCTGGTCCGCGGGGAGTTCGTTGATGTAGGTCGCGGTATCGGCGGCAGTATAGAGGTTGTCGCCGTCCGAATCGACGATGATACGGATGTTGTCGACGTCGAAATTATCCCCTGCGAACACACCGCCGAGCAGGCTCTGGATGGGCGACAGGATGAAATCCTGCGTTCCGTTGGTGTTGTTGGTCACGGTGAATTTCAGCACCGCATCGGTCTCGCCGATCGAGACGGGCGTGTTGCCGCCCAGCGGCGCGACCGTCAGGTTCGCTTTCAGATCGACCACGAACGTCGCGACGTTCGACGTGGCGCTCTGCTGCACGCCGTTGACGGTGTAGCTCGCCTGCGCGGTGTTGGTGATGGTCGTGCCCGCGGCGGTGCCGGCGGGCCCCGGCGCGGTCTGCGCCGATGCAGTTCCAAACGACACGACTGCGGCCGTTCCGGCCATCAGCGTGCGTATTACCCCTTTTGCATGCATGTCTTGGTCTTCCTTCTGGTGTGTTCAGGCGTGGTGGGTGAGGGTCGGGATCATTTCAGGACGGCCTGGAACGCGAACTGGCCTTGCGCGCCGGCCGGGATCGGACTCGCGAGGCGCCACCGGACGCTGGTGACATCGTTGGGGTTCGCCGCGCGCGTGCCGCCGTCGGGGCTGCGGACGCGCAGGGTGGCGAGCGAACCGAAAGTCTTGCCGTCGACCGACACGTCGGGCGCGGGCGAACCGGGATTGGCGGCGCGATAGGCGATCTGGCGCGGCAACGGATTGTCGAGCACCACGTCGGCCAGCGGCTGCGCGCCGGTGTTGCGATAGGCCAGGATGAAGATCACCTTGTCGCCCGGCGTTACCCGCGACGGCTTCACCAGCGTAACCCGGGTGGTGCCGTCGGGCGCGGCACTGCGGGCCTCGACCATGACGCTGCTGGTCACTTGCAAGGGGCCCGCAGCAGCCGACGCGACGGCGGCCGTCGACGTCAGGATGGCGGCAATCATGGGACGTGAGATCATGGCTATGCTCCTCATTGGATCTTGGCTTTGAACTGGACGGTGTGGACGGAGGCGGCGGCGACCTGCCCGAGCGCGACGGCGATCCCGGGGGCTTGTGGGCCGCCGGTCTGGGCGCCGGCCTGAGCGCCAGTCGCGTCGAAGCGACCCGCGTCGCCGTCCGCGGCATCGCTGAGCGGAACGCCGTCGAGCATCAGGCTGCCGGGGACGAAAACGGTGCCGGCAGGGATCGGGTCGGCGATCCGCGCCCCGGCGACGGCGTCGGTAAAGCGCGCCTCGAGCGTGTAGGTGATGACCGAATCGCGCACCGCGTTCTGCGATCCGTCGGCGGCGCGTACCGACTGGCTCTTGAACAGCGACGCGCCGGCGGCGGTGGCGGTGGTCAGTGGAATCGAGACGCTGGCGCTTGCTCCGGTCGGGCCCACCACCGCAGCGCCGCCACCATCGCCCAGGCCATCATAGCCGGTGCCGGCGCTGCCCGATCCGGTCGTCGATCGTGCGGTGACGGTTAGAGTCGCCGTGGCGGGGGCGGCCGCAGGGGCTCCCGTGCCGGGTGCCGCGGCGACGATCGCCAGCAGCTTGATCGACTGGCCTGGCGACAGGCTGGGCGTCTTGCCGTCCACCAGCGCCGGATCGCGGGTGGCATCGTACAGGCCGTCGCCATCCGCATCGATCACCAGCGTGCGCACCACTATGGTGCCGGGCGAGTTCGTCCCAGCTACCAGCGTGACGGCCAGCACGAAGGATTCATTGCCGTTGTCGAGATTGGTCAGCGTCAACGGAACGACGGTCGGCGCGGTCGTCACGACGATCGCGCCACCAATGTCGCCGGTGAGCGCGACGTCGAGGCGCTCTGCGACGACGATCGTCACGGTGTTCGACGTCGTCGACCGGGTCGCATCGCCCAGGTCGTAGCGGAGGCCCGCCGTGTTGATGATCGGGGTACCGGCCGCAGTACCGGCTGGCGTACCGACACTCGTGCTGCCGGACACCTGCGCCGATGCGGGCGAGCTGACCAATGCCTGGAGCCCCGTCCCGGCGAGCAGGATCGCCACCGTACCGCGCAAAGGCGTACCGCGCAAAGCCGCAAGGGCGCGCGAGTAACGGCTGCCTTGTCCAACAGGCTTTGACAACGGTCGAAACAATTTTTTTGATCCCTTACCCAGCGGCAGGGAACAAAATTGGCTCGAGCCTATTAATCAAATGCTACCAAATCAAAACGGCGAAATATTCGCGTATTTTGATACTTAATAGAATTACATCCGGTTCGTGATGTACTACCCTAAAATCAGAACCACCTTGTAGATATACTGTATTTCGGTTTCAGACATGGGCCGATACATCGGGATATGGTTCTATCGATGCGGCCGTCGCACATAGATAGGCGAAAGGCGAAGGCTCAGCTCCGGGCGAGCGCCCGTAGATAGGCTTTCATCGCCTGCTCGCCATTGTAGCTGAGCGATATCTCGACCCGTCGCCGATCGGTCGGATCGACCACCCGGTCGATCAGCTTCAGCTTGTGGAGATGCTCGATCCAGCGCTGCGAGGTGGTGACGGGCGCGTCGGACAGGGCGACCAGTGCCTTGATGTTCATCGGCGATCGATCGTCGCGCGCGACGAACAACGCCAGCAACATGTCCCAGGCGGGCTCGTGAAACAATTCCTCCGGCAGGTACCGGCGACGCATGCGCCGTTCCGCCAGGACGGTGTTGGCGTGTTCGATCAGCGTCGCGTCGCTGGGCTCGTCGGCGGGCGACAATGGTTTTTCCGCTTGCGCGATCCTGCCATTGAATTCTTCGGCAACCGCCGAAAGCTTGGCCGTCAGATCCTTGATCAATTCGACTACGGATTCATTCTTCACCCAAGACCCCCCTTCGCCGCCACGGATATCCGAGCATCGATGCCGCGGCAGCCGACCGACCCCGTGCCTGCGGATTTTGCCGCTGTCGCACGACGCCTCCCGTCTCGCCGGCCATGTACCACCCGGTCACACCCAGGTCTGGCCACGCGCACCATGACTGTCGACTTCCGCCTGATAAATTCAAGCCAATCCTTTGAAAAACGGTAATGATCGC
>NZ_JANBVH010000043.1 GCF_024273235.1 Sphingomonas faeni | reverse complement strand
GGAATGCTAGGTTCAGCCCTCTGTTACACCAGCGCCTTGTCGAACAGCGCGAGCATGCGGGACCACGCCTTGTCCGCCTGGACAGGATTGTAGACCTTCGAGTCGGGCGGGCACCAGCCGTGCATCGTGCCTTCGTACACCTCGATCTCGGCCGGCAGTTTCGCCGCGGCGAAGGCGGTGCGGAGCGTGTCCTTTTCGGTGGGCGCGCGGGCGTCGTCGTTGGCGGCGATCGCGATGAGGTATCGGCCCTTCATCTGCGGGATCAGAAGATGCGGGCTGTCGGGCTTGTCGGTGACGAAGCCGCCGCCGTGGAAGGTCGCGCCGGCGTGGATCCGGTTCGAGACGGCTGCGGCGGTTCGCATGACCATCGGGCCGCCCATGCAATAGCCGGTAGTCGCCATGCCGCGCTTGCGATCAGTTTGCGGTTGCGCGTCGATGAAGGCGGTGAAGGCCTTCGCGTCGCGGACCGTGCCCTCGGACGTGAGCGCTTCGCGGAAGGGCGCGATGCGGGCGCGGACGGCGGGCTGGTCGTAGGATTCGCCGGGAGCGAGGAACGGCGCCTTGGTCGAGCGGTAGAACTGGTTGACGACGAGCACCGCGTACCCGGATTGCGCAAGCCGGTCGGCCATCTGCCGGAAGGCGGGACGCAGGCCCATGATGTCGGGCCAGATCAGCACGCCGGGATGCTTGCCGGTGGCGGGCGCGACGAAATAGGCGTCGGCCTTGCCGTCGGGCGTGGTGATCGCGACGTCGCGGCCCTTGATGACGGCGGCGTTGGCGGGGGCGGGCAGCAGCATCGTCAGGCCCATCGCGCCGGTCATCACGGCGAACTGGCGGCGCGAGACGCCGGCCAGATACGCTTCGTTATCGTCTGCGGTATGCTCGTCGCACATGGGGCTATCCTCTTGAATTTGGCCGCATGCTAACTCAGGCTGCGTGCCACCACCATACGCCATCTTGCGTGTCGCGGGTCGCTCGGCCTTCGACTTCGAGGCGGCGGAGATGCGCGAGTGCCTCGCCGGTGGCCATGCCGAGCACGTCCTGCCCGATCGCGCGGCGGAACAGGCGGCCGAAACAGTCGACCGCGCGGCGCGGTTCGGCAAGAAAGACGGCGAGTTCGTCGAGCCGCTCGCGGTGTTCGCGGTCCATCGCGTCGAGGCGGGTGTGGAGGCCGGTGAACGGGTCGCCGTGGCCGGGGAGGACGAGCAGGTCGGCGGGGAGCGTCTTGAGCTTTGCGATCGACGCGAACCATTCGCCCAGCGGGTCGGCGTTCGGTTCGGTGACGCCGAGCGAGACGTTGGGGCTGATCCGCGGCAGGACCTGGTCGCCGGCGATGAGGATGCCGCCGGCTTCGTCGTACAGGCACGCGTGTTCGGGGCAGTGGCCGGAGCCGGTGACGATCCGCCAGTCGCGCGCGCCGATGGCGAGCGTGTCGCCGTCTTCGATGCGGGTGTAGCTGAGCGGGAGCGGGGTAATGATCTTGCGGAAGCCGGCCCAGCCCTTGGCGGTGGCGTGGTCGATCTGTTCTGAGCCCCAGCCTGCACCGCGCCAGAAGGCGAGCATTTCGGGGGGGACGGAGTCGCGCGCGTCCGCGGCGAGCATGCGCGCGGTGAGCCATTCGGCGCGGGTCATGATCAGGGGGGCGGCATGGTGGTCGCACATCCATCCGGCGAGGCCGATATGGTCCGGGTGGAAGTGGGTGCCGATCATCTTGGTGATGCGGGTGTTGGCTTTGGGGCCGTTGAAGATGGCTTTCCAGGCGTCGCGGGCTTCGGACGTGTTCATGCCGGTGTCGATCAGGGCTTCGCCTTCGGTTTCGGCGAGTAGCCAGCAGTTGACGTGTTTCAGCGGGCCGGGGATCTTCAGGCGGACCCAGTCTATGCCGGGGGCGACCTGAAACACGCCGCCGGTTGCGGGCTCTGCGCCGCCGAACGGGTAGGTCAGGCCCTTGTGGCTGGTCGGCGCGATCGTCTCGAGAAGCGTTGCCATCGGTTGCGGTTAGCAACTGGATGCAGTGCAGGCCAGCGGACTTCTGCTCCCCCTTCCCGCTCGCGGGAGGGGGCCGGGGGGTGGGCGCGCGCTGACGTCATGCGCGGCGCTCGTTAGGCGATCTGTACTCGCCGGCCTTATCGTTTGAGGGGAGCGCGTGCCCACCCCCTGCCCCCTCCCGCTTGCGGGAGGGGGATAAGTTCAGGTCCGCGCTTGAAGGGGTCGTCGAACAGGGACTTGACCGGGAGGATGCCGCCCTCCGCCACGAACTGCGCGTCGGCAGCAGCGTGCGTGCGCTCGGCGCGGAGCTGCTGGAGCAGCACTTCGCGTGCGCTCCGTCATCTCGGAATGGTTGGGCATCTCTCCGCTTGAGGCGACGGAAGCATGTTTCCCCGCGAAGGCGGGGACCCAGACTGGGCTCCCGCCTTCGCGGGAGAACAATGACGCGCGGGATTATCTAAATGCGGGAGCGGCCTGGCGGGCTGGCGACTCTCACTAGCCCTATCGTTTGAGGAGAGCGCTAGCCCACCCCCTGCCCCCTCCCGCTTGCGGGAGGGGAAGAAAGGTCAGCGCTTGAAGGGGTCGTCGAAGAGCGGCTTGACCGGGAGGACGCCGCCGTCTGCCACGAACTGCGCGTCCGCGGCCGCCTGGGTGCGCTCGGCGCGGAGTTGCTGGAGCAGGACCTCGCGGTCGCCTTCAAGGCGGGTGTCGGTCGGGGCTTCCATGCCGGCGGCCTTCGCGGCCTTGGCCACCGCCGCGTCGAGTTCGCGCTGCGAGGTCAGGCCCAGCGTCACGGGATCCTTCGGGGTGATGTTGGCGATGTTCCAGTGGCTGCGGTCGCGGATCGCGGCGATCGTCGTGCGCGTGGTGCCGATCAGCAGCGAGATCGCGCCGTCGGTGATCTCGGGATGATTGCGGATGATCCACGCGATGCCGTCCGGCTTGTCCTGGCGCTTCGAGACCGGCGTGTAGCGCGGGCCCTTGGTGCGGCGGACCTGCTCGGGGCCCTTGATCATCTTGAGCTGGTAGTCGGGATCGGCGGCGCCCTTGTCGATCTCTTCCTGCGTCACCTCATGTGCGCGGACGGGATCGCGACCGGTCAATTTGGTCGAGGTGGTGTCGTCGGCGATCGCCTGGATCTCGAGGATGTGCAGACCGCAGAAGTCCGCGATCTGCTCGAAGCTGAGCGCGGTATTGTCGACCATCCAGGCGGCGGTCGCGTGGGGCATGAGCGGCTGGGCCACGGCGGAAACTCCGTAAAAATAGAAAGGGCCGCCCCTTTCGGAGCGGCCTGACATGAAGGAGACTTAGTGCGCGCCGGGGCAACAGGCAAGCACGCAAGCTCAGGCGGCCATGAGCTTTCCTTCCAGCGGGACGAGCGCGTGGAGGAACTGGCGGGCGCTGGCCGGCCAGCTGTAGCGGGCGGCATAGGCGGCGCAGGTGACGCGGTCGCGGGTCAGTGCGGTGGCGATCGCGGTGTCGAGGTAGTCGTGCATGGCGCCGACGCGGTCGTCGAGGACGTCGATCGGGCCTGTGACCGGGTAGGCCGCGACCGGCGTGCCGCATGCGAGGGCTTCGATCATGACCAGGCCGAACGTGTCGGTGCGGCTGGGGAAGACTAGGACGTCGGCGGTGCGATAGGCGGCGGCGAGGTCGAGGCCGGAGCGCTGGCCGAGGAAGACCGCGTCCGGGAACCGGCGGGCGAGCGCGGCGCGGGCGGGGCCTTCGCCGACCACGACCTTGGTGCCGGGATGCGCGGAGGACAGGAACGCCTCGATGTTCTTCTCGACCGCGACCCTGCCGACATAGAGCTGGATCGGGCCGGGGAGCGCCGCCATGTCCGGATCGCGGGCGCCATCGAGGCCGAACTGCGCGAAGTCGACGCCCCTGCCCCATTCGCGGACCTGGTGCAGGCCGTGCTCCGCGAGCGTCTTCGCGACAGACGGCGTGGAGACGAGGATCGACTGCGCGGGACGGTGGAACCAGCGGATGTAGCGCCAGATCCAGTCGGGGTTCGCGCCGGTGCGGGCGGCGACGTAATCGGGAAACTGCGTGTGATAAGCGCTGGTGAACGGGAGCGCGCGGGCGAGACACCACGAGCGGGCGGCGAGGCAGACCGGCCCTTCGGTGGCTAGGTGGATCGCATCGGCACCGAAGGCGGCGAGCATGCGACCGACCGCGCCGGACCGCGCGAAGGCGAGGCGGATCTCGGGATAGGTCGGGCATGGCATCGAGGCGAAGCGCTCGGGGGAGACGACGAGCACCTGGTGGCCGATCGATTCGAGTTCGCGCTGGACCGACTGGAGGGTGCGGACGACGCCGTTGACTTGCGGGCTCCAGGCGTCCGTGACGATTGCGATACGCATCGGTCTTCTCCGTTTTACCCTCCCGTCGGGGAGAGGGAGGGGCCCGCCGCACTTGCGGTGGGAGGGTGAGGGCACGCTTTTTCGTTGATGCGGTGGACTTGCCCTCACCCTCGCCGCTTCGCGTCTTTCCCTCTCCCCGATGGGAGAGGGGTTTTAAGTCAGGCGGCTAGGGTGACGATTTTGTCGCGCTCGCGGGCGGCGATTTCGTCGGCCCAGTGGAGCAACTCCATCCGGCCGTCGAAATGCTCGACCAGGGCTGTGCAGCCTTCGACCCAGTCGCCGTCGTTATAATAGGCGATGCCGGCGATCTCGCGCATCTCGGCGGTGTGGATGTGGCCGCAGACGACCCCCTCGACGCCGCGGACGCCGGCGGCATGCGCGACGACCTCTTCGAAGTGCGAGATGAAGGCGACCGCGTTTTTCACCTTGGCCTTGGCGTGCTTCGACAGCGACCAATAGGGCATGCCCATCCGGCGGCGCGCGCCGTTGACCCAGCGGTTGAGGCCCATCAACATCGTGTAGGCCGCGTCGCCGATATGCGCGACCCAGCGGTGCGCCAGCGTGATCGCATCGAACTCGTCGCCGTGGAGCACCAGCAGGCGGCGGCCGTCCGCAGTCTCGTGGATCGCTTTCCGGCGGATCGAGATGCCGCCGAAGTCTAGCCCCGAATATTGCCGGAACACTTCGTCGTGATTGCCGGGGATGTAGACGACGCGGGTGCCGCGCTTGGCGCGCTTGAGCAGCCGCCAGAGAACGTCGTTGTGTGCGGCGGGCCAGTAGAATTTCTTCTTGAGCCGCCAGCCGTCGATCATGTCGCCGACGAGGTACATCGTCTCGCTGTCGACGTGATCGAGGAAGTCGTTGAGCATCCCGGCGTTGCAGCCGCGCGTGCCGAGATGGACGTCGGAGATCCAGATCGTGCGGTACTGGCGGCGTTCGACGATCGGCTCCGGAATGGCGGGGCGCGAGTGGATGAAGTCGGCGATATCGGTGATGTCGGCGCCCATGATGCTAGATGGCGAAAACGTCGTTACGGCGTTCATGAGCTCGTCCCCCGGCAAGGTATCCCTTGTCGCGAGTATTAGCCGAGTATTGTTACAGGGTGGTCGCAGTCCGGTGACTGTTAGAAGTCAGGGACGGAGGGGCTTTAGCAAAGATAAGCTTGTTTCCCCGCGGAGGCGGGGATCCAGACTGGGCTCCCGCCTTCGCGGGAGAACAAGGTTGGCTGGGTCGGCGCTTTCCTACCCCTTCCACCCCGGCGAAGGCCGGGGTGGTGGTGAGTTGTGGGGCAGGTGTTGGCGGTCAAACGGGGATACCACAGCTTTCGCTGGGGTGACGGGGTGGGGGGCGGGTGACGGCGGGGGGTGGCGACTGGGGTGGCTGGGCGGATGCGCACGGACGTCCAGCCCCCTCCCCTCACTCCATCGTCAGGACGATCTTGCCGACGTGGTCGCCGGCTTCCATCCGGGCGTGTGCAGCCGGGGCATCGGCGAAGGCGAAGGTGCGGTCGATGACCGGTTTCAGCTTGCCGGCCTCGACGTGCGGCCAGACCGTGTGCGCCAGTTCGTCGGCGACCAGCGACTTGAACGCGGTGTCGCGCGGGCGCAGCGTGGAACCGGTAAGCGTCAGGCGGCGGCGCATGATCTCGAACAGGGGGACGGTGGCTGTCATACCGCCCTGGACGGCGATCGACACGTGGCGGCCGTCCTCCGCGAGGCATTGCAGGTTGCGGGGCACGTAATCGCCGCCGACCATGTCCAGCACTGCGGCGACGCCCTTGCCGCCGGTGATCTGCTTCACGCGCTCGACGAAATCCTCGGTCTTGTAGTCGATCGCGTGGGTTGCGCCGAGGCTCAGCGCGGCTTCGCATTTCGCCTTCGAGCCGGCGGTCACGATGATGTCGATGCCGAACACATTGCACAGCCCGATCGCCATCGTGCCGATGCCGCTGGTGCCGCCATGGACGAGGACGGTGTCGCCCTCCATCGCATAGGCACGCTCGAAGAGGTTGGTCCAGACGGTGAAGAGCGTCTCGGGCATTGCCGCCGCCTCGACCATCGTCAGCGCTTCGGGGACGGGGAGGCACTGGCCAAACGGTGCGACGGCATATTCCGCATAGGCACCGCCGGAAATCAGCGCGCAGACCGGCTGGCCGATCTGTTCGTCGCCGACGTCGTCGCCGACCGCTACGATCGTGCCCGAGATTTCCATGCCGAGGATCGAGGGTGCACCCGGCGGGGGCGGATATTTGCCCTGGCGCTGCATCACCTCGGGACGATTGACGCCGGCCGCGGCGACCTTGACGAGCACCTCGCCCGGCCCCGGCTGCGGCACCGGACGATCGACGAGCACCAGCACTTCGGGACCGCCGGGCTGTTCCGGATCGATCGCCTTCATGACGTCGGGTACACCTAAGTTACTGGATTGGTTTTCGGGTATCGCGGTCATCTGCTCGTCACGTCCCTTTTGATGTGCCGGCCTTATTGACATCACTCGGGTGCGGGTCAACGTTACAGGCACGATGGACTTGGAAGACGCCCCCTCCCGTCCCGACGATCTGCTTGACGCACTGGTGCGGCAGGACCTCGATCCGTTGTCGGTCGCCGAACTCGATGCACGCATCACCGTGCTGCAGGGCGAGATCGCGCGCTGCCAGGTCAAGAAGGACCGTGCGGTCAGTCACCGCGCCATCGCCGACGACCTTTTCAGGCGGTGATCGCACCGCCCGCCTCTTACCTGGGTGTTTTCGGACAGCGCAGGAACGGACGGGGCCGGGTTCAAGTGCTTGATGCGACCGATATCAGTTCCGACATAGTGGCAAAGGGCTCGCGGTCTCGCGGCCCGACAGGAGTATTGTAAATGCCATCATTTGCACCCGCCCTCGAGACCACGCTGCACAAGGCGCTCGAGGCGGCATCGTCCCGGCGTCACGAATATGCGACGCTGGAGCATCTGCTGCTCGCGCTGATCGACGACGAACATGCGTCGAAGGTCATGACCGCGTGCAACGTCGAGATCGGCGAACTGAAGAACACCGTCTCGCATTACCTCGACAGCGAACTCGATGCGCTGAAGGTCGACGCGGCGACCGATCCCTCCCCCACCAGCGGGTTCCAGCGCGTCGTCCAGCGCGCGATCCTCCACGTCCAGTCCTCGGGCCGCGACGAGGTCACGGGCGCCAATGTGCTCGTCGCCTTGTTCAGCGAGCGCGAGAGCTATGCGGTCTATTTCCTGCAACAGCAGGACATGAGCCGCCTCGATGCGGTCAGCTTCATCAGCCACGGCGTCGGCAAGGGTGGCCAGCAGGCGACCGAAGCCTCGACGCCCAAGGGTGCCGACGACGAGAAGCCGACCAAGGGACAGGAGAAGAAGACGGAAAGCGCACTCAAGCAATTCACCGTCGACCTCAACGAGAAGGCGAAGGCCGGCAAGGTCGATCCGCTGATCGGGCGCGGCCCGGAGGTGGATCGCACGATCCAGATCCTGTGCCGGCGGTCGAAGAACAACCCGCTCTATGTCGGCGATCCCGGCGTCGGCAAGACCGCCATCGCAGAAGGGCTCGCGCGCAAGATCGTCGAGGGCGACGTGCCCGACGTGCTGTTGCCGGCGATCATCTACTCGCTCGACATGGGCGCGTTGCTGGCGGGCACGCGGTATCGCGGCGACTTCGAGGAGCGGCTGAAGGCGGTCGTCAACGAGCTCGAGAAGCTGCCGGACGCGGTGCTGTTCATCGACGAGATCCATACCGTGATCGGTGCTGGCGCGACCAGTGGCGGCGCCATGGACGCGTCGAACCTGCTCAAGCCGGCGCTTAGCGGCGGCACGATCCGGTGCATCGGTTCGACCACGTACAAGGAGTTCCGCAATCACTTCGAGAAGGACCGCGCGTTGCTGCGGCGCTTCCAGAAGATCGACGTGAACGAGCCGACGATCGAGGACACCATCAAGATCCTCGCGGGTCTGCGCTCGGCGTTCGAGGATCACCACAACGTCAAGTACACGCCCGATGCGATCAAGTCGGCGGTCGAGCTGTCGGCGCGGTACATCAACGATCGGAAACTGCCGGACAAGGCGATCGACGTGATCGACGAAGTCGGCGCGATGCAGATGCTGGTGGCGCCGAACAAGCGCAAGAAGACGATCACGCCGAAGGAGATCGAGCAGGTCATCGCGACGATGGCGCGGATCCCGCCGAAGTCGGTCTCGACCGACGACAAGCTGGCGCTGGCTACGCTCGAGACGGATCTGAAGCGCGTGGTGTTCGGGCAGAATGCGGCGATCGAGAAGCTGTCGTCGGCGATCAAGCTGGCCCGCGCGGGTCTGCGCGAGCCGGAGAAGCCGATCGGCAACTATCTGTTCACTGGGCCTACGGGTGTTGGCAAGACCGAAGTCGCCAAGCAGCTGTCGACGATCCTGGGCATTCCGCTCCAGCGGTTCGACATGTCGGAATATATGGAGCGGCATTCGGTCAGCCGGCTGATCGGTGCGCCCCCGGGCTATGTCGGGTTCGACCAGGGTGGTCTGCTGACCGATGCGGTCGATCAGAACCCGCATTGCGTGTTGCTGCTCGACGAGATCGAGAAGGCGCATCCGGACCTGTTCAACATCCTGTTGCAGGTGATGGATAACGGACGGCTGACCGACCAGCACGGCAAGTCGGTCGATTTCCGCAACGTGATCCTGATTATGACGACCAATGCGGGTGCCAGCGACATGGCGCGCGAGACGGTCGGCTTCGGCAACCTCACGCGTGAGGGCGAGGACGAGCAGGCGGTGCAGAAGATGTTCACGCCGGAATTCCGCAACCGTCTCGATGCGGTGGTGCCGTTCGGGTACCTCCCGACCGAGGTCGTGGCGCGGGTGGTGGACAAGTTCATCCTCCAGCTCGAACTGCAGCTGGCGGACCGCGGCGTGCACATCGTCCTCGACGACGAGTCTAAGGCGTGGTTGACGACCAAGGGCTATGACAAGCTGTACGGCGCACGGCCGATGGGTCGCCTGATCCAGGAGAAGATCAAGCAGCCGCTGGCCGAGGAATTGTTGTTCGGCAAGCTGGTCCATGGCGGCGAGGTGACGGTGAAGATGAAGGACGGTGCGCTGTCGTTCGCGATCGAGCCGGCGGCACCGAAGAAGCCGAAGAAGAAGGGCAAGGTGGAGACCGTCGACGCGAAGTAATCGCGGTTACGGTTTGAGGTGAAGGGCCTGCCGTCGGAGGGATCCGGCGGCAGGCTTTTTTTTGGGGCACGGTCGTCTTGGGCTGGGCGACGGTTGCGGTACGTGGCGACAATCGGGGCTCGGTTCGGAACCGCTTGCCGCAAGGGAGCGTGTTCCCCCGCGAAGGCGGGGGCCCAGACTGGGCTCCCGCCTTCGCGGGAGAACAAGGAGGCGCGGGCTGGGCCTTAATGCGTCGATATCACTTGGAGAGAAGCCCCTCCCCGACGGAGGCCGGGGTTCAGGTGGAGTCTGTGCCGACGACGGCTGCGCGCAGTTACTGCGACCTCTCCAGCTGGGCCGCTGCCTTCGCCGGGGGCATGCGTTCGGATGGGAACATGACGGGAGGACGCCATGACGGGAGCACAGCTGATTTGGCGGTTTCAAACTGAATGTCGAACCGCCGTAGAACGATGGTCACACCCGGCGCTGTGTTCCGTCCACCGCGCACAAAGTCGGGGCGTCGGCGCACTAGTCTAACCTAGTATAAGCGATATTGACGGTAATTAGACACCGTTGCGATCATATTCTTTACCTTTAGTTTTCGAACGCGCGCTAACTGTTGTGCATGAAGTTCGGGGTTCGCTATCGATGGCTGATCGGCATCGTCATGACGGCATGGGCGATGCTGGCTGCGATACCGGCCGAAGCGTTGGCGGGCCGGGCCTTGTCGGTCTGCATCCTGCCCGCCGTACCGGGGCAGACCGCGACCGCCCTGTTCCGGACCCCGTCGAAGTTCGACTGCACGACCCCGCAGTCGCGCTATGGCGCAGGTGATTTCTGGGTTCTGTCGCAGTTTTTGCCGCGCGATATCAGTCAGATACCGAAATTGAGCGCGCGTGCCGGCAGCGTGTGGCAGAATCGGGTGACGTTGTACGTTCGGTATGCCGACGGGGCGATCCGGCAAACCGGTTTCACCAGCCGCACGTCGGGCCACCATCTGAAGATCGGCGCGACCCTCTCGCTGACGCTGCCGCCGCACGATGCCCCGCCCGTCCGCCTGCTCTGGCATGTCGAGGGTGCGGCCAATCTCCGTGGCGTCGTGCTTGGCCCAACGCTCGCCACCGAGGAGCAGACGGCGGAAAGCGAAGTCCTGCTGGCCGCGCTGTATGCCAGCTTTGGCGGGATGGCGATCGCGCTGATCGTCTATAATCTGGCCTTGTGGGGTGCGCTGCGACAGGCGTTCCAGCCGGTTTATTGCCTGCTCGTGCTGTGCCTGCTCGGTTATGCCTTCTCGTCGTCGGCGGCACTCGGGCAGCTCGTGCCGGGACTCGACAACAACGTCCGGCTTCGGATCAACGTGCTCCTGCTGGCCGTCTCTGCCAGCATGGCGGTGATCTTCGCGCGCGCGTTCTTCGAGCGGGCGGTGTTCGACGGCTGGCTGCGACCGGCCACCACTGCGACCGTGGCGATCCTGGTCACGACCAGCATCGGCTTCGTCGTCCTCGCGCCGTGGCAGATCTACTGGCTCGATCGGTTGCTGTCGCTGAGCTACCTGCCGCTGATCGCGCTGGTTCCCGCGATCCTGTATCGCGCCTGGGGGGTGCGGAGCAGTTACCTGTGGATGTTCGCGATCGCCTGGGGCGTGCCGATCGTATTTGCGAGCCTGAGGGTGGTGAACGCGCTGGGGCTGATGCCGTGGAGCTTCTGGATCGACAATTCGACGATGGTGTCGATGATGCTCGAGGCGCTGCTGTCCAGCCTGGCCATCGCGTACCGGATCCGCCTGCTCAGCATGGAACGCGACGAGGCACGCGTGCAGGAGTTGGCGGCGCAATTGCTGGCGGATACCGAACCGCTGACCGGGCTGCTCAACCGGCGCGCGTTCCTCGACCGGGCGATCGGGCGGGAGGGCGACCAGTTGCTGCTGATCGCGGATGTCGACCATTTCAAGCGTGTGAACGACTTGCTCGGCCATGACGGCGGCGACGAGGTCCTGCGCGTGATCGCCCGCGTGCTGCGGACCGTGGTGCCGCCCGGTGGGCTGGTCGCCCGGATCGGCGGCGAGGAATTCGCGATCCTGGTCGATGCCGCAACGCCGATCCCGCCCGACACGATACTCGAGCAACTGCGCAGCCAGCGGATGCCGTTCGACATCGCCGTCACCGCGAGCATCGGCTGCTGCACCGGGCCGCTGCTGCGCGAGGCGGACTGGAAGGCGCTGTACCGCGGTGCCGACCATGCCCTGTTCGCGGCCAAGGGTGCGGGACGCAATCGATCACGGAACGGCGGTCTGCTGCCGATCGCCGCGTGACTGCCGATCGCCGCGTGACGGGGCGCTTGTGAAACGAACCTACAGGGTGCAAAACGACGTCGGGGGAGATTGACGATGCGCGACCGGAAAATGGTGCTTGCGGTAGTCGCCGTCGCGCTGGTGACGCTCGCCGCGCGGCATCCGACCGCGGAAATCCGAATCCTCACGCACGAGAGCAGCGACCCGTCGCCGCACCGGATGCGGGCTGCGGTCGATTTCGGGCTGATCGGGGTTTCCGTACTGTACACCTGGACCGTCAACCGCCTGCGCTGATGGCCGTGCCAAGCAACGGTCCTCGTGCATCCTTGACCCCCATCGCGTGCCTGCGCCATAGCGACCGACATGGACACGCCGATCGAAGACCTCGCGTTCGAGGATGCACTGAAGGAACTCGAACTCATCGTCGGGAAGCTGGAAAGTGGCGATACGCCGCTGCAGCAGGCGATAGAGCTGTACGAGCGCGGCAACAAGCTGCGCCAGCGCTGCGCCGACCGGCTCGATGCGGCGCAGGCACGGATCGAGGCGATCCGGCTCGACGGCGACGGCAAGCCCGCCGGCGTCCGCCCGTTCGCGGCGGGCTGAGGCGGTGAGCCAGATGCCCGTCACGCTGGATGCGGCACTCGCCGAGGTCTCCGCCGAGATCGACCGGCAGTTCGACCAGCTGCTGACGATCCCCGACGACCCGCGCGGCGACCTGTACCGGGCGATGCGGCATGCGGCGATCGGCGGGGGCAAGCGACTGCGCCCGCTGCTGGTGTTCGCGACCGCCAACCTGTTCGACGTCGCGCGCGAATGCTCGGCACGGGCGGCGACGGCGCTGGAGGCGATCCACGTCTATTCGCTGATCCACGACGACCTGCCGTCGATGGACAATGACGACATGCGCCGCGGCAAGCCGACCGTGCACAAGGTCTTCGACGAGGCGACCGCGATCCTGGCGGGCGACTGCCTGCACGCACTGGCGTTCGAGATCCTCGCCGATCCGGCGACGCACCCCGATCCGTTCGTGCGGATCGAACTCGTCCTCGACCTCGCGCGCGCCGCCGGACCGAACGGCATGGCGGGCGGGCAGAAGATGGATATCGAGGCGGAAAGCGCGCGCTTCGACCTCAACACCGTCACGCGGCTGCAGCAGATGAAGACGGGCGCGCTGATCTCCGCGTCGGTCGAAGCAGGCGCGATCCTCGGGCGGTTGCCGCCTGAGGGGCGCGTCGGGCTGCGCGGCTATGCGCATGATCTGGGGCTCGCGTTCCAGATCGCGGACGACCTGCTCGATGCCGAGGGTGACGAGGCGGTCGCGGGCAAGAAACTGCGCAAGGACGAAGGCGCCGGCAAGGAGACGTTCCTGTCGCTGCTGGGCCCCGAGCGCGCGCGCGAACAGGCGCGGATGCTGGTCGATCAGGCGATCGCGCACCTCCACAGCTATGGCAAGGAAGCCGATCTGCTGCGGGATATCGCGCGCTACGTGCTCGAACGCGACCGCTGAACCGACAACCGGAGAGTCCGACATGACCGCACGCATTGGTGTCTATCCCGGCACGTTCGATCCGGTCACGTTGGGCCATATGGACATCATCCGGCGCGGCGCGAAGCTGGTCGACCGGTTGGTGATCGGCGTGACGACCAACCCTTCGAAGTCGCCGATGTTCACGATCGAGGAGCGCATGGCGACGGTGCGGCGCGAGGTCGCCTGGATCGGCGGCGACATCGAGGTCGTCGCGTTCGATTCGCTGCTGATGGATTTCGCCGAGCGGCAGGGCGCGAAGGTGATCGTTCGCGGACTGCGCGCGGTCGCTGACTTCGAATACGAGTACCAGATGGCGGGGATGAACCAGCAGATCAATCCGCGCGTCGAGACGGTGTTCCTGATGGCCGACGTTGCATTGCAGCCTATTGCGAGCCGGCTGGTGAAGGAGATCGCGCTGTACGGCGGGAATATCGCCAAGTTCGTGCCGGAATCGGTGCGCGAAGAGGTGGTTGCGCGGGTCGAGAAGATCGGCCGCAAGGGGAGCTGACTTCCTTCGCCCCTCCCTGGAAGGGAGGGGTTGGGGGTGGGTTGGGTTCCGCTTGGTCGAACGGTTCTGGCCGAAGCCGGCCTACCCACCCCCGGCCCCTCCCTTCCAGGGAGGGGAGCAGTTCGGCGCCAGCAGCGCTGCACGTTCAGATTGGCGCAAGCGGGGATTTGCTCTAAGTGGCGGCAGCCTGGTTGCGCCGGGCCTCTTGCGAGTGGGAATTTGATGCGATTTTTTGTCGGAATGTTCGCGTTGCTCGGGTGCCTGGTCACGGTGCCGGTCGCGGCGCAGAAGAAGGATGTCGTGGCAGCCCCAGCGCGCCTGACGCCGCCGCTCACGACCGATACACAGAATCTGCTGCTGCTCGACCTGTCGACCGGTGGCCGCGTGACGATCTGGCTGCGGCCCGACGTCGCGCCGTTGATGGTCGAGCGGATCAAGACGCTCACGCGCCAGCATTTCTATGACGGCCTCGCGTTTCACCGCGTGATCGACGGCTTCATGGCGCAGGGCGGCGATCCCAAGGGCGACGGCACGGGCGGCTCGACGCTCCCCGACGTCAAGGCGGAGTTCAATTACCTGCCGCACGTCCGCGGGGCCGTCTCGGCGGCACGGTCGGACAAGGAGGACAGCGCCAACAGCCAGTTCTTCATCGTCTTCCAGCCGCGCCTCAGCCTCGACAAGAAATACACCGTGTTCGGTCGCGTGATCGACGGGATGCAGTATGTCGACGCGATCGAGCGCGGCGAGCCGCCGGCGAACCCGTCGCGGATCGTCCATGCGTATATCGCGGCCGATAATCCCCCGGCGTATGTCGCGGGTCCGCCTGCCCCGGCGCTCGGCGCACCGGTGACGTTGCCGGGTACGGCATCGGGTCCGGATGCGGCCAAGCCCAAGCTCGCACCGGCTGCCCGCAAGGCGCCCGTAAAGAAGGCTCCTGCAAAGAAGTGACCTCGCGTTGAACGTCGACCTTTTCGACTTCGACCTGCCGACCGACAACATCGCGCTCCGCCCTGCGGCGCCGCGCGATGCTGCACGGATGCTGGTGCTCGAAGGTGATCGCACGCTGGATGCGGGCGTATCGGACCTGCCGTCGCTGCTGCGACGTGGCGACATGCTCGTCTTCAACGATACGCGGGTGATCCCGGCTCAGCTCGACGGGACGCGCGGCGATGCGAAGATCGGCGCGACGTTGCACAAGCGCGAGGGGCCGCGGCGATGGCGCGCGTTCATCCGCAACGCGCGGCGGCTGCGCGATGGCGACGTGATCGAATTCGGCAACGGCGTCAGCGCGGCGGCGGTCGATCGCGAGGACGACGGGAGTTACGCACTGGTGTTCGCGGGCGACGAGCCGGTGGAGCTATTGCTGGAACGCGCGGGCCACATGCCCCTGCCCCCGTATATCGCCGGCAAGCGCCCGACCGACGAACGCGATGCGGACGATTACCAGACGATGTTCGCGTCCGAGCCGGGCGCGGTGGCGGCTCCGACGGCGGCGCTGCATTTCACGCCGAAGCTGATGGCGGCGCTCGATGCCGCGGGTATCGAACATGCCACGCTGACGCTGCATGTCGGCGCGGGGACGTTCCTTCCTGTGAAGGCTACCGATACCACCGAGCACAAGATGCATGCCGAATGGGGCCGGATCGATGCAGCCACCGCCGACCGGCTGAACGCGGTCCGCGCTGCGGGGGGGCGTGTGATTGCGGTCGGGACGACGTCGCTGCGACTGATCGAGAGCGCGACCGGCGAGGACGACGTGATCCGCCCGTTCGACGGCGATACCGCGATCTTCATCACGCCGGGCTATCGGTTCCGCGGCATCGACGGCTTGATGACCAATTTTCATCTGCCGCGCTCGACCTTGTTCATGCTGGTGTCGGCGCTGATGGGGCGCGAGCGGATGCAGGCGGCGTATGCGCATGCGATCGCTGAAAAGTATCGCTTCTACAGCTATGGCGACGCCTCGCTTCTGCTGCCATGACGGGCGGCATGCTGCTCGCTTTCGCTCTGCTCCAGGCCATTACCGCCGCGCCGCCACCCGCGGGGACGCCACAACCGCCTGCAACGATCTTCGCCGAGCCCGCCGCCCTGTTCATCGCCGCCTGCGATGCGAATGGCGATGGCCGCGTGACGCAGGCCGAGCTGACCGCCTGTGTCGCGCGGAGCTATGCCACCGCCGAGGGCGCGGCGACGGGATCGATTGGATACATCGCCTATGCCGATTGGGCGCAGGCGTGGCTGGGCGATCGTAACGCGTTGCCGAGCCCGTTCGAGGTCGATCGCGACGGCGACAACCGGATCACGCTCGCCGAATTGCAGACGCGGTTCGCGCAGTTCTTCGTGCGGTTCAACCGCGACAGGGACGGCGTGCTGACCCGCGCCGAACTCATCACCATCCGCGGCGCGCCGGTCGGCGATCGCTACGGCATCCGCAAGAAACGCTGATACCATGACCCGCCCTCGCTTCGACTTCACCATATCGGCCACCGATGGCAAGGCGCGCACGGGCGTCATCGCGATGCAGCGCGGCGACATCCGCACGCCGGCGTTCATGCCGGTCGGCACCGCGGCCACCGTCAAGGGCATGAAGCCCGCCGACGTGGTCGGCGCGGGCGCGGACATCATCCTCGGCAACACCTATCATTTGATGCTGCGGCCGGGCGCGGAGCGGGTCGCGCGGCTGGGGGGGCTGCACGCGTTTTCGGGCTGGTCGAAGCCGATCCTGACCGACTCCGGCGGGTATCAGGTGATGAGCCTTGCCGACCTCACCAAGCGCTCCGAGGAAGGCGTGTCGTTCAAGTCGCATCTCGACGGCACGCGGCATCTGCTAAGCCCGGAGCGGTCGATCGAGATCCAGCGGCTGCTCGGCTCGAACATCGTCATGGCGTTCGACGAACTGGTGCCGACGACCTCGACGCGCGAGGTGCAGGCCGCGGCGATGGAGCGATCGATGCGCTGGGCAAAGCGGTCGCGCG
Source organism: Sphingomonas faeni (assembly GCF_024273235.1). Lineage (GTDB taxonomy): Bacteria > Pseudomonadota > Alphaproteobacteria > Sphingomonadales > Sphingomonadaceae > Sphingomonas > Sphingomonas faeni_A. Next base: position 18,600 of record NZ_JANBVH010000043.1, on the reverse strand, counting down.
CGGCGTTCGACGGCGGCGAAGAGCATGCCGAGAACAACGCGATCTTCGGGATCCAGCAGGGCGCGCTGAACGAGGGCTTCCGGAAGTCGTCGGCGGATGCGCTGATCGATATCGGCTTCGACGGCTATGCGGTCGGCGGGCTGGCGGTCGGCGAGGGCCAGGAGGCGATGTTCGGCTGCCTCGACTTCGCGCCGGGCCAGTTGCCGGTCGACAAGCCGCGCTACCTGATGGGCGTCGGCAAGCCCGACGACATCGTCGGTGCGGTCGAGCGCGGGATCGACATGTTCGACTGCGTGATGCCGACGCGGTCCGGCAGGACCGGCCAGGCGTTCACGCGGACCGGGCCGATCAACATCCGCAACGCGAAATTCGCCGAGGATATGGGGCCGCTCGACCCCGCCTGCCCCTGCCCGGTCTGCGCGACCTGGGGCCGGGCGTATCTGCATCACCTCGTTCGGTCGGGCGAAATGCTTGGCGCAATGCTCATGACGGAGCATAACATCTGGTTCTACGAAACGCTGATGGCGGACCTGCGGGCGGCGATCGCCTCGGGAACGCTGACGCAGTTCGCGAATGATTTCCGTGCGGTGTATGCCCGGAAGAGTGAAGGAGAGCCCAAGTGACCATCAAGATCGACAGCGATACCCCGAACGAGATCCTTGCCGCCGCCAAGGAGGCAAAGCTGCAGGCCGAAGTCGCCGCGCACAACGCCGCCGAAAAGGCGAAGAGCTGGCCGCTCGCGAAGATCGGCCTTGGCGTCGGGATCGGCTCGGCGGCGATCGCGGGCGCGGTGCTGTTCGCGAACCGCAACAAGTAAGGACCCTTATGCGCCTCCTCCGCTCCGCGCTGCTGCTGACCGCAGCATGTTTCCCCGTAGCGGCGGTGGCGCAGGTGGCGCCTGCTTCCTCACAGGTTTCGGTCAAGCCGATCGCCTACACCGAGCGCACATTGCCGAACGGCCTGCGCGTCTATGCGATCCGCGATACCGGCACGCCGAACGTGTCGGTGCAGGTGTGGTACGATGTCGGCTCGAAGGACGACCCCAAGGGCAAGTCCGGGTTCGCGCACATGTTCGAACACCTCATGTTCAAGTCGACGCGCAACCTGGTGTCGGAGCAGATGGACCGACTGACCGAGGACGTCGGCGGCTATAACAACGCGTCGACCAACGACGACTACACCAACTATTACGAGGTCATCCCGGCCAACCACCTCCAGCGATTGCTGTTCGCGGAAGCAGATCGGATGGCGAGCCTCGTCGTCGAGCCCAAGAGCTTCGGGTCGGAGCGCGACGTGGTGAAGGAGGAACTGCGCCAGAGCACGCTCGCACGGCCGTACGGCAAGCTGTTCTCGCTCTATTATCCGGCGCTTGCTTATACTGCGCACCCCTATGCGCGCGGGACGATCGGCAGCCTGGAGAATCTCGAGGCGGCCGGGATCGACGACGTTCGTGCGTTCCACGCGACCTATTATCGGCCGGACAATGCCATCCTGGTGGTGTCGGGCAATTTCGACACCGCGCAGTTGAACGGCTGGGTCGACCAGTATTTCGCCAGGATCAAGAAGCCCGCGGCGGCGATCCCACGCGTGACCGTGGCGGAGCCGGCACGGACCAAGGCGGTGACGCGCACCGTGTACGAGCCGAACACGCCGTTGCCTGCGGTGCTGGTCAGCTATCACGTGCCTGCCGACCGCGATGCGGATAGCGCGGCGCTGACCGTGTTGAACGCGGTGCTGGCGACGGGCGAGAGTTCGCGGCTGTACGAGAACGTCGTGTACCGCGACCAGCTCGCGCAATCGGCGGAGGCGTTCCTCGATACCAAGCAGTCGACCGGCAATCTGGTGGTCTATGCGATCATGGCGGGCGGCAAGACGCCCGAGGCGGGCGAGGCGGCGCTTAAGCGCGAGATCGCGCGGTTCCGCGATGCGCCGGTGAGCGCGGCCGAACTGGCCGAAGCGAAGAACGAGATCCTCACCCAGTCGATCCAGTCGCGCGAGACCGCCGAGGGCAAGGCGAGCACGCTGGCCGCCGCGGTGCTGATCGACGGCGATCCGCAGGCGGCGGACAAGCAGCTTGCGGCGATCTCTCGCGTGACTGCGGCGGATATCCAGCGGGTGGCGCGGAAATATCTGGGAGAGAACCAGTCGGCGACGATTCGGTACCTGCCGATTGCAGACAAACCGGCAGGAGGCGCGGCCGATACGATCGCGGTGGCGCCGACCGTCCAGGTTGCCGACCTGAAGACGCCTGCGGATGTCGAGATCGTGACGCCTGCGCCGGACGGCCAGCGCGTCCAGCCGCCCGCACCGAGCGCGCCGGTATCGCCGACGATCCCGCAGCCGGTCGAGGTTCGTCTCGCCAACGGCATGCGGCTGGTCACGGTGGAGCGGCACGACCTGCCGATCGTCACCGCCTATCTGGTGACCGCCGGTGGTGCGGCGACCGATCCGGCGAACCGCGCGGGCGTGAGCAGCCTGGCCGCGGAACTGCTGACCAAGGGAACCAGGACGCGCTCGGCAACCCAGATCGCGCGGGCGATCGAGGGGCTTGGCGGCGCGATCGGCAGCGCGGCAGGCAGCGATGGCGCGTCGGTCGACGTGACGGTGAAGTCGGACCAGCTTGCGCCGGCGATGGCGATCCTGGCGGACGTGGCGGTGAACCCGGCCTTTGCGCCCGAGGAGATCGAGCGCGCGCGGACCCAGCAGGTCGATGCCGTCACCCTGGCACTCAAGAACCCTGCACAGGTCGCGGGGCTAGTGGCGGACCGTGCGGTGCTCGGCGGATCGCCTTATGGTGCACCGATCGGGGGGACGCCCTTGTCGTTGAAGTCCATCACCCGGCCCGACATCGCCGCCGCCTATGCACGGAGTTTCCAGCCGGGCCAGGCGACGCTGATCATGGTCGGCGACGTCACCGCGGCGCGGGCGAAGGCGTTGGCGGAGGCGCAGTTCGGGGGTTGGAAATCGGCTGGTACGGCGGCGGCGAACGCGCCTCGGGTGGTGTATCCGAAGCCGCGTGTGATCGTGGTCGACATGCCCGAGGCGGGTCAGGCGGGCGTGGTCGTCGCGCGGCCGGCGATCGCGCGGAACGACGCTCGCTATTACCCGCTGGCGGTCGGCAATACCGTGCTCGGCGGCGGCTTCTCTTCGCGGCTGAACCAGGAAATCCGGATCAAGCGCGGGCTTGCCTACGGGGCGAGCAGCGGGCTGGATGCTGGCAAGACGCAAGGCACGATCGCCGCGCGGACGCAGACCAAGAACCCGACCGCGGCAGAGGTCGTGACGCTGATCGCCGCCGAGATGGCGCGGCTGGGGTTGGCGCCCGTGCCCGCCGCCGAACTCGACACGCGCAAGGCCGTGCTGGTCGGTAGTTTCGGTCGCGGGATCGAGACGACGTCGGGCGTTGCCGGGATCCTCGGCGCGTATGTCCAGAACGGCGTGCCGCTCGGCGAGTTGCAGCGCTTTACGGGTGCGGTCGGTGCGGTCGATCCGACGGCGGTGCAGGCGGCGGCGGTCGCGCTGCTCGATCCGAAGGCGGCGAGCATCGTCGTGGTCGGCGATGCCAAGCAGTTCATCGAACCGCTGCGCAAGGCGTATCCGAACGTGGAAGTGATTCCCGAGGCTGCGCTGAAACTGGATACCGCAACCTTACGGTAAGCCATCGCTGCTAAGCCGATCTGCGAGCCGGCGGGCGATCGTGATCCGGAAGGATAGGACGCGTCGGTGGTAACGGCGGGGAAGGATATGTGAAATTATCGTTCCCTGTCGAGCCACGCATACCGAACCAGAGCAATCGACGTTCGATGTTTTGGTACCGGGCGAGGCAACAACCGCTCCGTCACCCCGGACTCGTTCCGGGGTCCACGGTTCCCCAAGCCCAATTCCCTCGATCTTGCGGCACCGTGGACCCCGAAACCAGTCCGGCATGACGGAGAAAAGGATTGATTTGGCGTTCAAGCTGAAGGTCGATCGGCCCTAGCCGAATACCGTTCCGTCCCGCGGTGGGACGGCCGAAATTGGGAAGGGATCGAGCCACCGAAATCGGCTATTCGACAGGCATCGTTCAGGTGTGTGAGCATTCCGCTCATGCCGGCATTATGAGGTCATAGCGTGCGCGTTCGGGTGCAGACGGTTCGGCTGATGCGCCGCATCTGGTTGGCGATGGTCGCTACGGTGCTGGTGATCGGCGCCGGCATCTCCGCGCACGCCGCTCTCCGCGGCATTTCCGCGCGCAATGCCGCGCGCGATCGGGCGATGGTGGCAGCGGATACGCGCGCAGTATCGAGCGCGATGCCGTCCGCCGATCAGGAAACCGCGGCGCCGGCGGCAGGCGTGACGGGAACGATCGACCTGCCCGATCTGCCAATCCCCGCGGGCGCGGTGCTGGATGCCGGCGTCGTGCCGGCGCGACCGTTCTCGATGGTAGGCGCGTCGGCGCTCGACCGTGACCGTGCGCTGCAATGCCTCACCGCCGCGATCTATTACGAAGCCGCATCCGAGTCCGACGCCGGGCAACAGGCGGTGGCGCAGGTCATCCTCAATCGGGCGCGCCATCCGGCGTTTCCGGGAACGGTGTGCGGCGTGGTGTATCAGGGATCGGAGCATGCCGGCTGCCAGTTCAGCTTCGCCTGCGACGGCGCGCTCGCCCGTATGCCGGCGCGGGCGGCATGGGTGCGCGCGGCGCGAGCGGCGGGAATGGCGCTGGCAGGCTATGTCTATGCGCCCGTCGGGCTGGCGACACATTATCACACCTATGCGGTGACGCCGGCGTGGAACCGGGCGCTGGTGATGACCGACGTGGTCGGCGCGCATTTCTTCCATCGGTGGAAGGGGTATTGGGGCACGTCCGCCGCGTTCAATCAGCGCTATGCGGGCGGCGAGCCGGTGCCGGGGCCGCATATGACCTCGCCTACAGTCGCGGCGCCGACACCGCAGATGATCGCTGCGGCGGGGGCGGCGGCGGTCGCCGTTCCGGTGCCGGTCGCGCCGGTGGTGCTCGCGGAGGTTAAGCCAGTGCCTGCCACGCCAGCCGTGCCGGTAGTGACAAATATGCTGCCACCGGAATCGCAGATCCTCGATCGGTGGAAGGATTCGGGGAAGCCGTTGAAATAGGCTCTGGTATCGGGCCAGTGTCCTCCTCACCCGGCCGCTTCTGGTGGGGAAATACCCCTTGCTCTGGCGCGACCACCGGTTGGATCAGGAGGCCAAGAGTTTTTGCGCGCGGAGACGCAGAGGACGCGGAGGTGGTGCGCTTGGGTGCCCCTGCCCGACCTGCACGGACGGATCGACTTTGGGTTGATCTTTCGACGCAGTATAACTCGGCATTGTGCAGACCTTCAGCCATGCACAGAGTATCTCCCGTCTAGAACCGACGGAGCGCCGCATATCTCAAAGCCATTCCCGCGCAGGCGGGGATCACTACTGGCAGGCTTCGGCGAACAGTCCGGGACATCTGAGGATATGGGTCCCCGCCTCCGCGGGGATGACCGGAAATTGTAAGGTTGCTCAAGCTACCTGTGGCCGCGCGGCGCTAAAGCTGTGGAACTTCGCAGGACGTAGAATGCCGAAGCGTCGGTATTCGATCGCCGGTGGCTCGGCTGAAGCCTCCGCGTTCTCTGCGCCTCTGCGCGAACCCCTTGCCGACCTTCGACGGGGCCCGATGCATCAACGCGCAAGAAAAAACCCGAGCGCATCGCTGCACTCAGGTTTCATTCGCTTCGACCTGCAATCGACGGTTCGCCTATTCGGCGGGGACCATCGAGGGGGTGCCGATCATCATGCGTTCGCCACCGGGGGGGGCGGCTTCGCGGGCGGCGCGGAGGATCTGGGTGCGTTCTGCGCGCGAGGCCATGTCGTCCCAGGCCTTTTCGGCGCGGCGGCAGCGATCGCGGACATTGTCGAGTTGCGCAGCATCGCCGTTGCGACGCTCTTCATCAGCGCGGGCCCGGTAAAATTCTGGATTATCGGCCATGCTGGTGCGCTCCTGCGAGAGAGAATAAATAGAGTTGGTGCGGCGATCCGAAGACCGCCGCACCGCAACCGAGATCAGGCGGCAGACCGAAATCCGCCGGCGAGATCAATCGGCTGGCTGGAGGTTCACAGCCGACTGCTTGCCGCGCTTGTCGGGCTCAAGCTCGTAGGTGACGCGCTGGTTCTGGTTCAGCGTCGGCATGCCGGCGCGCTCGACTGCGGTGATGTGCACGAAGGCATCATTGCCGCCGCCATCCGGCGCGATGAAGCCATAGCCCTTGTCGGCGTTGAAAAACTTGACGGTTCCGGTGATAGCCATGCGAGGCTCCTTCTTATTTTGAACGGCCCGACGTGGGCCATCCTATGCCGCGGAGCAGGGAAAGAAGGAGAAAGGTGCCGCAAAGCGCCAAGAACCGTCGATGTGCGACTGTAGCTGAGCACCATATGGGCCAAGACCGCCGGAATTGCAAATCTTGCCGGTAAAATGGGTCAAGAACTGCGTCGATTACCGCGCATAATATTTTTGCCCGCGCCGCTCGACCCATTCATGATTTACAACGACCGGCGCCGATATTTCGGCGCCGGTCGAGCAATTTAGCGGCAACGCGTGTCGTTGCTGGAGCGATCGACCGCACGCCCGGCCAGCGCACCGCCGGCCGCACCGAGGACGGTGCCGAGCAGGCCCGAACCACCGGGGGCGATGATGTTGCCCAGCACGCCGCCCGCGACTCCGCCGACGATGAGCCCGGTGGTGCCGTCGTTGCGGCGGCAGTAATAGCGGCCGTCGTTACCACGATAGATACGCTCGTTGCGCGACAGGCGGCGCTCGCGATAGCGGCGGTCGTCGCGGTAGTAGCGGCCGGCGTCGTAGCTGCCATAGGCAGGATCGGGCCGGTTATAATCGTAGGAGCGATAGCGCGGGTCGACGCCGTAGCGGCTGCCCCCGTCGCCGACGCAGCCGGCAACCATGGTGGAGGCGGCCAGCAGGCCCAGCATCGCAACGCGCATTTCGTTTCCTTTCAGAGAGTTGGTACTGAAAGCGTAATGATCGGCGCCGGCATTTGGTTGCCGGCGCCGACATGGCCTTAGTCCTTGAGGTTGGCGGGCACGGTGCCGCCGTTCTTTTCCAGCTCGCGCATCACGGCCTTGATCAGCCACATGTTCATCTCCGCGCTGCCGTCCTTCGCACCGGTATAGCCGAGCTCGGTCGCGAGTTCCTTGCGGTTGTCGAGGCTCGAATCGAGATCGAGCAGCTTCATCAGGTCGACGATCGAGGTGCGCCAGTTCAGATCGGAACCCTTCTTCGCAGCGATACCCGAGAGAACGGCCTCGACGTCGACTGCCTGAGCGGGTGCGGCCTGCGGAGCCGGCGCGGCGGGCGTCGGCGCTGGCTGGGCCGCGGTGGTCTGCGGGGCGGGAGCCGGTGCGGGAACAGCCTTGGGCGTGCCGAAATGACCGCTGCCGAGCGGACCCTTCTCACCAAAGATAGCGGACTTGATCTTGCTGAAGATGCTCATGGGGGTTTCCGTCGATTAGAGTGACGGCGGGAGAACGCCCGATGCGGGAATTGGGTGCAGGCCCGGCAAGCCGCAGCGGTGGATCGTCCGCGCGTTGCGACTGATCGGGATCGGCGGTGGAGTCGGCGGCGCGTTGCGGCGCGGGAGCGGGTTCGACCTCGGGCACGCGCAGCGGATCGAACGCCCAGGCGAGCCCCGCGACGCGGCGCGCATCGGTGGTGCCGCTGGCTTGCGCTGCGTCTGCATCGACCAGCCCTGCGTCGATCGCGAAGCCGACGAACCACGTGTCGCGGTCCGCGCCCTCGGTGACGACGCGTTCGGCGATCTCACGGTCGCGCGGCGCCTCGAGGATGATCCCCTCGTCGTCCGAACATTCGCGGCTGTAGTCGTCGTCGCCGAACGCCCCGTCCTCGTCACCAAAATAGGGCTGCGGCGGGGGGAAGCAGGTGCGCCACCGCTCGGCGATATGATCGTACCAGACCGGACAATCGCCGATGCGACCCTCGTGCATATCCGAGTGAAGTATAGGAAGTGCAGACGCTGGCGAGGGTCCGGCGGGCGGCTCGGCGGGCGGCGTGGTTGCGGCCGCGGGCGCGGGCGCGGGAACCGGTTCGGGCGCGAGGCGGAGCAGGCCGGCGGCCTCGGCGCGCGCCCATTGCTCGGCGGTCCAGGTGGCGCGGGCGGCCGGATCGAGATCGGTGATGTCGATTTCGGAGGCTAGGCCGGCGCCGGTGCGCAGCCAGCGATCGGCGCGGGCGAGCGCGAGGATCGGTGCCATCGCCGCTTCCGCGGGGCTATCGCCTATCGCGTCGGACGGTAGCCGCTCGCCGAGGAACAGGCCGGCGCGGGCGGGGCCGGCGTCGCGCGCGATAATGTCGAGAAAGGCGTCGAACTCGGCGGCGACCATGCGGGTGGCGGCGTTGGCGGTCTCGGTGGCGTCGGCGTGGCGATCGAGGCGGTTGAGCAAGGACATGGCGAGGCGGTTGTCGTAGCGGTGGCGCTCGATCACCTCGCCGTCTGGCCGGGTGACGCGCTCGGTCTGGCCGGCGATCGCGCGGAGGAACAGCGTTTCGGCGACGATCGGCCGCGCGACGAGCTTGGCGGCGTCCCAGCCGAGCGCGAACGCTGCGCCTGCCGCGCGGCGGCGCAGCGTGTAGGCGGCACCGGGCGAGAGGCCGACGCTGGCGCTGGCCTCGTCGACGGTGGCGCCCTCGGCGATGCGTTCGAGGAAGCCGCGCTGGCGATCCGGGGTCCAGCCGTCGCTGCGCTGGGTGTAGCGGGTCGGGGTGGCTGGGATGTAGGCGCGCGCGGCGGGGTTGGTTTGCGAGGGCGCGGGGGCGGTTTGCGAGCAGGCGTCTGGTTCGGCGGCTTGGTCCGTCCCGGGATCGGCGCCCGGATCGGCGCGGGGATCGGTGCCGTATTCCTGGAGAGCGGCGGTCACTTGCGCATGGTCCGGGCGAGCGCGGTCCTGCGGTCGCGGTTGGCGGCGATCTCGGGCGACACGGGCATGCGGTTGCCGATCCGGCCGGCGTCGACATGCGCTTGCCAGGCCATGACGTGGCGGACCGCGTCGGGGAGGTCGTCGGGGATCGGGGGTTCGTAGCGGGGCCTGGGGGCGGGCATTGCGCGCCTGGCCGTGCGGCAGGGTTGCGGATCGGCTGGGGTGGGTGCGTTCGCCATGATCGATCCTCGTTACAGAGAGGACCGATCAGGTATGCCGGATCGGGGTGTGTAGGACAGCGGTTTTATCAGGTGCCGCGGGGGATGCTCCGGCGGCAGGGGTGCGGTCTTGTTCCTCTGCGATGGCGGGGGCCAGGGGACGCGATCGGTGTCCTGCTTGGTCCTGGGCTCCTGCCTTCGCAGGAGAACGATCGGGAGGTGGCGCCCTCCCCCGTCATACCAGACCCTTCGGCTTTGCTCAGGAGAGCATTGTTCCGGTATCCACCGGTCGGCTTGACCGCTGCTATCGCGTTTGGGGAACCGTGGTCCCCGGAACCAGTCCGGGGTGACGCAGAAGGGGTAGTGGCTTCAGGACCGGCGTAGACGGTCCGGCGATTCTTATCGTCCCCCGCCAGGGGGAGGTGGCACCGCAGGTGACGGAGGGGGAGGACACGGAACCTGCGTGGTCGCCCCCTCCTCCTCCGTCTGGCAAGGGCCAGCCACCTCCCCCTTGCGGGGGAGGATCAGCGCCCGCCCCACCTCAGCCGAGCGTCGAACCACGATCCGCGGCGAACGACGGCGCCGGGCCGGTAGCGGGGCGAAGCGACTCGCGCTCGGCCTTGGTGGGGACCGCGGTGGGATCGGGGCGGAAGGCCTCCGGCGCGCGATCGTCTGCGCCGGGGCGGGGCTTGTCGAGCGCGAGATCGGGCGCGGCATGCTCGGCGGGGTTCTTCTTCGAGCGCAGGAACACCGCGAGCAACGCCCCGCCGAGCCCGATCGCCGCGGCGCCGAGCGAGAGGACGGAGAGGCCGAACGTCTTGGGCTTGGGCTTGCGGACAGGCTGGTGGGGGTGGCGATGGTCGAAATTGGGCATGGGAATGTCCTTTGATGCAGCCTCGGAAACGGACGGTCGGCGGCAGGGGTTCCGCGCTGCGCGGGTACCGCGCGCGGTAACGGGCGCGGGTAACGGGGATGCGTCCGTTACGGATACGATTGCCGTTGCGCACCGTGATGCGGGGCTATGCTCGGCTTGACCGCGGCATTATTGTAGTTACATAAAAGGAACGAGAGTGGAGATCGGCTTCGGTCCCGAGAAGCGCGCGTGGACGTTGGCGGAGCGACGGCTCGATTTCGCCGATGCCACGCAAGTGTTTGCGGGGACGGTGCTGACGCAGGAGGACGATCGGTTCGCGTATCCCGAGCCGCGGTTCCAGACGTATGGCTGGCTCGATGCGCGGATCGTGCTGGTGGTCTGGACGCCGACCGATACCGGCATCCGCGTGATTTCGATGAGGAACTGCCATGACAAGGAAAGCCGCCGCATCGCCCCCCGCCTGGGATGACCCCAATTCCCATGACGAGGACACGCCGGCCTGGACCGACGACCAACTCGACCGCGCCGAACTGGCGATCGGCGGCAAGGTGGTGCGACCGGCGAACGGCACCCTCACGCGGGCCGGGCGCCCGCCGCTGGGCGATGCGGCCAAGCAGCAGGTGACGTTGCGGCTAGACCCGGACGTGCTGGCGAAGTTTCGCGAGGGCGGGCCGGGGTGGCAGGGGCGGATCAATGCGGCATTGCGCACGGCGGCAGGGCTTTAAGGGTAACGCTGGCGGGCGTGGAAGACGACAACTTGTACATCGTATCGTGCGTCCAGACGAATGGCCGCTTCACTGTGGTCTGTGCTTCTCGATCACCTCTTGCACCATCGTCATCACCTGATCGTGCGGGATGCCGGGGGCGGTGGACGTCATCGCCTTCTCGACCTTAGCGCGGAACCACGCGTCATAGGCGTCCGCGTCTTCGGTGGTCGCGAACTCGGACTCGATGGCGATAGCTTAGCCATGCGGGGAATATAGCAGGCGGCGGCGGGGGCTGGAAGCCGGTAGCGCGGCGCGTCACGCCGGAGCGGGAATGGCGTCGTGAAGGGACGCCGGCCACTCCACGAACGCGCCAAACAGCAGATGACGTTGCGGCTCGATCCGGATGTCCTGGCAAAGTTCCGTGAAGGCGGCCCTACGTGACAGGGGCGGCATCAACGCGGCTTTGCGAAAATTGCCCGACAGGTCGGATTCTATATTTTTACAATTATATTTGCTGTTCATTGCCATCAGCAGTTTTCCCGGCTCATGTAAAAGATGAATTCACAGTGGCAGGAAAATCTGAATGGCACTTGATAAGGTCAACCTACGCAAGCTGCTCAAGCTTTTCATGCTCAAGGACAACCTGCGCTCGACTGCGATCCGCGTCGATGCATTGCAATTGATGAAGAAACAAGATGAGGGATCTACGCCCGGTGGCGATTTCCACGTACCATTCTGGAGTGACGCAAAAGCCCATGCAGGGGGCGGAAGAGATTTACGAGAAGCTACTACCGAGCAAGTTGAAAAAAACTGGCGGCGTAAGGGCCTTTATCCGCGTCTGACTGACGGATTTTTAGTTTGGTGGAATGAAAAACGTCGTAGGATCAATGAACCGATCGCCACGCTTCCTAGTCCAATAAAATCCAGCCATGGATTCGTTCAAATTGAAGGCATCGTAAAAGTAGAAAATCTCTTATCGCTGCGTATCGGCGACGATCGCTTCCAATATATTTACCCGTATTTCTCGGAGAAGCCTGAGCTAACGCCGGAAGCAGCACGCCTCGGATTATGGCTGATGAGCAAAGCACTGCCTGAACTGAACATCGCGGATATGAGAATATTGGACGTTTTGCGCGGGTTAGCCTTTGGGACCGAAGAATACCCGTTGGCTGGCAATGAGGAAGAGGTTTTTGAGTTGCGGTATCGCCGTATATTAAAGGAGTGGAGAGATCATTTTAAATGATATCCGATATGGCAGCACGCAAATTACCAATTTCCGCCCGCGTCCTTGATCGCTGCCAGCAAGGCACGCTTGCTCTCCGTCCGCTGCATGCCAGCGTTGCGCGGCATCACGACATCGCCGACGCACGCACGCCGACGTGCGACATCCTCCGCAAAATCGGCGAGCGGGGTGGCGCGTTGGCTAGAGGATGTCGTCGATGCCATAGTCGTTCGAGGTTTCTTCGCGAATTCTTCGGTCCAGATAGCTATCATCCTGGCCCTGATAAAGCCTGAACAAAGTTTGGGCCTGTGCGAGCATGTCGGGTGCGGCGCCCGACCCATATTGGCCCATGCGGTCGGCGATCAGATCCTCGACGGATATCACGGCGAACCGGTCCCCGGCGGATACGTCGATCAGCCGAACCCGCCCCTGTTCCGCCCTTCCGTCGAGAAGCGCTGATCCGACCACTTCGAAACCGAGCTTCAGATCGGGGTGGATCCAGCCGCGCGTTAGGCGACCCGGTCCGCGCGGCTTGACGAAACCGTGGTCCCGCAGCGCCTGCTCCACGACATCCTGGCGCGCGGTCACCAGATCGAAGTCGCCCGTCGCTATGGCGCTCCCTGAGTATAGCTCCACCGCCGCACCGCCGACGAGCACCGGTGCGACAAAGCCCCAACGCACGACCGCCGCGCTGACCGACGCGAACAACTCCAAGGCGGCCTCGAATTCGGGCCGCCAAATGTTCATTTCGCAGCGCCGACCTTCTTGGGCTCCAGCAACGGCGCCAGATACTTCCCCGTAAAGCTGCCCTTGGCCTTCGCGACCTTCTCCGGCGTTCCCTCCGCGACGATCTCGCCGCCCTTGACGCCGCCTTCCGGGCCCAAATCCAGCACCCAGTCGGCGGTCTTGATGACGTCGAGATTGTGTTCGATTACCACCACCGTGTTGCCTTGCTCGACCAGCGCGTGGAGGACTTCGAGCAACTTCCGCACATCCTCGAAGTGGAGCCCGGTGGTGGGTTCGTCGAGGATGTAGAGCGTGTTGCCGGTGGCGCGGCGCGAGAGTTCCTTGGCGAGCTTGACGCGTTGCGCTTCGCCGCCCGAGAGCGTCGTCGCCTGCTGGCCGACCTTGACGTAGCCGAGGCCTACCTCGACCAGCATCGCCATCTTGTCGCGGATCGGGGGGACCGCCTTGAAGAACTCGGCGGCGTCCTCGACCGTCATGTCGAGCACATCGGCGATCGAATGGCCCTTGAACTTCACCTCGAGCGTCTCGCGATTGTAGCGCGCGCCGTGGCAGACGTCGCAGGTGACGTAGACGTCGGGGAGGAAGTGCATCTCGATCTTGAGCACGCCGTCGCCCTGGCACGCCTCGCAGCGGCCGCCCTTAACGTTGAAGCTGAAGCGGCCGGGCTTGTAGCCGCGCGCCTGCGATTCCGGCAGGCCGGCGAACCAGTCGCGGATCTGCGTGAAGCTGCCGGTATAGGTGGCGGGGTTGCTGCGCGGGGTGCGGCCGATCGGCGACTGGTCGATGTCGATGACCTTGTCGAGATATTGCAGGCCGGTGATCTTGTCGTGCTTGCCCTGGACGATGCGCGCGCCGTTCAGCTCGCGTGCGGCGGCGGCGTAGAGCGTGTCGATCGTGAAGCTCGACTTGCCCGACCCGGAGACGCCGGTGATGCAGGTGAAGGTGCCGAGCGGCAGGCTGGCGGTGACGCCGCGCAAGTTGTTGGCGACCGCGTTGTGGACGGTGAGCTTCTTGCCGTTGCCCTTGCGCCGCGTGGTGGGGACCGGGACTTCGCGGGTGCCGTTGAGATAGTCGGCGGTGATGCTGCCCTTCGACTTGAGGATCTGCTTCAGCGTGCCCTGCGCGACGACCTGGCCGCCGCGGACGCCGGCGCCAGGGCCCATGTCGATGATGTAGTCGGCGGTGCGGATCGCGTCCTCGTCATGCTCGACGACGAGGACGGTGTTGCCGAGATCGCGCAGACGGCGGAGCGTCTTGAGGAGCATGTCGTTGTCGCGCTGGTGCAGGCCGATCGAGGGCTCGTCGAGGACGTAGAGCACGCCGGACAGGCCGCTGCCGATCTGCGACGCGAGGCGGATGCGCTGGCTTTCGCCGCCGCTGAGCGTGCCGGAGGTGCGGTCGAGGTTGAGGTAGTCTAGGCCGACGTTGTTGAGGAAGCCGAGCCGCTCGACGATCTCCTTGAGGATGCGTTCGGCGATCGCGTTCTGCTGATCGCCGAGATGCTGCGGCATGTCGGTGAAGAACTGGAGCGCGTCGACCACCGAGAGATGGGTGGCGTAGGAGATGTCCTTCATCGCGATCTTGACCGCGAGCGCTTCCGGTTTCAGGCGCGCGCCGTGGCAGACCTCGCAGGGCGCGGCGGACTGGTACTTGCTGAGTTCCTCGCGCATCCAGGCGCTCTCGGTCTGGAGCATGCGGCGGTTGAGGTTGCCGATGACGCCCTCGAACGGCTTCGACACGTCGTATTTCTTCTTGCCGTCGATGAAGGTGAGCGTGACGGGCTTGCCCTTCGAGCCGTGCAGGATGGTGCGCTGGACCTCTTCGGGGAGCTCGCCCCACGGGGTCTCGATGTCGAACTTGAATTCGCGCGCGAGGCTGCCGAGAACCTGCATGTAATAGGGCGATGGCGGGTTGGATTTCGCCCAGGGGACGACCGCGCCCTTCTTGATGCTGAGCGCGTGGTTGGGGACGACGAGGTCTTCGTCGAACAGCAATTTCTCGCCGAGGCCGTCGCAGGCCGGGCATGCGCCTTGCGGGGCGTTGAACGAGAACAGGCGCGGCTCGATCTCGGAGATGGTGAAGCCGCTGACCGGGCAGGCGAATTTCTCGCTGAAGACTATGCGACCGTCCGGGGCGTTGTTGCCGAGGATTTCGGACTTGGGGGTGTGCGGCTCGACCGGGTCGGCGGGGTCGACATAGGCGAGGCCGTCGGCGAGTTTCAGCGCGGTTTCAAAGCTCTCGGCCAAGCGCGTGGCGATTTCGCCGCCCACGACGAGGCGGTCAACGACGACTTCGATGTCGTGCTTGTACTTCTTGTCGAGCGCGGGGGCTTCGTCGATGTCGTGGATCTCGCCGTCGATGCGGACGCGCGCGAAGCCGGCCTTTTGCCACTCGGCGAGTTCCTTGCGGTACTCGCCCTTGCGGCCACGGACTACCGGGGCAAGCAGGTAGAGGCGCGTGCCTTCGGGGAGCGCCATGACGCGGTCGACCATCTGCGACACGGTCTGCGCGGCGATCGGTTCTCCGGTGGCGGGCGAGTACGGGATGCCGACGCGCGCCCAGAGGAGGCGCATGTAATCGTAGATTTCGGTGACGGTGGCGACGGTCGAGCGCGGGTTGCGGCTCGTGGTCTTCTGCTCGATCGAGATGGCGGGCGACAGGCCCTCGATATGGTCGACGTCGGGCTTCTGCATCAGTTCGAGGAACTGGCGGGCGTAGGCACTGAGCGACTCGACGTAGCGGCGCTGGCCTTCGGCGTAGATGGTGTCGAACGCGAGGCTCGACTTGCCCGAGCCCGAGAGGCCGGTGATCACCGTGAGCGTGTCGCGGGGGATGTCGATGTCGACGTCCTTGAGGTTGTGCTCGCGCGCGCCGCGTACGGAAATCTTGGTCAGCATGAGGCGGTGTGTTCCATATTTGTTCGGATGCGGCAAGCCCGTCGCGGCGCCGTCAGGTCGAGTGGAGAGATGGGTAACGCGGGTGCCGAACGAAAGGGGGCATTGTGGCGCGGCCCGGCGATACTTACATGGTGTATTGGATAGACAATACAGTGCTGGAGCGTGACATGGGCAAGAAGAAGGACGAGCGGAAACGCCGCGAGCGCGAGGTCGAGATCGACATGCGGGCGACCGGACATGATGCGGGCGAGCGGGACGGCGGCGGGCATAAGCGCCACCAGCATGACGACCATAAGCATGACGGCCACAAGCATGGGGGCGGCAAGCATGAGGGCGGGGTACCGTTCGCCGCAATTGCCACTACGATCGCGCGGCAGATGGGAACGCCGGTCGGGCGGCAGATGATCGCGGCGGGCCTGATGGCTGCGGCGACCGCGATTTCGAAGCATGACGCCAAGCCGAGCGCGCGACCGACGCCGCCTGCCCCGCCCGCCCCGCCCTCTGCCCCAAACTCTCCGCCGTCGGAGCCGACCGCGGCGAAGGTCGAGCCGGATGCGGGTGCGGAGGCGGTCAAGTCGTCGGGTACCGGGCCGTTCGCCGGCGACACTGCCGAACCGCCTCGCAGCGAGACGAACGCATTACCGCCCGAATTCGCCAAGGTGATCGACTCGGTCACGGTCGGGCTCGAACGGTTGTTCGTCGGGTTCGGGCGACCCAAGGATACGCCACCTACGAAGTGACAGGACTTCCGTCAGATATCGAGCGTGCTTTGGCGTTCTTCACCTGGCGGATGAAGCTTTCCCGTCACCACTTCCGAAACGCGGCCTTGGTTGATCTCAAGCAAGGCCGCGATTTGATGATGATATAGGCCTTGCGCCTTGAGCAGGCGGATCTGGTCAGCCATTTCCGGCGTGACGGTCGGTGATGCCTTGCGCTGCATATCGTCCCTCGCTGCTCGGGACTCGTGCTTTTATCACTGCGGACCAGTTCACACCACATTGGATATCGTCCAATACTTACAGGTGCCTCCCCGTAACACTGCGGAACTGCCGGAGACGGAGAGGGTGCAAGATGCACTACCGCTTTACTCCATCCTCTCTACCGGGTCCTACTGTCGACCAGGTATTGCACTTACACCGTGCCATCCGCGTTTCGCCCGGCGGCCGCCACTGCGTCAGGCGGCTTTCGAGAACGCTCTCGACGATCGGGAGCGGTCGCCTTTGGCTATGTACATCGCCCGGTCGGCGCGTGCGATGAGATCGGCGATCCCGTCGGCCGCATCACCTTCCACGATGCCGATACTCACACTGGGTCGGATTTCGACGGCGCCCTGCCCGATCATGGTCTGCGCGAATTGGCTCGCGATGTCGGCTCCGAGTATCCGGGCGCGATCGATGCCGATACCGGGCAGCAGGCATACGAATTCGTCACCGCCCCAACGGACAAGATATCCCTGTTCGCCGATCGCCGCGTGCACGATGTCGGCGAGCGACCGTAGAGCGGCGTCGCCGGCGGTATGACCTTGGGAATCGTTGAGCGCCTTGAAGCGATCGACGTCCAGCATCATGGCGGTCAGCCGCGTCTCTCGAGAGCGCTGCGCGAGGGCCTTCGCGACGCGATCGAGCCCGGCGCGGTTGAGGGCGCCGGTCAGCCAGTCGCGCTCCAACTGGTCTCGCAGGGCGTTCTGGCCGCGCTCGGCCTGGAGGATCAGCAGCGAGAAGGCGCGGAAGATGATGAAGGCGATCTGGCCTGCGGCGAGCCATGCGCCGAGGCCGTCGTGCATGCCGGTCAGCTGCGTGCCGATGCGGTCGTGATAGGCGAGCCACGCGCGACCGAGGAACAGCGGCACGGTGATCGCGAACAGCGCCGCGACGATCCAGCCGGTCTGTAGCGATTCGCGCCGTGCGAGGCGGATGGCGGCGACGACGACGACGATGTCGAAGCTTGCGCGGACGATACTGAGATAGGCGACGCGAACGTTGAAATAGGCCGGGTCATCGCTGACGATCAGCGGGACGGCGAGAAGCGCGGCGATGCCGAGCAGCGGCGCCAGACGGGCCTTCGGGCATGCGAACCGGAGGACGGCACCGGCGATCAGCGCGTATCCGATCACCGCGGCGGGATTGCCGGTATTGGGCGCCCAGGTGAGGCCGATACTGTCGTTCAGGACCGCCATCATCGTGCCGAAGCCGACGACGAGATGGCCTCCGCCCCACAGGACCGCCCATCGGCCGAACCGACCGGTCGCGACGGGCACGAGGTGGATGAACCCCGCGACGAGCATGCCGAGTGCGGCGACGACGTAAAGGGTAGTGAGATCGAGCGCCACGGACACCTGCTTGTTCGTTCGTTTCGTGGGCTAATAGGCTGGCTTTGCTAAGGATTCGTTTGGGTCGGGTGGCGCGACGGAAGTTTGCGTTTGGGGTTGGGGTGTTCGGGGGTGTTCGGGTTCGGTGGCCGTCGGCTCGACAGGCCTCGCCTTGGATTGCGCGCCACTTTTGCCGCGCTCACCGGCCCCTCGCAATGTCATTCCGGCGGATACGGGGACCCACGGTCGCGGACCGGATTATGACAGCACGATCTCGCCGGGTTCACCGTGACCGTGGGTCCCGGCGTTCGCCGGGATGACGGATTGGGGGTGGACTGCTTGGCGTCGTGATGGCCCGGGCAGATCATGATCTTTCCGAGTTCGCATTCCCCTTTAATCGACCACCCCATTGCCCTTCTCCCGTCATCCCGGCGGACGCCGGGACCCATGGTTGCGGACCGGGTCATGATGGCGCGATGTCGCTGGGGCCACCGTGACCGTGGGTCCCGGCGTTCGCCGGGATGACTGAAGGGGGGTGTGGGTTGGGTGGGTTTGAGAGGGGTGCCGAGGTCGGGGTGTTGGAGTGGGTGATACCGTCAAAGACCTTGCAGATCGTGAGCTTACGGCGGTTCACGCTGCCACTTGATCGCGCCCCTGCGCCCCTGCCCCTGCTACCCCTCCCCCCGTCATCCCGGCGGA
>NZ_JANBVH010000042.1 GCF_024273235.1 Sphingomonas faeni | reverse complement strand
CGCGACGCTAATCATACGAGCGCCAGATGGTTGCGGTGCACCAGCGCTGACCGAGGCGCGTAGCCGAGGATCGCCGCATGATCGTCGCTATGGCGACCGAGCAGACGCGCGGTGTCGGCCGCATCATACTCCGCGAGGCCGCGCGCGACCGTCCCGGCGGGCCCTTCGATCGTCACCAGATCGCCGCGCATGAAGCCGCCATCGATCCGAGTCGCGCCGGTGGCGAGCAGACTCCGCCCTTGTCCAAGCGCTGCCGCGGCGCCCGCATCGACATGGATCGCGCCCTTTGCGGTCAGCCCCCCCGCCAGCCACGCCTTCCGCGCGGACGCGGTGCGTTCGGCGGTGAAGATTGTATGGCGGGCAGGGGTGGAGAGCGGGTGCTCGATCCGCCCCGACGCGATCGCCAACGGAATCCCCGCACCCGTCGCGATCCGCGCGGCGGCGATCTTCGAGGCCATACCGCCCGAGCCCATGCCCGAGCCAGACCCGTCGTCCGCCATCCCCGCAACCGCATCGATCCGGCCCACGCTGGCGATATGAGTCGCGGACGGATCGGTATGCGGATTGGCGGTGTAGAGCCCGTCGACGTCGGACAACAGGATCACGCCCTGCGCGCCGGCGGCCTGCGCGACCCGCGCGGCGAGGCGGTCATTGTCGCCGAACCGGATTTCCTCGGTTGCGACGCTGTCGTTCTCGTTGATGACCGGCACGACCTTGAGCGACAACAGCCGGTTGAGAGTCGCGGCGGCGTTGAGATAGCGGCGGCGGTCTTCGAGGTCGTCGAGCGTCACGAGCATCTGCGCTGCGTTCAGCCCCTGCGCGGCGAGCAGTTCGGCCCAGACCTGGCTCAGCGCGATCTGGCCGGTGGCCGCGGCAGCCTGCGCGTCTTCGAGACTGGCGCGGCCGCCTTTGGGGAGGCCAAGTCGGCGCGCACCGAGCGCGATCGCGCCGGACGACACGATGGCGACTTGCTGGCCCGCGCTTGTCCTAGCAGAAATATCGGCAACGAGCCCCGTGAGCCACTCCCGACGAACGCTCCCATCAGGATCGACCAGCAATGCCGAGCCGATCTTCACGATCAGCCGCGCACACGAAGACGGTGTAAACATCATTGGCCGGAGCCACTTCCGTCATGCCGGGCTTGTTCCGGCATCCACCGTTCCGCACACTCGCCGATTATGGAGCATGCGGAACAGTGGGCCCCGGAACGAGCCCGGGGTGACGATGCGTCCGCGGCGCCTACAGCGGCGACCATGCGACCGGCACTTCGCCTTCTTCCAGTTCCTTCGCCGCGCCCGGGGCCGGCCCGATCGCCTCGATCAGCTGGTCCAGCACCGCCTCGATCCCAGCGCCACTCGCTCCCGAAATCGCCATCACCTCGGCACCGCTGGCTTCGGCCAGTTCCGCCGACAGCGCCGCGATCAGCTCCGGATCGAGCATGTCGATCTTGTTCAGCGCGACGATCACCTTCTTGTCGGTGAGCCCCTCGCCGTAATTCTCCAGCTCGTCGCGGACGATCCGGTACGATTCGGCCACATCACGGTCGTTCGCATCGACCAGATGCAGCAGCACCCGGCACCGCTCGATATGCCCGAGGAACCGGTCGCCGATCCCCGCACCCTCGGCCGCACCCTGGATCAGCCCCGGAATATCCGCGACCACGAACTCGCGCTGCTTGTGGCGCACCACGCCCAGCTGCGGCCGCGTCGTCGTGAAGGCGTACTCGCCGACCTTGGCCTGCGCGTTCGTCACCTGGTTGATGAAGGTCGACTTGCCCGCATTCGGCAAGCCCACGAGGCCCGCATCGGCGAGCAGCTTCAGCCGCAGCCAGACCCACGCCTCGCCGAACGGCCAGCCGGTGCCGTGCTGGCGCGGGGTGCGGTTGGTCGAGGTCTTGTAGCTCGCGTTGCCGCGCCCGCCGTCGCCGCCGCGGAACAGCACTTCGCGCTGGCCGACCTCGGTGAAGTCGATCAGCACCTCTTCCTTGTCCTCCGACAGCACCTGCGTGCCGAGCGGAACGCGGATGACGAGGTCCTTGCCGCCCGCGCCGGTGCGGTTCGAACCCGAGCCGCCCGAGCCGCGGGGGGCGCGGAAATGCTGTGTGTAGCGAAAGTCGATCAGCGTGTTCAGGCCGGCGATGCATTCGAACACGATGTCGCCGCCCTTGCCGCCATTGCCGCCGTCGGGGCCGCCATATTCGATATATTTCTCGCGGCGGAAGCTGACGGCACCGGGGCCGCCCTCACCCGAACGTACGTAGATCTTGGCTTGGTCTAGAAAATGCATCGCCGCCCCATAGCGAAATTGGCGAAAATCGCCAGTGTCTGCGATTCGGGGATGTCAGCAGCGGGCAGGGGCCGCCGCATCCTTGCTCGCGAGCAGCGCGTCGAGCGCGAGTTCGCGCGCCTTGCCGACCGGCAATCCGAGCGCACGCGCCATCGGGGCACCCATCAAGGCATCGCCGAGCGCCATCAGCACCAGCGTGAGCGTCTGTTCCTGGATCGGCCGAGTCCCCGGCAGTTCGCCGCCCGCGAGTTCGTCGACCAGATCGTGGATCGCCGCCATGATCGGATCGAGCGCATCGGTATTGCCCGACAGGATCATCCAGCTCGCCAGCGCCCCCGCACCGCCCTTGCCGAACGCGTCGAAGGTCATCTCGACCACCTCGCGGGGATCCAGCTCGCCCGCGCGCACGCGCAAAACCGCGGCCCCGATCGTGCCGACGATGTCCGCCGCCATCCGCGTGATCAGCGCGGTGTGCAGCGCTTCGGCCGATCCGAAATGATGGAGCAGATTGGCATGTGTACGCCCGATTCTCCCCGCGACGGCCTTCAGCGTGACCGCGCTCGGTCCGCTCTCGACGAGCAGCGCTCGCGCAGCCTCGACGGCGGCGTCGCGCGATTCGGTGGGGGAGAGGCGCTTGCGCGGTGTTGACGTCACGGACCGGGAAACCTATTTACATCAATGTAAGTAATGAGTGTTCATTCCTGTTTGGAGGTTTCCGTGGCGAAAGCAACCACGCCTGCCGATCTGACGATCACCCCGCGCGACCGCCGCTTCGGCCGCGGCGCCGCGATTCGTCGCTGGTGGCTGAACGACGATGCCGTCGCGACGGCGTTCTACAACGCGCTGTCAGTGACGTTTCCGAAGGGCGAGGGCTATTTCGTCGACAGCGTGCGCAAGTTTCGCGAGGGCACGCCGCCGAAACTCCACGCCGAGATCAACGCCTTCATCAAGCAGGAGGTGATCCACACGCGCGAGCATGTCGCGTTCAACCGCCACGTGACCGACCAGGGCTATGACGTCGCGCCGCTGATCGCCGACGTCGATGCGGCGCTGGCGCTGACCAAGGGGCGGCCTGAGATTGCGAGCCTCGCGGCCACCACCGCGCTCGAACATTTCACCGCGATGCTGGCGCACGAGCTGATCGCGAACCCGAATCATATGCGCGGTGGCGACGAGCAGGCGGCGGCGCTGTGGCTGTGGCATGCAGCCGAGGAGATCGAGCACAAGGGCGTCGCCTACGACACTTGGCTGCACGCGACTCGCGACTGGCCGCGCTTCACGCGCTGGCGGGTGAAATCGCTGGTGATGCTGATCACGACGTGGCGGTTCTTCACCGGGCGCGCGCGCGGGATGGCGGAGCTGCTGCGGCAGGACGGGCTGACCGGGCCGAAGGTGTGGGCGCGGATGGCGTGGTATGCGTTCGGCAATCCGGGGATGGCGCGCAAGATCGCGGGTGTCTGGGCGGCGTATTTCCTGCCGGGGTTCCACCCGTGGAAGCACGACGACCGCGCGCTGATCGGGCTGGCGGAAAGCGAGTATGAGGCGGCGGTGCTGCCGGTTGCGAAGCGGGCGGCGGTGGTAGCCTGATCCGTCCTCCGTCATCCTGACGAAAGTCAGGACCCAGAGCCGTAGGCGACTGCGCCTGTTACCCTGGGTCCTGACTTTCGTCAGGATGACGGGGTATGTGGGACATGACTTGCAGATCGCCATCTCAACATAGACCCCACCCCGGCGAAGGCCGGGGCCCAGTTGAAAAGGTCGCAGTAACGGAGCGATATCCTCCGTTAGCTATGTCCCCCAACTGGGCCCCGGCCTTCGCCGGGGTGGCGTACTGTCATGTAGTGGATCGACGTCTCAAGCCGCCAAAGGCATCGGCGCACATCGGTCGTCATCCAGATCCAGCGCGAACATCACCGCCGGCGCCTCACCACCCCGCCCGCGCGACGTCCGCGGTTCGACCCGCCCGGTCGGCCGAAACCCGAGCTTCGCCAGCACGCGCCCCGACGCCGGGTTGTCGACGAAGTGCGACGCCGTGAGCCGGCGTATCCCGAGCGCGTGACGCGCCATCGCGATCACCGCCTGGCCCGCCTCGGTCGCATAGCCGCGACCCCATGCCTCGGGCGTCAGCCAATAGCCGAGGTTCGCCGAACCATCATGGACATCGCTGACACCGATCCCGCCGACGAGTCGCGGCGTGCCCGCTTCCATCGTCTCGATCAGGAATCGCGGCTCATGCCCGCCGCGTGGCTGGGCCAGAAACGCTTCGGCGTCGCCCAGCGCATAGGGCCACGGAACCCGGCCGAGCTTGGCGACCACGCTCTCATGGCCGATCGCCCGCGCCAACGCAGGGGCATCCTCCGGCCAACCCGGCCGTAACGTCAGTCTCTTGGTGCGCGCGAACACGGCTCTCTCCTATCGCGTCGTTGGCTGCGCGCATGCCACGTCGGGATGACGGGACCGCGACAGCCGCGTGGAGGGAGCAATAAAAAAGGGAGCCGGGGTGACCCGTCTCCCTTGTTCAGGTTCGCTTTCGCGACCCGGGTCACCCTGGTGGGCAACCCGGATGGTTACCCTATGTTATTCGGCTGCGGCTGCCATATCAGCGGCATCGTTCGCTGCCAGCTCGACCGAGCAGAATTTGCGACCGAGTTTGCCCTGGCTGAACACGACGCGGCCATCGACCAGCGCGAACAGCGTGTGGTCCGTGCCGATGCCGACGTTCGTGCCCGGGTAGAACTTCGTCCCGCGCTGACGCACGAGGATGTTGCCGGCGACGCACGCCTGGCCACCGAACTTCTTGACGCCGAGGCGACGACCGGCCGAGTCGCGACCGTTGCGCGAAGAGCCGCCTGCTTTCTTATGTGCCATCTGAAGCTACTCCTTATGCCTGAGCGGCCGGGGCATCAGCCTCGGTCTGCTTGGCGGTCTGGCCACCAACGCTGACGATCTTCAGGATCGTGTGCTGCTGGCGATGGCCGTTCTTGCGACGATAGTTATGACGACGACGCTTCTTGAAGACGATGACCTTGTCCGCCTTCGCCTGCGCGATGATCTCTGCAGCGACGACGAAGCCCTCGACGGACCGCAGCTCGGAGCCTTCGCCCGCCAGCAGAACGTCACCCAGCGTCACTGACGCACCTGCATCGCCCTCGATCTTCTCGATGACGATCTTATCTCCGGCGGCGACGCGATACTGCTTGCCGCCCGTGCGCACGACTGCGAACATGGCCCTTGTCACTTTCCAAATACATGTGCCCCACGAACGCAGGGTCCGCCGGGAGAAGCCGGGCAGCTAAGCGAGGGGGGGCGAGTTGTCAACCGCGAAGGGGCAGGGGAAGGGCAGTTTTGCGTGGCGGCGGCCGCAGTCATTCCGTCACTCCTCTCGTCACCCCGGACTTGTTCCGGGGTCCACCGTGCCGCGAATCGATCGCCGATGATCAAGCGGAAGGGTGGATGCCGGAACGAGCCCGGCATGACCGAAGGCGTGATTCGCCTCAGTGCCGGTGAACCTGCCGCAGCGCATACCGGCCGTCCGCATAGTCGCTGAACAGCCCCGAGATCGCTGGATGATCGACCGGCTCGTCGCTATCGTCCGGCACCAGATTCTGCTGGCTCACATAGGCGACGTAGCTCGACTCCATGTTCTCGGCGAGCAGGTGGTAGAAGGGCTGGTCCTTGCGCGGACGGATGTCCTCGGGAATCGCCGCATACCATTCGTCGCTGTTCGCGAAGACCGGATCGACGTCGAAGATCACCCCGCGGAAATCGAACAGCCGGTGCCGCACGACGTCGCCGATCGAGAAGTTCGCGTGCGAAATCGGCGGCGCGACCACCTCGGCAGGGATAAGCGGATTCGTTATGTCGTGAGCGATACTGTCGTGTCGGGGCATATCCGCCAATTTAGGGTCTGTTTTGCGCCGCACAAGGAAAACGCGCCGGACGGTGCCCGCAACCTCGAAATCCGCTTGCGTCCCCAGGGGCACTTCATTAGAGGCCGCGCTTCGACCGATCGGAGGGACTGTTCGCAGCGCCTTGGATGACCTGCGGAGAGGTGGCAGAGTGGTCGAATGTACCGCACTCGAAATGCGGCGTACCCGCGAGGGTACCGTGGGTTCGAATCCCACCCTCTCCGCCATTTACCTGTTGATACACGGCCCTCAATGGGCACCCTGTTGGCACGCAGCGCGTCGCCCGGCCGCGGGCGTCCACCAGAAATCGCCGTGCGTTCATGGTATCATATGGCTCAGTCCATGGTAGCCGACAACGGAAGCCATGGCATCGTGCTGGGCCGATGCGGACCGGCGCCAGCGCAAGTCGACATCGCCGAAGGGTCATGCTCAGGACGTGTCGCATAGCCTCGAGCGCAATATCTCTCCCAGGGTCGGCACATGGTCCATGGGCGCGATCACAGCACCGGTGCTGCTGGAGGTGCTTGCGCCAGTCGAAAAGCGCGGCGTTGTCGAGACTGCACACCGCGTCCGCCAAGCCGCAGCCCGCGTTGATCGATCTTGCTGAGGTGCGGGAAATGCTGTCGGCGTGCGAGGCAGAACGATGCCCGCAACCACGAAGTTCGCGCTTCGTTTCGGCGCGCTGACCGCTGCCGGACCCAATGCGATCCGATTCGCGCGCTGGCATGAGATCGAGGACTTGGACTGCGCCCTGGCAGGATCAGAACGGGAAAAAGATACGCGTGGTGGTGATCGCGACGATCGCGGTGATCAGGTTGAGCGGGAGCCCCACGCGCAGGAAGTCGGTGTAGCGATAGCGTCCGAGCTGATAGACGATGACGTTGGTCTGGTAGCCGAACGGGGTGGCGAACGAGGCGCTGCCGGCGATCATGACCACGACCAGGAAGGGACGGGGGCTGACCCCGAGGCTTTCGGCCAGCGCCACCGCGACCGGCGTCACCAGGACCGCGACGGTCGCGTTCGACAGCAACTCGGTCAGCACCATCGTCAGGCCATAGAGCACGATGAGGGCGGTCAGCGGACTGACCCCTTCAAGCGAGGATATCAACGTCGTCGTGGCGGCGCTTGCCAACCCGCTTTGCGCCATCGCGATGCCCAGCACGACCATCCCGGCGATCAGGATCAGGATCTGTGGGCGAAGGCCGCCATAAGCCTGATCGGCCGAGATGACGCGCAGGAGGATCAGCAGCACCGCGCCCGCGAACGCCGTCGCCGCGATCGGCGCGACGTTGAGCGCGGCCAGCAGGATCGCGCCGACGAACGTCGCAAGCGCGATGGTGGCCTTGACCGGCTGTAACGGACGGCGTTCGGCGAACACTTCTGCATCGCCGACTTGTCCGCCAGCGACCTCGATGGTCGCATCCGGACGCCCATCGTCGGGATCGAGCATCCGCGTCCCCATCAACTTGCCGCTGAACAGCAGCAGATAGAGACCGCCGACCAAGGCGACGGGCAAGCCCACCGGCGTGATCTCGAAGATGCCGAAGCGGCTTTGCCCGGCAATCCGCGCCATGTCGTCGACCAGCAGGTTGGTCGACGTTCCGAGCAACGTGCAGCATCCCCCGAGGATCGTGATGTACGACAATGGCATCAGATAGCGCTTGGCCGATAGCTGCAGGCTCGCGGCGACGTCCTTGACGACGGGGGCGGTCAGGACGACGATCGGGGTACTGTTCAACACGCTGGAGAACAGCCCGGCGATCCCCAGCAGCAGCCAGACCCCCGTCCCGCCGAGGCGGCGGCACATCGCGACGGCGGCCTCGATCGCGCGATCGAGCAATCCGGATAGTTCGAGCGCGTAGGAAATAACGAAGAGCGAGGCGAGCGCGATGATTGCGGGGCTGGCGAAGGCGCCCTGAACATCGACCGGGCGAACCACGCCGGTCATCAGCAATACGGCTGCTCCTGCAAGCGCGACGACATCGGCGCGAACCTTGTCCCAGATCAGCGCGGCCACCACGCAACCCAGCACGAGCAGTGTAACGATCTGGTCGAGTGTCATAAACGCCTCAGCGGCAACCAGAACACGGCGCTTCCCATTCGGACTCTCATGCCCCGCGGTATGGAGCATCACGGGAATTTTGCTACAGTTCGCTGATGCATGAGCCATCCCCCCGCACCAGTCGCCTTGTCGTCGCCGGCTCGGCCGCCGCGTTCATCCTGCTTGGCGGTGGCGGGTTCCTGCTCGGGCGCAGCACCGCGCCGTCTCCGCCGCCGCCAGCCGTAACCCCAGCGCCGGCGCCGGTTTCAGCACCCGTCGTCGTGCCCGAGGCGCCTGTCGCCCGCGTGCTTTCTCGCGCCGATATCATCGAGATCGCAAACGCCGCTGCGGACGCGACGTCCTCGGGCGCGAAGATGCCCGAGCGAGTCGCCGCCGCGGAAAGTGCGCAATTCGAGGTCGACCTGCCGTTCGGCTGCGATGGTCCGGTGGCCGAAAACAGCCGTGAGCCGTTTCGATGGCGGTACGACACCGCGTCGTCCTCGCTCAGGATTTCCGTCGCACCGGCGGTGTTCGATCCGGGCGAATGGTTGGGAACGCCAGCATCGGACGATGGTGGCACCACGCCTCCAACTGCAAGCGAAGAGGCTATCGAGGGCTTCTGGATTGCGAGACCGTGGTCGTCGCGAGGCACGTGTGAAGCTGGCTCGCCCACGACCGCTCCGCTTGGCATCGACGCCGTGACGCTGCCCGGTCAGACGCTTGGGCTCGCGCAGATTTTCACCGACGAGGGCTCGAAAAACGCGAGACGCGGCGGCAAGCCCTATGAAAGCGTACGTCGGATCGGCGAGAACGATCTGAAGATCGATCAGGGTCTGCGGGTCCGGCTTCGCGGGCGCGTCGCCCGTTTCCCCGATGGATCGTCGGTTCGGTGTCGTCAGCCCGGCGGCAAGGACCAGCGCCCGGTCTGCTTGGTCGCCGTGAGCTTCGACGATGTCAGCATCGAGAATCCGTCGACACAGGACGTGATCGCGACCTGGGCATCGGCAAGCCGGACCTGACGCCGATGATTATCGTCGCGAAATCCGCCGCCGCATGAGCGATTACGAAGAGCCCGGTCCGAACGCGCGAACCGCTTTCCCCGAATCCGAGACGTTGCCCGAGACCCGTATCCTGGCGGCGGTCAGCGGGTCGGGGAGCGGACAGCGGGTGGTCGAGATCGCAGCCGATCTGGCCACCGCGCTGGATGCGAGTTGGCATGCCGTCTTTATCGAGACGCCCAAGTCGGCCCGCGATCCGGCGGTTGCACGGGGGGCGGCAGACGCATTGTCTTATGCGGTTCGTCATGGTGCCACGGTCAGCAACGAACCCGACGATGACGTCGTCAGCGGCCTGGTCGCGCATCTCACGGCGATGCCGGCCGACCATCTGGTTGTCGGAACCGCGTCTGCGGCAAAGTCCGATTGCTGGCTCAGGCAATCGGTGATGGCGTCGGTCCAAAAGCGATTTCCTGCGCTCACCCTCCACATCGCTCCCGCTGCCGACTTAGCGATGAAGGGCGCCGATGTGCTTGAGGCTGCCCCAGAGCCGAAGCCCGAGCTGCGGCAGCATCTCTGGGCGCTGGGTCTCGTGGCGATCACGCTCGGCCTTGCCGAACTGGTCAGCATGCTCCTCGGCGGACGACCGCTGAACCTGTTGTTCCTGTTTCCGGTGATCGCCGCCGCAGCACGCTTCGGGTTGGCTCCGGCCCTGACCGCGACTGTGGCGTCAGTGCTCGGTTTTGATTTTTTCCTGCTCCAGCCACGGTTTCATCTGGAGCCGGCGGCGCCGATCATGGTGGTGACGCTGGTCGCGCTGCTCGCGGTTGCAGTCTATACGAGCCTCGTCACCCAGGCGCTCCGGGACCGGGTCGCGCTCAGCGATCGTAGCGCGAAGGAAAATGCCCGGATCGCGACGTTCTCGCAGATCCTCGCCCGCGCGGCGGACTGGGAGGAAACCGCTGGCGCGATCTGCGAAGAGTTTGCCGGCGTGTTGAAAGCCGAGGTGGCAGTCTTTCGCGAAAACGGCGGCAAGCTGGAGCGGGTCGGCGCGACGATGGAGCCATTGGTGTGGGGA
The DNA here is from genome assembly GCF_024273235.1 of Sphingomonas faeni. Classification (GTDB taxonomy): domain Bacteria; phylum Pseudomonadota; class Alphaproteobacteria; order Sphingomonadales; family Sphingomonadaceae; genus Sphingomonas; species Sphingomonas faeni_A. The sequence goes on along the minus strand of NZ_JANBVH010000042.1, from coordinate 25,232 downwards.
CCGATCGATCAGGCGGCGCTCGAATGGTGCTGGGAACGGGGCGAGGCAGCGGGGCGGGGTACGACTGCGGTTGCTTCTGCGGAATGGCGGCTCGAACCCTTGCGCACGTCGCTCGGCACGCTGGCTGTCGTGGCGTTCGCGCGTCCCGATGGTCGTGATCCGATCCGGGCCGATCGAGGCGTCTTGTTCAACACCTTGATCAGCCAGGCGGCGCTGGCGCACGAACGGCTGATCCTTGAGGATCGCTTGCGACTTGGGTGATTCTGCTCGACGGCTCGGGCTGATGTCCGATGATGCCGTGAGGGAAGAAGGCTATCTACCCCTATCCCCTTGGCAGGAGAGGAGGTGCGCTTGCGCCGGAAGGGTGAGGGCACGCGCGCTCGACATCCTTCCCCTCATTCTCCCAGCGCCAAGCACCCCTCCCGCTCTCGGGGCGAGAGGGGTATAGGACCCCCCATGCACCTCCGCGCAGCCGCCATCGTCGTCGCCGTCCGCCAGCATGGCGAGCATGGCGCGATCGTGCGGGCGCTGACCCGGAACGACGGTGTCCAGCCCGGCTATGTCCGCGGCGGTCGGTCGCGCGCGATGCGGCCGGTGTTGCTCCAGGCGAACGTCATCCAGGGCGAGTGGCGTGCGCGGACGGGCGAGCAACTCGCGTCGCTAACCGCCGAACTGATCCACAGCCGCGCGCAGATGCACGGCGAGCCGCTCGCCGCCGGAGCGCTCGAATGGGCCACCGCGCTGACCGCCGCCGCGTTGCCCGAGGCACAGCCCTATCCGCAGATCCACGATGCGCTGGAGGGGGTGCTCGGCGCGATCGAGGCGGCGCCGTCCGCGCGCGGCTGGGCGGCGGCGCTGGTGCGGTACGAATTATTGTTGCTCGCCGAACTCGGCTTCGGGCTCGATCTGGACCGCTGCATCGCGAGCGGGACGGAGGACGATCTCGGCTTCGTCAGCCCCAGGAGCGGCGCGGCGGTCTCGCGCGGGGCAGCGTTCGGCTATGAGGCCAAGCTGCTCAGATTGCCGCCCTTCCTTCTCACCGGCGGCGAAGCGGCGTGGCCAGACATCTTCGACGGCCTGCGACTGACCGGTCACTTCCTGGCGCGCGATATCCTCGTCGACCGCCGCGCCGATCCGTTGGCGGCGCGCGATCGGCTGGTGGACCGGCTCAAAAGGGCGGTTGCGTGAGCGCGCACCGCCCGGCAAGGGGCCGCGCAGGAGGAACGCACATGCCCTTGATCGCGATACTGGCCGGCGACGGCATCGGACCCGAAGTCACCGCGGAAGCGCGGCGGGTGCTCGATACGCTCGGCCTCGACCTCACCTATGAAGAGGGCCTCGTCGGCGGCGCCGCGTACAAGGCTGCCGGTCATCCGCTGCCCCCCGAGACGCTCGACCTCGCCCGCCGTGCAGATGCCATCCTGTTCGGTGCGGTCGGCGATCCCGACTGCGATGCGCTCGAACGCCAGTTCCGCCCCGAGCAAGCCATTCTCGGCCTGCGCAAGGACCTCGGCCTGTTCGCCAATTTGCGTCCCGCCAAGCTGTTCGCGGGCCTCGAGGATGCCTCCGCGCTCCGTCCCGAGATCGCCCGGTCGATCGACATGGTCATCGTCCGCGAGCTGACCGGCGACGTCTATTTCGGCGCGAAGGGCATCCGCACCACCGCCGACGGCCTGCGCGAAGGCCATGACGAGATGCGCTACGACGAAACCGAGATCGCACGCATCGCCCGCGTCGGCTTCGAGACCGCCCGCACCCGCAAGGGCAAGCTGCTGTCGGTCGACAAGGCCAATGTGCTGGAAACCTCGCAGCTCTGGCGCGACGTCGTGATCGAGGTTTCGGCGGACTATCCCGACGTCGAACTCAGCCACATGTACGTCGACAACGCGGCGATGCAGATGGTGCGCAACCCCGGCCAGTTCGACGTGATCGTCACCGGCAATCTGTTCGGCGACATCCTCTCCGACGAGGCCTCGATGTGCGCAGGCTCGATCGGCATGCTCCCGTCCGCCGCGCTCAACGGTTCTAACAAGGGCATGTACGAGCCGATTCACGGCAGCGCGCCCGACATCGCCGGGCAGGGCAAGGCCAATCCCTGCGCCGCCATCCTCTCCGCGGCGATGATGCTGCGCCATTCGCTCGGCTTGGCCGACGCCGCCGACCGGATCGAGGCAGCGGTCGCAGCCGCGATCCTCGGCGGCGCGCGCACGCCCGATCTCGGTGGCACGCTGTCGACCCGAGGCATGGGCGACGCCATTCTCGCCGAACTCGGCTGACCTTGTGATCGCCGACCTTCTCGAACTCGCGGTCGTCATCCCAACATTCAACGAGAAGGCCAATGTCGCGACGTTGATCGCCAAGCTCGACCAGGCGTTGGCCGGGCGCAACTGGGAGGCGATCTTCGTCGACGACGACAGTCCCGACGGCACCGCCGACGCCGCGCGCGCGATCGCCCGGCTCGACAAGCGGGTCCGCGTGATCCAGCGGATCGGCCGGCGCGGGCTGTCCTCGGCGTGCATCGAGGGGATGTGCGCCACCGCCGCGCCGGTCGTCGCGGTGATCGATGGCGATCTCCAGCACGACGAAACGTTGCTGCCGGCGATGCTCGATTTGTTGAAGACCGACGAGACCGACGTGGTGATCGGCTCGCGCTTCGTCAGCGGCGGCTGCACCGGGGAGTGGGACAGCGACCGCGTCGCCAAGTCGGCGCTCGCCACCAGGATGTCGCGCCGCGTGCTGAAATGCGATCTCAACGATCCGATGAGCGGCTTCTTCATGATCCGCACCGACATCGTTCGCCGCCTCGCGCCATCGCTGTCGGCGATCGGCTTCAAGATCCTGCTCGACCTGCTCACCGCCTCGACGACGCCGCTGCGTTTCGTCGAAGTCCCCTATACCTTCCGCTGCCGCACCGAGGGCGAGAGCAAGCTCGATCACGTCGTCGCGATGGAATATCTGATCGCGATCTATGACCGGATGTTCGGGCGGATCGTACCCGTGCGGTTCGCCATGTTCTCGGCGATTGGGGTGTTCGGCGTCGGCATCCACATGGCGGTGCTGACCGCGCTGTTCCTCGGGTTCGGGACGAATTTCGTGGTCGGCGAGATCGTCGCGACGCTCGCCGCGCTCACCTTCAACTTCTTCCTCAACAACGCGCTGACCTATCGTGACCGGCGCCTGAAGGGCTGGCGGCAACTGGTCGACGGCTGGGTGTCGTTCGCGGTGATCTGCTCGGTCGGTGCGGTCGCCAATGTCGGCATCGCCGCGTTCCTGTACGAGATGCGCGACGGCGCCTGGGCGGCATCGGCGCTAAGCGGCGTGCTGGTCGGTGCGGTGTGGAACTACGCGCTGTCGTCGAAATTTACCTGGGGGCGGTACTAGGCGAACCCTGATCCTCCCCCGCAAGGGGGAGGTGGCTGGCGCTTGCCAGACGGAGGGGGAGGAAAGGGTAACCTCGGTTGCGTGGTCCTCCCCCTCCGTCGCCTTCGGCGCCACCTCCCCCTGGCGGGGGAGGATCGAGACACTCCGGCCCCGTCTTCACACCCGCAAGGCTTGTCATCCCCGCTCCCCCCCGGCAAAGCGGCGCGCATGAAGCGCAAGACCGGCCAGGATCGTTCGATCACCCAGAATTGGCGTCCCGCGACGCGCGCCATCCGCGGCGGCACCGCCCGCAGCGAATATGGCGAGACGTCGGAGGCGTTGTTCCTCACCTCGGGCTATTGCTACGACAAGGCGGGCGACGCCGCGGCGCGCTTTGCCGGCGAGCAGGAGGGGATGACGTACTCCCGCCTGCAGAACCCGACCGTGCAGATGCTCGAGGAGCGGATCGCGCTGCTGGAGGGCGCCGAGGCGTGCCGGACGATGGCGACCGGGATGGCGGCGATGACCGCGTCGCTCCTATGCCAGCTCCAGACCGGCGACCACCTCGTCGGCGGCCGCGCGGCGTTCGGCTCGTGCCGCTGGCTCACCGATACGCTGCTGCCCAAGTTCGGCATCGCGACGACGGTCGTCGATGCGCGCGATCCGCAGGCGTTCCTCGACGCGGTCCGGCCTGAAACAAAGGTATTCTTCTTCGAGACCCCCGCCAACCCGACGATGGACATCGCCGATTTGAAGGCGATCTGCGACATCGCGCGCGAACGCGGCATCACGACCGTGGTCGACAACGCCTTCGCGACGCCCGCCTTGCAGCGCCCGATGGAATTCGGCGCCGACGTCACCGCCTACAGCGCGACCAAGATGATGGACGGGCAGGGCCGCGTGCTCGCCGGCGCCGTCTGTGGCACCGAGGATTTCATCACCAACACGCTGCTGCCGTTCACGCGCAACACCGGCCCGACGCTGTCGCCGTTCAATGCGTGGGTGGTGCTCAAGGGCCTCGAAACGCTCGATCTGCGCATCCACCGCCAGTCGGAGAACGCGATGAAGGTCGGTCAATTCCTCGAGGGGCGCGTACCCCGCGTGCTGCACCCCTTCCTGCCGAGCCATCCGCAGCATGAACTGGCGATGCGCCAGATGGACGCATGCGGCCCGATCTTCGCGTTCGAGGTCGAGGGTCGCGAACAGGCACACGCCCTGCTCGACGCACTGGAGTTGGTCGACATCTCGAACAACATCGGCGACTCGCGCTCGCTGATGACGCACCCGGCATCGACCACGCACGCCAGCGTCTCGCCCGACAAGCAGATCGAGATGGGCGTGACCGAGGGATTGTTGCGGATCAACGTCGGGCTCGAAGACGCGCAGGACGTGATCGACGACCTCGACCAGGCCTTGAAGCAGGCTGGCCTGTGAAAGCGCTGTTCCCCAACGCGACGACGACCGATGGGGTGACGGTGCGCGTGTCGGTCAGCTACCTCCCCGAACAGTCCGAGCCCGAGCGCGGCCGCTGGTTCTGGGCCTATCACATCCGCCTCGAGAACGAGGGCGCGGACACCGTCCAGTTGCTCACCCGCCACTGGGTCATCACCGACGGCCGCGGCGCGCGCCACTCGGTCGAGGGCGAAGGCGTGGTCGGCGAACAGCCGGTGATCGAACCGGGTGCGAGCTTCGATTATGTCTCGGGCTGCCCGCTGGCGACGCCGTCGGGCGCGATGCACGGCAATTACCGCATGGTCCGCGAGGACGGCGCGATCTTCGACGTCGAGATCCCCCGCTTCTCGCTGTTCGCCCCCGCGGTGCTGCATTGATGCGCGAACACCACATTCACCGTCATCCCAGCGAAAGCTGGGATATTCATGGGGCGGGCGCGACGATCGCCAACGGGGATACCCCAGCTTTCGCTGGGGTGACGAATGTTGGCCGGTTCCTGGCCGCTCAGGGGCACGTCCAATGAAGCGCACGCATCTCCCGCTCAACGGGCTTCGCGTACTCGACGCGGCGGCGCGGCATCTGTCGTTTACGCGGGCGGCGGACGAACTCGCGGTGACGCCTGCGGCGGTCGGGCAACAAATCCGCGCGCTGGAAGATACGCTCGGCGTCGTCCTCTTTCGGCGTACAACACGCGGGCTTGAGCTAACGCCAGAGGCCGAGGCCGGCCTTGGCGCGCTCCGCGGCGGGTTCCTCCAGTTCGAGGAAGCCGTCCGCGCGATGCAGGCGGGGCAGTCTTCCAAATCCCTGACGATCGCCGCCCCGCGCGACCTGACCGAGAAATGGCTGATGCCGCGGCTCGCGCAGATCGCCGAGGCCGATCCCGAACTGCGGTTCGTGCTGATCACCGCCGACGAGAATGTCGACTTCACCGAAGCCAATCTCGATCTCGCAATCCGTTGGGGCGATGGCCCGGGCGAGCATGAGGGCGAAGCGCTCGAATCCGAGGGCATGGTGACGATCGCCAAGCCCGGCACGGACAGCGACTCGGTGATCGCCTGGTCGGGTGAGGACGGCGTGGCGCTGGTCCGCGTCACCGACGCCGGGCTTGCGATCGACGCCGCGGCGGCTGGTCTCGGCCGCGCGACCGTCCCCGAATTGCTCGCTCGCCGCGATCTCGCGCAGGCCCGCGTGCGACTGATCGGCGAGTCGCAACCATCGAAGGGGGGGTATTGGCTGGTCGCGCCCCTCCCGCAGTGGCGCCAGAAGAAAGTCCGCGCGCTCGTGGATGCCCTGACCGCGTGAGGCAGCCTGGACGTAGGCCACGGCGGGCCGGCGTATCGCCGGTGCTGAAGACGCGACGGCTGCGGTTGCGGCCGCTCGTCGAGGGCGATGCGCCTGCCTTGCACCCGATGCTCGCCGATGCGGAGTTGATGGCCTATTCCGCCGATGGCCCGCTCGGCAGCGTCGACGATGTCCGAATTTACCTCGCCGAGGAGGCCGCGCCCGGCAACCAGCGCACCTGGGCAATCACGCGCACCGGCGACGACCGTGCGATCGGCTGGGTCTCGGGCAGCGATGCGGACGGGGCCGGGGTGACCGAAATCGGCTTCATCCTCGCGCGGGAGGCCTGGGGGCGGGGGATCGCGCGCGAGGCGGTGTCCGCGGTGATCGATCGGTTGTTCGCGGAAGGCCGCAAACGCGTGTTCGCGGACGCGGATACCGAGAATACCGCATCGATCCTGTTGCTGGAGCGGTTGGGTTTCCGTCGCGAGCGCCTGCTCCGCGACGAATGGGAAACCCATCTGGGGTTGCGCGACAGCCTGATCTACGGGCTGTGCGCGGATAGCTGGCAGGCGGCCGGCCGGGCTTAGACCTCGTCCAATGACCGTTCTCCTGCGAACGCAGGAGCCCAGGATTACGAACGTCACCCTCGGTTACCCTGGACCCCCGCCTTCGCGGGGGAACGGCATGAACTGCGCGCGTTACGTGTTCCAATCCGCGCCTTGTGCGTACGTGGTACGTCTACCGCGCCGCCAGCAACGCCAGCGCCCGCCCCATCAATCCCGCGAACCGCACCTCGTTCACCGCATCGTCAATCCGGTGCCAGTTCCCGGTCGCCGCATACCAACGCCCGTCCTTCGCCTGCACGAGGTAGTTCAAGCTCAGCACCCCAGGCTCGCCGCCACCCTTGAAGCCGACATACCCAAACCGCTTGGCGATCGCCGGATCGACGCCCGCGTTCACCGCCAGCACCGCCCGAGTCGTCGCATCTGCGCCGCGCAACCGATCGAGCAGCCCCGCCATCGCCGAGGGACTCGCAAACCACTCGACGCTGTCGATCGCCACCGGCTTTCCGGCGAACACGGTCGGATCCAGCTTGGCCGTCGCGATCTTCACCGCATTGTCGACCAGCAACGCCCGCCGCTCGTCCACCGAGCCCGCGATCCACGCCTTCATCAATGCCGGATCGCCCTTCAGCGCGAACATCTCGCGCGTCGTCATCACGGGCACGCTGCCGCCCGCCGCCTCCGCCATCGCATCGACCTTCGCGCGGCCCAGCGTGGTCAGCAGCGTATCCGTCGCGGTGTTGTCGCTGATCGAGATCATCATCGTCGCCAGCGTCTGCACCGTCACCGGCGATCCCATAGGCCAGGTCTGCAACACGCCGGAGGGGAGCGACGGCGCGCCGACCTTGACGACGTCCGCCCAATGCCGCTCGTCCGCCGCCACCTGTCGTGCCAGCTCGGCCAGCACCCACAGCTTGAACGCCGACCCGAGTGGTGCGGCGACATCGGCACGGTATTCGAGGATCGGTTCGGGCTTGCCGTTGCCAAGCGCGTAAAGCCCGAAACCGCTGGCGCCAGGCAGCGCGCGAAACTCGGCTTCGAGCTTGGCCAGGCTGTCGTCGCGCGGGGCCGTGCCGGTAATCAGCAATCCGGTCGCGGCATGCGGCGCGGCAGGGTCGATCACGAGGCGGACACTCGCCGTACCCCGCGCGTACCCGACGGTCAGATCCGCCGACCATGCCGAGGTCGCGGTAAACATCTCGATCTTCTGCGGGGGCCCGAGCGTCGCCTTCAGCTTCTCGGCGATCGTCGCGAACTGCGCTTTCGGCACCTTCTCGCGGAAGCTAGCAGCGAAATAGGCGTCATACGCGCCGCGCCCATCGAGGATCGCGATCAGCGAGTCCGCCTTCGCCCGCAACGCCGGGTCGGCCACATTCTGCGCCGAGGCCCCCACCGGCAGTAACGCCATCAGTACCGCCACCAGCCAGAGTGCGAGCCCACGCATCAGTTCTTCAGCTTCCAACCCGTCTTCAGCAGACGATAGCATAGCACGGCCAGCACCAGATCGATCACCAGGATCACGATCCCGCCGATCATCACCGGCGAGTCGGCGATCCCGAGAAATCCGTAGCGGAAGCCCGAGATGATATAGAAGAACGGGTTCGCGTGGCTGAATGCGCGGAACGCCGGCGCCAGCTTGTCGACCGAATAAAACGTTCCCGACAACAGCGACAACGGCGCGATCACGAAGTTGGTGACGGCGGCCGCATGATCGAACTTGTCTGCCCAGATCGACGTGAGCACGCCGAGCAGGGCCAGGAACACTGCGCCCAGCAACCCGAACCAGACGATCGCCAACGGTGCGTGCGGCGTCACGTGCACGCCCGGATACAGCGCCATCGCCGCCCATACCACGCACCCGACGATGATCGCGCGGGTCACTGCACCACCGACCAAGGCCGCGAGCAACTCACCCGTCGACAAGGGCGGCTGGAGGTAGTCGACGATCGTCCCCTGCATCTTGCCGGCGAGCAGCGAGAAGCTCGCATTGGCGAACGCGGGGCCCATCATCCCCTGCGCGATGATCAGTCCCGGCGCGATGAAATCGGCGAACGCGACGATCTGTCCGTCGACCGGCACCGGGCTTTTCGCACCCGTGGCGATCGTGAACACGATCAGAAACAGCAGCGTCGTGATCGCCGGCGCCCACACCGTCTGAAGCTGCACCTTGAAGAACCGGCGCACCTCCTTGATATAGAGGGTTCGCAGTCCCTCCCAGTTCACGCTCTTTATGACGGGAATGCCGGGGGCGGATCGCACCGCCGAATGGATTTCACCGATTGGGGGCTGGCTGCTCATACGGGTTGCGGGTAATCGCTGCCGCTGCCGCCCGCAACCCGGCTGACGAAGACTAAGGAACGAACATGTCCTGGACCGACGAGCGCATCCAGACGCTCAAGACGATGTGGGAGGCCGGCCAGACCGCCAGCCAGATCGCCGAAGCCCTGGGTGGCGTCAGCCGCAACGCCGTGATCGGCAAGGCGCACCGCCTCGAGCTGCAGGCGCGCCCGTCGCCGGTGAAGCCGAACGATCCCGAAGCTAAGGCGGCCGCGGCGGCGGAGGCGTCGGCCTCGGTCGCGACTGCGGCTCCCGAGCCGGTCGAAGTCGAAGCGCCCAAGCCGGCGCCCGTCGCGCCGCCGGTCGCCGCTGCGCCAAAGCCCGCCGCACCGGTCGTGGCCGAGCCGGTCGTCGACGAGCCCGAGGACGACGAGGACGAAGACGAGGATGAGGTCGCTCCGGTTGCCGCGCCCGTCCGCGCGCCGCAGCCGATCCTGCGCTCGGTCGGTCCCGGCGGCTTCCTGCGCCAGGCTCCCGGCGAACAGCAGCCCCCGAGCACGCCCGCGCCGCCGCGTCGTCTCGTCCCCGCCAAGCCGTCGCCCGAAATGGCGAACAAGACGAGCTTGCTCGAGCTGAACGACCGCATCTGCAAATGGCCGCTCGGTCATCCCGGCGAGCCCGACTTCCACTTCTGCGGCAAGGCGGTGAATCCCGGCTTCCCGTATTGCGTCGATCATTGCGGCCATGCGTACCAGGCACAGCTGCCCCGCCGCGATCGCCGTCCGACCCCGCCGCTGCCATTCGGTGGTCCGCGGCCGAGGTAAGGCGCAGGGCGGCCTGCGCCAAGCTGGCGCAGGACTCGCCCAAGCCCGGCCGGCGCGGCTAGCCGCGGCCGACGACATGGGCTTCGCCCATGGCTAGCGTGATGGAGAAATGACGGTTCTCGTGGTGCCCCGTCGGACGGGAACGTCTGTAGACTAGGTGCCACCCCGGCGGAGGCCGGGGCCCAATTGGGAAGGTGGCAATAACGAAGCGCGGTCCGCAGTTGGCACCGTTTCCCTAATGGGCCCCGGCCTTCGCCGGGGTGGTGGTAGGGTTGGTTGAGGTCAAGCACCGTTCCTTGTTCTCCCGCGAAGGCGGGAGCCCAGTCTGGATCCCCGCCTTCGCGGGGAAACACGCTAGCGGTGTGCAACAGGGATTGTTGCCGGGGATACGTCTGGCATCGGGCAAGCCAAGGCGTCCCGAGCAAGAAAAGGGCCGCTCTCTCGCCTGAGGAAGCGGCCTTCTTCATATCACGCTAGCCATGGGCAAAGCCCATGTCGTCGGCCGCGGCAAGCCGCGCCGGCCGGGCTTGGGCGAGTCCTGCGCCAGCTTGGCGCAGGCCGCCCTTCGCCTCGCCTCAGAACCTGAACGCAGCGGTGGCGCGCAGGCTGTGCCAGCGGAAATCGTCGAAGCTACGACGGAAATCCGTCCCCGACGCGTTGCCGCGCGTGAACGGACCGCCAGCGGGGCCGCCGGCTGCGCGGACGCGGTAATCATTGTCCTGATACTGGTGGTACTGATATTCCAGACCGACCGAGAAGTTGCGACCCAGCTTCTGCTCGATGCCGCCGCCACCGACGATGCCCCATTCCTTGCTGCCACCGTTGGTGGTGAAGGTATTGGCGGTGTTGCCGGTCGTGAAGCTGTTGTCGATGTTGGCATAGCCGACGCCGAACGTGCCGTAGAACAGCGTCGTGTTCGCCGCATAGCCCAGGCGACCGCGTGCCGATGCTTCCCACTTCAGGTCGCGCGTCATCGTGTAGAAGGCCGGCGTCGTGCTGAAGGCGGTGACGCTGTCGCTGATCTCGTTCTTGCCGAACTCGCCGACCACGCCGACGACGATGTTGCCGCGCTGGTAATCCGCGCCGACGCGTGCCGAATAGCCCATGCCGTCCTTGTCGCTGCGGCAGCCACGACCACCGGCGGCAGGCGCGATATTGCTCGTCGCACGACCGTTGCAGAAGCCGGGCGAGAACGCGTTGGCAGCGGTCGCAGTCGAGATGGTGTCACCGAAGACGCCATCCAGATTGCGATCGAAGGCGATCGACTCGCCATTGTCGTTGGGCTGCACGTCATAGCCGAACGAGCCGCCGACATAGGCGCCGCTGAACGGCGCATCGTCGGTCATGTCCTGTGCGGCGGCAGGCACTGCGAAACCCAAAGCGGCAACGCCTGCGAGCGCCACCATCATCGTCTTGGTCATATTCACTCCCGAAAATCTTCATGACAGGTTTTTCATAAACGGCCGATCGCGGAAAATTATGCAGCAAGCATAACAATCTGCGTCAATGTGACTTTCCGGCAACAGGGAGAACAAACGGAGCCTGTGGCTTTGTCCGACGCGTCCGGCTACGCTCTCACCATGGCTGAAGATCTGTTCGCGTCCCCCGGCGCACCCGGCGCCGGCAAACCCGCCGCCAATACCTATGATGCATCCTCGATCGAGGTGCTCGAAGGCCTCGAACCCGTCCGTCGCCGCCCCGGCATGTATGTCGGCGGCACCGACGAGCGCGCGCTGCACCACCTCGCCGCCGAAGTGCTCGACAACGCGATGGACGAGGCGGTCGCCGGCCACGCCACCCGGATCGAAGTGACACTGGAGGCGAACAACCGCCTGACGATCGTCGACAATGGCCGCGGCATCCCAGTCGACCCGCACCCGAAATTCCCCGACAAGTCCGCGCTCGAAGTGATTCTCTCGACGCTCCATTCGGGCGGCAAGTTCGCCGGCAAGGCGTATGCGACGTCGGGCGGTCTCCACGGCGTCGGCATCAGCGTCGTCAATGCGCTATCGTCGGACACCGTCGTCGAAGTTGCGCGCGATCGGCAACTCTACCGCCAGCGCTTCGCCAAGGGCCAGACGCTCGGCCCGATCGAGCATCTCGGACCTACCCCGAACCGTCGCGGCACCAGCGTCGCGTTCACGCCCGATACCGAAATCTTCGGCACCGAACTCAACTTCAAGCCTCAGCGCCTCTACAAGCTCGTCCGCTCCAAGGCTTACCTGTTCGCAGGCGTCGAGATCCGCTGGCACTGTGCACCCCAGCTGATCGCAGACGACACGCCCGCCCAAGCCGTGTTCCAGTTCCCCGGCGGCCTCGCCGATCACCTGCGCGACCAGATCGCCGGCCGCGAATGCGCGACCTCCGACTTCTTCTCGGGCTCGCAGGACTTCCCGAGCGCGAACGGCGAGACCCAAGGTCGCGTCGAATGGGCGGTCGCGTGGCCGCTGTGGAGCGACGGCTCGTACAGCTGGTATTGCAACACCATCCCGACCCCCGACGGCGGCACGCACGAACAGGGCCTCCGCCAGGCACTCGTCCGCGGCCTACGCGCGTTCGGCGATCTCGTCGGCAACAAGAAGACCAAGGATATCAGCGCGGACGACGTGATGGTCGGCAGCGAGCTGATGCTGTCGGTCTTCATCCGCGAACCGCAATTCCAGAGCCAGACCAAGGATCGCCTCACCAGCCCGGAAGCCGCCGGCCTCGTCGAGAAGGCGGTCCGCGATCATTTCGACCATTTCCTCAGCCACAATATGGAGCGCGGCAAGGCGCTGCTGAATTACGTGCTGGAGCGGATGGACGAACGCCTGCGCCGCAAGCAGGAGCGCGACGTCAAGCGCAAGACGGCGACCTCCGCGCGTAAACTCCGGCTGCCGGGCAAGCTCACCGACTGTTCGGCGAACTCGCCCGAAGGCACCGAACTCTTCATCGTCGAAGGCGATTCGGCAGGCGGCTCGGCGAAGCAGGCGCGTGACCGGAAAACGCAGGCGATCCTCCCGATCCGCGGCAAGATTCTTAACGTTGCGTCCGCGACCAGCGCGAAGATCTTCGCCAACCAGGAAATCGCCGACCTGACGCTGGCGCTGGGCTGCGGCACCCGGAAGGACTGCACCCCCGACACGCTCCGCTACGAACGCATCGTCATCATGACCGACGCCGACGTCGACGGCGCACACATCGCCACGCTGCTGATGACGTTCTTCTTCCAGGAGATGCCCGAACTCGTCCGCCGCGGGCACCTCTACCTCGCCCAGCCGCCGCTCTACCGCCTGACCGTCGGCACGAAGAGCGTTTATGCGCGCGACGACGCGCACCGCGCCGAGCTCGAACGCACGGTGTTCAAGGGCAAGAAGGTCGACGTCGGCCGCTTCAAGGGCCTCGGCGAGATGAACCCGAGCCAACTCCGCGAAACCACGATGGACCCCGCCACCCGCGGCATGCTCCGCATCACCCTGCCCCAGGAATACGAGGAACGCGCACAGGTAAAGGACTTGGTCGACCGCCTGATGGGCAACAACCCGGCGCACCGCTTCGCCTTCATCCAGGAAAACGCCGGCCGCATGGACGAGGAAGCGATCGACGCTTGAGGTCAGCTCGCGATAAGTCGGCGGACGCATTATCCGCCGGTTGCGATCGACAAAACGGATCGAATTTCGATGCAACGATCGTCTTGTGTTGCAATATCACGAACATACACTGTGATGATCGGGGCGGAATTGTCGCCGGATGAAGAGGGGTATGATCATGATCCCGTTAGCGCTCGTTCTGCTCCAATCGGCCATATCGGGGCAGGCCGTCTCGTCCCCGCCGCCGCCTTCGGTGCCGCTGGCGCAATCCGCCGACGCCGAGGGAAAGACCATCGTGGTAGTCGGTCGCAGGGTCGAGGATAGCGAGCGGGCACTGGCGGCCTGCATCGCGCGCAACTGCCCGCCGAAGGACGAGATCGACGCATCGCTGGCCCATGCGGAAAACCAGTTCATCGCGGGCGATTATACGGAGGCGCAGCGCACCTTGGCAAAGGCGCGTGGGCGCAACATGCGTTACAGGAAGGAACTTCCGGTCGAGGTCGGCGATCTGTTGCGCGCCAGCGGCCGGATGCTGGCGCTGAACGGGCAGAGGGACGCGTCGCGGATCACCGCCATCGACTCGCTCGACGCGCTGAAGAGCGGTCTTCCCTCGACGGATCGCCGCATCTTCATTCAGCGCCTCGCGGTCGGCGACGCGTTCGCCAAGGAAGGCCGCTTCATCGCCGCGCGGGACGTCTATAACAAGGTTGCAGACCAGGCGAATGCCGCGGGCGACATTCGGGTCAAAGGCTATGCGCTGTTTCGGATTGCCGGCATGTACACGACGATCGCCACAAAATTACCAGACTATCGGGAAACAGCGTATCGATCCCTGCGTCGGATTGACGAGACTACCGAACCCGACCTCGCGCCCTTTCGGCAAGCCGCTGAGCTCTTGCGGTGTCGCATGGAGGACGCCACTGGCGGCAAGGATGGGCGCGCCTGTTTGCAGGCGTCTGGCGCGGACCGTGTCTCGACTGCCGAGCTGATGTATGCGCCGCCGATAGACCTGACCAATTGGCGGCGGGAAAACACTTCGAACGTCGTGGTGCCACACGGAGATGCGACCGCTCAATGGGCCGATATCGCGTTCTGGGTCGCTCCTGATGGAAAGGTCCGCGACATCGACATCGTGCGGAAATCGGCGAATGCGGACGGGCCTTGGCTGAAATTGGTGACCGAAGCGCTCGGCAAGCGCCTGTATCGCCCACTCAAACTGGCATCGTCGGACCCCGGAATTCGGCGTATAGAGCGCTATTCTCTCGTCTATGACGTCGCTCTTGCCAAGGGATCGCGGATCCGCACGAGGTCGACTGTCCCCCACATCGAAATACTCGATCTCACCGTCGAACCGGAGGTAAGCGGATCCGCGACGGCTTAAGTGTTTCGTCGCCACGTCCGAGTCCGGTGCGGCCACCGACATGGGATCGCACATGATATTGAAGCGGTGTTGCTCAGAGCTGCGCGGGCTCGTATCAGGCGGTCCGGGCGACCGTGTGGGTCGCCCTCGCTGTTTGAAGGAGCTTGCCGTCGTGACCATCACCCCGCTCATGCCCGTCTACCCGCGGTGTGGCGTGCGTCCGGTCCGAGGCGAGGGGGCGTACCTCTATGGCGAGGACGGCCAGCAATATCTCGATTTCGCCAGCGGCATCGCGGTCAACGCGCTCGGCCACGGCCACCCGCATCTGACCAAGGCGATCGCCGAGCAGGCCGCGACGCTCATGCACGTGTCGAACCTGTACGGGTCGCCGCAGGGCGAGCATCTCGCACAGCGTCTTGTCGACAACACATTCGCGGACACCGTGTTCTTCACCAATTCGGGCGCGGAAGCGGTCGAATGCGCGATCAAGACCGCGCGGCGCTATCATTTCGCCCACGGCAATCCGCAGCGGCACACGCTGATCACGTTCGACACTGCGTTCCACGGGCGCACGCTCGGCACGATCTCGGCGACCAACCAGGCGAAGATGCGCGACGGGTTCGAGCCACTGTTGCCGGGGTTTGCGTACGCGAACTTCAACGATCTCGAAGGCGCACTGGCGCTGATCGACGACAACACGGCGGGCTTCTTGGTCGAGCCGATCCAGGGGGAGGGCGGTATTCGCCAGGCAACCCCTGAGTTCCTCGTCGGCCTACGGAAAGCGTGCGACGAGCACGGCCTGTTGCTGGTGCTCGACGAGGTCCAGTGCGGCTATGGGCGCACCGGCAAGTTCTTCGCACATGAGTTGTACGGCATCACGCCGGACATCATGGCGGTCGCCAAGGGCATCGGCGGCGGCTTCCCGCTGGGCGCGTGCCTCGCGACCGAGGAGGCGGCCAAGGGCATGGTCGCCGGCACGCACGGCTCGACCTATGGCGGTAACCCGCTCGGGATGGCGGCGGGCGAGGCGGTGCTCGACGTGATGCTGGAGGACGGTTTCCTCGACAACGTCACGGCGATGGGCGACCGGTTGCGGCAGGGGCTCGAGCAGATGATCCCGAACCACGATCACCTGTTCGACAGCGTGCGCGGCACCGGGCTGATGCTCGGGCTGAAGCTGAAGAGCGACAGCCGCGCGTTCGTCGCGTTCGCGCGCGATCATCACAATCTGCTGCTGGTATCGGCGGGCGAGAACGTCATCCGCATCCTGCCGCCGCTGGTGATCGACGAGAGCCACATCGCCGAGTGCATCGACAAGCTGTCGACCGCCGCACGGGTATACGTGCCCGCCGCCGACGATTGAACTGATCCTCCCCGGTACGGGGAGGGGGACCATGCGAAGCATGGTGGAGGGGGATCGCCCCGAAGTGTCGCGTTCGTGGGGGCCCCCTCCACCATTCGCTATGCGAACGGTCCCCCTCCCCGTGCCGGGGAGGATATTATGACCCGCCATTTCCTGAATCTCACCGACGCCGGCGCCGACGGCATCGCCGCGATGCTCGCCGACGCACTCGACCGCAAGGCGGCCCGCGCGGGTTTCCTCAAGGGCCGCGCCGACACCGATGCGCCGCTCGCCGGCCACACGCTGGCGATGGTGTTCGAGAAGAACTCGACCCGCACGCGTTTCTCGTTCGACATGGCGATCCGTCAGCTCGGTGGCACCTCGATCGTGTCGGACGCAGGCTCGATGCAGCTCGGCCGCGGCGAGTCGGTCGCCGACACCGCGCGCATCCTGTCGGGCTATGTCGACGCGATCATGATCCGCACCGACGATCACGCCAAGATCGAGGAAATGGCGCATTACGCCAGCGTGCCGGTCATCAACGGCCTGACCGACGCCTCGCACCCGTGCCAGATCATGGCCGACCTGCTGACGATCATCGAGAGCGGCAAGGCGCTCCCCGGCCTCAAGGTCGCGTGGCTGGGGGACGGCAACAACGTGCTCGCGTCGATCGTCGAGGCGGCCGGGCTGATGCAGTTCGACGTCGTCGCGGCGTGCCCGCAGGGGTATATGCCGACCGACGCCGACGTGGCGCTGGGCAAGGGCCGGGCGCGCATCGTGTCGACACCGCGCGAGGCGGTCGAGGGGGCGGACATCGTCGTTACCGACACCTGGATCTCGATGGGGCAGGCGCATGCCGAGACCAAGCTCGCCGCGCTGACCCCGTATCAGGTCGACGCCGCGCTGATGGCGCTGGCCAAGCCCGATGCGAAGTTCCTCCACTGCCTCCCCGCGCACCGCGGCGAGGAGGTGACGCCGGAGGTGATCGACGGCCCACAGTCGCTGATCTGGCAGGAGGCCGAGAACCGCCTCCACGCGCAGAAGTCGGTGCTGCGCTGGAGCTTCGGCCAGATCGGCTGACGAACCGGCGGTAACACGCCGTTCCCGCCACGCTGCGCCGCATCCGTCATCCCAGCGAAAGCTGGGATCTCCCGGTTCGAGCCGCGGCGCCCGCCAACAGGGATACCCCAGCTTCCGCTGGGGTGACGGACATGGGTGGGTGACGGGTAAAACCGCCACCGGGTTGTGAAGAGACCACAACCCCGCCCCTCGTCCGTCATCCCAGCGAAAGCTGGGATCTCCCGGTTCGAGCCGCGACGCCCGCCAACGGGGATACCCCAGCTTCCGCTGGGGTGACGGACATGAGCGGGTGACGGACATGGGCGGGCGACGGATGGGGGATCGGGTTGATCCACCGTCCTCACGCCCCATCTTCTCATCGATGAACGACCCCAACATGACCGATCTCGACCGCGCGCTGGCCTTCGCGATCCCCGCGCGGAGTGCCCGCGGCCGGATCGTCCGGCTCGGCACCGCGCTCGACGAAGTGCTCGCCGCCCACGCCTATCCGCCTGCGATCGAGAAGCTGCTCGCCGAGGCGCTCACGCTAGCCGCGCTGATCGGCTCGACGCTGAAGGACGCCAGCGGCCAGCTGACGATGCAGACGCGCACCGACAACGGTGTCGTCCAGCTGCTCGTCTGCGATTACCGCGGCGGCGAGGTCCGCGGCTATATCGAGTACGACGCCGACAAGCTTGCCGAAGCGCCCGCCGAGCCATCGCTGTTCGCGCTGTTCGGCGCCGGCTATCTCGCGATCACGTTCGACATGGCGAGCAGCAACGAGCGCTATCAGGGTATCGTGCCGCTCGATGGCGATACGCTGTCGCAGGCCGCGCAAAGCTATTTCACGCAGTCCGAGCAGATCCCGACGATGATCCGCACCGGCATGGCGAAGGGCCCGGACGGGCGTTGCGTCGCGGGCGGGCTGTTCCTCCAGCATCTCCCGGAAGGCGAGGACGGGCGCGAGCGGCTGCACACCAAGCTCGATCACCCGGAATGGGAGCATGTCGCGACGCTCGGCAACACGATGGGCGCGGACGAACTGACCGACGCGACTTTGCCGCTGGAGACCTTGGTGTGGCGGCTGTTCAACGAGGAGGAGGACGTCCGCATCCTTGCGGATATCCCGATCGTCCGCGGGTGCCGCTGCGATCCGGACTATATCAAGGGCGTGATCTCGAAATTCCCGATCGAGGAACGGCGCTCGATGGCGGACGAAACCGGCTTCATCGTCGTCGACTGCGCGTTCTGCGCGAAGAAATTCCCGGTGCCGGTGGAGGCCTGAAGCCCTCTCGCCCCCGGGGAGAGGGAGGGGCCCGCGCGCCCTTGCGCGTGGGAGGGAGAGGGAGTTAGGCTCGAGGCATCAATCCCAACCACCCCTCACCCTTCCGCAGCCAAGCGGCTGCTCCCTCCCTCTCCCCGAAGGGGAGAGGGGAAGGCGCGGCGTTAACGTCCTTTTCACCGCTCTCCACTACCGCTGGTCACGTGCTTTTATTCGGCACGTTTTTTCTCCCTTGTGGCGCAATCTGCGCCAACCTCAGGGCCGCTCCACCGGGCGGCCCTTTCTTTTTGCGCGCCGCTGGCCTAGCGGACTCCGCATCATGACATCTCCTGCTCCCTTTGCGGTCGCGCTCGTTTCGGGCGGGCTCGACTCGATGGTATCCGCCGCGATGGCGCGCGAAGCCGGCCAGCGCCTGCTCGCGCTGTCGTTCGACTATAATCAGCGCCACCGCGTCGAACTCGCCGCCGCGCGTCGGATCGCCGATGCGCTCGGCGCCGAACGCCACATCGTCCTGCCGATGGACCTGTCCGCGTTCGGCGGCTCCGCACTGACCGCCGATATCGACGTGCCCAAGGACGGCGCCGGCACCGAAGACGGCGGCGGCATCCCCGTCACCTACGTGCCCGCGCGCAACACCATCTTCCTCAGCCTCGCGCTGGGCTGGGCCGAGGCGGCGGGCGCGCGCGACATCTATATCGGCGTCAACGCGCTCGATTATTCGGGCTATCCCGATTGCCGCCCCGAGTTCATCGCCGCCTTCGAAGGTCTCGCCGAACTCGCCACCAAGGCCGGCGTCGAGGGCGATCCGTTCCGCATCCAGGCGCCGCTCCAAAACATGACCAAGGCGGATATCGTTCGCGAAGGCACGCGCCTCGGGCTCGATCTCGGGCTGAGCTGGTCGTGCTACGATCCGGCACCCGGTTCCCTGCATTGTGGCGAGTGCGACAGCTGCCGCCTGCGCGCGCGCGGCTTCGACGAGGCGGGGATCGCCGACCCGACGCGCTACGCCGTGCCCCCGGCATCTGGGCCGGCCTGACATGAGCTATGCCGTCAAGGAGATGTTCCTGACGCTGCAGGGCGAGGGCGTGAACGCCGGTCGCCGCGCGGTGTTCGTGCGGTTCGCCGGCTGCAACCTCTGGTCGGGCCGCGAGCAGGATCGTGCGACCGCGGTGTGCAAGTTCTGCGATACCGAGTTCGTCGGCACCGATGGGCTCGGCGGCGGCAAGTTCGCCGATGCGCGAGGCTTGGCGGCGGCGGTTGCGGGGTTCTGGGGCGAAGGCTCGAACGACCGCTTCGTCGTCCTCACCGGGGGCGAGCCCATGCTGCAGATCGACGATGCGATCGTCGACGCGCTCCATGCCGAGGGTTTCCGGATCGCAATGGAGAGTAACGGCACGATCGCCGCGCATCCCGGTATCGACTGGGTGTGCATCAGCCCCAAGGCGGGCAGCATCGTCGTCCAGCGCACCGGCGACGAATTGAAGCTGGTCTGGCCGCAGCCGGGCACCGATATCGCCGATGTCGAGACGTGGGACTTCGCGAACCTGCTGCTCCAGCCGCTCGACGATCCGCGCGCGGAGGCGAACCGCGAGGCGTGCGTGGAGATGGTGATGGCGAGGCCACAGTGGCGGTTGTCGTTGCAGACCCACAAGCTGCTGGGCCTGCGCTGAGCGGTTGGGGCGGGGATTGGGGCCCCTCACCATCGGAGGCCACCCCGATCCCTGCCCCCCGATCTCAGATCCCCGCCCCCCGATCCGTCATCCCAGCGAAAGCTGGGATCTCCCCGTGGGGCGCCTGTCGCCCGCCTCGTGAGATACCCCAGCTTTCGCTGGGGTGACGGTAGGGGAGGGGGCGAGCGTTCGTCACGCCTTGTTCGCGATTGTTATTACCCATCGCCGCTTCCGGCGTCTGCCTTCCCCGACGGAAGAGCGGGGCGTAGATCGGTAAGGGGGAGCGACGTTACCGCCCGGCAATCCCCACACCCGCCGGCGGCCAGTTCTGCGCGCCGCACTTCTTCACGACCCATTCGCCCTTCTTGTTCCAGCAGATCGGGTCGAGGCGTATCATCATCGGCGCCGAGCGCTCGCTGCCGATGTAGCGCGGGAAGCGCTGTTCGCCCCACGGGATCAGGCTGTTGCGCAGCTCGCGCGAACGGGCCAGCGCGACCTCGGCGAAGTGGCCGCGGGGTGCGAACACCGCGTCGCGACCGATCGAGGCGGCGGTCTGGCAGAAGCCGTATTGCGCTGCGACCGTCGCGAAGCTGGAATAGGTGCGCGTCCCGAACTGGTCGAGCGCGGCCTGCCCGGCGCGGGGACCCGCAGCCTTGTTCACGCGCAGGAAATACTTGGTCAGCGTATCGAACGCGCCCTTCAACTCTTCGCCATGGTCGGCGAGGATCGAATTATAGTTGGGCACGGTCAGCAGCGTCGGCTCGAACTGGCATTGCAGCGCGGCGACGTTCAGCGCGGCGCGCATGTGCCACACGAGCGCCGCCCGCATTTCCGCCGACGTCGCGCCCGGCAGGGGCTGGCCCAGATCGGCCTCTTCGCCGGTGACGGCTGCGGCCGAAAAATCGCGCGACTGCAAAAAGAACTGCGCCGACGCCGACTGCGCCACAGCGAGCCCGCTCGACGCCACGCATAGCGCGAGCGCGGTACGCAACACCTTCATTCCAACCTCCCCAGGGCATTCTTCAAGTCGGCGAATCTAAAGCGTTTCCGCCAAACTCCCAAGCGATTTTAACCTTTTCCGGCGATCGGCGGAACATCGTCCGCAGGCCCTCTCTCAGCTCGATTCGCCGCGCCCGAAACGATCCCGGTACGCGGCGTGGATGCCGCCCACGTTCGAGGGGAGGCGTCACGACGAAAAAGGCCGCCCGGTTGCCCGGGCGGCCTCTCACAACACGTAATTCCGGTCGGAGGCTGCCCGCCGAAACGGGCAATCTCCGCGGAGATTACATTGCGTTGTTGGTCATCATGGTGTCGTTCGACATCATCGTGTCGTTCGCCATCATGGTGTCGTTGGCCATCATGCCACCGTTCATCGTGCCGTCGACGGCAGTCATGTTGTCGGTCATGGTGTCCATGCCCTCGGTGGCGTTCATGTCGGTGACCATCGTGTTGTCGGTGGTCGTCTCGGTCTTCGGACCGCAAGCCGAAACGGCGAGTGCTGCGCTGGCGATCAGCGAACCGGTCAGGACCTTGGAAATGAGTGCACGCATGTGGAAGCTCCCTAGATAGAGGATTTGGCTGGCTGCTCGCCCTTAATACCCAAATCGTAGTGGACATTAATCCGATAACGCTTCGTCCTCAAGCCTCGTTTTCCTGAGGACAAGAAACTGTTTCAAGGAAAGCATCGACCGTCAACGCAAGGGCGGCGTCGAAAGTTGCAAGATCGGCCGGAATGCCGAGCGATTGCAGGCTGGTAACGCCGTACTCGGGCAGGCCGCAGGGGACGATACCACCGAAGTGCGACAGGTCCGGGTCGATGTTCACCGAGAAGCCGTGAAGCGTCACCCAGCGTTTTACACGCACCCCGATCGCCCCGATCTTGGCTTCCCGTCCCCGATCGAGCGTCCAGATGCCGACCCGCCCATCGACCGCGAACGCCTCGACGCCGAGTTCGCCGAGCGCCGCGATCACCCAGGATTCGAGCGCGTGGACGTAACAGCGCACGTCGCGCCCGCGCTTGGTGAGGTCCAGCACGACATAGCCGATCCGCTGCCCCGGCCCGTGATAGGTGTATTTGCCGCCGCGCCCGGTCGGGATCACCGGAAAGCGCGCGTCGATCAGGTCGCCCGGCTCTGCGCTGGTGCCCGCGGTGTAGACCGGCGGGTGCTCGAGCATCCACAGCAGCTCGCGTGCCTCGCCCGCGCCGACCGCCACCGCGCGTGCCTCCATCTCGGCCAGCGCGTCGGCATAGGGGGTCAGGCCGGCACTGGTGCGCCATTCGATGTCGGCGGCGGCGGCGGAGGGGGGCAGGGTGGTCACGATCCCCAATTGCGCACCCGCGCGTCGACTTGCAACCTGTGGTCAAGCGCGGGGGCTTGGGCTAACTCGCGCTGAGCAGGAACCGGGGGAGCAGGGCACATGGTGAAGATGGGAACGGTCTGGGATCGCACGGTCGAGGTGCTCAACGGGCGCACCGGCATGATCGCGCCGATCGCGGTGCTCGGCATCCTCTTGCCCAGCGTCGTCCGGGACGGCTTCGTCGCGTTCTCGGCGCCGGGAACGGTGACGTTCGCGCTGGTCGGCGGCGTGCTGACGATCGTGGCCTTGGTGGCGATGATCTGGGCGCAGCTCGCGATCGTCGCGATCGCGACCGACCCGGCCACCGACGCGCCCGCGGCCCGGCGTCAGGCCAGCGCGCGCGTCTGGCCGGCGCTCGGCATCACGGTGATCCTGATGATCGTCGCGCTGCTGTTCGTGGTGCCGCCGATCGTCGTGCTGATGTCATCGTCGGGAACGGTCCCGTACGTCAGGTTCTCTGCTGTCGGCAGTGCGATGCTTCGCGCCGCTCCGACGCAGGGCGGTGCCGCGCAGTTCGCCATAGTGTATTTCTTGGCATTTACGCTGGCCCTACTCTGGATCAGCGCGCGGCTCGTGCTGCTCAACCCGGTCGTCCTCAACGAGCGTCTCGGCCTCGGCGCGATCCGCCGCTCGGTCCGGCTGACCAAGGGGCTGACGTGGCGGATCATCGGCGTGATGATTCTGTTCGCGATCGTCATGCTCGTGTCCACCTGGGCCGCGCAGGCGGTCACCGGGATCCTCTTCCGCCTCGCGCTCGGCGCCGACGGGGTCGCCACCGCGACCTTCCTGTCGGGGATCGCCGCGACGATCGTCACCACCGCCTTCACCGCGCTCGCCGCCGTCTTCACCGCGCAGCTCTATGTCGCCGTCAGAGAGAAATCCGTCACCCCATGAAGCTCGATTTCGCGACCGTCCTCTCCGATGCCTGGACGTTGTTCAAGCGCGACCGCGACCTGTTGCTGCGGATCGCCGCACCGTTCCTGTTCCTGCCCGCGTTCGCGCTCGCTTTGGTCGTCCCCGATCCGCCGATGCCGGTGGCGGGGGCCGGCGACAACGAGGCGCAGGCGATGGCCTGGGCCGATGCGGTGCAGGCCTGGGCGGGCGCGCATGGCGGCTGGTACCTGCTCGCCTATGTGACGAGCTTCTTCGGCACGTCGCTGTTCTACGCGCTGTATCTCGACCGCGATCATCTCGACCTGCGGCAGGCGTTGACGCGCTGCCTGCGGATCTTCCCGCGCTTCCTGCTGGCGATGGTGATCGTCTCGCTGCCGGCGGGGGCGGGGCTGTTGCTGTATGCGATTCCCGGGCTCTACATCCTCGGCCGGACGATGCTGACCGGTCCGGCGCTGTTCGCCGAGGCACCGCTCGGGGCGCTCGGCGCGATCCGCCGCAGCTTCATGCTCAGCCGCGGTTCCGGGCTGCCGCTGATGGGGCTGGCCGCGTTCAGCTACATCAGCGGCTGGATCGCCGGCGCGCCGTTCATGATGCTGGATCGCGTCCTGCGCGAGGCGGGCGAGCCGAACCCGGTGGCGCTCGCGATCGTCGATGCCGGCGCCGCGGTGGCGGCCATGGCGGCGGGTATCGCGATGGCCCTGATCGCGGTTTCCGCTTACCGCCGTTTGGCGCGATAAGGGGTCGCCTCGCCCAATAGAAAAGCACCACCCCGGCGGAGGCCGGGGCCCAATAGGAAAGGTCGCAGTAATCGGCCGCCCCGCTCAGTTAGCAACGTCCCCCAATTGGACCCCGGCCTCCGCCGGGGAGGTTGATGTGGTCGAATGGGATTGGCGCATACCAACGGCTTTGTTGCATAACGCATCGAGAGCATGAGCGACGTTTTACTTGAAGATATTATGCGATGCGGACGGTGGCCGGCGTTCCCATTTTGGAGAAGCGATTGAGGATTGCAGCACGGATTTTGAGCTCGGTGATCTGACGACCGAAGGTACGGGCCACAACGCGTTGGCTCAGGAGTTTGAAGCAGTGCATTTTGGTCTCGACCAGACTGCGACGATGATAGCCGCTCCACGTCTTCCAGATAGCGCGGCCAAGGCGCTTTGTAGCGCGTAGCGCTTCATTGCGAGCATCGACGCCGGGGCCGTCCTTTGTCCATGGTTGCCCGTTGCGACGGACCGGGATGACCGCATCGGCACCACGTTCTGCGATGGCCGCATGGCACGCCCTGGTATCGTAAGCGCCATCTCCGCCAACGCTGACTATGTGCTCGTCCTGAGGGATCTGCGCCAGTAGATCCGGCAGCGTCGGCGCATCGCCGATGGCATTCGTCGTGACCTCGATGGCCCGGATATCCAGCGTTGCCGCGTCGATCCCGAGATGTACCTTGCGCCACTGGCGGCGGTAGGAAGCGCCATGTTTGCGCGTCTTCCACTCTCCTTCACCCGTCATCTTGATCCCTGTGCTGTCAACCAGAAGGCACAGGCCGCCTGAACTGGGCCGGCCGCCAAGCTCGACCTTCAAGGTCTTCTGCCGTCGGCACAGTGTCGTATAATCCGGCACCGGCCAGTCCAACCCGGCAAGCTTGATCAGGCTCGCCACCAGCCCTGTCACTTGCCGTAATGGCAGATTGAACAGCGATTTCAGCGTCAGGCAGAGCTCAATCGCGCTGTCCGAAAATCGCATCGGCCGCCCAGGACGACCACACGGCTTCGACAGCCAGTGCATCTGCGGATCAAACCATATTTCCAGCGATCCGCGCAGCTTCAGCGCTGCATTATACTCCGGCCAGTTCGTCGTGCGATATTTAGGTGCAGCAGGTTTGGGCATCACGCCCATCTATCCCGCTCGATTCCTTCAGGGAATCTCCAGCGTCAGTTT
>NZ_JANBVH010000041.1 GCF_024273235.1 Sphingomonas faeni | reverse complement strand
TTTTGCCTCGTACGACACCCCTCAGGCGACCCGCATCCGCATGAACCGCCTCAGCCCCCGACGCAGACAATTCGCCCTTCATTTGCCGAAATCGCGGTCAGTCCGCAGCGTGTATCGGCGTGGGTTGCTCGGCGAGGACATCACAAAGACCGTCGACCGGACGTTGCTCACGCCCGAACTGGCGCCGAGCCCCCCGGCAGAAGATTTGTAAGGAATTCAACCGGTCGCCAGCGATCCGGCTGATTCGTCCTGTCAACCTTAGTCCGAAATTAACCTTTTGCCTTCAGATGTTGTGTGGTTAATGAATAGAAGTCGAGCGGCTGGCATGGGGTGTCGGACGGTCTCGCGAAGAGGGGACGACGCATGCGGGTTCTGCTGATCGAAGACGAGCCGACCACGGCGAAGGCTATCGAGCTGATGCTGACGACCGAAGGGTTCAACGTCTACATCACCGATCTCGGGGAAGAAGGCCTCGATCTGGGCAAGTTGTATGATTACGACATCATCCTGCTCGATCTGAACCTGCCCGACATGCATGGGTACGACGTGCTCAAGCGGCTCCGGGTCGCGCGGGTCTCGACGCCGGTGCTGATCCTGTCGGGCGTGAACGAAATGGACTCGAAGGTACGGAGCTTCGGTTTCGGTGCCGACGACTATGTCACCAAGCCGTTCCACCGCGAGGAACTGGTCGCACGGATCCACGCCGTCGTCCGTCGCTCCAAGGGTCACAGCCAGTCGGTCATCCGGACCGGCAAGCTGGCCGTGAACCTCGACGCGAAGACGGTCGAGGTCGGTGGCAGCCGCGTGCATCTGACCGGCAAGGAATATGCGATGCTGGAGCTACTCTCGCTCCGCAAGGGCACCACGCTCACCAAGGAAATGTTCCTCAACCATCTCTATGGCGGGATGGACGAGCCCGAATTGAAGATCATCGACGTGTTCATCTGCAAGCTGCGGAAGAAGCTCAGCCTGGCATGCGATGGCGAGAATTACATCGAGACCGTCTGGGGTCGCGGCTACGTGCTGCGCGAGCCCGACGAAGCGCTCGAAGCCCAGGTCGCGTAACTCCCCTGTTTTTCGGGAGCGCTTGAGGCCGCGGTACCGGGGGGTGCCGCGGCCTTTCCTGTTTGTGGATCTGATCCTCCCCCGCCAGGGGGAGGTGGCACCGAAGGTGACGGAGGGGGAGGCAAGCGCCCACGCCCGTTCCGTGACCTCCCCCTCCGACTGGCAAGGGCCAGCCACCTCCCCCTTGCGGGGGAGGATTGAGAGTTGGGTCTACTTCTTCTTCCGCCGCAGCCGGCGGAACAGGCCGCGCTTGCTGAACGTCTCGAACATCTCCTGCGGGCCTTCCGGGTCGAGCACCTCGTTGTCGGCGAGCCATTCCTCGACCGAGGTCAGGTCCGGCACCTCATAAGGCTGCAACGTCTTGCCTTCGCCGCGCAGCCGCTCGATCGTCTTGATCAGCGAGCCTGTCTCCGCGATCAGATCGCTCACCACCTGCGGCTCGACGCCGAGATGCTCCGCGATCAGCCCATCGCGGATCGCGACGATCCCTTTCGACGTCGCCGCATCGGTCGCGCGGATCGCCAGGTCGCACTCGGTATCGAGCCGCAGCGAGCGGTTGTTCACGTTCGACGAGCCGAGCCGGAACACCTCCTCGTCGGCGATCAGGATCTTGGCATGGCAATAGATCGCCTCACCGCCCGCGGTGAACGGATGGTACATCCGCAACCGGTTGTACGTGTCGCGCCGGTGCAGCGCCTCCATCAGCCGCGCACGCGCGGTATCCATCGCGATCGGCTCCAGCCAGCCTTGCGCGGTGGTCGGGTTGATGATCACGATCTCGGGACCGTCCACCTCGTCGAGACGCTTCGCGACCGCCTCGGCGATCTTGCGCGACGCGAAATACTGGCTCTCGATGTACAAGTGCTTCTTCACGCGCGCGATCTGGCCGAGGAACAGCGCTTCGCTCTCGTACACCGGCTCCTGGTCGGACATTTCGGGCTCGCTGCGTGCGATCGCCACGTCGACGTCGCGGAAATCGACCTCGAGCCCCTCGGGCCAGAATGTGCTGCCGGGTTCGCCCGTCTCCATCTTCATCCCGCCGGCCAGATGCCAGCGGCGGCGGAACAACTCGCCCAGTGCGTGCGCGACGGGCCCCTGCACGGCACTGATGGCGTCGTGCCACGGCTTGTACGGCTTGCCCGAGGGCTGGATACGGTGCGGTTCGTCGTCGCGGTGCTCGCGCGTGTCCCAGCGGTCGCCGGTCATGTCGATGCCGCCGCAGAACGCCAGCGCATCGTCGATGATCACGATCTTCTGGTGATGCGACGCCGCCGTCGGGTGATGCCCATCGAGCTTGGTGTGGATGCGCTTGTGCTTCATCCACTTCATCATCGTGAAGATCGTCGAGCCGCGGAACAGCGACTTGATCGCACCGGTATCCCAGCGCAGCACGAACACCTCTAGGTTAGGCTCGCGCTCGACCAGCCACAGCATGAATTCGCCGAGTTTCTTCGGCTCGCCGGGGCGATCGACGCCGGGTTCGAGTTCGATGCGGGCGTCGAAATCCCAGCCGATCAACAGGATGCGGCGCTTGGCCCCCATCATGGCGACGCGTGCGGTGCGGAAATACTTTTCCGCATCGACGATCACCGCCATCTGTTCGGCGCGTTCGACCCGCCAGCATTCCGTCCCGACCTGCATTCGCGTCCCTTCGTTGCCCGTCGGCAGTACCCGCGGCCGCGCGATTGGTTGCGGATGCACCCTGTATCGCCGCCCCTTGCGCGCCTATCTAACGCGCTCATGCTTCCTCCTACCCAGCCTCCCGCCCAGCGCAAGGTGATCCATGTCGACATGGATGCCTTCTACGCTTCGGTCGAGCAGCGCGACGATCCCTCGCTCAGGGGCAGGCCGGTGGCGGTCGGCGGGTCGCGTGCCCGCGGCGTGGTGGCGGCGGCGAGCTACGAGGCGCGGGCGTTCGGAGTGCGCAGCGCGATGCCGTCGGTCACCGCGATCAGGCGCTGCCCCGACCTGGTGTTCGTGCCGCCGCGGTTCGACGTGTACCGCGAAGTGTCCGACCGGATCCGCGCGATCTTCGCCGACTATACCGACCTGATCGAGCCGTTGTCGCTCGACGAAGCCTATCTCGACGTCACCGAGGATATTCGCGGCCTCGGCACGGCGGCGGCGATCGCGGAGGAAATCCGCGCCAGGATCAAGGCGGATACCGGCCTCACCGCATCCGCCGGGGTCAGCTACAACAAGTTCATCGCCAAGCTCGCCTCGGACCAGAACAAGCCCGACGGGATCTGCATCATCACGCCGAAGCGCGGCGCGGCCTTCGTCCAGTCTTTGCCGGTCAAGCGCTTCCACGGCGTCGGCCCGGTGACCGCGCAGAAAATGGAACGGCTCGGCATCCTCACCGGCGCCGACCTGTTCGGCCAGAGCCTCGCCTTCCTCCAGGCGCATTTCGGCAGCTATGCGGAGTATCTCTACCGGGCGGCGCGCGGGATCGACGATCGCCCGGTACGGGTCAATCGCGCGGCGAAATCGGTCGGGGCAGAGCGGACGTTCGAGACGAACCTGACCACTGAGGAGGACCTGCGTGCCGCCCTGCAGCGCGTGGCCGATGCGGCATGGGTCCGGATCGAACGACACGGCACGCGTGGGCGGACGATCACGCTGAAACTGCGCCATGCCGATTTCCGCACGATCACCCGCGCCCGGTCTTCGGTATCGGCGGTGACGGACAAGGCTGCATTTCTGGAGGCCGGGCTGGAGTTGCTGATGGCGCAGCTGCCGGTGCCGGACGGGGTTCGACTGCTCGGCCTGACGCTGTCCGGGATCATGGGCGACGAGGAGGAAGTTCAGCCGAGCCTGTTGTGACCCGCTCCCTCCCCCTTTTTAGGAACGGGCTGGAGGGAGGGCATGTTCCAGGCGATGCATGGCTTGGCTGCCCTCACCCCGACCCTCTCCCCAATGGGGAGAGGAAGAAGAATTGGCGGTTACTGGTCAAGCCGCATTGCCCGCCTGTAGCGTCAGGATCGCGACCGCACCAAGTCCCGGCCCGTCGCTTTCCAACCGCAGCGAGCCCTGCATGGCGTTCACCGAGTTTGCGCACCAATGCAGCCCCAGCCCGCCCGACTTGTGCGCGCGCGTGGAAAATCCGCGCTGGAACAATGCCCCTGCGACCTTCGGCGGGAAGCCTTCGCCGTCGTCGCGAATCTCGATCGTCACGCGGCCCGCATCCTGTCTGATCGTCGTCACGATCGATCCGCTGCCCGTTCCTCGCGCCTCGATCGATTCGACCGCGTTGCCGAACAGGTTGCCGATCACCTGGCTCAGGATCACGCGGCTCGCCATCACCAGATTGGGGCCGGCCGGAAAGCTGAACGCAATCGACGCGCCTTGCGCATAGCGCGCGATCGTCGCGTTGCGCGCAATGATGGCGCTGACGTCGCACACCTCCAGCGCCGGGCGTTCACGGGCGGCCAGCTGTTGCTGGCCGATGATCTCGAGCACATTCGCCATCGCTTCGCGGCCAATGACGAGTTCGCGCCGAGCCGCCTCGCGGCTGGCCGACTCCGCTTCGATCGCCGTGGCGACGAAGGCGGCCAGTTTCTCGCGGCGCGCCTCGGGGAGGTCGCTGCGCGCGAGTTCGGCGATAGCGCGGTCGATCGGCGCGCGGTCGACCGGCGGGGCCTGTGCGATCCCCTGGCTGAGGATCGTGCTGATCGGGTTCAGCGCGTTGCGAACGTTATGCATGACCGCGACCGCGCTTTCGCTGCGACCGAGATCGAACGACTGCACCTCGATCTGTTCGCGCAAGTCCTTCAACTGGCGCAGCATCGCATTGAAGCTCCGCCCGAGCGAGCCGATCTCGTCGCGCCGCTCGTCCTCTTCGAGCAGCGCGAGCGAGCCCGATACGCGGACACGTTGCATATGGCTTTCGACCCGGTGCAGCGGGCGCAGCACCAGCCGCGCGATCATCCGCCGCAGGACGACGAGCACCAGCAGCAGCAACACGGTCGAGCCGGCAACCGCGAGCAGCAGCATGCGTCGCCCGAGCAGCGATACGTCGCGCGGAATCCTAAGCCGCGCGGTTGCGACCGCGTGGCCGTCCGCACCGATGACCGGCACCGCGATCATCAGCTTCGACGGGCTCGCCGTCACCGAATAGCGATCGCCGCTCGGCGTCAGGTCGATCCGCGCATCGCGACTGAGTCGATCGGACATCTGTCGGGAGGTAACGACCCGGGCCAGCACCACATAGCCACGTGCGCCACCGGTGCCATCCGAGCGGTGGACCTGCGCCACGCCGATCACCGCGATGCGATCGCCGACCCGCGCATAGAAGCGTCCCGATCTTCG
This sequence comes from Sphingomonas faeni, assembly GCF_024273235.1. Lineage (GTDB taxonomy): Bacteria > Pseudomonadota > Alphaproteobacteria > Sphingomonadales > Sphingomonadaceae > Sphingomonas > Sphingomonas faeni_A. The sequence continues at coordinate 31,043 of NZ_JANBVH010000041.1, read as the reverse complement.
TCCGCGGAGCACCTGCGCGAAGTCGGTACGGCCGATGGTCGCGATCAGTTGCGCATTCATGCCGGGCCGCGCCGCGCCGGTCGCCGGATCGCGCCAGCGAGCGAGGACGACGCGGCCCTCGGGCGTCACATACGCCATGCCGTCGACGCCGATATTGCTCATGGCTCGCGCCGAGACACCCTCGCGTTCGAACACCGCATCGGGCTGCGCGAGATACGAATATCCGTCGTTTCCGTCGCCGTAATCGCGCGCCGCGCTTTCGACGTCTTCCGCATAGTCGGACAATGCCGCACGCGTCCGCTCGACATGCGCGGCGATCGCCTTGTCCTCAAGCGTGGCGAAGCTCGGGGTGATGACGGCGGCGAGCAGCAGCGTGATCCCGATCGCAGCGACCACCCCGACCGCGGTCATGATCAGGATCAGCTTGCCACCGAGCGACGATGGGGTCCGCATCCGGCCGAACTGTCGTCCGAACGGCGGCGGCAACCGGCCCATCCCCGCGGATGGCATCAGCTGCGTAGCCCGAACGTCTGCCGGATCGTCGGGTCGTCGTTGGAAACGTCGTCCTTGCCGCTCAGAATGCGCCCCTGCGCCATCGCCAGCGCGTCGTCCGCACCAACCGGTCGGGAGAAATAATATCCCTGGAGGTGACTGGCCCCTGCCAGCCGCAGCGCCTGGACCTGGGCTTCGGTCTCTACCCCCTCGGCGATCACTCCCAGCCCGAGCGCACGGCCGAGGTGGATGATCGAATGGACGATCGCCGCGCTTTCGCGTTCGCGGCCCATGCCATCGATGAACGACTTGTCGATCTTGAGGCAATCCAGCGCGAACTTGCGGATGTTGTAGAGGCTCGAATAGCCCGTGCCGAAATCGTCGAGCGCGATCCGGAAGCCCATCTGTCGCAGCTTGTAGAGGGTCTCGGCCGCACGTTCGGCATCATCGAAGATCGCGGTCTCGGTGATCTCGATCTGCAGTCGCGCGGGCGCGATGCCGGCGCGCTGGACGCTCTCCATGATGTGCCCGACGAAATTGTGGCGGCGGAACTGGCGCGGGGAAAAATTCACCGAGACATATTGCCCGGGCCATTGCTTCAGAACGTCGAGCGCTTCGTGCAACACCCAGTCGCCGAGTTCGTGGATGAGGTTCGATTCCTCCGCGATCGGGATGAAGGTCGCGGGGCTCATCAGCCCGTATTCGCTGGTATTCCAGCGCACCAGCGCCTCGAACCCGACCACCTCGATCGCATCGCGCGAGACGATCGGCTGATAGGCGAGGCTCAATTCACCCCTGGCGATCGCCTGGCTCAAGCCGCCCTCGACGCGCCGGCGAAAGCGGATGCCCTCGTCCATGCTCTCGTCGAACAGCCGGACGATGCCGCGGCCGCCGCGCTTGGCGTCGTTGAGGGCGAGATCGGAGCGGCGGATGACGTCGACCGGATCGCTGCCCCCGGTCACCGTTCCAGCGCCCGCCCCAGCCGTCACGACGACGCCGGCCGACGCGCCGCCCTGCACCGAATTGCCGAACACCTGGAGGGTGACCGAGCACGCCGCGACGATCAGTTCGCACGCCATCACCGCCGCCGCCTCGCTCGACGTATCGAACAGGATGCCGAATTCGTCGCCGCCGAGACGCGCGACCAGAGCGCCATCGGGGGTCGAGCGGTTGAGGATCGCACAGATCTCGCGGATCAGCGCGTCCCCCGCGAGATGCCCGAGCGTATCGTTGACCAGCTTGAACCGATCGAGATCGATCATGACCGTCGCGAACAGCCCTTCGCTCCGCGTGCGGGCCGCCAGCGCGCGCAGGAAGGCGAGCCGGTTGGGCGCGTCGGTCAGCGAATCATGCATCGCGAGGTGGATCGCGCGGCTTTCGTTCGCGGCCAGTTCGGCGGCCTGCTCCTCGAGTTGCACGACTTGCGCCGCGAGCAGATCACGCGCCGCGGCCAGATCGCGATCGTTCTGCCAGCGCTGGGCGAGCGCGGTCGCCGTCTGCAGGATCTCGGCGACCTCGAACGGCTTGGCGATGTAGAAGATCTTGTCCGCGGGGCCGGCGACCTTGCTGATCTCGATCGGCGAGAAGTCCGAGAACCCGGTGACGATGACGAGGTTGATCTCGGGATCGAGCGCACGGATGCGCCTGGCGGTCTCGCGACCGTCGATGCCGGGCGGCATCCGCACGTCGATGAACGCGACCGTAAACGGCGCGCCCTCGGCGAGCGCACGCTCGACCGCGGCAACCGCGTCGAGACCCTGGTCGCAATAGGTCAGCGCGAACGCCGAGGCGTTGGCATCTGGGCCGGGGGGCGCGTCGTCCCCGAGAGCGTCGTTGCCGAACAGTTCGACGGCCATCGCGTCCAGCGCCTCGCCGGTGCTCGACCGCGGGCCGGCGAAGCTGCGCCGGTAGCTGTCGCGCATCGCCGGTTCGTCGTCCACGATCAGAATGCGCATCGAAACCGCTCCTCGTTGGGAAAGACCGTCGCCGTCCGGCGATGGCGTATCCTGCCCCTCACTCTCGCTATCGAGCGGTAACCAGATACGGTTAAGACGCCGTAAACGATGTCTCCAGCTGATGGCCAAGTGCTTGAGCACCCAGCACGATCGCGCCCAGAGGCCCGGCATTGTTGCCGAGCGCCGGCGGCACGATGAACGTGTCGGTCAGCGCCACCTCCGGCAGCGTGATATAGCCGCCGAGGCTGCGGGTCATCGCCGCGCGCACGCGCGGAAACAGATGCGACGCCCCCATGACGCCGCCGCCCATGACGATCCGGCGCGGAATGCCGGTGAGGACGAGCGTGTGGCAAAGCTGGCCGAGCGCGTCGGCGACGCTGTCCCAGACCGGATGCTCGGCGGGGGCCTCGTCGGCGGGATGGCCGATCCGCGCCGCGATCGCAGGCCCCGCGACGAGACCCTCGATGCAGGCCCCGTGGAACGGGCAGTTGCCGATCCAGTCATCGCCCTGGAACCGTGCGGGGCGAATATGACCGAGTTCGGAATGCGTCAGCCCGTCGACCGGGCGGTTGTTCGCGATCATGCCGGCGCCGACACCGGTGCCGACCGTGACATAGGCGATATCCGGCAAGCCCTTCGCCGCGCCCCACCGCGCCTCGGCCAGCGCCGCACCGACGACGTCGCTGTGGAATCCGGCCGGCACGCCGTAGCGCCGCTGCAACCGTCCGGCGATATCGGTCCCTGCCCAGCCGGGCTTGGGGGTCGTCGTGATATGGCCGTAGTCATGCGAGTGGCGATCGATCGACACCGGTCCGAAACTCGCGATACCGATCGCGACGAACCCGCTCCAGCGATCCAGCACCGCCTCGATCGCGGCCAGCGTCTCGTCGGGCCGCGTGGTCGGGATACGCACGGTTTCCTCGATCTGGTCGGGTCCGCGCGCAAGAATGCAAATGCATTTTGTCCCGCCGAGTTCGATCCCTGCGACCAGAGGTGCTTCCGTCATCCTGAACTCCCAACGCGTTGCTGGCGCCCGCTTCCTTCGCCGGGACCCTCCCGTCAAGAGCAGGTCGACTGTACGATCACCGTGAACGAGGATTTCGTCCGCTGTCGATCCGCCCGGTCATGCGTTATGCATGTCGAGTTCAACCGAACAGACAGGAATTCCCAATGGCGAAGAAACCCGCAAAGCTGGCGAAGGCCAACACCAACGTATCGGTCGAAGCACAGCCGCAGTACAAGGTCGAGTATCGCGAGATCCAGCCGTACGGCACGCTCAAGCGCCTGCCGATCGCGCTCGAGGACAATGCGCGCGCGCAGAGCGTGGCGACGCTGAACCAGGTGCTCGCGGACACGATGACGATCCGCGACATGTACAAGAAGCATCACTGGCAGATGTCGGGTGCGACATTCTATCAACTGCACCTTCTGCTCGACAAGCATTACGAGGAGCAGGCCGCGCTGGTCGATCTCGTCGCCGAGCGGATCATGGCGCTGGGCGGCATCTCAATCGCGATGGCGCACGACGTCGCCGAGATGACGACGATCCCCCGCCCGCCCAAGGGCCGCGAAGACGTCCCGACCCAGCTCGCCCGCCTGCTCGAAGCGCATGAGATCATCCTGCGCCAGGCTCACGAAGGTGCGCAGGCAGCGGACGAGTCGGGCGACGACGGCACCAACGACCTGTTGGTGAGCAACATCATCCGCACCCATGAGCCGCAGGTGTGGTTCCTGGCGGAGCATCTCGCCGCGACCGAGCTGGTCCGCGACGACAAGTAAGCGGTTCCTCCCTCTTCCCGCATGGTGCTGGGAGAGGGAGGGATTGTCGCATGCGGCGAAAGGGTGAGGGCGTTGGGGACAGCGTCTCGCGCCTCACTCCCCTCACCCTTCCCACGGCGAGTGCCGCGGGCCCCTTCCCTCTCCCCGCCGGGGAGAGGGAGATCGTTTAGCGGGTCGCGTTATACTTGAGCTGGTCGTCGGTGAGCTGGAAGCCGACCAGCGCTTCGAAGCTGGCGCGCAGCACGGCCTGGCGGACTTCTGGGGTGCTCAGCGGATCGACCGCTGCGTCCTGGTCGCCGGGCTTGCGCTTGCGGGTCAGCTTCTCCCGCACCTCGTCCGGCAGCGTTGCGGCCGAACGCGCCACCGTCGCCGATGCGGTCGCCGAAGCCGATGCGAGAGCCTGGCCCGCATCGAAGTGCAGTGCGACGCGACCGATGCGCTTGGCGACGACGGCGGTGCCGCCGCGGACTACCGTGATAAAGTATGGCAGGGTGACGTCGCGTGCGCCCTCGGTACGGCTGCGGCGGGCGCGAATGTCGAAGGTGACGCTGGTGACGACCTGGTCGGTCGCGTCGGCACAGGTCGAGCGGACATTGGTCATCAGCGCGGCAACGTCGATCGCCGACTGGTCGCGGCTGGTGGCCGGATCGAACAAGGTGATGTCGCCGGTCGCTGCCGGGATGGCGACCGCCGGGCAGACCGAACGGACCGCGGAAATGCCGCCGGTCGCATCGATTTCGCCCTTGCCGGCGCAACCGGTCAGGAGGATCGCACACGCCGAAACGGCTAGGATGGGGGCTTTCACGGCGACGCTTACCTTCTCGAACGAGCGAAAGGGCCACCGCATGTCGCAAGCGGCCCCTGTCGCGGCGCACCATAGGAACCGGCTATCGTCCAGGCAAGCAATCGCGTAGAGGCAGGCGCATCATGAGCCCAATCGACAAGCCGCCGCTCGAACTGTTGATCGCAGCACCCCGAGGCTTTTGCGCCGGCGTGGACCGCGCCATCCGGATCGTCGAACTGGCGATCGAGAAGCATGGCGCCCCGGTCTATGTCCGCCACGAGATCGTCCACAACAAGTTCGTCGTCGACACGCTGAAGGCGCAGGGCGCGATCTTCGTCGAGGAACTGGACGAGGTGCCGGATGGCGCCCCGGTCGTGTTCTCCGCGCACGGCGTACCGAAATCGGTGCCGGCCAATGCCGAATCGCGCGGGCTGGAATATCTCGATGCGACCTGCCCCCTGGTGTCGAAGGTCCACCGCCAGGCCGAGCGGCTGGTCGCGGCCGGGCGGCATATCGTGTTCATCGGCCATGCCGGGCATCCGGAGGTGATCGGTACGTTCGGACAGGTGCCGCAAGGCTCGATGTCGCTGATCGAAACGGTCGAGGACGCCGAGGTGTTCGCACCCGCCGATCCGTCGAACCTCGCCTTCCTGACGCAGACGACGCTGTCGGTGGACGATACCGCCGCGGTGGTGGCGACGTTGCAGCGCCGATTTCCGCAGATGCTGCCGCCGCGGGGCGAGGACATCTGCTACGCGACCTCAAACCGCCAGACCGCGGTCAAGGCGATCGCGCATAGCGTCGATGCGGTGCTGGTGATCGGTGCGCCGAACTCGTCCAACTCGGTGCGCCTCGTCGAGGTCGCCGAGCGCGAGGGTACGCCGGCGATGCTGATCCAGCGGGCGAGCGAACTCGATTGGGATTTCCTCGCCGGCGTCGCCGCGCTGGGGATCACCGCGGGCGCGTCCGCGCCGGAACTGCTGGTGCGCGAACTCGTCGATCGGTTGTCGGAGCGCTACGCCGTGACCGAGCGCGAAGTCGAGACCAACCGCGAGACGATCGCGTTCAAGCTGCCCCGCGGGCTGGAGGCGGCTGCCTAGCATGGCGGTCTATACGCAGGTGTCGGCGGAGGCGCTGGGCGCGTTCCTCGCCAAGTTCGATCACGGCGAACTGGTCTCGGCCAAGGGCATCGCCGAGGGGGTGGAGAACAGCAATTACCTGGTCGATACGACGACCGGGCGGTTCATCCTGACGCTATATGAAAAGCGCGTGTCGGCAGACGACCTGCCGTTCTTCATGGCGATGCTCGATCATCTCGCGGTCGACGGCAACCCGGTGCCGCGTGCGCTGCCCGACCGCAGCGGTGTGCTGATCCACGAGCTTTGCGGGCGGCCGGCGTGCCTGATCGAGTTCCTGACCGGGGTTTCGGTGTCGCATCCGACCGAAGCGCAGGCGTATGCGGCCGGTGCCGCGATGGGGGCGATGCACGTCAGCCTCGCCGGCTTCGATGGCGTGCGGCCGAATACGCTGGGCCCCGACGGTTGGCGCGCCCTGCTCTCGAAATGTGGCCGCGATCTGGATGCGATCGAGCCGGGACTGTTCGATACGGTGAGCACGGCGGCAGATGCGGTCGTCGCAGCCTGGCCGAACGACCTGCCGCGCAGCGTCATCCACGCCGATCTGTTTCCCGACAATGTGCTGATGCTCGGCGACCGGGTGACGGGGCTGATCGACTTCTATTTCGCCTGCACCGATATCCGCGCCTACGACCTGGCGATCCTGCACAGCGCCTGGGCGTTCGATGCGCAGGGCGAGGGCTATGACGCCGGGGTCGGCAAGGCGCTGGTCGCGGGATATGTCGATCGGCATCCGCTCTCTTCGGCCGAACGTGCCGCGCTGCCGGTGCTGGCGCAGGGGGCGTGCCTTCGCTTCCTGGCGACGCGCGCATGGGATTGGCTCAACACGCCGGCGGATGCGCTGGTGACGCGCAAGGATCCGCTGGCGTATTGGCGGCGGTTCGAGGCGTATCGCAAGGACGATCTATTCGCATGACTGACGACGTAGCTGCCCCGACCATGACGAAGGTCGAGATCTTCACCGACGGCGCGTGCAAGGGCAATCCGGGGCCGGGCGGCTGGGGTGCGGTGATCCGCATGGGCGCGCACGAGAAGGAATTATCGGGCGGCGAGACGCCCACGACCAACAATCGGATGGAGATGACCGCGGCGATCGAGGCGCTCAACGTGCTGACGCGGCCGTGCGCGGTGACACTGTACACCGACAGCAAATACGTGATGGACGGCCTGACCAAGTGGGTGAAAGGCTGGCAGCGCAACGGCTGGAAGACCGCCGACAAGAAGCCGGTGAAGAACGCCGAACTGTGGCACGCGCTGCTGGCCGCGGTGGCGCGGCACAAGATCGAGTGGCAATGGGTCAAGGGCCATGCCGGCCACCCGGAGAACGAGCGCGCGGACAAGCTGGCGAGCGATGCCGCGGTGGCGGCGGGGCGCCGCTAGACCTCGTTTAGCTCATGGAAGCGCGGCGCCCCTGCGATCCGGTCAAGGTTCCTCGACCGGCGCGGCGGGGCCGTTCTTCAGAATCGACTCGATAGCGTTCCTGGCGCCGGCCTTGCTCGAATAGCCCTCGGTCCAGAACATGACTTCGCTGTTGTACTTGAACTTGGCGACGTACTCGCCGGCCTTGTTCTGCTCGATCACGAACTTGTGCGCCATATCGACTATCCCTCGGTGAAAGGAGGTCGCAGGCTAACGCAAAACCGATCGGGTGAATAGCGTGCCGGGTCGATCGCCGCGACCGCCGGGTCGGGGGACGTGCCGAGCACGAGGCTGGCGGCGAGCAACGCGGCGGCGGGGGCGGTCTGGATGCCGAAGCCGCCTTGGCCTGCACACCAGAAGAAACCGGGCACGTCGCGGTCGAAGCCGTAGATCGGCAGGCGATCGGGCGCGAAGGTGCGCAGGCCCGCCCAGCTCCGCTCGACCGCGGCGACCCGCCAGTCGACGACATGCTCGAACCGGTCGACCGCGATCGCGACGTCGATCTCCTCGGGTGCGGCGTCGCACGGGTCGGTTGGGGTCTCGTCGTGCGGGCTGAGCCAGAGGCGGCCGCCGGGCTCGGGCTTGAAATAGAAGCGCCCGGCGATGTCGGCGATATGCGGGAGGCCCTCGGGGGCGCCGGGCTCGGTACGAAGCTGCACCATCGTCCGGCGATAGGCGGTCAGGCCGAGCGGACGGACGGACGCGCGCACCGCGACGGTGTCCGCCCAGGCGCCCGCTGCATTGACGAGCGTGCGCGCCTGGAAAGTACCGGCCTTCGTGTCGATGGTCCAGACACCGGCGACGCGCACCGCGCCGACGAACGCCGCGTCGGTGACGAAGTCTGCACCGGCACGACGCGCGGTGGCGATGCTCTCGGCATGGAGCGCGGCGACGTCGATATAGGCGCAGCTCGCCTCCTGGATGCCGAGCGTCCATTCGGGGCGGAGACCGGGTACGAACGCGGCCGGATCGACTCTCTCGAGGACGACGTCGCTGTCCGCGAACTCGGCGAGGAACGCTTCCATCGCGGCCTCGTCCTCGGCACGACCGATGTGGACCGAACCGAGTGGCGCGAGATGTCCGCCAGCCTGGAGAAATGGTCCGGAGGCGGTGGTGAGCGGCTGGATATCGGGGCCGCCATAGGTCTCCGACCAGAACGCGGCCGAGCGGCCGGTGGCGTGGTAGCCGGGTGAGTCCTCCGCCTCGAGCACGAGCACGCCGGCGCGCGACCCGATCGCGGCAGCGAGGCTGGCACCCGCCATGCCCGCGCCGACGATCGCGATATCGTAGACCGGCTTCACGGACGTGCGGGCACGACGGCCGCCAGGAACGAATCGATCGCGGCCAGCGCACGGTCGCGCACGCCGTCCGCCTCGCGCAGGATCTCGTGCGCCGATTCGGGGCCGAACCGGACGATCTGCGCGTCGGGCAGGCGCGCACCGAGCCGCAACGCCGCGCGCGGATCGACCAGCTTGTCGGCGTCGGCGATCAGCATCAGCACCGGCGTTGCGATCGTCTCGACCCGCGGATCCGACGCCAGCGCGGCGGCGCCGGCAAACCCGTGCGCGAGCCAGGTCCAGCTCGGCGGTCCGAGCACCAGGTCGGGATGCCGATCCTGCCACCAGCGCTCGTCGGCATAGCGTTCCTCGTCATGCGTCAGCAGCGATCGGCGCGATGCGAGCGCCCCCGGCCGTTCGTTGCCGCGCCACGCAGCGCGCATCGGGTCACCGCGTCCCGCGATCCACTGCGCCACCCGGGCTGCGATACGCGCGGGGATCGGCGATTTCAGCCCGATCATCGGCGCGACGAGGATAGCCGCGTCGGGATCGATCGACCGGGCCGCAAGCGCACGCACGACCATCATGCCGCCCATCGAATGCCCCAGCACGATTCGCGGGCCAGTGCCCTCCGCACGCCAGTCCGCCCAGAACGCCGCGAGATCCGAATCGTAGATACCGTAGTCGCCGACATGACCAACATGCGGGTCCGGCGACAACCGCCCCGAGCCCCCCTGCCCGCGCCAGTCGAACGCGGTGACCGACCAGCCCTGCGCATGGAGGTGCGCGAACGTCTCCAGATACTTTTCGAAAATATCGCCGCGGCCGGTCTGGAACAGCAATCGGCCGCGCGGGGTCGCCGCGGGCCAGTCGAAGCGGCGCAGCTTCCAGCCATCGGGTGCGGCCCAATAGCCGGTGCGGGCACCCGCCGGAATCGTCCGCCGAACCGCAGCGGCAGCCTCATCCCCCGCATAGCGCGCGGAATTGTCGAGGAATTCGCTCGGGACGGTTACTTTTTCGAAAGCCATCTTCGTTAGGGCCTAGCCGATGGGATGGAATATTGCTCTGCCAATTTTGATTTTCGTGCTCGGCGGACTGCTCGTGTCCGCGGGAATCGAGGATGCCCGGACGCGCGAGATCGCGAACTGGAAGAACGCCGCGGTCGCGCTGCTGGCCCCTGTCTGGTGGTATGCCAACGGCCTCGATGTCTGGCCCGACATGGCGTTGCAGATCTGCGGCGCGCTGGCGGTGTTCGCGGTATTCCTGGTCGCCTTCCACTTCGGGATGATGGGCGGCGGCGACGTCAAGCTGATCGTCGCACTGGCGCTGTGGCTGCCGTTCCCGGCCTTCCTGTCGATGCTGATGGTGATGTCGATCGCCGGCGGTGTCGTCACGATCGTCATGATGATCGAGCGCACCCTGAAGAAAAATGCAGGACAGATCGAAGTGCCCTACGGTGTGGCGATAGCATTCGCCGGCCTTCTCGCGCTGCGCGAACCACTCCTTAATCAGTTTCAATCATGATTAATGCCGAAGCGAAATACCGGCGCCTGAAAGGCACGAACTAGTCATGGATAGTCGCAAGATCATATTGCTGGTTGGCGCGCTTATAGTCGCAGCCATCACGGCGTTATTTGCAAGATCGTTGATCGCCGGCAGTTCGGCACCTCAAGCCGGTGCGGTCGTGATGGCCGCGCCGGTCGTGGACGGCCCCGAGGTGCTGGTCGCGACCCGTTCGCTGCCGGTCGGCACGATCCTGGATGCGACGGCGCTGAAGTTCCAGCCCTGGCCGAAGGAGCTGGTCGACAACGCCTATTATCTTCGGGACAAGACCAACCTCCAGTCGCTGCAGGGCACGGTGGTGCGCAGCATCATCACCGCCGGGCAGCCGGTCACGCAGGGCGCGCTGGTAAAGCCCGGCGACCGTGGCTTCCTGGCCGCAGCGCTGGGCCCGGGCATGCGCGCCGTCACGGTTCCGGTCTCGGCACAAGCCGCGGTCGCGGGCTTCGTATTTCCCGGCGACCGGATCGATCTCGTCCTGACGCAGGCGGTGGCCGGCGGTGGCGACGGCGAGCCGCTCAAGGTGTCCGAGACCATCATGCGCAATATCCGCGTGCTGGCGACCGACCAGCGGACCGACAATCTGGTCGGCGAGGACGGCAAGACCAAGGTCCAGACCTTTTCCAACGTGACGATCGAGGCGACGCCCAAGATGGCCGAGCAGGTGGCGCTGGCGCAGACGCTCGGATCGCTGTCGCTGTCGCTGCGCTCGATCGCGGACAATACCGCAGAGCTGGAAGAGGCCATTGCGTCGGGTGCCGTCAAGGTGCCCGAGGGCAATGATCCGAAGGCCGAGAAGGCGATGCTCGCACGGGTCGCGAGCCAGCCATCGGCGGGCCGGTCTAGCTACCAGACCGGCGCCGATGTCTCGCGGTATCAGCGCAGCACGGTGCCGGGCAAGCCGGCGGACAGCAGCCGCGGCGGGGCCGTGATGCAGGGCGGGCCAGTCATGTCGCAGGCTGGCGGTGCAGCCGTCGTCCAGGGCCCGGTGGTGCGGATCGCGCGCGGCAATGCAATGACCGTCGTGCCGGTCGGGGGGAAGAACTGACATGCGTATCGCGATGACGTCGCTCGGATGGCCCTTGGCCGTCGCGCTGGCTGCGGCAAGCGCCGCCCCCTCCGCGCCGGCCCTGGCGCAGCCGCGGTCGCCTGCGGCGATGCCGGCAGGCGCACCGGTCGTGCAGATCAACACCGGACGCGGCCGACTGGTGACGCTGGCACGGCCGATGACCGACCTGTTCGTCGCCGACGACACGATCGCCGATGTCCAGGTCCGGTCGCCGACCCAGCTGTACGTGTTCGGCAAGAAGACCGGAGAGACGACGATCTCGGCAACGACGAAGGGCGGCGCGGTCGTCTACGCGGCGACCGTCCGGGTCGGCAACAATCTCGATTCGGTCCAGCAGATGCTCGGGCTGGCGATGCCCGAGGCACAGGTCGTCGCCACGCCGATGAACGGCCTGATCCTGCTGACGGGCACGGTCGCCGCACCAGAGGACGCCGCCGAAGCCGAGCGACTGGTGCAGGCGTTCGTGGGGGATACGACCAAGGTCCTGTCGCGCCTGAAGACCGCGACGCCGCTGCAGGTCAACCTTCAGGTGCGAATCGCCGAAGTCACCCGGAGTTTCATCAAGAACATCGGCGTGAACGTACAAAGCAGGGACGGTACGGGCGGCTTCAAATTCGGCGTTGCCCAAGGCCGCGGCGCCAGCACGCAATTCCTTCCAGGCGGCACGCTGTCGACCGGCTTCACCACCCCTTCTCAAAGCGGTGTCACGCAATCGACGCTAGGCTCTACCTTCGGTCTTGCCGGCAAGCTGCTTGGGCTCGATCTCATCGGCGCGATCGACCTGGGTGAGACGATCGGTCAGGTGACCACGCTCGCCAACCCGAACCTGACGGCCTTGTCGGGTGAGACGGGTACGTTCCTGGCGGGCGGCGAGATACCGATCCCGCTGGCGCAGGCGCTCGGCACGGTCTCGATCGAGTATAAGCAATACGGCGTCAGCCTAGCCTACACGCCGACGGTGCTGTCGGATGGCCGTATCTCGCTGCGGGTTCGCCCCGAGGTTTCGCAACTCGATTATTCGAACGCCGTGACGATGAACAGCACGCGTGTCCCAGGGCTTACTACCCGCCGTACCGAGACGACCGTAGAGCTCGGTTCGGGCCAGAGCATGATGATCAGCGGCCTGCTGTCGAACAGCCACAATAACTCGTACGACAAGACCCCCGGACTTTCGAACCTGCCGGTCATCGGCGCGCTGTTCCGGTCCAACGCGTTCCAGCGCAACGAGACCGAACTGGTCATCGTCATCACGCCGTATCTGGTGAAGCCGGTCAACAACGCGAGTGACATCGCGCTGCCGACCGATGGTGCGCGTGCGCCGACCGATCTCGACCGGGTGCTGCGGGGCACGTTGAGCGCGAGCGACGGTGGCAAGCGGCCGGTGCCGACGGTTGCGCCATCCCCCTACGCACGGCCAACGGTCGGTGCGGCAGCCCCGATCCTGCCGCTGCCGCGCGGCGACGTCCGCCGCAACGAGGACGATATCGCGCCGCCCGTAAAGACCAGATCGGCCGCCCGGGCCGGCAACGGCGCCCTGCCCGCGCCCGGCTTCTCGAACTGAGATGGCCCATTCGACCGGCTTGCGCCTTACGCACCAAGGATTTCCGATGATCAGCAAATTGATCCTAGCATCCCTCGTCCCTGCACTGCTGCTCGGTGGCTGCATGGGGACCGAGAATCGCGGTCTCGAATCGGTCCATCAGCCGATCGTCAGCCGGTCCGACTATGCGATCGACCTGGGCGTTAGCGGCGGTGCGCTCGCGCGGGGCGAACAGCAGCGGCTGGCCGCATGGATGACGACGATGCGCCTCGGCTATGGCGACCGGATCGCGATCGACGACCCCGCGGCTGAAGCCCCGCAGGCGCGTGCCGACGTGGCCGCCGTGGTGGCGCAATATGGCCTGTTGCTGAGTGTCGATGCGCCGGCCACGCCTGCGCCGCTGACTCCCGGATCGATCCGCGTCGTGGTCAGCAGGATGCGGGCCGACGTCCCGCACTGCCCCGACTGGTCGCGCGATTCGACCAACGACCTGACCGCCAACACGTCGTCCAACTATGGCTGCGCGATCAACCGCAACCTCGCGGCGATGGTCGCCAACCCCGCCGACCTCGTCCGAGGGGCGCCCGGTACCGGCACCGTCGATGCGGCGGTGTCGTACAAGGCGATCGATACCTATCGCAAGAAGGCGCCGACCGGTGCCGGCGAGCTGACCGCCGCCCCGACGGGAGCAAAGTGATGAACGCGCCCTGGAAACCCGGCTCGATCGCGAACCGCGAACCGTTCACCGCCTATGTCTGCGACGAACTGACCGCCGAGGCGCTGCGCCCGGTCGTCACCGAGTTCGGCTGGTCCGTCGAGAAGATCAACAAGGGTGGCCTGCGCAACGCGATCCAGTCGCTGTCGGTGTCCGCGTCACCGCAAATCCTGTTCGTCGACCTGGCAGAATCGGGTGACCCGCTGAACGACATCAACGCGCTCGCCGAAGTGTGCGAGCCCGGCACGATGGTGATCGCGGCGGGGCAGGTGAACGACGTCCGGCTGTACCGGGATCTGGTGTCCAGCGGGATCCAGGATTACCTGCTGAAGCCCCTGCATCCGGAAATGCTGCGCGAGGCGTTCGGCCATGCGCAGGCTTTGCTGAACGCGCCGAAACATGTCGAGATATCGACCGATCGACCGCATTGCTCGGTCGCGGTGATCGGCACGCGCGGCGGCGTCGGCGCCTCGACGATCGCGACGTCGATCGCCTGGCTGCTGGCGGAGAAGGAACGGCGCGCGACCGCCTTGCTCGACCTCGACGTGCATTTCGGCACGGGCGCGCTCAGCCTCGACCTGGAGCCCGGGCGCGGCCTGACCGACGCGATCGACAATCCGAGCCGCATCGACGGCCTGTTCATCGAACGCGCGATGGTCAAGGCGTCCGAAAAGCTGTCGGTGCTGTCGGCGGAGGCACCGATCAACGCGCCGCTCGTCACCGATGGGGCTGCGTTCGCGCTGTTGCAGGAGGAAATGCGGACCGCGTTCGAATGCACCGTCGTCGATCTGCCACGGACGATGTTGATCCAGCATCCGCAGTTGACCAGCGACGTCCAACTCGGCGTGATCGTCACCGAACTGACGCTGGCGTCGGCACGCGACACGATCCGCATCCTGTCGTGGATGAAGACGAACGCGCCGCAGACGCAGCTGTTCGTGCTGGCCAACCGGATGCACGCCGGCGGCCAGCTCGAGATCAGCCGCAAGGATTTCGAGGGTTCGATCGAGCGCAAGATCGATTACCTGGTACCGTTCGACCAGAAGCTGGCGGCCCAGGCGGCCAAGCTCGGCAAGCCGATAGTCGAAGTCGGCAAGACGTCGAAGACCATCGCACCGATCGTCGCGCTGACGACCATGCTGGCCTCCGCCGTGACGGACGGTGCCGACGGTGCCGCGAAGCCGAAGGGCAAGTCGCTGCTCGGCAAGTTCGGGGACCTGAAGGGGTTGATCCCGACGCGGGCCGTAAAGGCCAAGGCCAAGTGAGCGGCGCGGGACTCGTTCGTTCCCCAACGCGCAGTGGGCGTTAGGGCGCGGTGGCGATGATGCCGTTCCTCATGGTATTTCTCGGTGCGTCGATCGTGCTGGGGATGATCGTTTTCGCGTTTGCGGGTCCCTCCGCGGAACGTGCGCAATCGCGTCGTATCGCTGCGGTGCGTCTGCGCCACGGCGATCCGATGGTTGCCGCCGAAGCGCAGTTGCGGGGCATATCGGCCAACCGCGACACCAAGATGGACCTCGCCTTCACGCGGATCCTGCCCAATCCGGTCCAGCTTGCCAAGCGCTTGGCGATGACGGGCAAGACCTGGACCGTCGGGCAATACGGCATTGCGACGGCCGGCATCACGCTGGTCGTCGCGATGCTGATGCTGCTGAAGGGTCTGCCGATCTTGCTCGCGTTGCTGTTCGGCCTGTTCGTCGGGGTCGGACTGCCGCATTTCATCGTGAGCAAGACGATCGCGCGCCGGATCGGCAAGTTCACCGCGAAGTTTCCCGACGCGATCGACCTGCTGGTACGCGGCCTGCGCTCGGGTTTGCCGATCAGCGAGACGATCGGGGTGGTCGGTCACGAGGTCGATGGTCCGGTCGGCGAGGAATTCCGCGCGGTCAGCGACAAGATGAAGATCGGCCGGACGATGGACGCCGCGCTCCAGGATACCGCGGACCGGCTCGGCACGCCCGAATTCCAGTTCTTCGTGATCACCATCGCGATCCAGCGCGAGACCGGCGGCAATCTGGCGGAGACGCTGGCGAACCTGTCGCACGTGCTGCGCCAGCGCGGCCAGATGAAACTGAAGATCAAGGCGATGTCGTCGGAGTCCAAGGCGTCCGCCTACATCATCGGTGCGCTGCCGTTCATCGTGTTCGGGATGATCTGGGTCATCAACGGCAAGTATATGCAGAACTTCTTCATCGACGAGCGACTGATGGCGATCGGCATGGGCGGCATGGTGTGGATGGCGATCGGCGCCTTCATCATGTCCAAGATGATCAGCTTCGAGATCTAGGGACGCAATGATGGGCACGACCGCCGGACCTACCCTGCTCGGATTCGACGTATTATTGGTCGCGACGATCCTGTCGGGCATTGCCGCGTTCGCGGTGATGGTCGCGATCTACGCCGCGACCACGGTCAGCGATCCGATGACCAAGCGCGTCAAGGCGCTCAACGATCGCCGCGAGCAGCTGAAGGCGGGCATCACCGCCTCGACCAAGCGGCGCGCCAAGCTGGTCCAGCGCAACGACACCGCGGACAAGATGCGCGGCATGCTGTCGTCGATGAAGATGCTCCAGGACAGCCAGGTCAAGGCGGTCCAGCTGAAGCTGATGCAGGCCGGCATCCGGTCGAAGGAATGGGCGCCGGCGGTGATTTTCGGGCGTCTCGTGCTGCCGATCGTGCTGGGCGGGGGCATGCTGTACTGGGTGTATGGCACCGACGGCTTTGCGACCTGGGGTCCGCTGAAGAAATACGGGCTCGTCGCGATGACCTTCATCCTGAGCTACAAGGCGCCGGACCTGTATCTCGACAACAAGATCAAGAAGCGCTCGGATGCGATCCGGAAAGGACTTCCCGATGCGCTCGATCTGCTGGTGATCTGCGCGGAGGCGGGGCTCACCGTCGATGCGGCGTTCCACCGCGTCGCGCGGGAGCTGGGGCGGGCGTATCCCGAGCTTGGCGAGGAGTTCACGCTGACCGCGATCGAACTGGGGTTCCTGACGGATCGACGCCAGGCGTTCGAAAACCTGGCGATGCGGGTGAAGCTGGATGCGGTGAAGGGGGTCGTCACGACGATGATCCAGACCGAGAAATACGGCACGCCGCTGGCCTCTGCGCTGCGTGTGCTGTCGGGGGAATTCCGCAACGAGCGGATGATGCGGGCCGAGGAGAAGGCGGCGCGGTTGCCGGCGATCATGACCATCCCGCTGATCCTGTTCATCCTCCCCGTCCTGTTCGTCGTCATCCTGGGGCCGGCGGCGTGTTCGATCTCCGATGCGCTGTTGAAGACGTAAGCAACCGCCGGGCGGCCTGATCGTTGAGCTCCCGTAACAGGAGGGTTTTGACGATGCCGTTGTTTTCCACACCTACGCAGTTCGCGGCGCTTGCGCTGGTTTTCGTTGCCGGCTGGCTGTTCGGATTGGCAAGCCATCCGGGGGGCAAGAAGTGGAAGGCGCGCTATCTGGCGGAGCGGGACGCGCATGCTTCGGTGAAGAAGGATGGCGATGTTCGGGCTGCTGCGGCGGAGAAGCGGGCGGTCGAGGCCGAGCGGGAGAATGCTCGGTTGGTGAAGGCGGCTGAGGCGGCTCCGGTTGCGGCGCCGGTTGTCGAGCAGCGTCCGGTTGTTGATGCGGCGCGGTCCGGGGCGCTGTCTTCGGCGCGGCCGGCTTATGCTCGGCCGGCGTATAATGCAGATGGGACGAAGCGGGGTTGGTTCGATTTCGAGCCGCGTCGGTGAGGTGTAGGGGGGCTGACTTTTTGAGTTCGGCCCCTGCTTCCTTGTTCTCCCGCGAAGGCGGGAGCCCAGTCTGGGTCCCCGCCTTCGCGGGGAAACATTCTTTTGTTCGTTCCACCCCGGCGAAGGCCGGGGTGGTGCTATTCTAGTTCCGTATTACTTCTTCGACAGCGCTGCTTGTGCTGCCGCCAACCGCGCGATCGGAACGCGGTAGGGGCTGGCCGACACGTAATCCAACCCTACCTTTTCGCAGAACGCGATGCTCGCCGGGTCGCCGCCGTGTTCGCCGCAGATGCCGAGCTTGATGCCCTCGCGCGTCTTGCGGCCACGTTCGGCGGCTATCTCGATCAGTTCGCCGACGCCTTCGACGTCGATGCTGACGAACGGGTCCTTGGCGTAGATGCCCTGCTCGACATACGCGCCCAGGAAGCGCGAGGCGTCGTCGCGGCTGACGCCCAAAGTGGTCTGCGTCAGGTCGTTGGTGCCGAACGAGAAGAACTCGCCGACTTCCGCGATCTCGCCGGCGCGGAGGGCTGCGCGGGGGAGTTCGATCATCGTGCCGACGAGATACTCGATCGTGCGGCCCTTCTCGGCGAACACGGCTTGCGCGGCCTTGTCGACGACGGCCTTCATCAGCTCCAGCTCGCGGCGAGTGGCGACCAGCGGGATCATGACTTCGGGGATCGGGGCCGCACCGGACTTCTCGGCGACGTCGACCGCCGCCTCGAAGATGGCGCGGGCCTGCATCTCGTAGATCTCGGGGTAGGTGACGCCGAGACGGCAGCCGCGGTGGCCGAGCATTGGGTTGAACTCGTGCAACTCCGCCGCGCGACGCTTCAAGGTGTCGACATCGACGCCCGCTGCGGTCGCGACTTCGGCAAATTCGGATTCCTCGTGCGGGAGGAATTCGTGGAGCGGCGGATCGAGCAGGCGGATCGTCACCGGCAGGCCGGCCATGACCTCGAGGATCTCGGTGAAATCCTTACGCTGTTCGGGGAGCAGCTTCTCCAAAGCGGCGCGGCGCCCCTTCTCGTCCGAAGCCAGAATCATCTGGCGGACGTTGGTAATGCGGCTGCTCTCGAAGAACATATGCTCGGTGCGGCAGAGACCGACACCCTCGGCGCCGAACTCGCGGGCGACGCGGCAATCTTCCGGCGTCTCGGCGTTGGCGCGGACCTTCAGGCGGCGGACCTCGTCGGCCCACACCATCAGGGTGGCGAAATCGCCGGACAGCTCGGGCTGAACCGTGGCGACCGCGCCGATCATCACTTCGCCGGTGGTGCCGTCGATGGTGAGCAGGTCGCCCTCCTTCACCTCACGGCCGCCGCAGCGCATGATCTTCGCCTTGGCGTCGATGGAGAGCGTGCCGGCACCCGAAACGCAGGGGCGTCCCATGCCACGGGCGACGACGGCCGCGTGGCTCGTCATCCCGCCGCGCGCGGTGAGGATGCCCTTTGCCGCGTGCATGCCGTGGATGTCGTCGGGCGAAGTCTCGGTCCGGACGAGGATGACCGCGACGCCGTCTGCGGCTTTCTTCTCGGCGGCATCGGCGTCGAACACCACTGCGCCCGAGGCTGCACCCGGCGAAGCGGGGAGGCCCTTGGTGAGCACGTCGCGGTGCGCTTTCGGATCGAGCGTCGGGTGGAGCAGCTGGTCGAGCGCCATCGGCTCGACGCGCAGGATCGCTTCCTCGCGGGTGATGAGGCCTTCGTTCGCCATATCGACGGCGATCTTGAGCGCGGCCTTGGCGGTGCGCTTGCCGGCGCGGGTCTGGAGCATCCAGAGCTTGGTCTTCTCGACCGTGAACTCGATGTCCTGCATGTCGCGATAGTGGTTTTCGAGCGTGTCGAACACGTCGGCGAGCTGGTGATAGACCTCGGGCATCGCCTCTTCCATCGACGACGCCTTGGCGCCGGCGTCTTCGCGCGCGGTCTTGGTGAGATACTGCGGCGTGCGGATGCCGGCGACGACGTCCTCGCCCTGCGCATTGATCAGGAACTCGCCGTAATAGGCGCGGTCGCCCTTGGACGGGTCGCGCGTGAACGCGACGCCGGTCGCCGACGTGTCGCCCATGTTGCCGAACACCATCGCCTGGATGTTGACCGCGGTGCCCCAGCCACCGGGGATGTCGTTGAGGCGGCGATACACCTTCGCGCGCTCGGACTGCCACGAGCCGAACACCGCGCCGACCGCGCCCCAGAGCTGGTCGTGGACGTCTTGCGGGAAGGGCTTGCCCCAGAGCTTCTCGACGAGGCCCTTATACTCCGCGACGAGTTTGCGCAGGTCGTCGGCGGAGAGTTCGGTGTCGAGCGTGAAGCCCTGGTCTTCCTTGGCGATCTCCAGCGCTTCCTCGAATGCGCCGTGATCGAGTTCGAGGACGACGTCGGCGTACATCTGGATGAAGCGGCGATAGCTGTCCCACGCGAAGCGCGCGTCCTCGGACTTGGCGGCGAGGCCCTCGACGGTCTGGTCGTTGAGGCCGAGATTGAGGACGGTGTCCATCATCCCCGGCATCGATGCGCGCGCGCCGCTCCGGACGGAGACGAGCAGCGGGTCTGCGGGGTCGCCGAACTTCTTGCCGGTGACGCCCTCGATGTGCGCGAGGCCGGTGCCGACCTCGTCGCGCAGGCTTTGCGGGAACTGGCCGCCCTCGTCGTAATAGACCGCGCAGAAATCGGTCGAGATCGTGAAGCCCGGCGGGACCGGCAGGCCGATCGACGCCATCTCGGCGAGGTTCGCGCCCTTGCCGCCCAGCAGGTTCTTGTCGCCCTTGCCGCCATCCGAAACACCGCCGCCGAAGCGGTACACATATTGGGTCATCGCGGGTCCTCTAAGTGCTTGTTTTTGTTGGCAGGGCAAAAGTGAAGTATAGGAAGTGCAGACGCTGGGAAGGGTCTTGGGCATTGCCCCCGGCCCTCACCTAGGCGACCGCACCGCGTCCACTTAGCCCTCAATTCTCGAAAAATCTGCGACGTTGTGCACTGCGGCGCGAACACGCTCAAGTAGCGCGAGACGGGCGGAGCGCTTGGCGGGATCGGGATCGTTGACGATAACGCTATCAAAGAACGCGTCGATCGGCGCCCGGAGCGAGGCGAGCGCGGCCATGGCTGCGGCGAAGTCCTCGCGCGTGATCGCGGCGGTGGCGCGGGGTTCGGCGGAGTCGAGCGCGGTCATCAGCGCGGTCTCTGCCGGTTCGGGGGTGTAGGACAGCGATTCCTCTTCGCCCCTCCCTGGAAGGGAGGGGTTGGGGGTGGGTCGGTCCGAGGCGGGCGCGGCATTCCCACGAGGGCTACCCACCCCCGGCCCCTCCCTTTCAGGGATGGGAGCAGAAGGGGCTTCCTTCTTGAGGATATTGGCGGCGCGCTTGTAGCCGGCGAGCAGGTTCGCGCCGTCCTCGGTGGTCACGAACGCCTGGAGCGCATGGACGCGCGCGAGCAGGCGGACGAGATCGTCCTCGCCACCGAGCGCGAACACCGCATCGATCAGGTCGTGACGGACGCCGGCTTCGCGTTGCTGGACTTTGAGGCGGTCGGCGAAGAAGTCGAGGAGACCAGATGCTTCCACTTTCGGCGATGCCAATGCAGACCGAAACTGGTCGATTACCGCGGAGATGGCCGGATCGAACTGCCGATCGTGATAGGACGAAAAATACGTCAAATCAGGCATGCGTTCAAAGGGTTGACCAGCATCTAGCGCTTCAAAATATTCATCTTCGAACGACCGCAGAGCCAACGGATAGGTTGAGATACTCATGCTCGCGAGCGTTCTACCCACCAAACTGTTGCCGAAAGCGAACGCGGAATTAAGCGGCAGGCGCAGATCATTTTCGATTACGAGCGCAATCACGCTGAGCACAGCACGACGCAGAGCAAAGGGGTCTTTTGAGCCGGTCGGCTTTTCGCCAACCGCGAAAAACGAAAACAGGCTATCCAGCTTGTCCGCCAAGCTTACCGCGACCGTTACCGGGTCGGTGGGGACGTCGTCGCCTTGGCCGACCGGCTTGTAGTGGTCGCGGATGGCGGTGGCGACGGATGGGTGCTCGCCCTGCGCGGCGGCGTAGTAGCCGCCCATCAGGCCTTGTAGCTCGGGGAACTCGCCGACCATGCCGGTGACGAGGTCTGCCTTTGCGAGGCGGGCTGCGCGTTCTGCTAGGTCTGCTAATTCCTCCCCTGCAAGGGGAGGGGGACCGTCAGCCGTAGGCTGAGGGTGGAGGGGGTTCTCCGCGGGCGTTGCGCTTCGTGGCGCCCCCCCTCCACCAGCTTCGCTGGTCCCCCTCCCCGTTCCGGGGAGGATTATTCCCTCTTCTACCAGCCACCGCGCCAGCTTGGCTACGCGGTCGACCTTGTCGGCTACCGTGCCGAGCTTTTCGTGGAAGACGATCTTCGACAGCTTCTCGGCCTGCTCTTCGAGCGGGACCTTGAGATCGGTGTCGTAGAAGAACTTCGCATCAGATAACCGCGCGGCGAGGACCTTGCGGTTGCCCTCGACGATCTTCGCGCCGCCGTCGTGCGCGGCGATGTTAGCGGTACAGACGAACGCGTTGGCGAGCTTTCCGTCGGCCCCGCGGCAGACGAAATATTTCTGGTTCACGCGGGCCGTGAGCTGGATCACCTCGGGGGGCACGTCGAGAAACGCGGGGTCGAACTGGCCTAGCAGGGGAATCGGCCATTCCGTCAGCCCGGCATTCTCGGCGACGAGGCCCTCGTCCTCGATGAGTTCGAGCCCGGCCTGCGCGGCGGCTTCGCGGGCGTGGTCGCGGATCAGCGTGGCGCGTTCGTCGTGGTCGACGATGACGTGGCAGGCGCGCAGCTTCTCGACATAGTCGTGCGCGCCGCCGATCGTGATCTGGTACGGGTGGTGGAAGCGGTGGCCGAGCGTGGCGGCGCCGCTGGCGATGCCGGCGATTGCGAACGGCACGATCTCTTCGCCGAGCAGCGCGATTATGCCTTGCAGCGGGCGGACCCAGCGGAGCGACTCGGTGCTGGCGGAGGCGTCGCCCCAGCGCATAGACTTGGGCCACGGGAACGCGCGGACGATCGCGGGGATCGCGTCGGCGAGCACGGCGGCGGTGGCGCGGCCGGGCTTCTCGGTGACCGCGAACAGCGTGCCGTTGCGGTCGATTAGTTGCTCGCGGGTTAGGCCGGTTTTGCGGAGGAAGCCTTCGAGCGCCTGGGGCGGCGCGGAGGTCTTGGGGCCCTTGGTTTCCTCGGAGACGGCGGCGGTCTCGAGCGGCAGGTCGCGGGCGATCAGCGTCAGGCGGCGCGGGGTCGCGTAGGTGACGATGTCGCTGGTCGCGATGCCGGCCTTGGCCAGCTCGGCGGTGAACAGCTTCGACAAATCTTCGCGCGCACGCGCTTGCATCCGTGCCGGGATTTCTTCTGAGCGGAGTTCTAGGAGGAAGTCGGTCACGCGGAACGCTCCATCTTCGCGCCATCGCGCCTTTGCGTGAACAAGATTTTCTCACGCGAAGGCGCAAAGGCGCGAAGAGATAAGAAGGATTGATTCAGGCCTGCGGCGCTGCGGGGGCGCATCATGCTGCCCATCCGTGTTTGTCCATCCAGGCGGCGCAGGCGCCTTTGGCTAGGTCTCGGACGCGGCCCATGTAGGCTTGGCGTTCGGCTACCGAGATTACGCCTCGGGCTTGCAACAGGTTGAAGATGTGGCTGGCTTTGATGGCCTGTTCGTAGGCTGGGATCGGGAGCTTGGCGGCTAGCGAGTTCTCGCATTCGGCGACGTGCTTGCGGAACTGGTCGAACAGCGAGTCCGTGTCGGCGATCTCGAAGTTCCACTTCGACATCTCCTGCTCGTTCTCCAGGAACACGTCGCCGTAGGTCACGCCGGCGTCGTTGAACGCGAGGTCGTAGACCGAGTCCTTGTCCTGGATGTACATCGCCAGGCGCTCGAGCCCGTAGGTGAGTTCGCCGGCGACGGGCTTCATGTCGAAGCCCCCCATCTGCTGGAAATAGGTGAACTGGGTCACTTCCATGCCGTCGCACCAGACTTCCCAGCCGAGACCCCAGGCGCCAAGCGTCGGGCTTTCCCAGTCGTCCTCGACGAAGCGGATGTCGTGCTTCAGCATGTCGATGCCGATCGCCGCGAGCGACCCCAAGTAGAGTTCCTGGAGGTTGGCTGGGCTCGGTTTCAGGATGACCTGGTATTGATAGTAATGCTGGAGGCGGTTGGGGTTCTCGCCGTAGCGGCCGTCGGTGGGGCGGCGGCACGGCTGGACGAACGCGGCGTTCCACGGTTTCGGGCCGAGCGCGCGGAGCGTCGTGGCGGTGTGGAAGGTGCCGGCGCCCATTTCCATGTCGTAGGGCTGCAGGATCAGGCACCCGTGCTCGCTCCAATAGTCGTGGAGCGTGAGGATCATGCGCTGGAAGCTTAAAGGCTGGGTCACGCGCGGGCTTTGGCGGATGGGGGTGCGGGAGGCAAGTGGTGCGTTGCGGTCTGCGCTCCTACATGGGGGCGAACTCACGGTAAGGATGCCCTCCCCTTGAAGCTGTTTTCGAAGATCGCCTCGTTCCGGTCCGCGCTGTCCGCCATCGCCATGGCATTCGCCTTGCCCGCCTGTGCGCAGGTCGCCCAGACGCCGGCTCAGGCCGCTAACGATGCCGATCCGGCACTGTGGGTGGTGAAGGACAAGGACACGACGATCTACCTGTTCGGGACGATCCATGTGTTGAAGCCCGGCATGACGTGGTTCGACGAGGCGGTGAAGACCGCGTTCGATCGGTCGCAGCAGGTGGTGCTGGAGCTGGTGATGCCGGATCCGGCAAAGATGCAGTCGCTGGTGATGGCGACGGGGGTGTCGAAGGACGGGCCGACGCTGACCGAGCAGCTGCCGGCGGACAAGCGCGCGGCGTATGCTAAGGCGGTGACGGATCTGGGATTGCCGGCGAATGCGTTCGATCGGTTCAAGCCTTGGCTGGCCGCGACGAACCTGTCGGTCGCGCCCTTGTCCAAGCTGGGGTATGATGCGGCGAACGGGCCCGAGCAGGTGATTACCGCGGCGGCCAAGGCTGCGGGGAAGCCGGTTATGGGTCTGGAGACGGCGGAGCAGCAGCTGGGGTATTTCGGGGGATTGTCGCAGACCGCGCAGTTGCAGTTCCTGGGGAGCACGATCGACGAGTTGCCCAAGCTGGAGACGACGATGGCGACGATGGTGGACGAGTGGGCGAAGGGGGATCCCGAGGCTTTGGCGCGCGAGATGAACGATAGTTTGAAGGACTCGCCGGAGGTGGCGAAGGTGTTGCTGGTGGATCGCAATGCGCGCTGGGCTGAGTGGGTTGCCAATCGGATGAAGACGCCGGGGACTGTGTTCGTGGCGGTTGGGGCCGGGCATCTGGCGGGGGCCGATAGCGTTCAGGCGCAACTGGCGAAGCTTGGGGTTAAGGCGGAGCGGGTAAAGTATTGAGTCGCGCCGTCGGTTATTGATCGATCAAGGAATCAGGCGTATATAGATCGAACCAAATGTCATGGTTTATACCTTGAGATACGAACCCTCGCCATTGCCGTGGCGGGGGTTCAATCGTTTGGGGGGCACGTTGCCGCGCACCCCCCGCCCGTTGCGCTACTTCCAGCGTGCCGTCTCGACGACCTTCAAAATCAAGGTCGCAAAGGCGAACAGCACCAGAAGCAGAACACAGACATTACCAAACGTCATAGTTTTGCTCCCTGAGAACTGGCACGATTGCCAGCGCCCTCACCGTAGCGCAGCCATCCACGGATACTATGCCCGTCTACGCGGGCATTGTTTTCCTCCCTCACTTCCGCTATGCGCCCGCGCTTCCGGTCCATGGTCATCCCTGGAGGCGTGGGCGGGAAGGACAACAAACGAGTTTCGGAGAATATAGATGAGCGACCAGTTGACGCTCGCAGCCGAGACGCGTGACCGGGTTGGCAAGGGAGCCTCCCGGGCGCTGCGTCGTGATGGCCGCGTGCCTGCCGTGATCTACGGCCTGAACAAGGAACCCACCTCGGTTCATCTCGAGGAAAAGGCGCTGATGAAGGCGCTGATGACCGGCCACTTCATGAATTCCGTCGTGATGGTCAACGGCGTGCGCACGCTGCCGAAGGACGTCTCGTTCCACCCGGTCACCGACCGCCCGATCCATGTCGACTTCCTGCGCATCGGTGCGCACTCGACCGTGACGGTCGCGGTTCCTGTCGTGTTCACCGACGAAGACGACGCGCCGGGCATCAAGAAGGGCAAGGGTGTCCTCAACATCACGCGCCACGAGATCGAGCTGGTCGTCGACGCTTCGGACATCCCGAGCGAGATCACGATTTCGCTCGCCGGTCTGGAGATCGGTGATTCGATCCACATCAGCGACGTGAAGCTGCCCAAGGGTGCTGTGCCCGCGATCGACGACCGCGACTTCGCGATCGCGACGATCGTGCCGCCGACCGTGCCGACCGTCGAGGACGAAATCCTCGAGGCCGAAGTCGCCGAAGCCCAGGCTGCCGAAGCTGCTGCCGAGGAAGAGACCCCGGTCGAGCCGAACGACGACGACAACCACGACGACAAGATCACGCCGCAGAAGAAGGACTGATCTTCTTCGTCTTCGGATGATGTTTCGACGTAAGCGGGCGGGTGGGAAAGCTAGGGCTTTCCCACCCGTTTCGTTTTTATCTGCGGTCCCCTCGCGAACGCGGGGGTCCAGGATCAAGCAGCGGTGTCGCCCGTTACCCTGGGCTCCTGCGTTCGCAGGAGAACACGGTTAAGTAGCCGACGCGGTCTTTTGGAGAATCACACGTGCAGATCTGGGCGGGACTCGGCAATCCGGGGGCGCAATATGCGATGCACCGGCACAATGTCGGGTTCATGGTCGCCGACGCGATCGCCGAGGTGCACGGCTTCGGTCCGGTCAAGAAGCAGTTCCAGGGCTGGACGCAGGAGGGCCGGATCGGCGCGGAGAAGATCCTGCTGCTGAAGCCTGCGACCTTCATGAACGAGAGCGGCCGCGCGATCGGCGAGGCGCTGCGCTTCTACAAGCTCGGCGTCGAGGCGCTGACGGTGTTCCATGACGAGCTCGACATCGCGCCGTTCCGCGTAAAGGTGAAGACCGGCGGCGGGACCGCGGGGCATAACGGGCTGCGCTCGACCGACCAGCATCTGGGGCCGGATTTTCGCCGCGTGCGGCTGGGAATCGGGCATCCGGGGCACAAGGATCGCGTGACCGGCTATGTGCTCGGCAATTATGCCAAGGCCGAAATCGAGCCGCTGAGCGACATGCTGGGCGCGGTGGCGGCGGAGGCGAAGTGGCTGGCGGAGGGCGACGACGTCCGCTTCATGAACGATGTCGCGTTGAGGATGCAGCCATGACCACCCGTTCCCTGTTTGCCACGCGGTTCTACGAGGCCGATCTCGGGGACGACGATCTGGTCGAGGAACTCGAGGACGCCGCGCGCGAGTTGGCGAAGGCGGATCGGGCGGGGATCGCCTGGTCCAAGGCGCATGGGTATCGCGGGTATACGTCCTATGCGTCGTTGAACGACTTGCCGTTGCGCGATCCGCGGTTCGGGGATCTGGTGCGGTTGCTGAACAAGCATGTCGCGCAGTTCGTGAAGGACTGTGCGTTCGATCTTGGCGGGCGGAAGTTGAAGCTCGACAGCTTCTGGGTGAACGTCCTGAAACCGGGGGGCGCGCATTCTGGGCATATCCATCCGCATAGCGTCGTGTCGGGCACGATGTATGTGGCGATTCCGGAGGGCGCGGGCGCGCTGAAGCTGGAGGATCCGCGGTTGCCGATGATGATGGCGGCGCCGACCCGGCTGGAGGATGCGCCGGAGGATCTGCGGACGTTCGTGTATGCCGAGCCTAAGCCGGGGAGTGTGTTCCTGTGGGAGAGCTGGCTCAGGCATGAGGTCGTGCCGAATGCTGCCAAGGGTGAGCGGATTAGTATTAGCTTCAATTATCGGTGGTGATTGGGACGGGTAGTTCCCTGCCTGACCTCCCGTTTTTCTGCGAACGCAGGAACCCAGGATTACATAGTGCGACGTTCCCGACCCTGGGCTCCTGCGTTCGCAGGAGAACGGGGTTTTATCGAAAGGGGCGGCACTCGGTTAGCGCCGCCCCCCGCCCGATCAGGCCGTCTTCATCGTCGCCATGTCGATGACGAAGCGGTACTTTACGTCGCTCTTCACCATGCGCTGATACGACGGTTCGATCTCGTCCATGCGGATCATCTCGATGTCCGATACCAGGCCATGCTCGTTACAAAAATCGAGCATCTCCTGCGTCTCGGCGATGCCGCCGATCAGCGAGCCGGCGATCGCGCGGCGCTTGAAGATGAGGTTGCCGACCGAGGGCGACGGATGCGCGTGCTCGGGAACGCCGACCAAAGTCATCGTGCCGTCGCGCTTGAGCAATGCGGTGAACGTGTCGAGGTTGTGGCTCGCCGCGACGGTGTTCAGGATGAAGTCGAAGCTGTTGGCGTGTTCGGCCATCGCGGCTTCGTCCTTCGACACGATCAGGTCCTTCGCGCCGAGACGCTTGGCATCGTCGCGCTTGTTGGGCGAGGTCGAGAAGACATAGACCTCGGCGCCCATCGCGTTGGCGATCTTGACGCCCATGTGGCCGAGACCGCCGAGACCGACGATGCCGACCTTCTGGCCGGGACCGACCTTCCAGTGCTTGAGCGGCGAGTACGTCGTGATGCCGGCGCACAGCAACGGCGCAACCGCGGCGAGATCGGCTTCGGGATGCGACACCTTCAGGACGAAGCCCTCGTCGACGACGATCTTGTCCGAATAGCCGCCGAAAGTGTGGCCGCCGAGGACGGGATCGGGGCCGTTATAGGTGCCGACCATACCGGTCGTCTCGCAATATTGCTCTTCGCCGTCTTTGCACGATGCGCAGTGCCCGCAGCTGTCGACCATGCAGCCTACGCCGACGACGTCGCCGACCTTGAACTTGGTGACGTCGCTGCCGACCGCGGTGACGTGGCCGACGATCTCGTGGCCCGGGACGCAAGGGTAGAGCGTGCCTTCCCATTCGCCCTTGGCGGTGTGGAGGTCGGAATGGCAGACGCCGCAGAACGCGATGTCGATCGCGACGTCGGTCTTGCCGGGCTCGCGGCGCTCGAACGAGAAGGGTGCGAGCGGTGTTTCGGGGGATTGCGCGGCGTAGCCGTGGGCGGTCGTGGTCATGGAATTCCTGGAGTATCTGGGAGAGACGTCCCTTGTAACGGGTGAGCTGCGAGTTCTCTACCGAGCGGTATGATTATTTTGCTGCACTGCGGCGATCGAGTGCGTCGATCAGGGGGGAGTAGGTTGTTTCGCGGGCCCGGCGCTTCTCCCCTCCCTGGAAGGGAGGGGTCGGGGGTGGGTCGGTCTCCGGATCGTGGAACGGTTGCGGCTCGAGCTGGCCTACCCACCCCCAGCCCCTCCCTTTCAGGGAGGGGAGCAGGTTGGAAACGCGGCTGCGTACGCGGCCTCCACTGGCCTTCCGGCCTCGCGTCGCCTAAAGCGCCCGCACATTCTTATACCAAGGGCATATCATGGGTTTTCGCTGCGGCATCGTGGGGCTGCCGAACGTCGGCAAGTCCACTCTCTTCAACGCGCTGACCGAGACGGCCGCGGCGCAGGCGGCGAACTACCCGTTCTGCACGATCGAGCCGAACGTCGGTAATGTCGGCGTGCCCGACAAGCGGCTCGACGCGCTGGCGAAGATCGCCGGATCGCAGAAGATCATCGAGACGCAATTGGGCTTCGTCGACATCGCCGGCCTCGTGCGCGGGGCGTCGAAGGGCGAAGGGCTCGGCAACCAGTTCCTGGGCAACATCCGCGAGGTCGACGCGATCGTGCACGTGCTGCGCTGCTTCGAGAATGGCGACGTGACGCATGTCGACAACAAGGTCGATCCGATCGCCGACGCCGAAACGGTCGACACCGAGCTCATGCTGAGCGATCTCGAAAGCCTCGAGAAGCGCGTGCCGAACCTCGCCAAGAAGGGCATGCAGGGCGACAAGGAGGCCAAGATCGGTGCCGCCGTGCTCGGCCAGGCGCTCGAATTGCTCCGCGAAGGCAAGCCCGCGCGGCTGACCGTGCCGAAGGACGAGGACGAGGCGCGGGTGTTCGCACAGGCTCAGTTGCTGACCGCGAAACCCGTGCTGTACGTGTGCAACGTCGACGAGGGCGATGCGGCGAACGGCAATGCGCTGTCGGCGCGGGTGTTCGAGAAGGCGAAGGCCGAAGGCGCCGAGGCGGTCGTGGTGTCGGCGGCGATCGAGGCGGAAATCGCGACGATGCCCGCGGAAGATCGCGGCGAGTTTCTTGGTGAGCTGGGGCTGGAGGAGACCGGCCTCGCGCGGGTCATCACCGCCGGGTACAAGCTGCTCCACCTGCTGACCTTCTTCACGGTCGGCCCCAAGGAAGCGCGCGCCTGGACCGTCCACGAGGGCGCCACCGCACCGCAGGCGGCGGGCGAGATCCACGGCGATTTCGAAAAGGGCTTCATCCGCGCCGAGACGATCGCGTTCGACGACTTCATCGCGCTCGGCGGCGAATCGAAGGCGCGCGAGGCAGGCAAGCTGCGCGCGGAAGGCAAGGCGTACGTCGTGCAGGACGGCGACGTGATGCACTTCCTGCATAGCTGAGGGTTTGGCGGCGGTCGCGGGTTAGCGGCCGCCGCTGCGCTCGAGAGTTTAAATGCAAAAGACTTTATGTCCGGCATGGGAAGGAAAGCGGCCCGTCTGCAAAGCGCCCTTCCAAAGAGCCGTACCTCTTCCGGATCTAAAAGA
The DNA here is from genome assembly GCF_024273235.1 of Sphingomonas faeni. GTDB lineage: Bacteria > Pseudomonadota > Alphaproteobacteria > Sphingomonadales > Sphingomonadaceae > Sphingomonas > Sphingomonas faeni_A. Next base: position 844 of record NZ_JANBVH010000041.1, on the reverse strand, counting down.
TTCAGAGCACGAGCCCCGGATTGAGCCTTTCACAACGCCTGGCCAACAGCGGTCAGAAGGGAACTTCATCTTCCTCTGTGAACCAGCAATCAGCCTTTTTCGGCGCTGCAGCGGCCGGCAAATCCAGGCGATGGCCGGTGTACAAATTTAGGATGTGTTCGCGGTCCATGAAAAGGATCTGACTACGCTGGGATTTGTCTAGGACCCCGCCAAGCCAATTACGGGCAGCCTTCGTGATCTCGCCGCCCGCAACTATGAAGGCGTGATCGACGAGAGCCCTGCGGTTGGTGTCGCTGTCGAAGACCTCGTGCCCCAGCATCATCAGGATTTGCTGGTAGATTTCTGCCACGTTCGCGTTCGAGCCCTTGGTGGCGCCTGCCGAGTCGAGCTTGCCCTTCTTTGCCTGAATTCCGAAATAGATGGTATGTTCAGTGGGCAGCTTGAACCGCATCCACACGTCTTTGCCATATTCTAGCGCTTTGTCCTTATGGCCGACGCTCGTAATCCGCTGGTAACCAAAGTGGCGGAACATCGGCAGCAAGACTTCCTCGATCAATTCATCTTCCGAGCAGCGATCGAGATAGGCGATGAGCATATTGCGCTTCTCTAGCTCGGCGGGCGTGAGAGGGCGGTATAGGTTGACCGGTGCCGAAACCGTTCTCGTCTCAATATGACGGACGTAGAACATACTATCTTCGCCGTAATATCCTTCAAATCCTTCGCGCATCAAAGGAACGTTGAGAGCGGCGAGCGCAAGTGATCGGTCGTCGTCGCCCTCTCGGGCCTCACGCTTGTCCATAAGCGTCCGGAGGACTGTCGCAAATCGTTCAGGCAGTTGGTGCTG
>NZ_JANBVH010000040.1 GCF_024273235.1 Sphingomonas faeni | reverse complement strand
GTGCTGAGCCTCGTCGCCCAGGCTCTTAGTTCAGCAGTTCGCCCCTACGACGTTACCGCCAGACTGGGGGGCGACGAATTTGCCTTTTGCCTCGCCATACGGGACGACGCGGCAGCGGAACGGATAACGGGCACAATACACCGGACTCTTATTGCCGCGATGAAAGAATCCGGATGGAAGTCTACGTGTAGCTTGGGCGCAGCAACCGGAAAAGATATAGAACAGGTATTGAATGCCGCCGATCAAGCGATGTACCGAGCAAAATTGTCCGCCAAGGGATCATGGACGTTCTCAGCCTCCTGAAACGTCAACATTTACCATAATTCAGATCGAAAGTACTTGTTTTTCATCGTTATCGGCCGCAACCTGTTGCGCACGACCGTCAGAATCGCGTGATCAGGCCTTCACGACCGCGTACCGATTTATTTACTTATCGGTGTCTATCGATCATAGTATTTTAACATCCCCTGACATGTGTAGATAGCCCCGCGTGAAGTCCGCTATTTTGGCAAGCCTGGGCCAATCACTTATTTTGATCTTGTTCTTCGATGACAGGATAACGCCCTCGTCACGCAGGGCCTTGATCATTCTATTGACATGGACCGCAGTCAGTCCGGTCGCATCTCCGAACTGCTCTTGAGTCAATGGCCAGTCATAATCCAGACCGTTGCCTAGTCCCGCGACATCCTGTCGTACGGCCAGCTCGCATATGAGATGTGCTACACGCGCCAGAGCGCTACGCCGGCCCATGCTGAACAGCCATTCTTTCGAGATAGATAAGTCTTTTAGCATATTCCGCAACAACGCCTGCCTGAAGGCATAATTACCTTCGAATGCATCCAGGACCGCTTGCTTGGGTATTAAAAAAATCGATGCGTGGCTCAGCACCTGGATATGATGATCAGATTCATCGAGGAATATGCTCTGAAATCCAAACAAATCGCCATTTACGTGGAAAGATACAATCTGCCGCGAACCATCGCCGCCTATCTTCGAACTACATAAAAATCCCGAGACGACCAGGCCACAATGGATAGCAACATCACCTTGACGAACCAGGTACGTCATCGGCTCGAAATCAGCGATCCGATAGGGCAAACCGGATATTGTACTCATATCGGCAGAGCCAAGACCCAATCCTTGGGCTAGCTTGTCCATAAGCGGGGCGAGGCGTGACTGATCAGGGGTATACAGTATTTTTCGCCTTTACTGGGAATAAGGGATCTCGCCGTGCTTGATGATTATCACAAAACATAGCCGAATTCATTCCACGGTCGCGTGGGACCCGGCACGACATACTCGTCATGGACCCGCGATTACAACGCGACGGCCAGTCTCGTCGCTGGCTATTGATCGACGAGGGAGCCAGCCCCCTTCCGAAATATGTTAGCGACCGCAGGCCGATCGGATTCGGCTTAATGCCCGTTCCCGGTGTCGGCACCGAGAAGGGCTTAGGCCGCAGAGTGCTATTTGTATGATGAAATACTTTGGCGCCCAACCGACGGCGCGCACCCCCGCCGATCTTTAGCCAGCGCGGGCACCTATCGTGCAGCTGTATCGTCCTTCGCGCGCTGTACCTCCCCATCGCTCTTGCGGATGAAACTGATTTTGCCTTGTGTCTCCAGGATCGCCCAGGCCACATCATGCATACGCGCAATGCCGGCGAGGCGCATTTCCGCTTCCACCTCGCCGCGCGTGATCCTGTCACGCCGAAGGTTTGCTTCGATCAACTCGCCATCCCGTATGATTACCTGAGGCCGGCCGTCGAGTAGCGTTTCGAGCCGTGGAGACAGATACGTCGCCCAACTCATCACCAGCGCCCAAAATGCGAAGGTCGCGATTGCGAGGATCGATCCGGTCAGACTGAAGTCGTTATGCGTGACCCCCTGCTGAACGAGATCCCCCATCACCACGATGACGACCAGTTCAAAGGGAGTGAGCTGGCCGATCTCGCGCTTTCCCAAGAGGCGTAGCAGCAGGTAAAGTGCGGCGAATGTGACGCTGGCGCGGAGGACGATATCCATCAGGGAAGCACCGGAATCGAAACGCGCACTTCGGCCAACCGGGTATCGTCGTCAAGCAAGGTTATGGCTCCGGCGAGGTGCCCGACCAGCGGGGGATTGGTCTGGCCGTCGATCTTGATATCTAACGTGTCGCCAGCTTTGAGCGCCGCGTAATCAAAGCGAAACTGTCCCTCTTTGAAGCTCTCGTCGGCGGCGGCGGGAATCTGGCTGTTGATGGTCAGGTCGCGCCACAGCGGCGCATCGATACCGATTACCGGCTTGGCAATGGCGCGCCGCGCGACGACCCGGATGTGTGTTTCAAAAACCAAGCCGCTTCGCAACGGTCGAGCGAGCTTTACCTGCAGCGACGCGCTCGGGGCGTTCACGACAGTGACCGGCGCAGGACTGCCCCCAAGAACGCCCGTCATTGCTGTCACCATCAGTCCGCCAAGCATGAAAAACGCGAGTGGACTGGCATGCGCGCGCATACCCTTCACGGCCTTGGCATGGCTTGCATCGAGTCCGTCTGGGAACGCTGCAACGTGTTTCTCGGCCATAACGCAGTGTTCTGCCCCCTCTCCGCCTGACGGGCAATAACGACGACGCCGTTTTTGCCATGCCCGCGCATTCGGCATTGCCATGGATCGCTATCGAATAAGCACTCGACTTCGGGACGACCGAGGTAGTCCAACTACGACTGGCGGCGCCACCATGGTCGTTTATCGGGGCAAGGTCTCAACCGCGTCGTGACATCTTCCGCAGAGCCTTCGACAGCGCATCGATCGAATAAGGTTTGTGCAGCAGATCGAACCCGTGCGTCCCGCTTTGCGCCAGTACCTCGCTATACCCGCTTGTCAGCATGACTGGCAGCGCCGGATAAAGCCGGCCGATCTCCTGACCGAGTTCCACACCCGACATACCCGGCATCATCACGTCGGAAAACACGACATCAAACCGGTCCACCCCTGTTGCCAGCTCGGCAAGCGCCTCGGCGCCGTCCATCGTCAGCACGGTGTTATAGCCCAGCTCCGCTAACGCTCGCGTGGCAAACATGCCAACCTCGACATTGTCTTCCACGACGAGGACGCAGGCACCTTCGCCAAGCGACAGGGGCTGGTCGCCCGCCTCGACAGCAACCCGACCGACACCTTCCACACGCGGCAGGTACATGGTGAACGTTGCCCCTGCGCCTTTGGTACTTGCGACCAGAATGTCGCCACCGGATTGTTTGGTGAAGCCGAAGACCTGGCTAAGCCCGAGGCCGGTGCCCTCGCCGACGCCTTTGGTCGTGAAAAACGGTTCGAAAATCTGGTCCAATTTGTCTGCCGGGATCCCGGGTCCACTGTCGACGAGCGACACCATGACGAACTGACCCGACACCGCAGGATGCGACCGAATGACGGGCATGTCGGTCGCCTGCTGGACCGTGATGATCAACTCGCCTTCGCTCTTCATGGCGTCGCGCGCGTTGACGGCCATGTTGACGACCGCAGTGTCGAACTGGCTACGATCGGCATTTACATAGCAAGGTCCCGACGGGAGCCTGAGCGTAACCTTGACCCGCGCGCCGGCCAAGGTTCGGATCATGTCGCCAAGCGTTCGCACGCTGTCGGTTGCGTCGAAAACCTCGGGCTTCAAGGACTGCCGACGCGCGAAGGCGAGCAACTGGCCAGTCAGCTTGGCGGCACGATCCGTCGTATCCGAGATCGCATCGATATACTTTTGGCGACGTTCATCAGAGACGCTCGCGCGGCGCAGGAGATCGACCGATCCCCGGATCACCGTAAGCAGATTGTTGAAGTCATGGGCGACACCACCAGTCAGCTGCCCGATAGCCTCGACCTTTTGGGATTGGCGCAGCGCATCCTCGACTTGCATCAGGTCGGCAGTGCGTTCGGCGACGCGCTGCTCAAGAGTGTCGTTGAGCGAGCGCAGGGCAGCAAGAGCTGTGTCGCGCTCGGCCTCGACGGCACGTCGATGCTCCACATCGATAAGCACACCGGGAAAGCTCAGAGGCGTTCCCTCGGGATCGAGATTGACCCTGCCGTTAGCCTCGATCCAGTAATAATCCCCATCGGTTCGACGAACCCGGTATTGATGAGCGTAAGAACCGCCGCGGGTAATTGCCTCGTCGAGAGCTTGCGCCAGTCCCGCTTGATCATCCGGATGAACGGTCGCCACGATCTGGGCGAGCGGAAGACCTTTGCGGCCCAATGCCGGGTCCAGACCAAAGGCACGGGCGAACGCCTCGTCGACGGTAAACTGGTCGCTGGGGAGGTCCCAATGCCATGTGCCAATGATAGCCCCTGCTGCCAGGGCGAGCTGAACACGCTCCACATTCTCTCGAGCCACCGCTTCACTGACCCGTAGCCGCTCTTCCGCCTCGCGCCGCGGTGTCACGTCATTGAAGAAGATCGCGATCTGTCGGTCGGCGGCATCTCCTACCCGAACGGCTCTTACGTCGAACCACCGCTTGAAGGCGTCCGCATAGCTCTCGAAATTGGTCGGCTCGCCCGTCCTGGCCACGCGTCCATAGGTTTCGAACCAGAATTGCTCCAGGTCAGGGGCAAATTCCGTGACCCATTTCCCACGAAGGTTCACGCCCGACTGACGCTCGAAAGCCGGATTGGCTTCGACAAACCGGTAGTCCACAGGGCGGTCATCGGCATCGAACTTCACTTCGACGATCGCAAAGGCCGCGTCGATCGTATCCAGGATCGTTTGGAAGCGGTCTTGGGCTTGCCGGAGGGCGACACCTGCAAGATGCTCATCCGTACGGTCGCGCAGGATTTTCACAAAACCGAGATGTTCGCTCGCGTCGCCGAGAAGCGGCATCATCTCTCCCGATGCCCAGAACAGGTGGCCATCCTTGCGCAGGTGCCAACGCTCGTCCGCGGCACGTCCGTCCTTAAGCGCTCGGCGCATTTCCGACGCGACCTGACCGCTGGCCCGATCTTCAGGCGTAAAGAAGAATGCTCCGTCTTGCCCGCGCACCTCTGCGGCCGTCCATCCCATCACGTTTTCAGCGCCTGGGTTCCAGTCCGCGACCACCCCGGCCGGGTCGGTTACGATTATTGCAAAGTCGATCGCGCTTTCGAAGATTGCACGTTGCCGTGCTGTGGCGCTGACGGGGCCGTTGTCGTACTGGTTCCCACCAATTTGGCGCTCGTTGCTAGGCAGCAGATTCGTCGTCGCGGCTTCAAGGGCTGCGCGCAGACGCGCATTCTCTGCTTCAAGCTCGTCGTAGGTCATTGCATCAGCGTATCCCGCTCATCCGTCCTTGCCCAGAGGGCAGGCAGCAGCTTCGGAGGCTCTACGCCGATCTAAGTCCCCTCGCGAAAACGTCTGCAGTAGACCGCCTGCAGAGACCGCTGCACCAATGCGAGATAGCCGAAATGATCCCTGCGCTTTTGCCCTTCGCAAAACGTCCGCTAACGGGCGATGATTAGCGCTGGCTTCCCCATTGCGAACAGCGACCAGGGCCGAATAGGCCGGACCGCGAGCCATATCGAAAAGGCGGCAGCGGTGATGATTGCGCCATGGCGTGCACAGCACCCCCAGCTTAGCCGAGCGCTGCAGATCCCATCCACACCGCCATCGCGATCATCATGAGGTTCTCTGTCAGCGACAGGAAACCGAGCGGCACGTTGCTGGCCCCACCTACGCAGGCGCATTTCAGCTCGCGCCTATCGAGGTACACCGCCTTGAACACTGACACGGCACCCACGGCTCCAATGAACAGCGCGACCGGCGCCGACAACCAGGTCAGCACGCCTGCGATCATCAGTACGCCCGCCAAGCCCTCCGCAAAAGGGTAGATGTAGGAATAGCGTACCCAGCGCTTCGCGAGCAGATCGTAATTGAGGAACATGGTGGCGAAGCTCTCGATGTTCTGGAGCTTGAGCAGCGCCAGCACGGCCATGCTGAACCCGATGAACCACTCGCCCGCTCGTAGCGTGAAGGGCGTGCCGTAAGCGGCATGACTCGCGGCGAGCGCCATCACCGCGGTCACTGCGAAGAGCGCGACGACCGGCTTGTAGGAGGTCGCCTTGGGATCGGCGACAGCCTTGCCGAAATAGTGGCGCACGTCGTCATAACCGCCGATCCGCTCGCCCCCAATGAAGGTCTGCGGCGTCGTCCTCACCCCATTTTCGGCCTTGAAGGCGTCAGTTTCCTCTCGCGTGGTCAGCCAGCGGTCGTCAACGGTGTAGCCCTCGCGTTGCAGTAGGTCCTTGGCCTTCAGGCCGTAGGGGCAGACGTGCTTGTCCATTACCATCCGGTACAGGGTGGCGCGGCGGGGATCGGCGATCGTGGTCATGAGCAGCGGCTTTCGAGCTAGTATCCTTCAGGTTGGCGTCCATATGGGGTCCGGACCATGGTACGGAGTCAAGGGTTGCAACAGATGACTATTGCCGGGCTGGCGCGCGAGGCAGGCGTCGGCGTCGAGACCGTGCGCTACTATCAGCGGCGCGGGTTACTTGAGACGCCTGAGCGGCCAAGCGGCATCGGACGTGGCGGGAGCGTGCGGCGCTACGGTATTGAAGACGTTCGCCGGCTGCGCTTCATCCGCGCGGCGCAAGCGGCTGGTTTCACGCTCGCGCAGATCGAGGAATTGCTGGCGCTTGACGCGACCGACGATCGAAAACGGGCGCGTGAACTTGCCAGCGAGCAGATAGCGGCGTTGGACGTCAAGATCGAGGGATTGGAGAAGGCCCGCGCATCGCTGCGCCGGCTCGCTCACGAGTGTGGCAGCGGCGCGGCTGGGCCGTGCCCGATCCTGACCTCATTCGAGCAGTCCCATAACTAAACTCTGCGCTTCCCAATAAGAACCGCGTTCGCAATCGCGCCGCCTCCAATACTGTCATCACGCCGCACTTCGAATTCCAGTTGTAAAACGTCGCATCGTTGATCCCGTGCTCGCCGCACAAATCCGCCGTCTTCACGCCGGCCTCATGCTCGGGCAGCACACCAGTGATCTGATCCTCGGTAGATCGGCCTCGCCCCATCACTCGTCTCCATCTGACGAGCCAACTTACCAATGGCATGATTTCCGACAGCAGGTTAATCTGTTGCAGGCAACGAACGTCTCCTTTGGAGATGCTACAATGCAGAGCGATTGTTCGAAGGTGAGCGAACGAGCCGACGTTCCGGGTCGAACCGGTGTCATAGAGTGTGTCCGGCGGAGAGCTAAAGGGGAGGCCTGAAAACCTCCCCAGCCCATTACTGCCTTTCCGCACGTCTATGATGCGGAACAGAGCCAATGCGGTTTACGCGTTCTCACGCGCAAGACAGTCTTTTCGAACAACGCTGGGCGTGCGCCTGTCATTGGAGTCGGCTCCGACCACATTTTGATTAATGGGTAATGCCGATCAAATGTCCATACCCAGACCGCTAACCCGATGATTTCGCGGCTACGGTGGCGCCGATTTTCAATTGTTCTTTCCAGAATCGGTCGTCGCACAAAATGGTACGGTGCTCCATTTTGTTGGTGCCGGTATAAGACGCTGTTTGGCGCGATCGTGCTTCCGAAGCTCAAACTTTCGACAACCAGCGCATTGCCAATAACCTGCCGGACAGAGCTTCGCCTATAGCAGGCAAAACCCGCGTCACACCGGGGACGCATCCTAGAAGCCAAAAGCGTCGGCAGGGCCCCGAACGACAAGCTGCGAATCGTGCAAATTATTGATCCGAAAACCGCGCATCACGACGTATTTTTCCTCTAGAAATTTCACTAAAATTCATGCCAAACCATAGAAATTCAGACGTTGGTGTTGGTACCGCTGTTGGTATCGCCAATTTACGGCGCCATATTTATCAATGACTTAAACGTCTTATCTGAAAGTTCACAGTCCTCTTCCGGCACCAGGGTCCCCCGCTGTTGGGGGGCCCATGCGATACCTCATAGATCGACCAAGGCGCGGCATTTTCCTGCGGCGAAACGACTCTGGAAAAAGCACAGCACGTCAGCGCCTCAATTCATATTTCCAATCTCAAGCCCTTCGTCCTGGCTTTGCTGAGCCGGACCCACGCCCCTCTGCGTCGACGCCCATCTACGCTCCGCGCTGGCGCGCGCCATTGGCGACTTTACCGACCTCGACAGCATGTTCGCAATGCAGACAGCAAATTCGGCTCTTTTGGCAGATACCGATAAATAGCACTGCCTCACGCTATTGAATCCAGCCACTCTAGCAAAATCTTTGCGACCGCTAACTTTCTAATATGAGAAATTTCCGGCAGTCGCTTGTTCAACGATTTTATCCCGACGAAGTATTGCTGCTTGCAATGTTTGATTTCGTTACTCAAATGATCTTGCTGCACGAGTAGGTGGGGAAGCAGCATGGATCAGACAGCGAACGACGAACACAAGTCGGGGTTCTCGCACTGGTTGCGAACCGGTAGTCTGCCGACAGCGTTGAGCCCCGAGGGTGTCGAACTCAAATTCAATCCATGGCACGATCCTGAAGACGGTCGGTTCACATTCGCAGGCGCAGGAAGCCATTATGGCTCGAGCGGCGCCGATCCGACCGACGAACCGAGCATGGGTGATCGCGGCAAGTCGCGCGCCGCCAGACCCTCAAAGTCGGAAGTATTGCGGGTCGGAACGCGGATAGGCGATGGCCGGCGTAGGGCGGAACCCGGGCCATCCGGGGGTCACCCCCGAAGCGACGCTGCATCGCGGCCTGGTAGCCCGCCGAACCCGGTTGCTGAATTTGTTGGTGGCGTCGGTGAAGGGCTTTAAGACGTCGGGAAGGAAACGGTGACGGGGGTTCACGCGGCACTGACGACAAATCCGGTGACGACCATTCGCAACGCTGGCGGCGGGATTGCAGGCATGATCGATACTGCTATCGCTGCCGAGGACACGCCTGCTCGTATCCAGGTTTCGCGAGCAGCGGAGGCAGTCGCCAACGCCTCGGCACGCGATATCGGTCATGCCACGGGGACGGTCGCCGGAAACGTTGCATTGGCAGTCGCGCCGGGAGCCGCGCTCTCCAAGGTCTCTGCATTGCGCAGCCTTCGCCTAGTGAGACCGCGCATAACCTACGCTCCGCCACAGATCGGGTGGGTGAAAGAGGTGGTCCGGTCCGAAAAACCTTGGAAAGCCTATAACGACGCTGCGACCGGCTCGCGAGCCGGTCAGGCACCCACATTGATGCGAACGATGGCTGATGGCTCGAAGAGGCCCGTAAAGTTCGACGGCATCCAGGGCGATTATGTGATCGACCGTAAATGGTCGGTCAGGGATATGCCTCACGCTCGAGCTCAGATTTTGCGGCAATCCGAGGTGTTGGCGCAACATCGCCTGATCGGAATATGGGAGGTGCCCACTCCTGCCCAGAGAACCAAAGCCCTCAAGCTTCTTAAGAAGATGAACGTGACTAACATCAAAGTGAAGGTGGCGAAGCCATGATAGCCAAGCAGGTTGCGCGCATTATCGCGGAGTATGTCGTGTTTCTTGAACTGACCGACGAGGAAGAATTGAACCTTGATACTGCCGTCGAGGCGTCGGAGGTACTCGGGGCCCAGCTCGAGGCGCTAGACAAGGGGTTCCTCCGAGAATTGGTCGATGCCTTTGCTGTTATCGCCGCGGAATATAGTGGTGATGCGCACGAGGTAGTGCGCAATATCGCATATGGTTTCTATCTCGAAGAAGCGCTCGCAGCCGACGATCCGGTGAGGCTGGCCGAACTGGAGGCACTGCGCGATGCGAGGGATTGAACGCGAGGGCACCGAGGCGAGAACGATCTGAAGATCACGCGATCCCGGTGCCGTGAGCTTTCGATTATTGGCGTTCGATACAAATTGTCCAACAATCTGGGTGCCCGGCTTTAGCCCCTGTGGTGCACCAGCTTCCCCGCCCTCCGGGACGAGGGAAAGCGACTGCGGCAGGATCGCTCGATCTTCTGACAATAGACGCGGAAACCTTCGGTCGGACTCGCGGTGCGCCGGTAGTTGCGACGTGCATCGCGCTTGATGCGCGAGCCTATGCGCGACACGCCGTTCCGCCAACCAAGTGATTGCGCCGCCGCATATAACCGGTTGATGAATCGAAGCGACGCGACCGAAACTTGACGCTATCGGTCGGCGAACAGCGGATGCCAGCCCGGCATCGAAGGCACGGGGATCGATCGTGGGCGACATTCCAGCGTTTCTGGACTCCGGTGGAGACCTTGGACGCGCGATCGCCGCGCATGACTGGTCGAACTCGCCGCTCGGCACGCTGGAGGCATGGCCCGCGCATCTTCACACGGCGACCGCGATCATGTTGCGATCGCCTCTGCCGATGGCGCTGCTGTGGGGCGCCGACGGCATATTGCTGTACAACGACCTGTATGCCGAGATTGCCGGCCAGAGCCATCCCGCGATCCTCGGTCGTCGCGTGCGCGAGGCCTGGCCCGAGGCGGCCGCGTTCAACCAGGCGGTGGTGCGCACCGTTCTCGCCGGCAGGACGCTGACCTATTCCCGCCAGGAAATGACGCTGTACCGCAACGGATCGCCCGAGCAGGTCTTTTTCGATCTCAATTATTCGCCCGTGCCGGGGCCCGACGGCACGCCCGAAGGCGTGATCGCGGTGGTCGTCGACGTGACCAAGACGGTCGGCATGGAACAGGAATTGCTCGCCGAGACGCACACCCTGGAAACGCTGAACCAGACCGGGACTGCGCTGACCGCCGAACTGGATCTCGAACCGCTCGTCCAGATGGTGACCGATGCCGCGGTCAAGCTGACCGGTGCGGAATTCGGCGCGTATTTCCACAACCTGATGGACGAGACCGGCGAGCGCCTCCACCTCTTCACGCTGTCGGGCGCGCGGCGGGAGGATTTCGAAGCGCTCGGCCGCCCACGTGCGACCTCCGTGTTCGGGCCGACCTTCCGCAACGAGGGCGTCATCCGCGCCGACGATATCCTCGCCGACATGCGATACGGGCGCAACGCGCCCTATGCCGGGATGCCGCCGGGCCATCTGCCGGTGCGCAGCTACCTTGCCGTACCGGTCGTATCGCGATCGGGCGAGGTATTGGGTGGCCTGTTGTTCGGCCATTCCGAGACGCACCGGTTCAACGATCGCCATGAGCGGCTGATCGTCGGCATCGCCGCACAGGCTGCGATCGCGATCGACAACGCCCGGCTGTTCTCGACCGTGCAGGACATCAACGTCACGCTCGAACGCCGCGTGATCGAGCGCACCGAGGACCTAACGCGCGCGCACGATGCCCTGCGCCAGGCGCAGAAGATGGAAACGCTGGGCCAGTTGACCGGTGGCATCGCGCATGATTTCAACAACCTGCTGACCGTCATCCGGGGGTCCGCCGACCTGTTGAAGACCCCCGGGCTGAGCGAGAGCCGTCGCGATCGGTACGTCGATGCGATCGCGCAGACCGCGGATCGCGCGACCAGGCTCACCAGCCAGTTGCTAGCATTCGCCCGTCGCTCGTCGCTGACCCCGCGCGTGTTCGATGTCGGCACCACGATCCGCAGCCTGAACGAGATGATGGAGATGCTGTCGGGGGCGCTGATCGAGGTGGACCTGCGCCTGCCCGAAACCAGCTGCCTCGCCAACGCCGACGTCAGCCAGTTCGAGACCGCGATCGTCAACATGGCGGTGAACGCGCGCGATGCGATGGGCCAGCAGGGGCGGCTGACGATCACGGTGGAGCCCTGCACGACCATCCCGGCGGTGCGCGGCCACGACGCCAGGCACGGCGATTTCATCGGCGTCTCGATCACCGATACCGGCGCCGGCATTCCGCCCGAGCATATCGAGCACATCTTCGAACCGTTCTTCACCTCGAAGGACGTCGGTCATGGCACCGGCCTGGGCCTGTCGCAGGTGTTCGGCTTCGCCAAGCAGTCGGGCGGCGAGGTCGTCGTTTCCAGCCGGGTCGGCCATGGCTCGACCTTCACGCTGTTCCTGCCGTGCGAGCGGATCGAGGGCATAGCCGATGCCGAGGAAGCCGCCACCGGTCCGGGCACCGGCGAGAGCTTCAGGATATTGGTGGTCGAGGACAATCCCGAGGTCGGCGCGTTCGCGACCAGCGCGTTGCACGACTTGGGCCACCAGATCGCGCTGGCGCGCAACGCCGAGGAAGCGCTCGCACAGCTGGACCGTGACCAGAATGCCTTCGACTTCGTGTTTTCGGACGTGATGATGCCCGGCATGAACGGCATCGAACTCGCGCGCGAGATCCGCCGCCGCCAGCCCGCGACGCCGGTGATCCTGACCAGCGGGTATAGCGAGATCCTGTCAAGGGAAGGCGCCGGCGAGTTCGAACTGGTGCGCAAGCCCTACTCGATCGACAGCTTGAGTGCAGCCTTTTGCAAGGCCGCGCTCGACCGCGCGAAATAGGCGGCACCCGGAATACAGGGCGTCGGATCGACCCACATCGTCGTCCGTTCAGTCTGCACAGGAACAGGAGACTGCACGTGCCGACATTCACCGCCAAGTTCGATACCCGCCGCGAAGCCGAGATGACCGTCGAGCGCCTCGTCCAGGAGCAGGGCATCGAACGGACCGACATCTTCATCACCACCGATGGCAGCGCGAACAGCGTGGGAAGCGAAGAGGCCGGGGCCGACACCGAGGGTCGCGATCCGACGCCGGACTCGCGTGACGACGCCGCACTCGAAGGCCGGCTCATCGTGTCCGTCGACATCGCCGACGATGCCCGCGCCGCCGAAGTGAAGAAGGCTTTTGCCGAATTCGACGCGAGCGACGTAGCCAAGGCCTGATAGCCTTCAGCCAATACCCATGGACGATGCGGAGATGCCCTCAGGTCGGCCCATCCGCATCGTCCCCCAGTGCAGCGAACCAGTCGGCATAGGGCGTCGTTCGCGCCATATGCCGATTGAAATCCGGCGCCCCGCCGTCCCACCAGACCGGCCCCCGCTCGCCCAGCGCATGCTTGGCTTCGTCGACGGCCGCGTGCGCAGCCTTCTCCAGGTCCGCATCCTTGATCCGTTTCGCCTTGGCCACGTCGCGACGCGCCTCCATCAGCCGCTTGACCAGCCGGGTTCGCTCGATCTCGGACAGATGGGGGTTGGCCTTGCGCCATAACCGTCCGCGCACGACGATATAGCGCCCATCGGGAGTCGTCGGGACGGCGGTCGCAGCCATCAAGACCGCACCTAGAAAGGCGCGTCGATCGTGAACACGACGCCGGCCGGACGATAATCGACCTTCGAGGTTCCGCGCAGGTGCTGGCCGAGCACGCGCTCGATCATCCGCGATCCGAAGCCGGTCCTGGTCGGCGGGGCGACCACCGGCCCACCCGTTTCCTCCCAGCGGAACGCCAGCCGCCGACCGCCATCGCCGATTCCGACGCTCCAGCCGATCGTGACATGACCGCCCTCGACGCTCAGCGCGCCATATTTGCTGGCGTTGGTGGCCAGTTCGTGGAGCGCCATCGACAAAGCGAGCGTCACGCGTGGCTCCAGCCGCACGTCCGGTCCCGACACGGAGAACAGCCGCCCCCGCCCATCGTCGAACGGCGCCATGACCCCCGCGAGGATATCGGCGATCGTCGCCCCCTCCACCTCGTCCCGCAGCAGCAGGTCGTGTGCCACGGCCAAGGAACCGATCCGCGCGCCGATCGCGTCGCGTGCCTCGGACAGGGTGGCGGCATCGCGCAGTGTCTGGTTGACGATCGCACTGACGGTGGCGAGCGTGTTCTTGACGCGGTGGGTGAGTTCACCGGCCAGCAGCGCCCGATGTTCCTCGACGCGTTTGCGCTCGCTGATATCGGTCGAGAACCCGGTCATCGACAGCGCGGTGCCGTCGGCCCGCAACAGCAGCTCCCCGCGGATCGCGACCCAGCGGACATCGCCATCGGGCGTGATCACGCGGTATTCGATGTCGTAGTCGCGCCCGGTCTCGACCGTCTCCGCGATCGCCGCCAGAACGCGGGCCCGATCCTCCGGGTGCAACACGCCGACGAACTCGGCATAGCCGAACGGGGCATCGGGCTGGTAGCCGAAGACGATCTTGCAGCCCGGCGACGCATCGAGATGCTGGCTGACCGGATCGAACGTCCAGGCCCCCAGCCGCCCGGCCTTCAGGGCGAATTGCAGCCGCGCCGCACTATCGGCCAGGCTCGCGCGTGTTTCCGCAGCGGATGCCTCCAGCGCACGCTGTTCCGCCGCCAGCGAAACCAGCGTCTCGCGCTCGAGCGTGACGTCGTTCTGTGATGCGATGAAATAGCGCAGGTGGCGGTTGTGATCGAACACCGGCGCCACCAGCAGCCGGTTCCAGAACGGCGTCCCGTCCTTCCGATAGTTGAGGATATCGGTCTCGATGCGGGCCGGCTGCGCCACTGCCTCGCGGATCCGGCCGACGTCATCTCCGCCGGTTTGCGGCCCCTGCAGAAAGCGGCAGTTGCGCCCGACGATCTCGTGGCGATCATAGCCGGTCAGCCGTTCGAACGCGGCGTTCACATGCAGGATCGGATTGTCCGACAGCGTGGGGTCACTGATCACCATCGCCAGCGCGGCATCGTGAAAGCCGGCGACGAACGGGTCCGACGTGTCGAGCGAACGATCGAATACGGCGATCGCCGCGATACGCTCGGCGTCCATGTCTTGCGACCGTTCTGGGTTCTCGCTCTGTTCCAAATCGCCACTCTGGTACGCAGATTCTGCGTCGATGACAACCGGATGGGGACAGATGACGCGCGATGTCAACCGGCGGTGCGAGGAACCCACAGGAGCCGATCGGGCCGGGGTTCGTTCCACGACTTAGCTACCTGGCCAAGATCGGTCCCGGATGTTGGCCCCAAATCTCGCATCGAGGAAGAACGCGTGAGCAAATGGTCCTGGATCCTGCGACGGGTCGTTCGGAAGATCTGGTTCAGGGCGGCGCTGATCAGCCTGTTGAGCGTTGGACTGGCGATCCTGTCGGGCGCGATCTCCCCCTATCTGCCATATGCGTTCGGCGCGGATCTTGGCCAGGACGCGGTCGGCACGATCCTGCAGATCATGGCGTCGAGCATGCTGGCAGTGACGACCTTCTCGCTGACGGCGATGGTCAGCGCCTATTCGTCGGCGACGCAACTGGCGACGCCGCGCGCGACGCAGCTGCTGATCAACGACCCCACCTCTCAGAACGCGCTGTCCACCTTTCTCGGCGCGTTCGTCTTTTCGATCGTCGGGATCATCGGTCTCCAGACCCATGCTTACGGCAGCGACGGACGCATCATCCTGTTCGGCGCGACCGTCCTGATCGTCATCTGGGTGGTCGTGACGCTGCTCCGCTGGATCGCGCACATCACAGCGTTCGGCCGGATGTCCGACGTCATCGACCGGGTCGAGAACGCCGCCGCCGAGGCGATGGCGGGTTTTGCGAAGGCGCCGCATCTCGGCGGTCGCCCTGCCATCGCGGTGCCTGCCGATGCCGTCGCGATTCGCGGCAAGACGACGGGATACGTGACGCATATCGACGTGACCGCGCTTGGCGCGATCGCCGCGCGCTGCGATGTCGTGATCCATGTCGCCGCACTGCCGGGATCGATGGTCCACCCGCACCGCGACCTCGTGCATGTCGAGGGACAGATCGACGACACGGCCCGCGACGCGCTGCTGCGCGCGTTCACGATCGAGCGGCATCGGACCTTCGATCAGGACCCGCGTCTCGGCCTGATCGCGCTATCCGAGATCGCCAGCCGCGCCCTGGCGCCCGCGACCAACGATCCCGGCACCGCGATCGAGGTGCTGAACGCATTGCTGCGGGTACTGCTCAACCTGCCGGTCGATCGGATCGACGCGGATGGCGCGTCGTCGCGACCGCGCGTCCACCTTCCCCGGCCGACGACGGCGGATATGTTGACCGACGCGTTTCGGCCTATCCTCCGCGAGGGAAGCGAGGAGACCGAGGTGACGATCCGGCTCATCGCCACGCTGGCGGCGCTGCATCACGCGCTTCCCGGCGCGCGCGACGAGATCCAGTCGCTCGCGACCCGCAGCATGGCGCGGGCGAAGGCGAAGATGGAGGATCCGGACGCGCTTGCCGCCTTCGCGCAGGCGTACCGTCAGGCATGGGGCGAGCGCCCCGATCGCGCCCGCGATGACGCGTAATCTACCCCCACCACTAGTGCTTTCGGATCACGCGGCGCGCGTTTGTTGCCTGTAAGACGCGGAAAAACGGGATGAGGCGAAAGCGTGATGACGGATGGACGAAACGCCGGTTTGGCCGGGCTCGACGTAGTGGAGGCGGAGACGGAGGTCGATGCTGCCTATTACCTGCAACGCGCCGAATGGCACGAGCACCGCGCGGCGATCGCGACGGATGCCAGCACACGGTCGCTGCACCGCAAGTTCGCCGGGATGTATCATGCGCGGTCACAATCTTGATAGCATAAGCCGGCGAATTCATGATCTTGAGAGGCAGACGCGGACCGGTCGATTCCATGCGATCGGCTGAACTTTCACCAGCGGTCTGACCCGATACGTCGCCTTGCACGTTGAGCGCCCATGAAGATAATGACCCTGCGAGTTCGACTCGCCCTGTGCTCGATGCCGCTTCTCGCCGTGTCGGGCGGCTTGGCCGACGCCCAGACTGCCAGCATCCCGGCCTCGAAAGCCGCGCGCGCGGCATGGTCGGCCGCGAACGTCGCAGCGTTCGCGCAAGTGCTCGCCGACCGCGCGCGACATGGCCTCGATCATGTCGTCTTCCTGGCCGATCCGGCGGATGGTGCAACGCCGGCGGACATCGACGCAGCCCGGACCAAGGCAGCGCTCGACTATGCCACGGCGCTTGCGCAGGGCCGCGTCGATCCGGCAACGCTCCACGAGGTCTACACCCTGCCCCGCCCCAAGGCGGACCTGGCCGCCGGTCTCGCACGGGCGCTGGCCAAGGGCGATCTCGCCGCATGGTTCGACAGACTGGCGCCGCAGGATGCCGAGTACAAGGCGCTGTCGGACGCCTATCTCGCGTTCAGCGCCAAGGCGACTGTCGCGACGCCGGTACAGGCCATCCCGTCGGGCGTGATCCGCGTCGGCAATCGCGACGCGCGTGTGCCGACGATCGTCGAGCAGCTGACCGAGAGCGGCTATCTGCCGACCGCCGCGGGCCCGTTGTCGGCTGCCCCTGATCCGCTGGCCCCTGATCCGCTGGCCGCCGATCCGCTGGCCGCTGCCCCGCCAGCCGTTGCCCCGCCAGTCGCTGCCCCGCCAGCCGCCCGGTCCACGCCCGCTCCGATGCTCTACACGCAGGCGATCGCCGACGCGCTCAAGGGACTTCAGACCGATTACGGCATCGCCGCGGATGGGGTGGTCGGGCCCGAGACGTTGAAGGTGCTCAATCTCGGTGCGGGCGACCGGGCACGCGCGCTCGCGGTCGGGCTCGAGCGGCGGCGCTGGCTGACGCGGACGCCACCGGCGACGCGGATCGACGTCAACACCGCCGCCGCGCAGCTGCGGTATTATCGCGACGGCGCGGTGGTCGATCAGCGCAAGGTGATCGTCGGCGAACCCGGCCGCGAGACGCCGGCGCTGTCGTCGCCGATCTATCGCCTTGTCGCCAATCCCACATGGACGGTGCCGAAATCGATCCAGAATGGCGAGATGGCCAATGTCGGCGAGGACTATCTCGCCGAGCACAACATGGTCGTGCGCGATGGCTGGATCGTCCAGCAGCCGGGGCCGAGCAACGCGCTGGGGCTGGTCAAGTTCGACATGGCGAACGACCAGGCGATCTATCTCCACGACACCTCCGCGCCGGGGCTGTTCGAGCGCAGCCAGCGTCATCTGAGCCACGGCTGCGTCCGGGTCGAGGATGCGCTGGGGTTCGCGCAGATGCTCGCCGAGGACGAGGGCGTCACCGAGGCGTGGCAGACAGCGCAGGCCTCGGGCGAGATGACGTTCGTGCCGTTGCCGCGCCGTATCCCGGTCCGGCTGCTGTATCACAACGTCTATGTCGACGAAGGCGGGCGGGTCGCGTTCCGCACCGACCCCTATGGCTGGAACGATCCGATCGCGGAACAGCTCGGGTTCACCAGGGCGTCTGCAAAGCGGGCGGAGGCGCAGGCGATCGATATCGGGCCCTGAGTTCGGTTCGAACGCCTGGTCGCTGGACCGTCAATAATCGCTCCAGCCCTGCATCGTCCCCGCGTAGCGGACGGTCCGGCCGAATTTCGCGAATTCCGCCTGGACCGCGGGCAAGGCGCGCCCCCGGGCCAGCGCATCGCGACGGGCGGTCTCGAACGGCGTGCGCGCCTCTGGCACGCCGAATTCGACGAACAGCCCCATCACGCCCGATCGCGCATCGTCGTCACGCAGGCGGGCGACGAGCAGGTCGGCGATCGCCTGCGCGTCGTTCCGGCAGGCAACTGCCGCCGTCGCCGCGCTCCAATTGTCGGAGGGCTTGGCGGCGAGCTTGACCTCCCTCGCCTTGGCCTCGTCCAACCGACCCAGCGCGCGCATGCCGCAAGCCTGGTTGGCCCATACCCACATCATGCCATAGGGGCTGATGCGCTCGGGGTGCTTTTCCAGCTCGGCCAGACTGTCGAGTCCTGCCTGGTAGCGTCCTGCGGCTGTCAGCATCTCGGCGCGGTTGATCTCCAACGATACGAGTTCGGGATAGCGATCGGTACCTAGCGCCAGCACCCCGTCGAGCGCCGCGATCGCGTCATCCATCCGTCCGCTCGCCCGCAGATCGGACGCATATTCGTTGACCAGCCAGAACCCGTCATTGCCCGCGACCTCGACCTTCGCCGTGTCGCCGGCCAGCGCCTTGCCCGCGACGATCGCCTCATCGAACCGGCCCAGCGCGCGCAAAATCTGCATGCGGGTCATCATCGTCTCGTAATTCCCGGGCGCCGCCGCGACCGCAGCCGCCGCCCGCGCGGATTCCTGATCCAGGCTTTTGCGAAACCCGTCCTGGCCGAACCGGTCGACGTCGGGCCACAATGCCCGGTGGCGCCGGTCGATCGCCAGCGTCACCAGCGTATCCGTCGCAGGGGACTGTGCGAGGAGCGCGCGCGCCTCCACCAATTTTCCGCGCAGGCTGTGCGCGGTGATTGCGCAGCCGAGCATCGCATTGCCGAAGGAGGTGCGCGGCGCCTGCTGCCAGCCGCCCTGGGCAAGCGCGATGCAGATATCGCCACGAACCGCCTCGCGCGTCTCGGGTGGCAGCGCCGCTGCCTTTTGCAGCGCAAGACGCGTGTAGAGTGGATCGAGCGACGCGATGACCGTGGGCTGGACCATGCTGGTCCGTCGCATCGCCTGCGCAACCGTCTCCGCCGTACCGAGATCGAGTTCGTACCCTATCCACAGGCGATACACCGTCGGATTGCCGTCATACTGCGCAGTGCCCGATCGCAACGCCGCCAGCGCAACCTGGGGACGCCGCAACTCGGCGAGGATAGCACCCTTGATACCGTCGATCAGCCCGGCAACCGGCGAGGGATGCGGGACCTTCGCGGATGCAACGGCCAGCAGCGACAGCGCTTCGAGCCTGGACGGCTGGTCCTCCTTCTGGGTCAGCGCGACGACCTTCTCCATATCCGCCTTGATCGCCGACCAGGTCGCGACGTCGATACCCACCGGCGTCGCCGAGGACCGCGCCGCCTTGTTCAGGTAGAATTCGATGGCGGTCTCGTCCTTGATCCGGTCCGACAGGCGATAGATGGGGTCTGCTTCACCCGCCGTCACTTCGGAGCGATCTCCGGTGGAGATCCGATACGCGATGCGCAGGCCATCGGGCAGCTTGGTGGTCTGGCGAGAGAACGCGACCGGTCCGGCCTTCGTATCGATATCCGCCAAGCCCTCGAGCACGCGATCCGCAACGTGCAACTCGATCGTCTGATCGTTCACCAGGTGATCGTTCAGCGCGAGTGGCTGGACGCGGGGATTCGCCTGTCGATCGGGCAGCATGCCCTGCACCGCATAGGCACGCGTCGTCAGCTTCGTACCGAGGCCGGCCTTGACGAACGCCTCGTGCGGCAGGGTGTAGCTCTCGACCATCGTCAGCACATTGCCGTTGCGATCGTCGCCGAGTTCCAGCGGCTTGCTCTCGACGAGCCCAGGGAAGCGCTGGCGGTAGAAATCGAGATTGCCGTCCGCGAGTTTGCGCGGCGAACTCGCAGCCCAGCGCGCGCGCGTCGTATCGGCGCGCGCATCGGTAAAGCGCGTCTCGACCCGCAGCGTCAGCGCGACGGGGGCGGCCTCGTCGATCGTGAACCGTTCGAGCACGGTCATGCGCCCGGCGTGCTCGCCATAGCCGTCGATCCGTTCGAGCGCCGTCTGACCAGCGCGGATCGGCAAGGCATAGCCCAGATTGGAGGGCGTGATCGTGACGCCGCGGCCGCCGCGATGCGCGCCGGTGGCGTCGACCCAGATCGGCTTGCCGTCGATAACCGCCCGCACGATCACATGGTCGAACTCCAGCGGCGACGGCAGCCGGTCGGGCAGGCGCTCGCCCGCCCGAGTGGTGACGAGTGCCGGTACGGCGTCGATCCCCAACCGCCGCAACGCGACCGCAAGCAGCAGGCTCTTGTCCTTGCAGTCGCCATAGCCGCGCTCGATCACGGTTTTCGGGCGGCGCGGGACGTAGGAGCCCTCGTCCAGTTCCTCGCCGACATAGCGGACATTGTCCTGGACATAGCGCATCGCCTCGGTCAGCCGATCGCCCGGCTTGGGCCAGGCCGAGGCGATGGCGTCCAGGCGCGCGGCGAAACCGGCGGGCAGGCTCTCGTCGCCTTGGTACAGTCCGCCCGCCCAGCGCGCCACTTCCGCCCATTCCTTCATCGTCGATACGTCGACGCGGCCCCATTGGAAGGCGGTTGCGGGAACGTCGTCCTCCCCTTTCGCGGCCGGCGGGTCCTGCGCGATCCATTCCCACTCGGTTCCGTCAGCGGTCTTGCCCGCGGTGTTGCTCACGGTCTTGCTCGGGGAAAAAACGATATCGCTGTTGATCGCCTTGTAGGACGGCGTCATTCCCGCCGGCCAGACGAGCCGTACCGCGCGCATCGCCAGCGGATCCGAATACCGCTGCGAGAAATGATAGAAGCCATGGCTCGGCCAGAGGCGCGTACTCGTATGCACCGTCGTCGCGTAATCGACGATGTCACCGACCCGGACGTCGCGCAAATTGCCCAGCGCCTTCAGCGTACCGCTGACGATGCCGTCGTCCAGGTCGCTCTCGCGCTCGACGACGCGGAACTGCGTCTCGTGAGTCAGGTCGATGACCTTGCCGTCGCGGATCAGGTGGACGAAATTCAGCGCGACGCTCTCGAAGCTCGGATTGTAGGTCACCGAGATCTGGCCGGCGGACTCGAGCCCGCTCCGGTTGGTGACCTTGCTCGCCGATCGGAACCAGTCGTCATGCCCGTCGGCCCGCGTCCGGTACTGCTCGTCCGTCAGCAAATAGGCGACACCGTTCTGCGCCTGTTCGACGCGCGCTGCGGTAGCCTCCGGAACCAGGCGATCGCGGACCCAATCGGCTTTCGCCTCGACCGCGATGATCGGGACGGCGGCACCCGCCTTTACTGGCGTCGCCTTGATCGGAACCGGCTTGGTCGGATCAACGGGCCCGTCGCTCGCTGCGGTGCCCGCAGAGGCCGTGAACGACGCGGCGCTGGAGACCAGCACGGCAAGTGCGACCGCCAAACGCGACCTGTAAAATATGCGCACGTCGATTTTAGCCCCCGCTGATCCCCTTTGCTATGATGTTGCCCCGACGCTGACAAGTTCCTTCGCCGGCATAGTCTGTCTTCGGCAGGCCAAGCCGACAGCAACGCGCCCATTTCATAGCGCGATGGAAGTGCTCGGGTAGGCTTAAGTCTTCGAACAATTGCAGAAATTCAATGTGGGCGCTTGCCCGGCGACGAATGCCGACGAGGATCGTGCCATGTCCGCGAAAGCCGTTTGCATCTGCCGCTCCCCACCCGCGCGCCTCTTCCAAGCCTTCGCACCCAGCGTCCAGATCACCCGGTCCGACGCAGCGGCGCAGCGCAGTGCTGGGTAATGAAATCCTCGTGCCTCGGCATCGCCGCCGCGGTCTTGTCGATCATCTCGCGCACATGCGCCATGAACCGCGCGGTCTCCTCGGGCGGCAGCGCGGCCGCGAGCGGATCGAACGACGCCGGGCGGATGCCCTGGCCGAGCAACACCGCGATCCAGCCGTCGGGGGTGAACAATTCCCCATGCTCGCGGAACACGCGCGCCTTGCCCGACCACAGCGCCAGCTTGGCCGACAGCGACGCAGGAATCGACATGGTCCGGCACTGGTCCCAGAACGCCGAGTCCGATCGCTCGGTCGCATGATAGTGCAGGATGATGAAATCGCGCACCTGCTCGTAATCGCGCAGCATAACGCGGTTATATTCGGCGATCTCGGCCGTGCCGAACCCCAGGTCGGGGAACAGGCTCATCAGCCGCGTGATCCCCGACTGGATCAGGTGGATGCTCGTCGATTCGAGCGGTTCGAGGAAACCACCGGACAGCCCGATCGCCACGCAGTTCCGATCCCATAGCCGATCGCGCCGACCCGCCTCGAAGCGCAACTGGCGGGGCTCGCCCAGCGCCCTGCCCTCGAGCCCCGCCAACAGCGCCCGCTTCGCATCCTCGTCGTCGATATGCGCGCTGGAATAGACATAGCCGTTGCCGACCCGGTGCTGGAGCGGAATACGCCAGCGCCACCCGGCAGTATCGGCGGTCGCCCGCGTGTAGGGCGGCGGCGGCCCCTGCCGCTCGCTTGGCACCGCCCAGGCCCGGTCGCACGGCAGCCACTGCTTCCAGCTCGTGAACGGAACCCCCAGCGCGTCCCCCAGCAAAAGCGACCGAAAACCACTGCAGTCGATGAACAGTTCGCCCTCGATGCGCCGGTCCCCTTCGAGCCGCACCGCATCGATGAACCCCGTTTCGCCATCCCGGTCGACCGCGATCACGCGCCCCTCGACGCGCACGACGCCGTCCCGCTCGCTAAGGTCGCGCAGGAACCGCGCATACAGAGCGGCGTCGAAATGAAACGCGTAGAACAGCGTCGACAGGACAGATTGGGGATTGGCGCTTGGCCGCGTGAACCGCCCGCGTCGCGCCGCTACCGCCGACAGGCAATAATCGCCGATCGGGCTCAGATCGGCCTGGCCCAAAGCAGCCTGACGCAGCCAGAGCTGGTGGAACGATACGCCGTCGATGTCGCGCCCATGCGTACCGAACGGATGCAGATAGGAGTCGCCGGCCCGCGTCCAGTCGCGAAACTCGATCCCCAGCTTGAAGGTCGCGCCGGTCGCGCGGACGAACGCATCCTCGTCGATCCCGAGCATGCGGTTGTAATCGAGCAGCGACGGGATCGTCGCCTCGCCGACGCCGACGGTGCCGATCTCCTCGGATTCGACCAGCGTCACCGACACGCCGCTGGGCACCAGCCGGGACAGTGCCGCGGCGGTCATCCACCCGGCCGTGCCACCACCGACGATGACGACCCTGGTTACCCTGCCCGGCTGTCCGTCCGTCACGCCGCGGCCCGCGCGCCGAAACTATGCGCCTGCGCATAGTCGACCAGATCGCGGTTCGACGGGAGGTTGGCGATCGCATAGCGCGCCTGGCGCTGCACCTCGGCGAACGCCCGGCGTGCATCGTCGGCGTAGCGCAGCGCGCCGGCCTTCGCGCTCAGGTCGGTCTTCCAGCCCATCCCGTACAGGACATATTGCCAGCTCGCCTCGGTGAAGATGTCGACCTGCCCGTCGATGTCGAGCTCGTTGGGGGGCCGGAACCGCCAGCGATCGAGCATCTCCAACAGGCGGTCCGGCACCGATGCATCGGCCACGTTATCGCGCCAGAACGCGGTGTCGCGCCGTTCCGAGATACAATAATGCAGCTTGATGAAATCGAGCGCGCGCTCGTAGCGGCGCAGCATGTTCGCGTTGAACTGACGCGCGGACGTCTCGTAATCGCCGCCCCACGGGAACAGGTTGGCGATCATCCCCGCCGACACTTCGGCAAACGCTATCCCGGTCGCCTCGAGCGGCTCGAAAAAGCCGCTCGACAACCCGACCGCGACGCAGTTCTTGTACCAGTTGACCTCGCGGTAACCGGCCTCGAACTTGAAGTGGCGCACATCGGCCGTCTCGCCCGCCGCGCCCAGATAGCCGCGCAATACGCGCTCCGCGGCCTCGTCGTCGCCGTGATCGGACGAATAGACATGGCCGATGCCACGCCGGCGATCGAGCCCGATATCCCAGATCCACCCCGCCTCCTGCGCGGTCGAGATCGTATAGGACGCGATCGGTTCGTCGGGGCGCGCATAGGGCAGTTGCGCGGCGATCGCGCGGTTGCAGAACAGCACGTCGCGGCACGAGCGGAACGGGATCTTCATCGCCTTGCCGATCAGTTCCGCGCGAAAGCCCGTGCAGTCGATGTAGAGGTCGGCGTCGAGCATCCCGTTCCGCTCGGTGCGCACGCCGCCGATCGCACCGTCGGCGTCGAGCAGCACCTCGCTCACGGTATCGGTCAGGTCCCGGACGCCGTTCTTCACGCCCTGCTCGCGCAACAGCCCGGCCAATGCCACCGCATCGAAGTGGAAGGCGTAGTTGAGCGGCCCGACATAATCGGGGTTCGTGGGTAATTTAGGCGCGCGATGCCGATCGGCCGCCTTCTTCTGCGGATTGGAGACCTCGTCCCAATTCTCCGTGCCGCCGTGTCCCAGCAGCCAATAGGGCAGCAGGTCGAGGCCATCGCTCGCGTCGGCGACCTGGAACGGGTGCGAATAATGATCGGTCGCCCCCTGCCCCGGCGCGTGGCGCCAGTGCACGAACTTGGCACCCTGCTTGAACGTCGCGCCGCAGCGACGGATCAGATCGGCCTCGTCGATCCCGATCGTCGCCAGCGTCCGCCGGATCGTCGGGAACGTCCCCTCGCCGACACCGAGGATTCCGATGTCACGCGATTCGACGAGCGTGATCGCGACGCCGCCCGGAAGGTCCGCGCCGAGCCGCTTGGCGAGATAGCCCGCCGTCAGCCACCCGGCGGTGCCGCCGCCCACGATCAGTATCCGCTTGGTCATCACAGCCTCGCTTCGCCGCTCGCCGACCGGTGTCGACGAGCGGCGCATCATCGTCAGAAGGCCAGGTTGATACCAGTGCTGATACGACGATCGGCCTGGAACCAGCTACGCCCGACCAGCTTGCCGCCGGGATAGCCACCCATCAGCGTCCGCTGCGTCGCGGCGGTCAGGTTGGTGCCCTGCACGCCGAACGAGAACTGGTCGTTCACCTTGAAGCGAACGCCTGCGTCGACCGATCCGTAATTCCCGCCATAGATCGGCAGCGCGATCTGGGTCGAGGCATCGGGGCCGCCATCCTGATTGTCGACGACGCCCGGCGCACTGTAATAGGTGTACGTGCCGTTCGTGCCGTTGCTGTTGGTCGACAACAGATACCGCGAGCGCCACGAGTAGGCGATCCGCAGCGAGATCGGATTGCGCTCATAGAGCAGCGTCGCGTTCAGGTTGTGCTTCGACAGACCCACCAGCGGCGCGTCGTTCCTGACCGCACCGGTGATATCGCGGTAGACGTCGCCCGGATTGCTGCTCTTGATGAACGTGTAGTTGCCCTCGAACCCGATCCCGGCAAGCGCGCCCGGCAGCATGTCGAAGAAGAAGCGACCGCCGACCTCGACGCCCTTGACGTTCGCCGCCTTGGTCGAGTTGCTATAGTCGGTGGCCGACGCGGCGACGTTCTCGGTCGTTCCGTCGGTGAACTGGACGGTTACCTGGCGGGTCGTCAGCGCATAGATCGGCAGGTTGGTCAGGCGCTTGTAGAACGGTGCGATGTGGAAGGACGTGCCCGCACGCCCATAATATTCGAGCGACAGATCGAAGTTGTTCGACAGCGTCGGCTTCAGCAACGGATTGCCGGTGTCCGCGGTGAAGTTGTTGAACGTCCCGGGCTGACCCGCGACCGGATTGCTGGTCGTCGCCACGCCGATCGAACCCGAGGCTCGCAGCGCGTTGAAGGTCGGCAGATCCATCGTGATGTTGTAGCCGCCGCGCACCTTGATCTTGTCGGTGGGCGCATATTCGAGATTGACCGACGGCAGGACGCGCGTGAACTCCGCCTTGCCGCCGCGTGCGAGGAAGGTGTTCGCGAGCGTCTGCTGAACGCCATTGCGGATGAAGATGGTCCCGCCATTCTGCTGGATGAAACCGCTGCCTTCGTTCTCGATGTGCACGACACGCACGCCGACGTTACCCGAAATGCCGCGCGCGTCCCCCTGCGGTCCGAACCGCACCAGCGCATAGCCCGCGGTGTTTACGGTACGGTTATCGACCTGGTCGCCCGGCAGGACAAAGCCGACAGGTCGGATTGCCAGCGTGCCGTCCGGGTTAAACTGGCCGCCATAGCCGGTCGTCGGCAAAGGCCCCGCCGCCGAACAGTCGAACTCAAGGCCGGTGCAGAAGCCGGCCGGCGGCGCCGTCACCAGACCGGTGCGATTGACGTTGAACCGCGACGCCAGATTCTCCGACGCGAACATCAGATTGCCCGGCAGCGTCGTCTCGCCGCGAAAGAAGTCCTTGAAGGCGTGGCTGGCGACGTCGCCCGGCGCCGCGTTGGCATAGGTCAGTTGCGGATCGCCGTTCCAGCCGCGGCCCAGCGCCGTCCAGTTATAGCCGTTCGACAGATCGCGCTCGGTGCGCTTGGCATAGCGACCACCGACCTTGACCGACCGGAAGAAGCTGTTGTCGAACGTGTATTCGGCGTCGATCTGCCCGGCGTCGAGCCGGCCCTTGTTGCGTTCGTTGTGCGGCATCGATGCCGACCAGAAATAATTGGCTGGATCGGCGAACGACGCCTGCGTCGCAGGGCTGACGGTGATCTGCGGCAGGTCACCGGTCAGGTCCATGCCAAAGCTCTGGCCGAATCCGAGATCGCGGAAGATGTCGATGCGATCGTAGATCTGGCGTGAATCGACGCGCTGCAGCGAGCCCTTGATCGACAAATGGCTGTCGACCGGCGCCCAGACGAACGACAGCGAGTAATCGCGCGTCCGCGTATTGCTCTGGACGAACCCCTTGTTGCCGCTGCTGGTGATCGCCCCGCCCGTCGGGGCGAAAGTGCCCGTATCGCGGTTGAACAGCGCGTTCGTGCTGGTCAGCAGACCGTTGCTGTCGAACGTGCTGCTCGCCGGATCGACCGCCAGCGTCTGCGAATCGAGCTGCGTGCCGTAATCGCTCGACTGGCTCTTGTAGCGCGACTGGAAGAAGCTGCCGGTGAAGGTCAGCGAGTCGGTCGGCTGCCACTGCGCCGCACCATAGATGCCGTAGCGCTTGTACTGGAACGCCTCGTCGCCGTACGCGAAGCCGCTCGGGACGTATTTGCTGCTGCCGTCGCTGAGCGTCGTCTTGAAATACGGGCTGACTCGGATGAACTGCGAGAGCGAGCTGAACTGGCTAAAGGCGACGTCGCCGAGCAGGCCGATCCGACCGATCGGCGTATCGAACGAGTCGGTGATCAAGACCGAGCCCGACGGATCGGCCTGGTTCGCCATGTCGCCGAGTGCGAGTTCGCCCGTGCCCGCAACGTGGAACTTGCCGTTGAAGTCGAACGGGAGCTTGGTCCGCAGATCGATCTGACCGCCGGTACCGCCCTCGATCAAGTCTGCCGTCGAGGCTTTGTACACGTCGACCGCCGACATCAGTTCGGGCGTCACGTCGCTCCACAGGATCGCGCGGCCATTGTTGGCGCTGAAGATCTCGCGGCCGTTGAGCCGTGACGCCACACCGGTCAGGCCGCGAACCTGCACGCCCGAACCCTGGACGGAATAGTGATCGGGGTCACCCAGTGCCGCAAATCGCACGATCGATACGCCCGAGACGCGTTGCAGGACTTCGGTGATCGAGTTGTCGGGAAGCCTGCCTGCATCGTCTGCAACGACCGAGTCGACGATGGTCTCGCTGCGACGCTTCCGCTCGTCCGCTGCCTCGAGCGCGGCACGGCGGCCAGTGACGACGATATCGCCGCCCGTCTGGTCGGCTTCAGGTTCGCCAGCCCCCTGTCCCGGCGCTGCGGCCTGGGTCGTGTCGGGCGATATCGCCTGCGTCTCGGCCTGTGCCCACGCATTCCCACTGACGCTCGCAGCGAGCAATGCTGCCAGCGACACACCCGTGCGCATCGCGCCTGCAACATTACAACGATGATAGAAATTGAGATCAAGCACGCTCATTAAATCCCCCCCCACATGGCGCAGCGCATCCCGGGACGCTGCATGTTAGACTCGCACCTTATCAGCATGGTGCTTGAGCCTCTGTTACCCTTACCATTATTATAGGACAATTGATTTTTTTGAGTACCAGTGATTTTAGCAAGACGTTAGAGGGCCAGCGCCCGTCAGCCCAATGCTACGCCGGCTTCGCCGAGCACCAACGACTTGCCGTTACGGAATCCTATGCCGCGGGCCTAACGCTTCATCTTGAGCGGACGATATGAGCCCTATAATTTAGTCATCATTACTGCCGCAATCGCGGGCCAGACGCGACCATGGCTGCCGATCCAGCATGTTTAGTAGTTGATCTCAGCCAAGCCGCGGGTCCCGCCACGATGCCGTGGCCAGGGCCGGCCAACGCTCGCCCGTAATGATAGGGCTATCACTCTACAGCACGTGCTAGACCGAAAGATCATACAAAAGCTTACTTGGGGCTCGGAAACTCGCCGACTGGAGGAGCAGCGTTACCTAACCGGTATGCAGCCTCCGGTGCCGAATATTTGTATTATCCACGGTTTCGCCCACTGCCGTTGACGCAATCGCCATAAATCCTCAGCGAGCAGTGCTTTACGTCCGTGTCGACAGTGAATGAAGTTGCACGTTTAGCGAGTGATATTGCATTTGGGCGTTTCGTCACCGTCATAGCGATCAATCGCGCGAACAAGCTGCGGCAGCTCGTCCATACCGACCCTGGCCATATGTCGGGTCCGAGGCTTGGGCTTGAGCAGGTCGCTAAAATGCTCGGCTGGATCCCTGTCGGCTCACCCTTGCGGGATCGCGAAGCGATAGATCTGGCTGACATGCTGCTTGAGACGGCGACTGACGTCGAGCGCACCGCGTGCCTCGACACTGCGCACAATCGCGGGCACCTCGGCGCTGGTAATGACACGAAGGTCAATCTTGCCGAAGGCGGGAAACGCATCCCGCTCGAGCCGGGTCAGAAGCCGCGAGGCGTAGCCTTGTCGAGCGACCCGAGCCTATTGGTATGCCAAAGCGCGCGCGGCCTGCTCGAAGGTCGTGACGACGGATGGCTTATCCTTGGCACCTAGGCCCAGCCCCTGCCTCAACGCGACCTTGGCTTCCGCGCGGCGCAGCCGGGCGTCAGCAAGCCCGACGCCGGGATACTACCCCAACGACAGCAACTTCTCCTCGCCGGCAGAGCGGTATTTGAAACGCCAGAGCCTGGAGCCGTTGGGCCGCACGAGAAGGTAGAACCCCTCGCCGTCGGCGAGCTTGTAGTCCTTGTCACGTTTCGCGGCGTAGCGAGCTTCGAGGTCCTTGAGAGCCATGGGATATCTCCTGCCGAGGCCGGCATCATACCCCCAATTGCAAATCGACGTTCTGGCATCCAGCGACATTCGCTGGCACGTTCGTGAAGGCTCTGAAACACGCCAAGTCGTGGAAAAAAGGCAAAAAAGCCGCCTCAGGATATGCTGGGCGGTTGTGGTATATTGGTAAGGTGGTTGCGGGGACAGGATTTGACCGCTGCAGAACTCGGTTCGGACTACTCGGCGGCGCCATCGTGAACTTACAACGAGGATAACGAATTAAGCGCCAGAAGGTACGTCGCTTTTTTCTGCTGTCGATTCGATTGTGTGCGTCTTGTCGACTGCCCCTTCTCAGGATGGCAGTCTCTCCCTATGACGATGTCTACGGTCAGCACGGTTATCTGTCTCTGAGCCGCCTCTTCGCCTATGGCGGCCACGCTGGACAGAAGCTGCCAACTGTCAATCGGCGTCCAAAAAGGACCCCCTATCGGCGTCCAAAAGGGACCCCCTTCGTCGTGCAGCGTGACGGTTATGGCGGGCGTGCCGTTCGCGCTGGTTGCGGTGTAGGGCGGGCGTAGCCCGACCGGAGGCGCAACCAGCGCGAAGCGTCTTTGACCGGTGGTCCCGGGCGTCAGCTGCGGTGCTTGAAGCGCCAGCTGTCGTTGCCGGTCTCGACGATGTCGCAGTGGTGGGTAATGCGGTCGAGCAGCGCGGTGGTCATCTTGGGGTCACCGAAGACGGTGGGCCATTCGCCAAAGGCAAGGTTCGTAGTGACGATGACGGAAGTGCGCTCGTAGAGTTTGCTGACCAGATGGAAGAGCAGCTGACCGCCCGAGCGGGCGAATGGCAGGTAGCCCAGCTCGTCGAGCACCACGAGGTCGAGCCGGGAGAGCTGAGCCGCCAGCGTGCCCGCCTTGCCGAGGCGGTTCTCCTCCTCGAGCCGGTTCACCAGGTCGACCGTGTTGAAATAGTGTCCGCGAGCGCCAGCTCGCACGACGTTGGCGGTAATGGCGCTGGCCAGGTGTGTCTTGCCGGTGCCCGTTCCACCGACCAGCACGACGTTGCGCTGGCCCGCCAGGAACGAGCCGCTGTGCAGCGAGCGCACCAGGCCTTCGTTGATGGGGGTGTCCTCGAAGACGAAGGCGTCGAGATCCTTCACCGCTGGTAGCCTGGCGGCTGACATCCGGTAGCGGACCGACGCTGCATGGCGGTGGGTTGCCTCGGCACGCAGCAGGTCGGTCAGGATCTCCATCGTCGTGCGCTTGCGCTGCAGGCCGGTGGTCACCGCCTCGTCGAACGCGCCGGCCATGCCCTTGAGGCCAAGCCCCGCCATCGCCGTCATCATCTCATGCCGCTGCATGAAGGCCTCGCAGGCTGTCATAGCGACCGCAGTCGGCACGCGGCGGATGACGCAGCGCCAGGTCTTCGGGCGTGACGATGGTCAACGGTCGTGGCGGTTCTCGCCTGCGGGCCAGGATGTTGAGGATGACGTCGTCGCTGGTGACGCCGGCCAGCAACGCCTCGTGCACGGCTGCTTCAACTGCCTCCAGCCCGTCGTCGAGCACCGCCGCCAGCACCCGTACGAAGCGCCGGTCGGCATCGTCGCCGGCGCCGAGCTTGCGCCGCAGCCGTGATAGCGCAGGTGGCAGCTCCCAGCCCTGGAACGGCGCACCGTTGCGCAGGGCGCCCGGCTTGGTCACCAGCACAGGCAAATAGTGCCACGGGTCGTAGATGGTCCGGTCACGACCGAAGAACCGGGGATGGTCGGCAACGACCTCGCCGTCGCAGCGCACGACGATGCGGTCGGCATACGCACGGACCTGGACCGCACGCCGCACGACCTTGGCCGTGACCGAGTAGCGGTTGCGGTCGAAGTTTATCAGGCACGTGCCGCTTACCGCGTGCTCGCTCTCATAGAACCCATCGAAGGGGGCTACGACCGGCTGGAGCACGCTACGCTCGGCAGCCCATGCCTGAGCGACCGTCAGTTCCTTCTGCTCGGGATGCTGGTGCATGTCCGCCCAGCGCCGGCACTCCGCCTCAAGCCAGCCGTTCAGCTCCTCGATGCTGGCAAAGCGCAGACGCGGCTGGAAGAACCGGCCACGTGCGGTCTGCACCTGGTTCTCGACCTGACCTTTCTCCCAGCCGGCTGCTGGCGAGCAGGCTGTCGGTTCGACCATGTAGTGGCTGGCCATGACCAGGAAGCGCCGGTTGAAGACCCGCTCCTTGCCGGTGAACACGCTCGTCACCGCCGTCTTCATGTTGTCGTAGATGCCGCGCGTCGGCACGCCCCCGAAGAAGGCGAACGCCCGCGCATGCGCGTCGAACAGCATCTCTTGCGTCTCACGCGGATAGGCTCGCACGTATATCACCCGCGACGCGCACAGCCGCACATGGGCGACCTTCACGCGCATCGGCTTGCCCGCGATCTCGACGTCCTCGTGGCTCCAGTCGAACTGATAGGCCTCGCCCGGCCGAAACAGCAGCGGGATGAACGCTGGTGCATTCATCACGTCCCGACGACGTGCCTGCCGCCAGCGGGCCGCATAGCGGCGCACCGCATCATACGAGCCGTCGAACCCCTCGCGCAGCAGCAGATCGTGGATACGCGTGATGCGCAGCTTCTCGCGCCGCGGCCGCGCCTCGTCTTCATCGAGCAACGCATTCAGTCGCGCCTGGAACGGCCCCAGCTTCGGCAGCGGCTGCACCTCACGCCGGTAGCCCATGTCCGCCTCCGGCGACCGGATCGCCTTGCGCACCACTTTGCGAGATAAATGCAGGTCTCGCATGATCGCCTTGATGGCTTTTCCCGCCGCGTGCTCGCGCCGGATTCTCAACACCGTCTCCAATACCAACATCCCGATCTCGCCGCCTGACACACCGCCAAGCGGACAGCCTAGACCACCGGGATGAGGGGTCCTTTTTCGACGCCGATCACCCCGCTACCGGGGTCCTTTTTCCACGCCGATCCACAGCTGCCAACCGCCATCGCACAACTCGACTGCCTCGACATTGAGATCATCAGGCGCTCCGATATTCGGCGCCTCGTCGTCCGGCTGCGCCTCCGTGTCGTCGAGCACACCGTCGCACTGCTCGATCAGTGTCGACGCCTCACCAAAGGCTGGAAGCATCCCCCGCCCCGTCCAAGGCTTTGACCGTTAGGATGCTATCAGGCGAATGACACGCTGCATCGCCAAACTCAAAAAATGAGCAGCGCCCTTGGAAAAAATCGGTCCCTCTACGTTAGGTAGAACTCATAACAGACGAAATAAAGTTGTAAATATTCACCATGCGATGGATGAATCGAATAATTTAAAGTTTTTTTTCTCAGCACGTGCAATCGCTCTCATCATGTCGAGTGGCGTTGCCATATTATTTACTAGGGTCTGCTGATACGGCCAAAAATAATACGTCATGATACCGTAAGCATTGATATCGTGAACCTCAATATGCTTGTAATAAGGCATACTGTTTAAAACCGTTGAGAGCGGCTCCGACATGGCGCCGTGGCATACCGCCTTATTGGGATCGTCGGCATCATAGATGCCGTCAATTTGGCCACCATAGGTCTGAAGCTGAACCGTATTAGGTGAAGGCCTGTATATGCTCAAGATACTCCAATGTTCGTCTTTCACCGTCGCTGCGGCGCTTGCCGCATCAATCACCGCATTCGCCTCCAGATTAATACGTTCGACGACCTTTTGAGGTGTTACCGCCTCTATTTCTGAGGCCCAAACGCCCATACGGGTTACGATTTCGACAATGTTGGTCGGTAATGGATCCGCCCTAAATCCCGCAAACTCATAGAATCTAAGTGTTGTTGACTTATTTTCGCACATTACTTCATACACAATTACTTGCATGTTTGTATTGCTTATTAATACTTCTACATTTTCTACAAAAAAGCACAATTCCTCAGATAGTCTGATATACTCTGTTACTAAAGCATTGGAGAATAAGTTAATACAATATTCTAAGACACATAACGCACTTTTTACTTCAGCTTTAGTGAGGCCGTTTTTAAGCATTGGTTCTTCGTAACTAGACATAAGCCCTTAATTCCTACGCAGAGACGCTAAGACACTGGTAAAATTTGAGGATGAAAAAGCACTGTGACTATCGTCGCTGCGTCTTTCCTAATCAATGCCACTTTCAGATATAGTTTTCATCATGCCTGCACCTTTACTTTGGAAATATGCGTATTGTACCCTCTGACTTAGCCATGTAATTGCAATGATCGACAGACTCTGAGAAATAGGTCCATATATACACTATGAGCCGGACATGGTTTGTCGCTCCTACAGCACAAATCGGATGTTGTTCTAACACAAACGCACTCTAGAGTTTCGCCGCCCATGTGTTTTTCAGAGCGCGCAGCGGAGCTCAAGCGTTCAGAATAACAGACCGGCGGAAGCCGAGATCCGATCGTTGAAGCGCGAGCATAAACGGCATCTAGATGTTTGTCGTCGGGATTGATGCTGGGTCCTCGCGTGACTGCCCAGCTCTTGAGAACGCCGTCGAGTTCAAGCCGCAAGTCATAGTGCAGCCGAGACGCGGCATGCTTCTGCACGACGAAGCGATTGCCCCCTGCTTTGGCGATCCTGCCCTCAGGTTCGGCGGTTTTGGCGAAATCCCGCTTTTTCCGGTATTTCGTCAGGGGCTCGCTGGAGGAGGAACCGGTCATGACGCTATACCCAGTTCAGCAGGGCGAAGCTTATGCTCCAGCTGATCCATCGTGCACGCCTCAGGTGCCTTATCGGGACGCCAGCGCAGGTTGCGCGTACCGTGCCGGAACCGATCGGCGGTCACCTGATCGTACAGCACTTCGACCACGAGCTCAGGCCGCAATGGGACCCACTCGCTCTCACGACCGTCGTTCCAGCGACTGGGACCGCCGGGAGCTTTACCCGTGAAGCCCGGTGCTTCGATCAACGGCTCGAGCTTCGCGGTAAGCGCCGCGCGGTCGGCCGCGGCTATACCTGGGGTGAAGCCGACATGGTTGAGCTTGCCGTTATCATCGTAAAGCCCGAGCAGAAGCGATGCTACCTCGCTACCCTCCTTCACCCGTCTGAAGCCGCCTACGACGCAATCCGCGCTTCGATGTTGCTTCACCTTCAGCATGGCGCGTTCCCCGCCACGGTAAGGCTCGTCCAGCCGTTTCGCGATGACGCCGTCCAGCGCCCCCCCGCTCGTCGCCAGCCAGGCCGCAGCGTCGTCGATCTCGTCGCTACAGGGCGACAGCAGGAGACCAGCGCGGGCATGTCGCGCATGGAACGACTCCAACGCTTTCCGGCGAGCCGAGAGCGGCGCATTGATAGGTCGGCATCATCGACGCCGAGGCAATCGAACAGCATCAGCTGCGCAGGCGTCTCTTTCGCCAAGCGATCTATCCGGCTTTGCGCCGGATGCGGCCGTGCCTGAAGCGCATCGAACGAGAGGATGTCCGCGATGGGTAGGATGATCTCGCCGTCGAGCACGAAACGCTCCTGCGGGACCGATGCGACGAGCGCGACGATCTCGGGAAAGTAGCGACCGAGCGGTTTTCCCGATTTGGAAAAGATGTCGACGGCCTCGCCATCACGGAAGACCACCGCTCTGAAACCGTCCCATTTGGGCTCATATTGCCAGCCCGGTTCGACCGGCAGCTCATTTACGAGCTTGGCTTCCATCGGCAAAGGCCGGTCTGCGACCATCAGTTCTGGTCCGGGGCGCAGCACGCACAGTGTTTGGGAGCCAGTCGTTTTGCCTTTGCTGCCTCGCGACGTCGTTCCTGCCGACTTGGCAGCGGAGCAACGCTAACCGAACTGGGAAAACCGTTAAGCTCAATCGATCTGGTCACGGCATCTTTGAACATAAGATCACTCCAGACGGCTTTCAGTTATAAAGCCCCCCAGTCGACATCTGTTCCTGCTACTCCGACGCAGGGATCGGTGGTCCTGATCAGAACAGCAAACCTGTGCCCCCTGCCCCTGACAAGGGACGTGATCGCTGGCCTGGTAGGGGTGGATTCAATGCTCGTTGGAGTGCCGGTCTTCGACCGGCGTGTAGTAGCGCGCTATATCCGCTTCGGTGAGCGCATGACCGCTCGATTCTTTGACAAGCACGGCGATTTCGCCATCGGTGCTGCCAGCGTCGCGCAGCTGCTCGATCTCGTCGCTTACCATGTTGATGAAGGCGGGCACCGGGAACCGTTCCTCGCCCAGGCCTAGCGCGTCGCGCATGTGCTTTTGCGCACGCAAGGCTTCGGGAAGCGTGAATGCGATATCGTC
Organism: Sphingomonas faeni; assembly: GCF_024273235.1. Lineage (GTDB taxonomy): Bacteria > Pseudomonadota > Alphaproteobacteria > Sphingomonadales > Sphingomonadaceae > Sphingomonas > Sphingomonas faeni_A. Next base: position 1,843 of record NZ_JANBVH010000040.1, on the reverse strand, counting down.
GGCCATCGAACGTGCCTTTCATGAAAAGCTGGAAAGTGGTCGGGGGGCGTCGCCCCTCCGACACTGAAACGCTTATGCGGTAACTGCTTCCGCCTTGGCGTTCACGCTCGACGTTGCCATCGCCGTCAGCTTGTCGTCGGTCGCATATTCCTCGTCGAGCGTCTCTTTCAGGATCGCTGCGATATCGGCGCGGCCGAGCTGGTTCGCCCAGGCGATCAGCGTGCCGTACCGCGTGATCTCGTAATGCTCGACCGCCTGTGCCGACGCGATCAGCGCAGCGTCGAGCACCGCCTTGTCCTCGATCTCGCCAGCAACTTCGTTGGCTTCCTTGATGATGCCGTCGATCGCCGGACAGGTCACTGCCTTTGCCTTCTCGCCGAGCAGGTCAAAGATGCTCTCGAGGCGTGTGATCTGCCCTTCCGTCTCACGCAGATGGGTTTCGAAACCTTGCTTCAGTGCTGGTGCCGTCGCCTTGTCGACCATCTTCGGCAAGGCCTTGGTGATCTGGTTTTCCGCGTAATAAACGTCCTGCAGCTGATGCAGGAACAGGTCGTCGAACGTCACGATGTCTTTGGAAAACAGGCCCATGATAGTGTCCTCGCTGAGCGGATAGCCGCGAAGCAAACTGCTCCGGCACAGCTGCAACGCACCGACTCCAGGGTAAGTTTCGCTCGGTTTCGCGCAGCCGCAGCGGGCTATAGATTTGCCTGCTCGTCGACTGGCAGCTTTGCGTCCGGACCATAATAGAGCTCGGCGCAGTCGTCGCGAAGGCACCCTCCCTCGATGACGATGTCGTCGCGGTAGGCGTCGCCGATGAACGCGAGCGTGTCGACGTGCTGCGCTTCGAAATACATCTTATGAACATCATCGCGGCCCGCCCCGTAAACGACGCGGCCGACCTTCGACCAGATCGACGCCATCGTGCACATGCCGCAGGGCTGCAGCGTGGAGTAGAGCGTCGCACCGCGCAGTTCCAATTCCCCCGTGCTTTCACACGCCCGTCGGATTGCCATCATCTCCGCATGCGCTGTCGCGTCCGGCAATTCCTTCGTCTGGTTGCGCTCGCCTGCGATAACCTTACCGTCGAGCACGATCACACACCCAAGCGGCGAGGTCGAAGGATCGGAGCCCTTCGATCGGGCGATCGCAATGGCTTCGCGCATCCAGCGTTCGTCATCTTGCGTCATCGTTTCGGCTCCCTGTTACGGTCGCACAACGCGTAGCGGACACAATGGATCGTTCGGCGCAGTCGTGTTTGCTTGCCGAGGATGGCCGAACGCTACCGTTCCTTGCTGCGGGTTGCGAAGACAGGCCCCCGGACGGTCATTTTGGCAGGGTCATAAGGTTTCTGCAGGCTAACGATATCGTCATAGGATCCGCGCAGCCACGTATCGATATCGGCGAGATCCAGGATCGTGATCATCGCTTTTGGGTGGATCGGCGCCCAACATGTTGGGATCGCACGTGACGCGGCGTACGCCGGGCCGCCTAGCCTTACGTTGCCATAGAAACGATCGAAGCAGCCCCCCATCTAACGGCTCATGACCAATAGCATTCTTCATCTTGGGCTGATGGAAGACGGCGAAATTGAGCTCGATCTGGCCGCCCTAGAACTCGCAGCGCTCGATCATCCCGGTATCGATCTTGATAAATATCTCGACGAGCTCACGGACATGGAAATAGCTCTGCGCGCTGCTGACGGCGACGCAGTAGGTAGTATCGCTCAGGCCCAAGCCCTGAGCAGCGTGATGGTTGAAGAGTTCGGGTTCTCCGGCGACCGCGTACACTATGACGAAGGGCGCGTTGTTCGATGACGGCCATCAGCTCTCGAAGCTGATCGGGC
>NZ_JANBVH010000039.1 GCF_024273235.1 Sphingomonas faeni | reverse complement strand
CCCCTCTCGAAGAAGCTTGCAGCATCCGGTTTTTTGCGACCGCGGTAGAGGCCGGTGAGACACTCCGCTGCGGTGACACCCCTCTAGGCGGGGTTCGCGGGACCGTCAAACACAATCTTTCACATTTGTGGCAATTTTCTCGAGTTGGCGCGTTTATGACGCCCACGCCCGCCCAGCCGGGTGCTTAAGAACCGCTTGTAACTGCACCTCATTCCGCCGCCGGGAGTCCACGAGGAGTGGCCGCGCGTCCTACGACATGCACCATCCGTCTTTAGGGTCTCGCCTTAAGCGCTTGTGAAGGCCCATACCGCTACATGCCCGATACGATGGATACCGCGATCCCTGCCCCCCCGCCGGCGAACGTGCCCGAAACCATGTCGGCGCCTGGGCCCTCGGACGCTTTGGGCGCGCCCTCCGGACCAACCTCGCTTGCCGGACAGGTCCGCAGCGCGCTCATATGGCGATCGGGCAGCCAGATCGTCGCGCAGATGGTGCAATGGTGCGCGACCTTCCTGGTGATCCGGATCCTCGCGCCCGCCGATTACGGGCTGTTCGCGATGTGCCAGGTGGTCCTCACCTTCATGGCGATGCTCAACGGCTATGGGCTGGCGAGCGGGCTCATCCAGCAGAAGGAGATCACCGAGCGCGAAGTTCGCCAGCTGTTCGGGATGCTGATCGTCCTGAACGTGGGACTCGCCGTCGCCCAGCTCTCGCTCGCGCCACTGGCGTCCGCTTATTATCGCCAGCCGATCGTCGGCGACATGCTCCGCGTCCAGGCGCTGCTCTATCTGACGACGCCGTTCATCGCGCTCCCCTATGCGCTGTTGTCGCGTTCGATGGACTTCCGGCACCAGGCCAAGGCGAACATCACCGCGTCGATCGCCTCGGCCAGTGCGGCGCTCGGCGGGGCACTCTATGGTCTGGGGGTATGGACGTTGGTGCTCGCACCGATCGTGCTGTTCAGTGTGCGCGGCGCGATGATGACGTGGAGCGCGCGATCGCTGGTCTGGCCGAGCTTCGATTTTCGCGGCGCGGGGACGATCGCGCGCTATGGCGGGGTCATGGCGGCGGGGCAGCTGTTCTGGTTCCTGCAAAGCCAGGCCGACGTGTTCATCGCCGGGCGCAGCTTTTCCCCGCATATGCTCGGCATCTATACGACCAGCCTGTTCCTCACCCAGATCTTCGTGTCGAAGTTCGTGCCGCCGCTCAACGAGGTCGCCTTCTCGGCTTATGCCCGGATGCAAGGGGATCCCGACGCGATCGGGCGTGCGTTCGTGAAGGGCGCGGCGATGGTGATGATCGTCGCGATGCCGTTCTACATGGGGCTCGCCGCGACCGCCGAGCCGCTGGTGCTGACCGTGCTCGGCGAGAAATGGCGCGAGACGGCGCCGGTGGTGCACCTGCTCGCGCTGGCGATGCCGTTCATGACGTTGCAAGTGCTGTTCACGCCCGCGTCCGATGCGCGCGGCCGGCCGGGGATCGGCGTCAGGAACGGCGCGACCGGGGCGCTGATCCTGACGATGGCGTTCCTGGTCGGCGTGCAATGGGGCCCGACAGGGATGGGGATCGCCTGGATCGCGGCGTATCCGGTGTATTTGGCGATCAGCGCGTGGCGGACCTTGCCGGTGATCGGCGTGCGGGCGCGCGACGTAGTGCGCGCGGTCGCAGCGCCGGCGATCGCGGCGATCGCGATGGCGGCGATCGTCACGCTGGTCGACCGCGGCCTGCCGCCGCTCGATGCGCATTGGCGGCTGGCCGTGCTCGTGCCGGTCGGGGCCGCGGTCTATGCGACCTGGATGCTGGTGTTTGCGCGGTCGACGATCCGGGACCTGGTTGCGGTCGTGCGGAAGCAGCCGGTTGCGGGTTGAGCGACTACCGTAAGGTTGAGGCCGCGGGTGCGGGATCGAACAGCGGTTCCGTATCCTCCCCCTTGGTCCCGCTTTGCGGTCCACCTCCCCCTGGCGGGGGAGGATACTCGGACGAGCCTTGGTCAGGCGGACTGGATGTATTCGCGCATCGCCGCGGCGTCGGCTTCGATCCGGTCGATGCGGTATTTGACGAGATCGCCGATCGAGACGAATCCGACGAGCGTGTCGCCCTCGATCACGGGCAGATGACGGATCCGGCGCTGGGTCATCAGCGATAGCGCGCCGATGACCGACTCGCTCGGGCCGACCGACTTCACCTCCGTGGTCATCACGTCGCCGATCCGCTGCGCTAACGCCGTGGCGCCATCCACCTGCAGGCAGTGGATGACGTCGCGTTCGGAGAAGATGCCGACCACGCGGCCGTCGTCGAGCACCGGTGCCGCCCCGATCCGCTTCTCCGCGAGCAGGGCCACCGCCTCCGCCACGGTCGTATCGGGGGTGAGCGACTGGATGCCACCCTTTCGGTCCTTCAGGATCGCCGCGATCGTCATCTTCGCCTCTCCTCAACTGCGTCTGTTGCGCGTGGCTTGAGGAAACCATGTTTGCGCGGCAATGTGAAGCGATGACCGATCGCCAGCCCAACGCTCCGGCCGACCCGCCGACCGGACTCCCGACTGGACTGGACGACCCGCATTATGCGGCGTTCGCATGGGCGCGGTTTCGGGAGATCATGGCGTGGATGGTGCTGGCCGCGGCGATCTGCGTCGCGGCGGTGATCGCGGTGATGGCGCATCTGCAGGGACCGCTGCATCTGGTGACGATGCTGGCGGTGATCGGCGGGGTCGGCGGATCGGTGATGATGGCCGGCCTGCTGATGGGGCTCGCCTTCCTCAGTTCGGGCAGCGGGCACGACGAGGACGTGACGCGGATCGACTGAGCATCGCGGGATCGTTCGATCGACGCCGTTGATGGTCGAACTGTGCGTCGGTGCCGAATACCCTGTCCAGCGATGCGCGCGAGGGCGACGTCACTTGACTGGCGAGAATGGGATGGTGGTGGCTGGATGCCCCGTGAGGGCATCAACCTTGCGCGGATTACAATGACTTAAGCAGGCTAACTGGAAGCTCTGCTATGGTTATCTCCCTCGGCGTCCCGGCCAAATTGGCTAACCTTTCGGGCGCTCCACCGAGCCGAAAAGTAAAAGCCCCCGCGGCGGCTCGAACCGCTGCGAGGGCTAAAAACCACAGGCTGGCTGGCGAGAGGTTCATCCCACTTTACATCAACCCGTTTTCGTCTGCAATTTCGTTCACGACGATCGGCAGCGCTATCGGGTCTGAGCTTGACCGCCGGCAGGCAGCCGTTGCCCGACTTGCCCGGAAAGCCTCCAAGTGATTCAGGCAGCGTGCATGGCGGCGCTTGGACTGAGGTCTGGCGCATGAGGGACGGGTTTGACCTGATCCGGGACGCGTACGACGTTCCCGGCCTGGACGAGCACGAGCGCGCTGTGCTGGTTCGCCTCGCCTTCATGGCAAAGGACGGCAAGGCGTGGCCCTCAATCGCTCACCTCGTGGAGAAGTTGGGCAAGTCCGAGCGCACCGTGCAACGCGCTATCCGTCGTTTGGTCGAGGCCGGTCATATCCAGCAGCGCCAGCGTCGGCACGAGACTGCGATCTATACCGTTCATCCCGTTTTGGACGATGCCAAACCCGTCAGTGTGACGGGCGTCAGTCCGACGCCCGTCAATGCGACGCCCGTCGCGGATGACGTTAAGACCCGTCCCACTGACACCCTAATAGCCAAGAACAACCAATCTTCTTCGAAGACTTCGTCTTCTCCGAAGAGCGCTGCGCGATCCGCCCGGGCTTCTCCACCGGTGGTGGTAAAGCTGCCGGACTGGATCCCCGTGGAAGCTTGGGAGGGCTGGCTGGAGATGCGCCGGACGAAGGGCGCGAAACCAACCAGCCGCGCGCTCGCCCTCAGCATTGAGCACCTTCGGAAGCTTGCCGACGCAGGCCATCCGCCTGGCGATGTCCTCGACCAATCGACGCGCGAGCTTTGGCTCGGCCTCTTCCCAATCAAGGATCCCCAAAATGAACAATCTCGCTCGACTCGACGATCGCCGGCAAATCACCACGCCGTCGGCGACGCCGTCCTTGCCGCCCACGATCGCGTCGACTTTGGCTGACAACCGCTTCCGCAGCACGCCATGGAACGCTGCCGATGCGATGTTCTCGATCGTATCGAGCGAGGAACGCCGGCAGGTTGTCGAAGGTGCTCGCGTCTATCGCGCGTCGCTGGCGCCGTGCCCCCGCGACTGGCTGAAGAAACGGCTCTCCAGCATGGCAATGGCACACGGTCACGAGAAGGATCCTGACCGCGCCGCTGCATGGCTGCAGGAAACCGGACGGCTGCTCTGGGATCTGCCCCATGACGTGCTGGCATACGCCATCGACGAGGCGATTAAGCGTTCCGAACGTGGCTTCATGCCAGCCGTGGGCCAGATACGGGCCATCGCCGACCCGATGGTCGCGACCAGACGGGAAGAGACCTACCGCCTCGAGGCAATGGCGATGGTCATCGAGGGGCGATCGAGGCCGGACCAGAGCGCGAGGCCTTGGGAGCGAGTGGTCGCTGACGTTGCACCTGAGGACGATCGCATACCAGCCTCGGACATCGCGGCATTCAATCGGAACATGCGCAAGTTTGGCATGGCGATGCGGTGCCGTGCTGATGGCAGCACCTTCAACCTCGAGCCCGGGGCAGCTGACCCAACTATCGACGGAGATGACCGATGAACATCGAGCACGAGACGATTGCGAAAGACCTATTGCAGCGAGCGCTAGACCGAACCGACGAACCGGCTCGGGCAGCGTCCGTCCTCATGAGCGCGGCAGCTGCCATCCTTCAACGGCACTTCGGCGAAGAGGCCGCGATCGAGCTGATGCAGCACGGGCTGGACACGGCCGGGGCCGAATGGAGGCGAGGGCAACTCAGCTAGGGCGGCGGCACCTCGCCGCCCCCCGCCCTCCGGGTCCCTGTCGGGATCGGGCGTAGTGAGGGGAGCAATGTCGCAGGTCTTTTCTAGCCATGGCCTTCCACAGGGTGCCGCCGCCGCCAGTATTAAAACGGCGGAATTCAGCCATTCCCAAGTATTCGAGGGGTACAATTATGAGTATAGAGACTGCCGCCATGACGCGGCGCGAAGTTGCCTGGTTGCTCGGCATGTCAGACGGCTGGGTCGCACTCCGGATGCGGGCGGGCGACCTGCCCCGGCCCGGCCTTACCGCGCCGGTGTATGTCGCCGCCTTCGTCCGGTACCGGGCCGCGGATCGTGGCTGACCCGGAGGTTATGACCGAGGCGCAGGCGGCGGCGGCGCTTCGGGTTCACCCCAAGACGCTTGCACGGTGGCGGCGGGCGAAGCTGATCGCATGCGACCTTTCCCCCGGCGGGCGGGTCCGCTACCAGTGGGGCGACCTGCTGGCCTTCAGGCGCTCAATGCGCAGTCCGGCCAATGCTCCCATATGCTCCCATATGTCAGGCGAGGCGCGGGACGGGATCGCGTAACCCTGCCGTCATGGCAGAGATAATCCTGTACGGCGTGATCGGTGATGAGTTCGACAAGCTCGACTCGAAGACCATCGCCCCGCTGATCCGCGCCGCCTCCGGCCCCCTATCCCTTCGCATCAATTCGCCCGGCGGTTACGTCATGGAAGGGCTCGCGATCATCGCGGCCATTCGCGACTATCGCTGGAAGGTAACGGCCTACGTCGACGGCCTCGCGGCCTCGATGGCATCCGCGATCGCCGCGGCCTGCGACGAATGCGTGATGGCCGAAGCGTCGATGCTGATGATTCATAACCCCTGGGATGTAGCGATTGGCGATGCGCCCGAGCTTCGGGCGGCCGCTGATAAGCTAGATCGCATCCGCGACCAGCTTGTCGGGATCTACGGCAAGCGAAGCGGGATCGGAGAAGACGAGCTCGTCGCCATGCTCGGCGCCGAAACCTGGATGAGCGCAGCGCAGGCGGTGGAGCAAGGCTTCGCGGACCGGATCGCCCCCGACCTGAAAATCGCAGCGATGGCGAACGTCTCTGCCTTTGGCTTCCGTCACACACCCGTTGCCTTGAAAGGAACGAACATGCCCCCCCTCACCGACGACACGCAGGCGGCGGTTACGCTCGAGCGTACCCGCATCTCGACCATCATGGCGCTGGGCGCAAAGCACCGCGTCCCTCAGAACGTCACGCAGGACCTCATCACGCGCGGCATCGATCTCGACCAGGCGCGGGCTTCGATCCTCGACCACCTCGCGACCGACGGCGATCGGCACAACATCGGCCACCAGTTCGGCGGCAGCGGGCACCAGACTCTGGACGATCCGACGGTTCGCGTGAAAGCAATGAGCGACGCGATCGGGGCCAAGCTGCTGAATAAGCCGGCGGCGGGCGCATCGGCGGAATATCGAGGCATGTCCCTCGTGGATATGGCGCGCGACCACCTCTCCCGCAGCGGCGTGCAGGACGCCTATCGAATGAGCACCGATCGCGTTGCCGCCATGGCGATGCAACCCAACCCGTTCACCGCGCGCGCAACCGTCATCACGCATACGACCAGCGACTTCCCGCTGATCATGCAGGCGGGCGTCGATGCGGCGTTGGTCGCGCGCTACCGAGCGCAGGAATCTCAGCTGAAGCGACTGACGGCGATCCGCGATGCTCCCAACTTCAAGGAGCAGGTCGGAATCCAGATGAGCGGCTTCGGCTCGCTCGACCAGGTCAACGAGGCGGGCGAGTTCAAGAACAAGACGCTGAGTGAGAGCAGCGGCAGCTACCAGCTGCAAACGTTCGGCAACATCATCAACTTCAGCCGTCAGATGCTGATCAATGACAGCCTCGGCGCGCTGGCGGACATCGTGCAGGTAATGGCATTCGCCGCCTCGCAGATGGAAGCAACGATCCTCGCCGCCACGATCAACAGCAACATTCCCCTGCGTGACGGCATTCCGTGGTTCGACGCGCAGCACGGAAACTTGGCTGGGGCCGGCGGGCCCCCCACGATCGCCACGCTCGATGCAGCCCGGCAGGCGATGCGGAGTCAGAAGGACCGCGACAACGTAACGCTGATCGACGTGCAGCCGAAGTTCCTGCTGGTTCCGACCGGGCTTCAGACGGCGGCCGAGACGCTCGTTTCAAGCGCCACGGTCCCCTCGACCGTAACCACCGGATCGGGCAGCACGGCGGTAACGTCCTTCACCGGCGACGTGGCGAACCCCTTCGCGGGCAAGCTCGAGCCGATCGCCGACCCTCGCTTGGTCAACCCGGCGGCGTGGTATCTCTTCCCGGATCCGGAAATCTGGCCCGCGTTCGTCAGCGTCTACCTGAACGGGAACCGCGAGCCCTTCACCGAGAGCCAAGACGGCTTCCGCGTCGACGGCATCGAGTGGAAGGTTCGCCACGACTTCGGCGCGGGCGTGCTCGACCCGAAGGCGGCTTACAAGAACCCCGGGCAGGCATGATGGCGGGGGCCTTCGGGTCCCCTTGCAGCCCCTTTGTAACAAGGGGAGCTTAGGCGTGTGTGATCCCCAGCCACCAATTTCCAAAGGGGTCCGCACTTTGAAATGTCCGCACCATAAACGGCAGGAATCAGCCATTATTGGTGCGGACAAAGTGCGGACACCCGGTGCGGACATTGAGAAGTGTCCGCACCTCAATGAAAGCGAAGCGCGGATACTCCGCGTCATCAAGGACCGCGCTCGGGCTGGTCTCATCCTGGGTACATCCTGACGCGGCGGCACACGGCGGGCCGCAAGCCGATAGCGCCATGCGGGGCACTGTCGGCAGCCGCACCATAGGAGGCGTCATGGGCAAGGTAATAAAGACCGTCGCGGTCGTCGCGATCGCCGTGGCAATTGCGGTGTATGCACCTCAGCTTACGCCGGCTTTCTTGGCTAATATTGTCGGGACGGCTGCGGCAACCGCTATTACTGCCACCGCCCTTTCGTTCGCGGCGAATGCAGCATTCCAGGCCATCGCTGCCTCACCAGCGGACGCGCCTAGCGGCTATCGGCGAAGCACCAATCAGATAGACCACAGCGGCTTGCGGTGGGTCGAGGTTGAGCCGGCAGCTCCAGCGCCGGAAGTTTTGGAGCCGATCGAGCCAACGTGGCTTCACTCGTTCTTTTTTCCAGGCCAGCGGTATTCGATCGTGCGGCTCTCCGGGGACTGCATGCTTGGAGTGATACCAGATGAAACGCGGTGGTGCGTGGTGGACCGCTTGGCGACCATCCGACCTGGCGACCTGTTCGCGTTCGACTTGGACGACCTCTGGAAAGCCTACGCGCCGGAAATGCGGTTCGCCTGGTGGTGGCGAATCTTCGCAACCGGCATGGTGAAGCGCTATCTGGGCACCGAACGGGAATGGGGGCGGCTGATCTTCGATTGCTCGAACCCGCCAAGCTTGTGCGAGACCGGTTTCAACCATGTCCGATATGCGTATCGCGTTCGAGCACTGGCACCAAGCCTTCTGGCGGCGATCGATGTCCGACGGCGCGTAGCGCGAGATCCCGGCACCTTCGACGTTATGCTGGGCGAGCCGAAGACCACGTCCACTTTGACGTAACGCCTTTCCCTCAAAAGTGAGGGAAAGTGCTGTTCTCACATCAGGGAACAGGTTGCGGTTCCATCAATTGCGCGAAACCATGCGGTGCTCTATATGTTGAGCACGAATACCGGCTCAGATCGAGCGCCCGGTTAGGCACCCATGGCTAGGAGGGCATCGTGTCAGACACACCCGCGCTCCACGACGCGCGCGCCGTAGCAAACGAAATCATTCGCTACGGACAGCAGCGCGGCCAGCGGTTTACCGTGATGCAGCTGATCAAGCTCGTCTACCTCGTTCAAGGTTGGGGCCTGGCATTGCTTGATCGCCCAATCGTCCGTCAGAACGTCCAGGCATGGCAATACGGCCCGGTGTACCCGCATATCTACAAGCCCCTCTCGCGGTTTGGATCGGCGCCTGTTCACGAGGTCATCGTCGATAAGGCGTCGGGACTGCCTTTCAGCGAAGCATTCGGCGCGGACGAGACCGAACTGATCCATGCGGTCGTCGACCAGTACGGGACGATGCACGCCTTCACCTTGTCTAGTCTGATGCACCAGCCAGGAACTCCGTGGACTGAGATTTTCACGACGGCCGGCCCGTACAAAGACATACCAAACGATCTGATCAAACGGCATTTCGTGTCGCTGCGTGATGAGCGGGCGGTTGCCGCAGGATAGCGGAACAGGAGGCGGCGGAACTCGCACAAGCCTCAATCTATCGCAGCTACGCAGGCATGCTGGGCGAGTCCGAGCAGCGGAAGAGGCGGCTACTGCAGCGGCTCCTGCTGACGGGACCGTAGATATCGCCGAGATAGCGGGTCGCCTCGACCGCCTCGAGGTTTTTGCTGAGCAGACTGGCCTGCAGGCGCAGCTGGTGGCCGACGTGAACGAGTACGTAAAATCGCTCAAAGCTGAGGTCGACGCGCTCTACTGGATTCGCATCGGCGCGATCGTCTTCGCTGCTTTGTTCTGCCTGGCGCTATGTGGAGGGGCCGTCACCGCGTTCATTCTACAACCGCGGTGGCTTTTGAACTCGCGTACGCATGCCGTACCGGCCATCTTGATCGCGTCTGTTGGCGCTTCAGTCGCCCTGATCGCTCTTGTCCTCAAAGGCGTCTTCCGGGCTATCGGCGATCGCAACAAAGATGAGCTCCTGCCGGAGCATCTGAAGGTCGCGATGGAGACCGTCAAAACCGTGACGGAAACATTCGGCCGGTGATAACGTGGGACAATGTCCCACACGTAAGCCATTGATTTAGCGCGTGGGACATTGTGGGACAAAACGTAACACGTTGTCCCACACAACACATTTCGCCTAACTCACTGTTATCGTTCGATATATGCAAGCGATAGCTTGCGTAAGGTGTGTATCAATTCATTGCCGCCCGCGTGCCCTGCAACCGCCCCACATTTGGGGCCGTCGGACGCTCAACCTCCAGTGGAGGATGAACCATAGCGGCGACCGGCCGCGTTTGTGACGGCTCCGATTTGACCAGTCCCGGCGGCTGCGAATGAAATCGAAGCGCGGAGACGAGTAGGGAAGCGATCGCAACCAGGAGAGCGCCTAGGCTGATCCAATACGCTCGCCCGGCGGGGGCTGCCCAAGCATCCCGCCGCCTCATTTCTCGCTCTACTGCGATCCGACGCCACGGCGCGGCGCCGGTGTTTCCGACATCGCCCAACTGAGTATTGAAGGCATCGTCCTTGAGGCGCCGCAAAACCCAAGGATCATCAATTGGGGTGAACTGGGACGGGTTGCTGTTGTGCCAGTGGAGTTCGGCTCGACGCCATTCCCTAGCTTTCCGCCACTCCGCGAGCTTGCTGAGCACGCTCAGTCTCCCTGGAACTTTGCGCTGCAACTCATTCATCGCCCGTCGGCTGACGATAACCCATAGGATCGGAAACGAACTCTCCGATGTCGGACTCGTACCAGGCCACACACGCAGGCCCCAGCCGCACCTTGCGAGGAAACGTACCGTCCGCTTCTCGACGGTAAATGCTTGCCCTCGATAGACCCACGCGATGGCGGACCTCAGGAATGCGAATCAGCCGATCACCGCGGCGATCGATGTTCACGGTCAAGCGAACTTTTCACGAAGAATGAGGCGTATCGCTTCGGGCCGGGAGGGCGCCGGCGCAGGCTGAGACGCTATCCAGCCGTCCAGCTGCGCAAGCTGATCAGGGGGGAACCGGACCGTTACCGGAGTCGCGTTGATGGCGGGGCGCCCCGGGCCTTTTCTGACATTGCCAATTGACATCATGAATAACCAATGTCAGATATTGCGAGCCGAAGCAAGGCGTAGGACCCTTGCCCCGGCTCTAACCGCAAACGTTCCAGGAGAACGATCATGGCTACCGCTCCATTAGAGCCGCGCACCGTCGCGGCCAATACCTCCTCACGCCGTAACGTACTGGGATTTATTGGTGCCTTAGGCATAGTTGCCGCGGTGCCAGCGATCACCGTAGCCTCCATGCCCCCTGCCCCCGCCGGTGTTTTCACCAAGTACCTCGCCGCTGAGGCTCAACTGAATGCGCTGTACGAAGAAGCCGAGTTCGAACAGCCAGCCTTGTTCGATAGGGTCGAAAACGAATACCTCGCCGCCCTTGAGGCTTGCCGTGACGCTACGCCGATAACCGTCCGCGAGTTCGCGATCTGGTTTCAAGCAGTCAACGATGATTCCCCGCTATCAAAGCGAGCACTTGGCTTTCTGACCGACATCGCAGCTTCGGAGGGTCGCTGAGATGGATATGCAGCCCCAAGTCAAAGAGGCTTTCCAGCTTGCTCGCAAGGTTCAGTCGACGCTCTGGCGGCTCGAAGCGCTGAGCGACGTTCTACTTGCGCAATTCGGAGGGTTCAGCTTCCCCGGCCAGCCCGATTTGGCCGAAGAGATCGGCAAGATTGAACGGTTGATTGAGATCCAGCAGGATCTTGTCGAGGTTGCTCTTGGGCAATGCGAGCAGATCGAAGCGAAATCGATCGCGGTGGAGTCGCAGTCGTGACCGGCGGCAATCGGGATGCGCTAGAGGCGCTGCAACGTCGCCTCGGACATGCGGAAGCCATCGCGGGCTTGATTGCCGAACCTCTGGACACGCCAGTCGGCGAGGCGCTGCGCGGGGTCGCACTGATGCTGTCCGACCTTAACGACCAGTTGGAGGAAATCATTGCGCCCCTTCGCCGGAGTGCAGAGGCATGATCCGGCTCCAAGAAGGCGAGGCGGCTGCGCTCGGACAACGGGCATCGGAGATCGCATCTCTGTGCGACTTCCTGGCCGAGGCTCTGCAAGCCGACCCGGACACAGTGAATGCCGGTACGGCAGTCGAGGGACTGGGAACCCTCGCCAGCAACCTTGCTCGTGACCTGCTGATACTGGCGGACCCCAACGCCTAACACCCTGCCCCGCCCGCTACGGCGCGGCGGGGCCCTGCGCATGGAGAACACGATATGGCGATCCGGCGCCGATCACTTTACCACCAATGGTGGAAAAGCCGGCGGTCGGATGTCCAAACCTTGTGTACGAAATATACGAGCACTCGGATAAATCGCTTGCGGATAGCGCCGCGCTCGTTTATCCGGGCTCTCGTAGAAACCGAGGTCTGATATGTCGAAACTCGAGAAAATGAGCAACCTGCGTGGGGGCGTTATTTATGGGGCGGCCCGCGTCGCGCCGACGACCGTTCACAGCTGGGGTCTGGCGCTTGGTGAGACCCGCGGCACTGGTCATCGTCGCTATGACGTGGCCGATGCCCTTGCGCTCGTCATCATGCGCCAGTTGACCATGGAAATGTCCATAGCGGCCGGCCCTGCGGCCCTAATCGTCAACACCTTGCGGCCCGGCCTACTGGACGAGATCAAAGCTGTCCTGTCTGAGAACGCGGCGGCGGGTAAATGGCGCTGGGAAGGTGGTCCATTCGCCGTCGTGCGCCGTAAACCGACAGCGCATCACGGTGCAGACTCAAGCCTCTGGATCGAAATGGTCGAGGAAAAGGATATCGGACACGCGATCGTTTCGGATTGGAGCGGAATGTCGCCCCTCGTGATCCCATTCCGCCGCCTGATCAACAAGACGCTACTTGCGCTGGAATTGGTTTTGAACGGCGATATCCCTTCCAATGATGAGCAGCAGGCAGCCTGATCGATGAGCCGCCGCGCCGCCTTCAATCAAAGCGACGTGACTCGCGCCTTTAAAGGTGCGCTGGCGGCGGGCGTTAAGGTGGCCGTTCTGATCCGGCCCGACGGCACGATGGAGATTGTTCCAGCTGCCGGCGACCGCCCGCTGATCGCCGATAATGACCTCGATGCACGTCTCGATGCGTTCGGTGGGCTATGAAGAAGAAGCTCGCCTACGTTTCCAGCTTTGTCGATCGGCACGACAAGCGGCGGTACCGTTTCCGCCGAACCGGTTATCCGGTTCACTACTTCAAAGAACCACACGGCACGAAGGCCTTTGAGCGCGAGTACGCGGCATGCCTGTCGACCGAGCCCGCACCTATCGGCGCCGGCCGCACGAGGCCTGGCAGCGTCTCTGACGTGATCATCCGCTACTATGCCGATAACAACTTCCTTGACCTCCGGCCGTCGACCCAAGCGGTTTACCGCGGTGTCCTGGAACGGCTGCGAACGAAGTTCGGCGACGACCCTATCCTTATGTTCGATTCGGAGCGGCTAGCGCGCCTGATGACGCTGATGCGCGATCGCCCCCACGCGGCGGCGCGGCTACGGAAGCTATTCGCGCAGCTGTTCGTCATTGCCCGTCGCGCCAAACTTGTCCCGCATGGCTTTGACCCAGTCCGCGACACCAAGCCTCCCAAGGCCGTGTCCGACGGCTATCATCGGTGGACCGAGGACGAATTAGAGGCCTTCGAAGCTAAGCACCCGCTCGGCACCAAACCCCGCCTCGCCTTCGCAATGCTGCTCTACGGAGCTCAGCGCAGCGGAGACGTCCGGTTCATGACCCAAGAGACGATCGCTGAAGGCCGGATTAGGCTCGACCAGAGCAAGACCAGCACCGCAGTGGACGTTCCGGTGGTCCCGCCGCTGCGAGACGCCCTGGCGGCCGGTCCGCTTGGCGCTGAGACGTTGTTGGAGACCAAGGGGGGCGAACCGTACACCCCCAAGGGCTTCTATGGGATGTTCAAGCGCGCTTGCATCGCGGCAGGCCTTCCGCATTGCTCGCCGCATGGCCTACGCAAGTCGGCGGCGCGACGATGCAAGGACGCCGGCTGCTCGAACGAGCAGGGCATGGCTATCACCGGTCACAAGACCGAGAAGGAATACCTTCGCTACGCTGGGACGGGCGCTCGCGCGGATCTGGCTGACGAAGCAATGGAAATGGTTTTGGCTAACCGGACTCTCCGGGTAGCCAAGGCTATGTCGCAACCCCCTGCAGAGTCTGCGTAAACCGAGAAACGCTGGATGCCCCGTGAGGATTCGAACCTCAATAGGCGGTATCAGAAACCGCAGTCTTACCATTAGACGACGGGGCATCAGCGAGGGCGCGATCTAGGCGGGCGGTTTGGCGCTGTCAACGCCAAGATGTTGCCGATGTGCCACGTCGCTTGCGTAATCGCGCCGCCGCGCTACATTCGTGATCAAGCACCGGGCGGGTATTTTCCCGCGGCGGCAGACATAGATAGCGAGTTTTACGGCGATGGGGGATGTTTCCGCCCGAATGCCGTTCCGGCAGGGTAGTCCTGCCCGTCCGGCGGCAACCCGGCCCTCTCGTGGGCGGTGGGCCGATGCGCAGGCGTTTGCCGCGCTCGATCTTGGCACCAACAATTGCAGATTGCTGATCGCGCGACCCCAGGCTGGCGGCTTCGCGGTGATCGACGCGTTCTCGCGAATCGTCCGGCTTGGCGAAGGCCTGGCGTCGACCGGCAAGCTAAGCGACGCGGCGATCGAGCGGACGATCGCCGCTTTGCGCGTGTGTTCGGACAAGCTCCAGCGCCGCAACGTCACGCTGGCGCGATCGGTCGCGACGGAGGCCTGTCGGCAGGCGTCGAACGGGCCCGACTTCGTCGCGCGCGCACTGGCCGAGACGGGCATCCACCTCGACATCATTTCCGCCGAGGAAGAGGCGCGGCTAGCCGTGCTCGGGTGTCACGCGCTGATCGAGCCGGGGGAGGATCCCGCGCTCGTGTTCGATATCGGCGGCGGATCGACCGAGCTGGTGCTGATCGATACCTCGACGCCTGTTCCGACCGTGCTCGACTGGCATTCGGCGCCATGGGGCGTGGTGTCGCTGACCGAGCACGCCGGCGGTGGCGAGGGTGAGGACGGTAGGCGCGCTGCGTATGCGAAGATGCGGCAGGTCGTCGCGGACAGTTTCGCGGGGTTTGCGAGCCGCCTGCCCCGGCATATCGAGCGGCCGCGGTTGCTCGGCACCAGCGGCACGGTGACGACTCTCGGTAGCGTGCATCTCGGGCTCAGCCATTACGACCGGTCAGTGGTCGACGGGCTGATCGTACCCGCGTCGGCGATGCGGCGGATCAGCGCCGACCTTTCCCATATGTCGATCACGGAGCGCGCCAAGCTGCCGTGCATCGGCAACGAGCGCGCCGACCTGGTGGTCGCGGGCTGTGCCATTCTGGAGACAATCATGGATTTGTGGCCCGCCGAACGGCTCGGCATCGCTGACCGCGGTATTCGCGAAGGCATACTGCGCGGCCTGATGGGCTCGCCCAAGCCCGGCAAAGCCACGGGAGCGACGGCATGAGCCGCGGCGGTTCCGGCGGTCATGTCCGCGTTCTCACCGCACGGAAGCGGACCGCGCAATCGACGCGGTGGCTCGAGCGGCAGCTGAACGATCCGTATGTGAAGCGTGCGAAGGCCGACGGGTATCGCAGCCGGGCGGCGTACAAGCTGATCGAGCTGGACGAGCGGTTCGAGCTGATCCGGGGATCAAAGCGCGTGGTCGATCTCGGCCTTGCGCCGGGCGGCTGGGCGCAGGTGATCCGGCGCCGGATCCCCAAGGCGACCGTCGTGGGCATCGACCTGCTCCCGGTCGATCCGATCGAGGGCGTGACGATCTTCGAGATGGATTTCCTCGACGATGCCGCACCGGGGAAGCTGATCGAGGCGCTGGGCGGCGCACCGGACCTGGTGCTGTCGGACATGGCGGCGAACACGGTCGGGCATCCGCAGACCGATGCCTTGCGAACGATGGCGCTGGTCGAGACGGCGCTGCACTTTGCGTGCGAGGTACTGGAGCCGGGTGGGACCTTCGTGTCGAAGGTGTTCGCTGGTGGGGCTGATTCCGAGCTGGTCGCGGAGATGAAGCGGAACTTCAAGACGGTGAAGCATGCGAAACCGCCGGCGAGCCGGAAGGGGTCGGTCGAGTGGTTTGTTGTTGCGCAGGGGTTTAAAGGCCGAGACCCGAAATAGCAGAGCTATTTCGGATAAGTCGAAAGCCTGGCCAGCGTTGCGCAGCAACGACTGACGACACGGTTTTGCCGTGGCGCTCTACCTCAGGGTAGTCGCAAGCGATGCGGCTGGGATGAAGCATAAGCATGTTTCCCCGCGAAGGCGGGGATCCAGACTGGGCTCCCGCCTTCGCGGGAGAACAAAGGGGGGTAGTTCGCCAGTTTGAAATGATGATCCACAACCCGCAGCTTCGTCATCCCCGCGCAGGCGGGGATCCATATGCTCAGGCGGTCGCGATCTACGAGAGGCTAGCCAATATGGGTTCCCGCCTCCGCGGGAATGACGAACGGCCCGACCACATCACGCGTGCCCTCACCCTTCCCACGGCGAAGTCGCCGCGGGCCCCTTCCCTCTCCCCTCAGGGAGAGGGTATAGAAAAAGCCCGCGGACTTGGGTCCACGGGCTCTCTCTGTTTCACGCGCCGCAGCGAAGCCGTGTCGTCGGTCGGGCGATGCCCGCCGGCCGGGGTTTCGGCCGAGCCGCGGATTAGCTTTCGCTAATCCCGCTGCCTCAACCCTCGTAATCCGCACCCAGATTCTGGTTCCGCGGCGGCGCGGCAGCGGTAAGCCGCAGTGCTTCGGCCGAAGCGGCCAGGCTGCCGACGGCATCGACTTCGTCGTCATCGTCGACGCGCACCTTCTGCAGGCCCTGGATGACCTGTTCCTTGAGATGCGCCGGCTTGACGTTCTCGTCGGCGATCTCGCGCAGCGCGACGACCGGGTTCTTGTCGCGGTCGCGGTCGAGCGTCAGCTCTGCGCCGCCCGAAATCTGGCGCGCACGCTGGGCCGCGAACAACACCAGGTCGAACCGGTTGGGGATCTTGTCGACACAATCCTCGACGGTAACGCGCGCCATGCGGCTTCCTTCGTAACAACGATAGAATGAGAATGCGTCGCCTACGGGGGGTAGCCCGCAAAGTCAAGAAATCCGCCGCCCCCGCGTCATGGAGCCCCCTGCGGGTTGCCACCGACGCCCCCCATGTCCATCACGCGCCGCATGGACGATCCCGAAGACCAGCCGACTTTCGCCGTCGACGGCAACCAGATGACGCTGCTCGATACGGGCCCGCGCCGCCTCGACGCGGTGCTCGCGCTGATCGACGGCGCCGAGCGCACCCTGCGCATACTCTATTACATCTACGCCGACGACGAGTCGGGCAAGCGCGTCAACGCCGCGCTCATCGCCGCCGCCAAGCGCGGGGTCGACGTCGCGCTGATCGTCGACGGCTTCGGCAGCGACGATGCCCCCGACGCGTTCTTCGAACCGCTGGAAACCGTCGGCATCTCGGTCTGCCGGTTCTCCGCACGCTTCGGTCGCCGCTATCTGCTGCGCAACCACCAGAAGCTCGCACTCGCCGACGAAACGCGGATCATCATCGGCGGCTTCAACATCGAGGATGATTATTTCGGCACCGCCGCCGAACAGGCTTGGCGCGATCTCGGGTTGCTGGTCGAGGGGCCGGCGGCGGGACGGCTGGCCGGGTATTTCGACGCGCTGAAGGACTGGATCCACGAGCCGAAGGGCAAGCTGCGCCGACTGAATGCCGCGCTGTCGCGCTGGAGCGAGACCAGGGGCACAACACGGTGGCTGATCGGCGGACCGACGCGGAAACTGTCGCCCTGGGCGCGCGCGGTGCGCGACGACATGCGCGCCGGACGACGGATCGACATCATCGCCGGCTATTTCACGCCCAGCCCCGCGCTGCTGCGCCGGCTCGACAAGGCCGGGCGTCGGCAGGCGGACGTGCGGATCGTCACTGCGAGCAAATCGGACAACAACGCGACGATCGCCGCCGCGCGGTTCACCTATGCGGGATTGTTGCGCAAGGGCGTGCGGGTGTTCGAATACCAGCCGACCAAGCTGCATACGAAGCTCTACGTGATCGACGACGCGGTCCATATCGGCTCGGCGAACTTCGACATGCGCAGTCTGTTCATCAACCTCGAACTGATGCTGCGGATCGAGGACGTGGCGTTCGCGGCGCATGTCCGGGGATATATCGACGGCGAAGTGGCGAAATCGACCGAGGTGACCAAGGCGCTGTACAAGGCGAACACAGGCTGGGTGCAGCGGATCAAGCAGCTTGGGGCGTATTTCGTCGTCGCGGTCGTCGACCCCAGCCTGTCGCGCGGGCTGAACTTCGGGATCGACGAATAGGGTCGCGCGCCGATCGATCCGCGCGCGCCTTCTCTACCGCGTCTCCATCCGGATCCCGACGCGGAAGGCGCGACCCAGCAGGTCCGAATAGGTGCTGTTCGCGGCCAGCCCGGTCTCCGGCACCAGCAACGGCCAGCGATCGAACACGTTGGTGACGTTGACGAACATCTGCGCGTCGGCGCCGCCCATGCTGATCTTCGCCGTCAGGTTCAGATCGGCGTAGAACAGCCCCGACACATGGTTGTCGTCATAGGTCGGGAACTGCGTGGTCGAGACCGGACAGGTCGTCTGGCATTCGATCCCATTGGCGACGTACTTGCCCGAACTCACGCCGCGACCGACGCCCGTGATCGCGAAGCGCGGCGTGTCGTAGGTCGCGCTGAAGCGGTAGATCCACTTGGGCGTGCTCGTCTGCCCGCCGTTCACGCCGACGGTGTTGAGCACCGCGTTGGTCGGCACGCCGCTGTCGAACCGGTTCTCGATGTAGCGCGTCGCCACCCCGCGCAACGTGATCGCGCCCTCTGCCGTCCCGACGATCGCATTCAACGGCAGGCGGTACGATCCATCGATGTCGATGCCGCGCACCAGCTGGCTGGCCGCGTTGAACGGCTGGCTGCGGAACTGGTAGTAAGGCTGGCCGGGCGTCGAGCGCGCGGGATCGACGGTGTAGGCATCGCAGAACTGCTGCTGCCCTTGGAAGCACAGGTTGATGATGTCCTGCGCGGCGAAACTGCTGATCGCATCCTTCACGTCGATCCGGAAATAATCGACGGCGAGATTGAAGCCCGGCAGGAAGCGCGGCGTGAGGACGCCGCCGATGTTCCACGAATCCGACTTTTCGGGGCGCAGGTTCAGATTGCCGGTGACGACCGCCGAATAGCCGAAGGTCGCCGGACCGTTCGCGCCGTCGTTGGTATAAGCGGGGTTGCGCACCGAATCGCTGTTGGCCGAACCCGCCGCATAGAGTTCGTTGAGATTGGGTGCGCGGATGTCGCGCGAGCGGGTCACCCGCAGGCGGATGTCCTCGATCGGCTGCCACGTCGCGCCGGCCTTCCAAGTGGTGACATAGCCGGCGGTCGAATAGCGCGTCGCGCGCGCCGCGCCGTTGAATTCGAGCCCGAGGCCCAAGGGGACGACCGTCTCGAGATAGGCCTCCTTCACCGTGTAGCTGCCATTGGTGGGCAGATAGTTGCCGACCGACCAGCGGTTCGTCGTGGTCGGTCGGCCGTTGGCATCCACGGTCGAGAGCGGCTGGAACTCGGCGGGAACGAAGCCGCTGATCTGTTCTTTGCGATATTCCGCACCGACCGCGACGCTGACGTCGCCCGCCCAGGTCGCGAACGGCGTCAGCGAGACGTTGGCGGCGGCGTTGTACTGCTCGACCAGTTCGTCGCGGTAGGGGTTGCCGAGGACGTAGCCGATCGCCGAGGCATTCGCGACGCCGACCCCGAGACGGTTGAGCGGCACGCACGCCCGGTCGTCGTTGGCCGTGTTCGCGTCGACGTTGACGAGGCACTGGATCGATCCCGCCGCATAGCCCCCGGTGTTGCCGGCCGGTGCGAAGACCGCGGCGGTGGCGTTGTTCATGCGGGTGATGTTCATCACGTCGCGCAGCTGTTCGCGCAGGTCGGCGCGGCCATATTGCCCATACAGGTTCCACGTCGCGGGCTTGCCGAACACCTCCGCCCGGCCCTCGGCGCCGATCACGTAGCGCTGCACCTCGCGCCGGTTGCTGACCGCGCGATAGGGGAGGTCGGCGGCGGTCGTCGCGACCGTCACGCTGGTGATCCCGGTCAACGCCGCGCGGCCGAGCGTGTTGTAGAGGAACGCGTTGCAGGTCAGCGGCGCGCTCGCCGAGGTCGCCGCCGTGCCGCAGCCTGTGGCGGTGAGCGCGACGCCCGTCGCCAAGTTCGGCCCGGCGTTGAACAGCACCGCTTGGCGATTATACGCCCCTTCCGCGAACAGCGAGATCCCCTCGCCGATGTCGTAGCTCACGCGTCCGAAGACGCCGTGGCGGTCGTCCCGGGGATCCAGGCCGATTCGGCGGCCCGAATCATTGACCTGCCAGTCGCCGCCCTGGGTCAGCGTCGGTGCGGCGCTGCCGGTCGGCGAGGGAAAGGTCAGCGCGCCGTACTGGAACTGCTGCACCGCGCCGCCCTGACCGAAATACAGCCCGCGCAGCCGGTTCGCCGTGCCGCCGGCCGATCCGGTGACGAGTCCGCCCGGCGTAGAGTTTGCCGCGCCCACCTGGCGACGAATCAGGAACTGCGGGACGCTGGAGTTGGTGGTGGCATCATAGGCAGGGTTGGTGATCCGCACATAGCCGGTCGCGTTCCAGTCGCGATCGACCTCGAAGATGCCATCGCGGTGCGCGACCTCGGCCGACAGGAGGATACGGCCGCGATCGTCGCTGCCGAACGCCATGCCGCCGGCCACGCTCAGCGAGTAGTTCTGGCCATCGCCCTTGTCGGTGATGCCGCTGTCGATCGAGACCTTCAGCCCTTCGTATTTCTTGTCGAGGACGAAGTTGACGACACCCGCCACCGCGTCCGATCCGTACGCCGCGGAGGCACCGCCGGTGACGACCTCGACGCTCTTCACCAGCGCCTGGGGAATGGTGTTGACGTCGACCAGCCCAGTGATCGTCGAGCCGACCGAACGACGGCCGTCGAGCAGGACGAGGGTGCGGATTTCGCCGAGGTTGCGCAGGTTCAGTGCATTGATACCGGCCTGTCCGCTCGACAGGTTCAGGCGCGAATTGGCGGGGCGCGTCGAGCCGGCCAGCGCGGGCAGCTGGTTGACGAAATCGGCGATGTTGTTCGACGGCGACGAGTTCTGGATCTCCTCCCGCGTCAGGACCGTGACCGGAGTCGGCGCCTGGAAGCCATTGCGCGCGACCCGGGAACCGGTGACGAGGATTTCGGGATCGACCTCGGCCTGCGGGGTCGGCGGTGTCGTCTCGGTCCCGGCACTCGTCTGCGCGACAGCGGGCGTCACGGTGCAGAGCGCGATCGCGAGACCGGAGAGATTCTGCCGGAATTGCCAAGGTTTCGTCATTTTGCCCCCCAATATTGCCTCGATCGCGCCGGCTGTTCGCCGGTCTGCGACCAATGCCCCCTGCAGACTCCGCCGATCCGGTCGCCGCGCCCCGAGGGTGCAGCGCCGATCATGTCGGATAGACGAAGGTGCGCGGGGTGGACGACAGGCGTCAAGGCCCCGGCAGCGTCCAAGCGTTTATCGTTCCATAACCGCGGATTATGGCCCCGCGCCCATAAACACCCCCTATGGCGGACGGCGCGCTTGTCATACCAACGGCGCGGCGGCGCGGGCCTAGCCTCGCCACGGGTCCACAGCCGGGAATCGTATCGATGATCAACCGCAGATCATTCCTGCACGGGTCGGTCGCGACACTGGCGCTGGCGCAAACCGGGTTAGCAATCGCGGCCACCCCGCCGATTGCGCTGGACGGCCAGACCGCACCGATCGAGATCGTCGACGACATCTACGGCGTCCCGCATATCCGCGCGGCCTCGATCCCCGATGCGTTCTTCGGCCAGGGCTATGTCGTTGCGCGCGATCGACTGTTCCAGATCGACCTGTCGCACCGCCGCGAACTCGGCCGGCTGGCGGAAGCGTTCGGCCCCGGGTTCGTCCAGCATGACGCGGTCGCACGCCTGTTCCACTATCGCGGCGACCTGGACGTCGAGCTGAGTCGCATCCCCGGCGACGTGCTGGCCTGTGCCGGTGCCTATGTCGCCGGGATCAATGCGCGGATCGACGAGGTTTCCGCCGATCCCTCGCTGTTGCCGCTGGAATACACCATCCTGGGCGTCGCACCGATAAAGTGGGACATCCGCGACCTCGTGCTCGCGCGCGGCGCCTCGATCGGCAATGCCGACGACGAGGTCCGCCGCGCCCAGCTCGCGGCGCTCGGCCTGCTCGATCTGGATGCGGTCGTCGCGCCGTTGCGCCCGGCCTGGACGATGCGCGTGCCGGCCGGGCTCGACGTCGCGGCGGTGTCGGACGCCGACCTGGGCGTCATGCGCCTGGGCCGGCTGCCGTTCGGGCCGGGCACGCCGACGATCGACCCGTCGGAAATACCCACCGAGCGCGCCAATGCCGGCAGCAACGCCTGGACGGTCTCGCCGTCGCGCACCGCGACCGGCCGCCCGATCCTCGCCAACGATCCGCATCTCGGGATCGGCGGGTTCGGCCCGCGCCATGTCGCGCATCTCTCCGCGCCCGGGCTCGACGTGATCGGTGGTGGCGCGCCCGGCCTGCCGGGGATCATGCAGGGCCACACCGATCGCTTCGCGTTCGGGCGGACCAATTTCCACATCGACCAGGAGGATCTGTTCGTCCTCGATCTCCACCCGCAGGATCCGGAGCGCTATCGTCATGCCGGCGGCTGGAAGCGCTTCACCCGTATCGAGACCGCCATCGCCGTGAAGGATGCACCGCCCGGATCGGCGACCTTGCGGTACAGCGTCCACGGCCCGGTGATCTCGCACGATCCCGCCCGGCACCGCGCGACCGCGCTCGGATCGATCGCGATGCAGCCCGGCGGCGCGGGCGCGTTCGCGATGATCGCGATCAACCTCGCACGGGACTGGACCTCGCTGCGCAAGGCGTTCCGCCTCCATCCCTCGCCGACCAACTTCCATTATGCCGATATCGACGGCAACACCGGCTGGCAGGTGATCGGCTTCGCCCCGATCCGCAAGACCGGGGACGGCCTGCTCCCCGTCCCCGGCGACGGGCGCTACGACTGGACGGGCATGCGCAATTTCGCCGCGCTGCCCAGCAGCTACAACCCGGCCAAGGGCTGGTTCGCCTCCGCCAACCAGAACAACCTGCCCGCCGGCTGGCCGCGCGACCGCATCCCCGCCTTTTCGTTCCGCGATCCGTATCGCTACGACCGCATCGCCAGCGTCCTGAAGGCGCAGACCAGACACAGTCTCGCCGACAGCGTCGCACTTCAGCACGACACGCTCTCCACGCCTGCGCGCCAGTTGATCGCGCTGTTGCCGAAGCGGCGCTCCGAGGCGGCGGACATGCTGCGGGGCTGGGACGCGCGGATCGGCGCCGACAGCGCCGCCGCCGCGCTGTTCGAGATCCTGTGGCGCGATCTGGGCACGCGGATGCTCGCCGCGATCGTCCCCGAGCGGGCGCAGGACCTGGTCACGGACATCGCGCCGTCGGTGCTGCTGGGCCTGCTCGCGCGTCCCGACCGGCGCCTCGGCGATGCGCCGGTCGCCGCCCGCGACGCGATGCTCGATGCGGCGCTGGTGTCTGCCTGGGCTTCGGCGCACACGCTGCTCGGGCCGGACCCCGCGAAATGGCGCTGGGGGACGCTCCACCAGGTCCGAATCGCGCACCCCCTGTCGCGCGTCCCCGCCATCGCCGCCGCCTTTCCCCCGATCGAGGGCGAAGGATCGGGTGGCGATTCCTACACCGTCATGGCGCGCTGGCTCGGCGCTGGCCCGAGCTGGCGCGCAGGTGGCGGCGCGAGCTATATCGAGGTGATCGACGTCGGCGCATGGGACAATTCGCTGATGCTCAACCTGCCTGGCCAGTCGAACGACCCGCGATCGCCGCATTACCGCGACCAATATGCCCCTTGGATCGCGGGCCGGATGCAGCCGATGCTCTTCAGCCGCGCCGCGGTCGACGCGCACGTCGCCGACCGCAAGACACTGAGGCCCCGCCTATGAACCGCCTTGCCGTATCCGCGCTCGCCATCCTCCTCGGGGCCCCGGCGGTCGCGGCGCCACGGGTCGACGTCGTGATCCGCGGCGGCACGATCCATAACGGCGCCGACGCCGCGCCGATCGTCGGCGACGTCGAGATCACCGGCGACCGCATCGTCTATGTGGGCCCCACCCGAGGCACCGTCGCCACCCGCACGATCGACGCGAAGGGCCAGATCGTCGCGCCCGGCTTCATCGACGCGCACACGCATCCCGACACCTATATCCGCTCGCCCGACGCGACGCAGCGGCTCAACCTGCCCTGGCTCGCGCAGGGAGTCTCGACGATCGTCATCGGCGTCGACGGCGGCGGCACGCCCGACGTCGCCGACGACGCCCGCACGCTGACCGCGTCGGGGGTCGGCACCAACCTCGTGCCCTTTGTCGGCTTCGGCACGATCCGCACCCGCGTGCTCGGTCAGGACGACCGCGCGCCTACGCCCGCCGAACTGGCGCAGGAGACGTCCCTCGCCTCCAAGGCGATGTGCGAGGGTGCCTACGGCCTGTCGACCGGGTTGTTCTACGCTCCGCAAAGCTTCGCCGCGACCGACGAGGTGATCGCCGTCGCGCGCGAGGCGGGCAGCCGTGGCGGGATCTACGACACGCACCAGCGCGACGAATCCAACTACACGATCGGCCTGCTCGCCAGCACCCGCGAGGCGATAGAAATTGGCAGGCAGGCGAAGATGCCCGTCCATTTCGCGCATCTGAAGGCGCTCGGCGTCGACCTGCAAGGCCAGGCACCGCAACTGATCGCGACGATCGAGGCTGCGCGCGCCGCCGGTCAGGACGTCACCGCGGATCAATATCCGTGGCTCGCCTCCGGCTCCAGCGTCGACGCCGCGCTGCTCCCGCGCTGGGCGAGCGACGGCGGTTACGCCAAATTGATCGCACGCCTCGACGACCCCGTCATGCTGGCCAGGATCAGGACCGAGATGACCGAGAACCTGCGCCGGCGTGGCGGCGCGGAGTCGATCCTGCTGACCAGCGAAGGCCAGCCCTGGACCGGCAGGACGCTCGGCCAGATGGCGACTTTATGGACGCTGTCCCCCATCGACGCCGCGATCCGTATCCTCCGCGCACCCGACAAGGCCGGCACCGGTCCCGCGGGGGTCGGCATCGCGAGCTTCAACATGGCGGACCGCGACGTCGACCTGCTGATGCAACAGCCATGGATCGTCACCAGCTCTGACGGCTCCGATGGCCATCCCCGCCAATACGCCACCTTCCCGCGTAAATATCAGGTGTATGCGCGGCAACGGCAGGTGATTTCAACGCGCACTTTCATCCGGCAATCGACCGGCGCCACCGCCGATCTGTACCGCATCGACCACCGCGGCTATCTCAAGCCCGGTTATTTCGCCGATATCGTGGTGTTCGATCCAGTCGGCTACGCGCCGCGCGCGGACTATGTCCATCCCCGCCTGCCGAGCGTCGGCGTGAAGGCGCTGTTCGTGAACGGCCGGCTCGCATTGTCGAACGGAAAGACCACGGGCGTCGCAGCCGGACGCGTGCTGCTCCGGCCCAAACCGAGCGACTGCCCCGCCTCATAGCTTCGGGTTATGGGTCGAGCCGCGGCCGTGATTGGCGGCGTCGGGCTGGTGCGCGGTAAGTCGGGCGCTCCTTCAGCCAGCACAGGTATGCGATGATCTTCGGCCCCTTCCTCCTGTACCTAGGCCATTCGGACGACGAGGTCGGCATCAAGACCTCGCGCGGGCTCGCCACCTTCCGCCGCCAAGATTGCGTCGGCGAATGGCGGCACGACGACAGCCCGCTGACCCTCGACCTGCCGCGCATGGACGTCACCGAAGCGCGCGCGGCGGGTGCGCGGACGCTTGTGCTCGGCATCGCCAACGCGGGCGGCCAGATGGGGGATGCGCTGGTCGAAGACGCGCTGGTCGCGATCCACGCAGGCATGAACGTCGCCTCGGGCCTGCACCAGCGGCTGCGCGATGTCCCCGCGCTCGTCCAGGCCGCGGCCGAGGCCGGCGTCGCGCTGTTCGACGTCCGCGATCCCCCCGCCGGCCTGCGCGTCGGCACCGGCACGCGTCGCGCCGGCAATCGCCTGCTGACGGTCGGGACCGACTGCTCGGTCGGCAAGATGTATGCGACGCTGGCGTTGCGCGATGCGATGCGCCGCCGCGGCCTGTCCGCCGACTTCCGCGCGACCGGTCAGACCGGCATCCTGATCGCTGGCGACGGCGTCCCGCTCGACGCGGTGGTCGCCGATTTCATCTCAGGGGCGATCGAGGCGTTGACGCCCGCGCGCGACGACGACGGCTGGGACCTGATTGAGGGCCAGGGGTCGCTGTTCCACCCGTCGTTCGCCGGCGTCTCGACCGGGCTGCTGCACGGCGCGCAAGCCAGGGCGCTGGTGCTCTGCCACGATCCGTCGCGCGCCCATATGCGCGGCCTGCCGCATTACCGATTGCCCGATCTCGCCACCTGCCTCGCCGCCAATGTGTCGGTCGCGCGGCTGACCAGCCCGGACGTGCAGGCGGTCGGCATCGCGCTCAACACCGTCAAGCTTGCCGAGGAGGATGCGCGGCGGCTTTGTGCCGAGACCGGTGACGCGCTCGGCCTGCCCTGCACCGACCCGTATCGCTTCGGCGCCGACCCGATCATCGACTGGATGCTCTCATGCTTCGACATCTCGACGCCCGCCATGACCGTTTCGGCCTGAGCGCACCGTTCCGCATCTCGCGCGGGGTGAAGACGGCGGCCGACGTCGTCACCGTCACGATCGCGCAGGGCGATGCGGTGGGCCGCGGCGAAGGCGTACCCTATCCCCGCTACGGCGAGACGATCGACCATGCGCTGGCCGAGATCGCGTCGGTGGCGCCCCTCGTGGCGCAGGGCCTGTCGCGGGACGAGCTGGCCGGAACGATGCCCCCCGGCGCGGCGCGCAACGCGGTCGATGCGGCGTTGTGGGATCTCGAGGCGCGCCTTGCCGGCACCACCGTCGCGGCGCTGGCGGGCCTCGCGGAGCCGATCGCCGTCGCCTCCGCGATCACGATCGGGATCGACGCGCCCGACGCGATGGCCGCCGTCGCCGCCCGCTCCGCGCATGTCCCGCTGCTGAAGATCAAGGTCGATCGCCAGCATGCCGAAGCGCAGATCGCCGCCGTCCGCGCCGCCGCGCGCAACCCGCGGCTGATCGTCGATCCCAATGAAAGCTGGTCGATCCAAGAGGTCAGCCGCCTCCAGGACTTCCTCGTCGCGCACCGCGTCGACCTGCTCGAACAGCCGTTGCGCGCCGGCGAGGACGGCGCGCTCGCCGGGTTCGCGTCGCGCATTCCGCTGTGCGCGGACGAGTCGCTCCATACGGCGGACGACCTGGACTCGCTCGCGGGGCGCTATGCCTATGTCAACGTCAAGCTCGACAAGACCGGTGGCTTGACCGAAGCCGTGTCGCTCGCCGATGCTGCGAAGGCAAAAGGGTTCGGATTGATGGTGGGGTGCATGGTCTGTTCGTCGCTCGGCATCGCGCCGGCGATGCTGCTCGCAGGCGGTGCCGCGTTCGTCGATCTCGATGGCCCGCTCTGGTTGACCGAGGATCGCCCCGGCGGCGTGGTCGATCGCGACGGCATGCTCTCGCCGCCGTTACCGGGCTTCTGGGGCCCCGGCTTCTGGGAAACCCCCGCTTGAGGCTGTTGGGGGCCTGGTTCGCGATCCCGCTGTGGCAGCGGGTGGTCGGCGGGCTCGTCCTCGGCGTCGCGCTCGGGGTGCTCTGGCCCGAGGGTGCTGCCTCGATAAAGCTCGTCGGCGACCTGTTCGTCCGGCTGATCAAGATGCTGGTCGTCCCGGTCGTGCTGGTGACGATCGCCGCCGGCATCGCGTCGCTCGGCGACCCGCGGCGGCTAGGCTCGATCGGCGGGCGCACCGTGGCCTGGTTCGCGCTGACGACGCTGATCGCGGTGTCGATCGGCATGGCGTTCGGGCTGCTGATCCGGCCCGGCGACGGCATCGCGCTCGCCGGCATAGCCCCGCACCTGCTCGGCCCCGCGGTCTCGCCCGCCGACCAGTTGCTCGGCATCGTCCCCGCCAACATCGTCGAGGCGCTGGCGAAGGGCGACATGCTCGCGATCATCTTCGTCGCGATCCTGCTCGGCATCGGCAGCGTCGTCTCGGGCGAGGCGGGCAAGCCGGTCGTCGCGTTGCTCCAGTCCGCCGCCGCAGTCCTGCTCCAGATCGTCCGGATCGTCATGGAGGCGACTCCGTTCGGCGTGCTGGCGCTCATCGCCAACGCGGTCGCAGGCGGCGGGATGGCGGTGTTCGTCAATATCGGCTGGCTGGCCTTGTGCGTCGTGCTCGCCTCGCTGGTACAGATCGGCGTCCACGCGAGCCTGATCGCGTTCGTCGCGCGGTTGCCGGTGGTGCGCTTCTTCCGCGGCATCGTCGATCCGCTGGTCGTCGCCTTTTCCACCGCGTCGTCGTCCGCCACCTTGCCGGTCGCGCTCCGCGTCGCGCAGGACAATCTGGGGATCGCCCGCCCGATCGCCTCGACCGTGCTGCCGCTCGGCGCGAGCATCGGCAAGGACGGTACGGCGATGTATGTCGGGCTGCTCGGCCAGTTCGCGTTGCAGGCGCTCGGCATCGTCCCCGACGCGTGGATGCTCGGCGTGATGCTGCTGACCGGCGCGCTCGCCGCGTTCGGCACAGCGCCTGTGCCGTCCGCGTCGCTGTTCATGCTCGCGGCGATGCTGTCCGCGGTCGGCGTCGGGCCCGAACAGACCGCGCTCGTCGTCGGCCTGGTCCTGCCGTTCGACCGGCTGCTCGACATGACCCGCACAATGCCCTCGGCATCGGCCAATCTGACCGTCGCGACCTTGGTAGCACGTGCGGAAGACGGGCTGGACGAAGCCCGCTTCCGGGGGGCGAGCTTGGCATGAACCTGCGCCATATCGAGATCTTCCACGCGGTCTACGTCAACGGATCGGTCAGTGCCGCCGCCCGCGCGCTCAACATCTCGCAGCCGTCGGTGTCGAAGACGTTGCGCCATGCCGAGACAATGCTCGGCTTCGACCTGTTCCAGCGTACCACCGGCCGGCTCGTCCCGACCGAGGACGCCCATGCGCTGTTCGGCGACGTCGCCGATATCCAGGAGCGCGTCCGGGCGCTGCGCGAGGCCGGTCGCAATCTTCGCGCCGGCGCTGGGGCGACGCTGCGCATCTCCGCACTCCCCAGCCTGGCGCTCGGTGCCCTGCCGACCGCGGTGTCGCGCTTTCTGGAAAAGCATCCCGACGTCCGCTTCGATCTCCAGACCGTCCACCACGACGACCTGCTGCGCAAGCTGTACGAGCGCGAGACCGATATCGCGATCGCCGCCGAGGTGCCGCGCGGTGCGCCGCTCGGCCAGAGCTGGCTCGGCGAGGGCGAACTGGTCGTGCTCTACCGCGAGGAGGACATGCCCGATGCGCCACCCCGCGTCGAACTGGCGCAGCTCGTCGGTCACCGCTTCATCACGCTCGCGGCCAGCGGTCCGATCGGCCAGATGTTCTCGACCGAACTCGATCGCCAGGCGCTCGAACTGGACGAGGTCGCGTCGGCGCGCACCTTCTACATCGCCGCCGCCCTGGTCCGCGCGGGCGTCGGCCTGACCATCGTCGACAATTTCACCGCCGAAGCGTGGATGACGCCGGGGCTGGCGATGCGACCGCTGAAGCCGTCGCTGACCTTCGACGTCCACGCGATCCACCTGCTCGACCGTCCGCCGAGCGCACTCGCCAGCGAGTTCCTGGCGCTGCTCGGCAGCGTGATCGAGGCACCATGACGCCCATCCTTCTCGCTCTCCTCCTCACCGCCGCTGTCCCGACCGATCCCGCCATCGAGCAGGCACTGGCGGCCGCCGGTCCGGGCACGCGGATCGGCCTGGTCGTGGCGGACGAGCAAGGCCGGGAGATCGTGGCGGTCCGCCCCGACGATCGGTTCGTCCCCGCCTCGAACACCAAGATCTTCACCACCGCCGCCGCGTTCGCGATGCTGGACACCACCGCACCGGACGGCGGCGGCGGCGCCACCGTTCGGCTCGAAGGGCGCGACGTGATCCTGGCCGGGCACGGCGATGCGCGACTGTCGAGCGCGCCCAACTGCGCCACCGACTGCCTGCTCGACCTGGCTCGCGCGGTGGCATCGCGAACCCGCAGCGTCCGCGACGTGATCGGCGACGACAGCGCGTTTCCCGACGAACGCTGGCCGCAGGGGATGAGCTGGAACAACGTGTCCAGCCGCTACGGCACCGCGATCTCCGCGCTGACGATCGACGACAATGTCACGACCGTCACCGTCACGCCGACCCGTCCCGGCGCGCCACCGACGATCACCGGCGACGGTTATTACCGGATCGACAACCGTTCGATCACGGGCGGGACGAAGGCTGCGCTCGACGCGACCCGGATACCGAACGACGACCTGCTCCGGATCGGCGGCACGCTTCCGGTCGGCAAGCCCGCGACGCTCACCGTCGGCATCGACGATCCCGCGCACCGGGCCGCGTGGCGGCTTGCGGCGATGCTGCGCACGCTGGGCGTTCGCGTGACCGGTTCGATCACCGTCCGCCATCGCCCCGCCTCGTCCGCCGACGATCCTGCGACCCGTGGTTCGGCCCCGGCCGCGCGGCCTCCGGAGCCGGCGGTGCTCGCCCGCCTCGCCCCGCCGCCGCTTCGCGAAGACCTGCGCGTCACCAACAAGGTCAGCCAGAACCTGCACGCCGAACTCCTGCTCCGCCGGGTCGGGGCGATCGGCGGGTCGGGGTCGGTCGCGGATGGCCAGGCGGCGGTCCGCGCGATGCTCGACCGCGCCGGGGTCGCGCGCTGGACCTACGATTTCGCCGACGGATCGGGCATGTCCAACTATAACCGCGTCACGCCACGCGCGGCGGTCCGCTTCCTCCGCTGGACGCAGATGCAGCCCTGGGGCGCGGCATGGCGGGCGACGTTGCCGGTCGGCGGGATCGACGGCACGCTCGCACGGCGCTTCCACGGGACACCCCTAGACGGCAAGCTGTTCGCCAAGACCGGCTCGCTCAACGCGGCCAACGCGGTGTCCGGTTTCCTTATCGCCGCCAGCGGCCGCACCCTCACCTTCTCCGCGCTCGCCAACGACATGCCGGGCGATGCCTCCGCAACGGGCGCGATCGACCGGGCACTGCTCGCGGTGGCCGCGGCGAACTGAATTACCGGTGCGGGCTCAGGTCAGCGCGATACTCGACAGGTCGGTTGCCGGGTCGATCGCCACGCCGGCCTCCTTGCGCTCCGAATAGCGATCGACCAGTTGCGCACCATGCGGCCGGAGCAGCACCGTGAAGCGCACCAGTTCCTCCATCACGTCGACGATCCGGTCGTAATAGCTCGACGGCTTCATCCGGCCGTCGTCGTCGAACTCGGCAAACGCCTTGGCCACGCTCGACTGGTTGGGGATCGTCACCATCCGCATCCACCGGCCGAGCACGCGCAAGGTGTTGACGCTGTTGAACGACTGCGACCCCGCCGACACCTGCATCACCGCCAGCGTGCGCCCCTGGGTCGGCCGCATCCCGCCGATCGCGAGCGGCAGGTGATCGACCTGCAGCTTCATGATCCCGGTGATCTGGCCGTGCCGCTCGGGACTGCACCAGACATGCCCTTCGGACCACATCGACAACTGGCGCAGTTCGTCGACCGCGGGATGATCGTCGTTCGCGATCTGGTCCGGCAGCGGCAGCGTCGAGGGATCGAAGATCCGCGTCTCGCAGCCGAAGAATTCCAGCAGCCGCGCGGCTTCCTCGACGCACAGCCGCGAATAGGAGCGTTCGCGCAGGCTGCCGTAGAGCAGCAGGATCCGCGGCGGCGGGTCGTTCGGCCCCAGCCCCAGCGCGGGACGATCGCGCACGTAACGCCGATCGAGCGCGGGCAGATGGGTCGGGTCGGACAGCGTACGAAGCGGCATCAGGCGGTCCTCGGTGCGAGTAGAATGACGCAGGTGCCGATCAGGCAGAGCGCCGCGCCGCCGACGTCCCAGCGATCCGGGCGGACGCCCTCGACCGCCCACAGCCACAGCAACGACGCACAGATATAGACACCGCCATAGGCCGCATAGGCACGCCCGGCCGCGTCGCTGTCGACCCGCGTCAGCAACCAGGCGAACAGCGCGAGACACGCCATGCCGGGCGCGAGCCATAGCGGCG
Organism: Sphingomonas faeni; assembly: GCF_024273235.1. Lineage (GTDB taxonomy): Bacteria > Pseudomonadota > Alphaproteobacteria > Sphingomonadales > Sphingomonadaceae > Sphingomonas > Sphingomonas faeni_A. Next base: position 5,771 of record NZ_JANBVH010000039.1, on the reverse strand, counting down.
ATCGGTCGAGCCGCAGCCATGCCCAGAATGCGAAGCACCCGCCGATCTCGGCCAGCGATGCGGCAAGATATACGAGTGCGGTCACGCCATCCCGATCCGCAGCGCGAGGGCAGCGAGCGTCACCAGCAAGACAGGGATCGTCAACGTCGCGCCGACCCGGAAATAATAGCCCCAGCCGATCCGGATGCCCTTCTGCCCAAGCACGTGCAGCCACAGCAACGTCGCGAGCGATCCGATCGGCGTGATCTTCGGCCCGAGATCGCAGCCGATGACATTGGCATAGATCATCGCCTCGCGGACTGTGCCGGTTGCGTGCGTCGCGTCGATCGAGAGCGCCCCGACCAGCACGGTCGGCATGTTGTTCATCACCGACGACAGCAGCGCGGCGATGATCCCCGTACCGAACGCCGCACCCCAGACGCCGCCCTGCGCGGTCCGGTCGAGCAGTGCCGCGAGATGGTCGGTCAGCCCGGCGTTGCGCAGGCCGTAGACGACCAGATACATGCCGAGCGAGAAGATCACGACCTGCCACGGCGCCCCGCGCAGGACCTTGCGCGTCTCGATCACAGGCCCCCGCCCGGCGATCGCCAGCAGCAGGAGCGCGCCCGTGGCGGCGACCGCGCTGACCGGCACGCCGATCGGTTCGAGCAGGAAGAACCCGGCGAGCAACAGCGCGAGCACGACCCAGCCCGCCTTGAACGTCGCGGGATCGCGGATCGCGGCCGCCGGTTCGCGAAGCTCTGCCATGTCATAGTCGGCGGGGATATCGCGGCGGAAGAACAGCAGCAGCACGACCAACGTCGCGGCGATCGATGCCAGGTCGACCGGCACCATCACCGACGCATAATCCGCGAAGCCGATCCGGAAGAAGTCCGCCGACACGATGTTGACGAGGTTCGATACGATCAGCGGCAGGCTGGCGGTATCGGCGACGAACCCCGCCGCCATCACGAACGCCAGCGTCGCCTTGTCGCGGTAGCCGAGCGCGCGCAGCATCGCGATGACGATCGGCGTCAGGATCAGCGCGGCGCCGTCATTGGCGAACAACGCCGACACCGCCGCGCCGAGCAACACGATCAGCACGAACAGCCGCCTGCCCTGCCCCCCGCCCCAGCGCGCGACATGCAACGCCGCCCATTCGAAGAACCCCGCCTCGTCGAGCAACAGGCTCACGATGATGATCGCGACGAAGGTGGCGGTCGCGTTCCAGACGATTCCCCACACGGTCGGGATATCGCCGAGCGAGACGACGCCCGCGAACAGCGCGACCGCCGCGCCGCCCAGCGCGCTCCAACCGATCCCGAGCCCCCTGGGCTGCCAGATGACGAGCGCGATCGTGACGACGAAGATGGTCAGCGCGAGCAGCATCAGACGGGCTGGCCGCCCGCGTTTAGGACGCGTTGACGACCCGCGTCGAGGACGCGCCGTCCATCTTCGCCGATGACTCGCTCGCCGTCTTCCTTGGCGAACGCCGCGCGCTGCGGCGCGGGCAGCAGGTCGAGCACCGCTTCGGACGGGCGGCACAGCTTCACGCCCAGCGGCGACACCACCAGTGGCCGGTTGATCAGGATAGGATGCGTGATCATCGCGTCGAACAGCGCGTCGTCGGACAGGGCCGTGTCGCCCAGGCCCAGCTCGGCAAACGGCGTCCCCTTCTCGCGCAGCAGATCGCGCGGCGTCATCCCGGCGCGCGCGACGAGGTCGACGAGCAGCGCGCGCGACGGCGGCGTCTTCAGATATTCCACGACATGCGGCTCGATGCCCGCATTGCGGATCAGCCCGAGCACGTTGCGCGACGTGCCGCATTCGGGGTTGTGATAGATCACGATATCGACGGCCATGGTGGGTCCTTTCAGCAGCACGGGGCGAGTTCGGCGAGCAGCGGCGTGCACAGCTCGGCATTGCCGGCGCAGCAATCCTTGACGAGGAACAGCATCAGCGCACGCACGCCGTCGAGGTCGGCGCGGTAGACGATCGAGCGGCCATGGCGCTCGGATCGCACCAGCCCGGCGCGTGCCAGCACCCCGAGATGCGCCGACATCGTGTTCTGCGGCACGTTCAGCTGCCGCGCGATCTCGCCGGCCGCCAGACCGCCCGGCTCATGCCGGACCAGAAGGCGAAAGGTCTCCAGGCGGGTATCCTGCGCGAGCGCACCAAGCGCAACGATGGCCAGTTCGGAATCCATATATCCGGATTAGCGGATATATTGGGCGTTGCAACCGGGTTCTTTTGGTCAGTGCCCTGCAATCAGACGCCATAATCAGACGGCGGTATCGGCGACCCGGTTCCTGCCGGCGTTCTTCGCCAGATACAGCGCCGCGTCGCCGGCGTTCATGAAGGCCTCGACGTCGCCGGCCTCGACGGTGACGCTGCAGGTGACGCCGATGCTGATCGTGACCACGCCCTCGGAATTGGCGCGATGGGGGATGTTCAGGTCGGATACCGCCCGTCGCACCCGTTCGGCGAAGTGCCAGGCGTCGCGCGCGCCCGTATCCGGCAGCAGGATCGCGAATTCCTCGCCGCCGATCCGGGCGACCTGATCGCTGGCGCGGCGGGCGGACGCCTGCATGACCGCGGCGATCCCCTGCAGCACCTTGTCGCCCGCGACATGACCGTAATGGTCGTTGAACGCCTTGAAGTGATCCGCATCGATGATCACCAGCGACAAGGGCGCCTGCGTGCGCCGCGCCCGTCGCCATTCCCGCGCGATCGCCGCATCGAACGATCGGCGGTTGAGCAACCCGGTGAGGCCGTCGGTCGCCGCCAGCTTGCCGAGTTCGGCCTCGCTGTCGGCGCGGCGGCGGAGTTCGCGGCGAAAGAGGAAGCTCAACGTCATCACCGCGATGCACAGCGCCGAGACGGCGATACCGTACAGGCCAGCGCGTGTCCGCCACGATGCGAAGATCTCCCGCGTGGACGTCGCGACATCGAGGATCAGGGGAAGGCCGGCGGGGCGCAGGAAGGTATAGAGTCGTTCCTGTCCGTCGATCGCTGACGTGCCGACGAACTGGCCGGCGGGTTCGCGCAGCATGTGGTCGAAGGTGGCCGAGCCATAGATGTTGTGAGTCGCGCCCTTGGGCAGCGGCGGGTTGCGGACGATGATCGTGCCCTTCAGCGTGAAGAGGTTGATCGCGCTTTGCGGGCCGGACCGGACCGACGACACGGTCGCGTGGATCGAACGCAGCGGGATGGTCGCGCCGACGATCCCGGCAAACTCGCCGTTCGTGCCGGTCACGCGGCGACTGAGCACCAGGCTTCGACCTTCGCCGGCAACCCGGCTGTCGAGGGGTTCGCTCAGGAAGGCACCGGCCGTGCCGCCCGATCGGTGGACAGTGAAATAGCGCCGGTCGGCAAAGCTCGCGCCCAGCGGCGGCTCGCGGTTCGATCCCGCGATCAGGCGGCCTTGCGAATCCAGCACGAACGCCCGCCCGCGATACGGCGACGCGCGCCCCGCCGCGAACAGGATGAGGCTCCGCACCGTTGCCGGATACGTCCATATTCCCGGGATCGCGAGACCATCGGCGGTGATCTGCAACCCGCGATCGACCTGTTTGATATTGCCACCGATATCCTGCGCGAGCGCCGTCAGGAGATTGGCCGACGCCAGGTCGGCACGCTGCCATGCATCGCGCCGCTCCTGCCACAAGGCGACCCCGAGCAAAGCCAGCATCGAGACGGTGATCAGGAATGCCGGCGCCAGAATCGAGAACGCGCCGCGTTGAATATACCTATATAGCTTAAATATAGGCATTTTATTCCCAGGCTTCGGTGCGGCAGATACACTGGTTTCGCAATTCGCCTTGCCTACCTAATCTAAAGCACGCGCCATCGACACCCGGAATATTCGCGGATGGCGCGCGTTGCATCGACTACCGATCGAAATCGATCCGCATTTTACGGCGAGCTTGCTGTGCATCGGGCCGGCGAGCGTCGACCGCAGCGCGCCGGACAAAAAAGGGCGGCGCCGATCCGGTTCTGCCGGATCGACGCCGCCCTCGGCGCAGGTCCTCAGCTACGGTCAGCCGTGCAGCGACCGGCGGAACGTTTCCGGCAGGAATACCAGGCCGACCAGCGCCGTCACCGCGCAGGCGAGGATCGGGTACCAGAGGCCGTAATAGATATCCCCGGTCGCCGCGACCATCGCGAACGCCGCGGTGGGCAGGAACCCGCCGAACCAGCCATTGCCGATATGATAGGGCAGCGACATCGAGGTGTAGCGGATCCGCGTCGGGAACAGCTCGACCAGCAACGCCGCGATCGGCCCGTAGACCATCGTCACATACAGCACGAGCAGGACGAGGATGGCGATGACCATCGGCTTGTTGATCTGCGCCGGGTCCGCCTTTTCGGGGTAGCCGACCGCGGTAAGAGCGGTCTTCACTTCGGTACCGAACGTCTTGATCGCCGCTGCCTTTTCGGGCCCCGAAACCACCGCCGGATTGACGACCGGGATGGTCGCGCCGCCGATGTTGATCTGCGCGACGGTGCCGGCGGGTGCGATCACGTTGGTGTACGAGATGCCCGCCTTTGCCAGATACGACTTGGCGATGTCGCACGAGCTGCTGTCGAACTTGTTCTTGCCGACCGGGTCGAACTGGACCGAGCACTCGTCGGGGTTGGCCACCACCGTCACCGGCGAATTGGCCTGTGCCGCATACAGCGCGGGGTTGGCGGCCTTCGACAGCGCGTGGAACAGTGGCATGTAGGTCAGCGCCGCGAGCGCGCAGCCGGTCAGGATGATCCACTTGCGCCCGATCTTGTCCGACAGCCAGCCGAAGAAGATGAACGCAGGCGTCGCGATCAGCAGTGCGATCGCGATCAGGATGTTGGTGGTCGGCCCATCGACGCGCAGGTTCTTTTCCAAGAAGAACAGCGCGTAGAACTGGCTGGTGTAGAACACGACGCCCTGGCCGACGACCGCACCGAACAGCGCGATCAGCACGACCTTCAAATTGCTCCACTGGCCGAACGCTTCGGTCAGCGGCGCCTTCGAGGTCTTGCCCTCGTCCTTCATCTTCTGGAACACCGGGCTCTCTTCGAGCTGCATGCGGATCCACAGCGACACGGCAAGCAGCGCGATCGAGACGATGAACGGGATACGCCAGCCCCAAGCCGCGAACGCTTCTTCGCCCACAAGAGTGCGGACGCCGATCACGATCAACAGCGCCGCGAACAGGCCGAGCGACGCGGTCGTCTGGATGAAGCTGGTGAACAGCCCGCGCTTCTTGTCAGGCGCATGCTCGGCGACATAGGTCGCGGCACCGCCATATTCGCCGCCGAGCGCGAGGCCCTGCAACAGGCGCAATACCACCAGCGCGATCGGCGCGGCGACGCCGACCGACGCATAGCTGGGGAGCAGGCCGACCAGGAAGGTCGACAGGCCCATGATCGCCATCGTCACGAGGAAGGTGTTCTTGCGCCCGACGACATCGCCGATCCGCCCGAACACCAGCGCGCCGAACGGCCGCACCGCGAACCCGGCCGCGAACGCCGCGAGCGCGAAGATGAACCCGGTCGTCTCGTTGACGCCCGAGAAGAACTGCGCGGTGATGATCGTCGCGAGCAGGCCGTACAGGTAGAAATCATACCATTCGAACACCGCACCCAAGGAGGATGCGATGATGATCAACGGCTGGCTCTGCTTCACGTGACCAAGGGGCGATGCGTCCCCGGTTGTCGTTGCCATGGCGGTATCCTCTCAGGTGGAGCGGTGGGGATTCTGCAGCGTTGGGCAATCAGAACCCGTATTTGAATGCGAATTCGAGGCGGTC
>NZ_JANBVH010000038.1 GCF_024273235.1 Sphingomonas faeni | reverse complement strand
TCAATATGCTCCTTCTTGTTCGGCGGCGCGCGACGACTAGGATCGGGCCATGTCGATTGAAACTCGCCTACGTCAGCCACTAACGCTCGCTGCGCTGTGTTCCATTGCGCTGTTGGTATCACTGGCAGCGTTGGCGACGGCGTTCATCCTAAGCCTTGCGAGTGCGGGACGGAACTTTGACCGCGCCGGAATCGCGCAGGCGCAGCTTGCGGCCGTGTCGCGGATCGAAACGCTGGCAAACACCGGGGACGCTGCGGCGCTGCGCCCGCATCTCCACGCCTATGCACGATTGATCCGCACCGAGACGGCGCTGTTACCTACCGCTTCCGACGAACACGCAGCGCAGGTGCGTGAGGCGGTGGATGCGGACCATCTCGCTGTGCTGGCCGGCGATCCGAAGCGGCGCGGCGAACTCGCGGACCTGGTCTCCCGCATCGTCGCACGGGAACGCACAGAAGCCGCGCGGATCGGCGCGGACATGATCCGGCTGCGGGCGCGAACGACGATCCTGGCCGTGCTACTCGTGCTGGTGGCAGGCGGATCAGCGTTGCTGGGAGCGTTGGGGTTGATCGCAGCCAATCGCCAGCTTGCCAATGAAGTTTCGGAGAAGACGGCGGAACTTGCCATGATCGATCAATCGCGTCGGCTGTTCTTTGCAAAAGCCAGCCATGAAATGCGGACTCCGATCACCGTGATGCGGGGAGAAGCGGAAGTAGCGCTGGCCGATTTCGCTGCCGAGCCACGTGCACTGCGCGAGGCGCTCGGGCACGTCGTCGCTAATGCCGAGTTTCTCGAACACCGGATCGCTGAATTGCTAGCCTTGGCGCGCGCGGATGACGGTCAGCTTCAACTCGCGCGCGAGCTGATCGATCTGGCGACGCTGGTAGAGGGGGCGGGCGACGCCGCACGTGGTTATGCGCGCTCGGCCGAGGTAGCGCTGGCGGTCGAGACTATGGTGCCGCCGCTGACTGTGCGGGGCGACGCGCGGTGGCTGCAACAGGCGGTGCTTGCAATCGTCGATAACGCGGTAAAGTTTTCGCCATTCGGGGGAACCGTTACCGTACGGCTCACGACCAATGATGATGCGGCGCGGATCGATGTGGTGGATCAGGGATCGGGCGTGGCGGACGAGGCTTTGCCGCGGATCTTCGACGCCTATTACCAGGGGGATGCGGGGCGATCGCGGGGCGGCACCGGGCTCGGCCTGTCACTCGCGCGGTGGGTCGTCGAGCAGCATGACGGATCGATCCATGCCGCCAACGCGCTCGCCAATGGCCTGAGCGTCGGCTGTACCGTGACGATCGACCTTCCCTTGGTACCAGTATGAAGATCCTGTTGGTCGAGGACGATGCCGGCATCGGCCGTTTCGTCAGCCGCGGACTGACCGCGCGCGGGTATGAGGTTGCCTGGGAACGCGCGGCGCGGGAGGTGACGACGATGCTGCGAACCGGCGGATTTGCCGCCGCACTGCTCGACGTGGGCCTTCCCGACCGTGACGGGATGGACCTTTGCCGGGCCCTGCGTGAAGACGGGATCCGGGTGCCGATCCTGATGTTGACGGCGCGAGGAACGTTACAGGACCGGCTCGACGGGTTCGACAGCGGGGCGGACGATTATCTCCCCAAGCCGTTCGCATTCGAAGAACTCGTCGCGCGACTGGCGGCGATCGTCCGTCGGGGAGCGGACGCCGCACCGCCGCCAATGCGCTACGCCAATCTCGCGCTCGACCCGATTTCGCGGCATGCGCTGGTCGACGACCGCCCGCTCGCGCTAAGCCGGCGTGAGTTCGACCTGCTGCAGCGGCTCGTCGCGGCCAATGGCGGCACTGCGACACGAGTGGCGCTGGCCGCTGCTGTCTGGGGCGCAGATGCCGGGATCAGCGACAACGCGCTCGACGTCTATATCGGCTATCTTCGCCGCCGACTGAGCGAACTTCGCGGAGCGCCGGCGATCGAGACACTGCGCGGTCGTGGCTTCCGGCTAGTGCCATCGACCAAGGTATGACGTAACCTGAGACCGATCTCAGGCAAGTGTCGATCAGCCAAGTTATCGTTTCCTCAGCGACGCAGATCGCAGGCGTTGGGGGGATGCAGCATGAAGACCCGTTTCCGTTGGCTGGCCGGTGTCGCCCTGATTGTCATGCCGGCCGCTGGCCACGCGCAGCCGCAAACGCAGACAGGCCTCTCCCCCGAAATCATCGTGACTGCGACCCCGCTGTCCGACGTCGGCGAAGGGACGCTGCCCTTCCCGGCACAGACCACCAGCGACGAGGAGATCGAGGCCGCGCACGCGACCGACATCACCGACTATCTGAAGCGGATGGCGGGCGGCGTGTTCGTCAACGACATCCAGAACAACCCGTTGCAGCCCGATATAAACTATCGCGGCTTCACCGCATCGCCGCTGCTCGGCACGCCGCAGGGGCTGTCGGTCTATGTCGACGGCGTCCGCGTCAACCAACCGTTCGGCGACGTCGTCAGTTGGGACCTTATCCCCAAATCCGCAATCCGTTCGATGACTCTGGTGCCAGGATCAAACCCGCTGTTCGGGCGTAATTCGCTGGGTGGTGCGATCTCTGTCCGGACCAAGGATGGCAAATCCGACCCCGGTGTCGAGATCGAGGCGAGCTATGGATCATTCGATCGCCGTACCGTCGAGGTGCAGGCCGGCGGCAATGCCGACAGCGGTTTCAACTGGTTCCTGAGTAGCGATTATTTTGCCGAGGACGGCTGGCGCGATGTCTCGCGGTCGGAGGCGGGGCAGGCATTCGGCAAGCTTGGCTGGTCTGATACGAAAACCAACGTCGCGCTGTCGGGAAGCTATGCGAAGACCGACCTCAACGGCAACGGGCTACAGGACCAGCGCCTGCTCGAACGTGATCGGTCCAGCGTCTACACCTATCCCGACACTACCCGGAACACCGCGTACCTGATCAACCTCACGGGCGACCACCGGTTTTCCGACGTTCTCTCCTTTGCCGGCAACGCATTTTTCCGCAGCATCAGGACGCGCACGTTCAACGGCGACATCAACGACGATGCACTCGGCGAGAACCTGTATCAACCCAGCGCCGCCGAGCGCGCCGCACTGACCGTGGCCGGATATAGCGGCTTCCCGGTCGCGGCCGAGACGCAGGCCAACACCCCCTTCCCCAGATGGCGCTGCATCGCCAACGTGCTGCTGAACAGCGAGCCGAACGAGAAGTGCAACGGGCTCGCCAACCGTTCGAACACACGACAGCGCGAGTTCGGCGCGACCGGTGAGCTGACGCTGAAGACGCCAGTCGGGGGCGGTTTCAACGCGCTGACGGTAGGCGCGAGCTACGTCAACGGTCGCTCGGTGTTCGTCCAATCGTCGCAATTCGGCTATCTCACGCCCGACCGCGGCATCGTCCCGGTTATCGGCGCGGGCGCGTTCGCAGATGGGACGCAGGACTCCGAACACGCATTCGATGCGCGCGTCGACCTGACCGGCCGCACGACCACGCTCAGCGCCTATGCGCTCGATGCGTTCGACGTCAGCCGGACGCTGCATGTCGACCTGTCCGCGCGCTATGACCACACCGTCGTCCATAACCGCGATGGGCTTCAACCCGGTGGCGGTACCGGATCGCTCGACGGCGACCACAAGTTCGACCGCGTGAACCCGGCGATCGCGCTGCGCTGGAGTCCGACCGAGACCTTCGCGATCGATGCGGCGCTCGCCCAGACCAGCCGTGCGCCATCGGCGATCGAACTTGGCTGCGCGGACCCCGAGAGCCCCTGCCGCCTGCCCAACGCCTTGGCGGGCGATCCGCCGCTCGACCAGGTCGTTGCGCGCACCGTCGAGACGGGCATCAACGCCGACCTCCACGGTATCGCGCTGCGTCTCGGCGCATTCCGCACTGTCAGTCGGAACGACATCCTGTTCGTTGCCGACGATACCGCGGGCTTCGGCTATTTTCGCAATTTCGGGAAAACTCGCCGCCAGGGTATCGACGTCGATCTCGCCGGCGATGTCGGCCCGGTTCACCTGACCGGCCACTACACGCTGCTCGACGCGACCTATCGCAATGGCGAGACCGTCGACGGCTCGGGCAACAGTTCGAGCGAGCACGTCGCGCCCGGATTCGAAGGCGAGATCGACATCGAGAAGGGTGATCGCGTCCCACTGATCCCGCGACACATCTTGAAGGCCGGCGCACGCTGGAAACCGGTAGAGATGCTATCGCTCAGTGCCGACATGATTGCGATTTCGGGCGTGTATGCGCGCGGCAACGAGAACAACGAGCATGAGCCCGACGGGGTGTACTACCTCGGCGAGGGCAAGACCGACGCGTATGCGGTCGTCAATTTTGGCGCGGAGATCCGCCCGGCCCGCCAGTTGACGATCTTCGCACAGCTCAACAACGCGTTCGACAAGCGCTATGCGACCGCCGCGCAACTGGGCGCGACCGGGTTCGATGCGAGCGGCAACTTCGTCGCGCGACCGTTTGCCGGGCCGGTGATCGACGGCGAACGGCCATTAGCGTCGTCGACCTTCTATGCACCGGGTGCCCCACGCTCGATCCAGGTCGGCGCCAAAGTGCGGTTCTGAGGTCTTGGTCGGCGCTCGTCTTGTGCGAGAAAACAGCATGTCTCCCCGCGAAAGCGAGGCTCCAGACTGGGCTCTCGCCTTCGCGGCACAACAATGCCGTGCAAGCTGTATCTCGACCGGACGAGGGCAGAACGCTAGGCTCGCTTGCCCACCAGTGGCAGCGATCGTTCCTCAAGACCCGGATAGAAGTGCGACACCGACCGCTGTAGCTCATAGCGCGCGGCCTTCATCGCAGTGAAGCGTGGCGGGATCGCGATCTCGCCGGCTTCGACTGGATCTAATCCAGCCTGGATCGCGTCGGTCAACGCCATATCGATCCAGTCTATCCAGTCGCGGGTCTGGTCGATCGCGGCGTGCGGCGTAGAATCGATCGGCCCATGGCCGGGAATCACCCGGAGCTGTCCCAACCCCTTCAGCGTATCGAGCGACGTACGCCAGTGCGGCAGGTCGGCATGCGGCGTCGATGGCGCACGATCGTGGAACACCAGATCGCCGGCAATCAGCGTCCTCGTCGCTTCGTCATAGATCGCAAGGTCTGCGCCGCTGTGCCCGGCCAACGCCAGGAGCCGGAGCGTGCGGCCGCCGATCGTCTCGCTGGGCGTAGCGATCACATGACCGGGGATGTGCAGCTCGGTCCCGCGCATCCAGTCGCCCAGCAGGCGGTACATGCCATCCGAAAAGCCCGGCCCTTCGCTTTTGAGCTCGGCGATCAGCGCGGGTGTCCCGGCGATCTGCGGAGGCTGGAACGCGGCATCACCGTAGGTGTGATCGGGGTGAAGATGGGTCAGATAGACGCGCGCGACAGGCTTGCCGGTCAGCTTTTTTGCAAGCGCGGTCAGCTCGGTACCATAGCGCAGCGACGGACCCGCATCGACCAGCACTGCGCCGTCCGCGGTATCAAGGATCGTGACGTTGGCGATCGCGCCGCCATTGCCCATCAGGATCGCGTCGTCGGCGCCGCGCACCACCCAGATGCCATCGGCGACGACCTCCGGTTTCAGGCCATATTGAAACGCGGCTGCCACGACCGGCATTGCTGCAACGCTCGCCAGGCAGCCGCCGACGAATGCTCGTCGGTGAATCAGCGACCTGCTCCCTGCACTGCTGCATTCACCGTTGCTGCGGTCAAGGTGCCGGCGTATTCGATGCCGTTGGTGTCACGGCCGTCGAACGAGACCGACTCGCCTGGCTTGATCTTGGGCATGAGCGTCAGGACCGGATCCTCGGCAACCGACGCCTGCATATGAACCGTGCCGATCGCGCTGCCGCCCGAGGACGTGACCTTTATCTGTTCGAGATAATAGGCCGGGATATTGTCGACGAAGCCGGTGTCCATCGGATGCCGGAACGACAGCATGATACGCGCAGCACCGGCACTTTCCCAAAGCCGCCCGCGGGACTCGCCGAGATGCTGCGCCCAGTCGCCCTTGACGCGGCTGACCGGTGGTGCCGAACAGCCGCCGCCCGCCGCGTCGATCCAGCCACCCGAGACGAGCCAGCTGCCGTCCTTCAGCTGTACCGCTCCGCGCACCGGCGTGCGCTGATCGAGCTTGATCCGGGTCGCGATGAACGGCTCGGCATTCGCCAGAGTGAAATCGATCGATTGCTGGATCGGGTTCATATCGGCGAAGATCACGATCCGCATGACGTCGGGTATACCGCGCGCATCGACCTGGACCGGAAAGGAGCGCTGATTTTCCGCGATCTTCGGAAAGTCGACCTTCACTCGCGGATCGAACCGGACGACCGCGTTTTCGCCGAACACCTGCTTGCCGACATAACCGAACATCGGCGAGCCGAGCTGGTCCTTCGGCAGCGCCGCACCGGCGGTGGCAGAAAAGGCCGAAAGGCCGGCGAGCAAGATGCTAAGTGTCTTCATACCTTGGTAGAAAGGTACGCACGAGAGGGATGCGCTACAATCCGACTTTGGGAGGAGAGCCGCGGTGATTCGTATCTTGGTTTTCGCGGTCGCAGTCGCTGCGCAAACGGTCGCTCCTCGCTCCGATATCGACGCCACGACCGGATACCGCATCGCGCATTACCGCGCGATCGTTCCGACCGCCCCCGAGCGCGTACCAAGGATCGATACGACGACCGTGGCGCGGCTGCGCACGAAGAAGCGCGCCATCCTGATCGACGTGATGCCGGCCGAGGGTGGCGTACGCGATGCGGCGACGGGCGTCTGGCGGCTGGCCAAGCCGCGTCCGAGCATCGCTGGGGCGCACTGGTTTCCCGAAGCGGGGCGCGGGGTGGTTGATCCCGGCATCGCGGCATGGTTCGAAACGGGCGTCGCATCGCTTCGCGGCAAGCGCGATCCGCGTCCGCTGATCGTGTTCTGCCTCGCCGACTGCTGGATGAGCTGGAACGCCTCGCGCCGGTTGGCGAAGGCGGGGTACGGGCATGTCTATTGGTATGCGGACGGTACCGATGGTTGGAGCGAAAGCGGGCGACCGCTGGTCGATGCGGTGCCGTTCGGACGTGAATAGCGCATCCTCGAGGGGTGGGATGGGTAGGTATGGGGCAGGCGCAATCCCGTCACGAACCTACCCATCCCGGGCCCCTCCCTTCGCTGGGGAGGGGTAAAGACGTCACCCGGTAAGGCGTTGCGCCGCGGGGCTTATCGTCGTGAAGTTCGGAACATCGCCGAACACCTCTGCTGCTACCGGCGCTGACATCGCCGCATCGCGCACGGCCCCATCGGTGAAGGTCAGTACCGCCACCGCGACGGCAGCCGGCGCATCGTCGTCGGGAAACAACGCCAACGCATCGGTCAGGCCTAGCGGTCCCCATTTCTCCTTCACGAGCGGCATGTGCGTGTCCGTGTAATAGGCGCGATCGAAGCGTGCGCCTTCAGTGACGGGATAGCTGACGAGCAGGATACCGGCCATCTTACTTCGCCTGTGCGAGTGCGGCGGCCATGCGCTTGCCGGCCAATCCAGGGACCTTCACCGCCTTGGCCGCGGCAAGGTTCGCGGAGGGGCCGTTGCCGACCTGGACGACCGCGACCATGCCCATCGCGTAATGGGGCTTGCACTTGATGCCGTAGATGCCCGGCTTGGTGACGGGGAGAACGAACTCCTTGTTCATCAGCCCCGAACTCGGTGCGACCCCGTCAGGCAGCATCGTCGGGATCGTCTCGGCGTTGTGGCTCGGGTTGGTCGGGACGAAGTGGATCACGTCTCCCGGCTGCGCCTTGATGAAAGATGGCTCGAACACCATCATGCCCCCCTGCCCGCTGGTCTTCATATGGACGGTGACGTCCTTGGCGGATGCGGGTGCCGCCGCGAAAACGACGGTTGCCGCCAGTGATGCGATGATAAGCTTCATGCGATACTCTCCTGAAACGCGCGCGGCTCGACCCGCGATTGCCGTCCCCTCACGCACGCTGCGGCACGATCCCGCAATTGCCCTTTGGTGCAATGGCGCGTGCGCCGCAGCAGGTCGATGGTCGCTGCAAGCCACAGATACGTCCGCCACCACTGACGCGCGGGCGAATTGTACCGAGGAGGGATTATCATGCTGCAGCAGGCACTCGACCAGTTGAAGGGCCAGATCGCGATCCGATCGAAATACGACAATTACATCGGTGGCGAGTGGGTCGCTCCGACCAAGGGGCAGTATTTCGACAACCCTTCCCCCGTCACCGGCAAGACGGTGTGCCAGGTCGCGCGCGGCACCGCCGAGGACATCGAGCTGGCGCTCGACGCCGCGCACGCCGCTAAAGACGCCTGGGGCAAGAGCAGCCCGGCCGAGAGGGCCAACATCCTCAACAAGATCGCCGACCGGATGGAGGAAAAGCTCGATCTGCTCGCAATGGTCGAGACGATCGACAACGGCAAGCCGATCCGCGAGACGACCAACGCCGATATCCCGCTCGCAATCGACCATTTCCGCTATTTTGCCGGCTGCGTCCGCGCGCAGGAAGGCGGCATTTCCGAGATCGACCACGATACGATCGCCTATCATTTTCACGAGCCGCTGGGCGTCGTCGGCCAGATCATCCCGTGGAACTTCCCGATCCTGATGGCGGTGTGGAAGCTCGCACCTGCGCTGGGTGCCGGCAACTGCGTCGTGCTGAAACCCGCCGAGCAGACGCCGATGTCGATCATGGTGCTGATGGACGTGATCGGCGACCTGCTGCCACCGGGCGTGCTGAATGTCGTCAACGGCTTCGGCGTCGAGGCGGGCAAGCCGCTCGCGCAGAACAAGCGCATCGCAAAGATCGCGTTCACCGGCGAGACGACCACCGGCCGCCTGATCATGCAATATGCGACGGAGAACCTGATCCCCGTTACGCTCGAACTCGGCGGCAAGTCGCCCAACATCTTCTTCGCCGACGTGATGGACGCCGACGACGATTATTTCGACAAGTGTCTCGAAGGCTTCGCGATGTTCGCGCTCAATCAGGGCGAGGTCTGCACCTGCCCGAGCCGCGTGCTGATCCAGGAATCGATCTACGAAAAGTTCATCGCGCGCGCGATCGAGCGGGTGAAGGCGATCAAAATGGGCTCGCCGCTCGATCCCTCGACGATGATCGGCGCGCAGGCGTCGAACGACCAGCTCGAGAAGATCCTGTCGTACATCGATATCGGCAAGGCGGAAGGTGCCAAGATTCTGACTGGCGGCGAACGCGCGCAGCACGACGGCGAGTTCTCCGACGGGTATTACATGGAGCCCACGATCATCGAGGGTAACAACAGGATGCGCGTCTTCCAGGAAGAGATCTTCGGACCCGTCGTCGCGGTGACGACCTTCAAGGACGAAGCCGACGCGCTCGCGATCGCCAACGACACGCTCTACGGCCTCGGCGCCGGCGTCTGGTCGCGCAACGGCACGACCGCCTACCGGATGGGCCGCGGTATCCAGGCCGGGCGCGTATGGACCAACTGCTACCACCTCTACCCTGCGCATGCCGCATTCGGTGGCTACAAGCAGTCGGGCATCGGCCGCGAGAACCACAAGATGATGCTCGATCACTATCAGCAGACCAAGTGCCTGCTGGTCAGCTATTCGGCCAAGGCGCTTGGCTTCTTCTGATACAGCTTCTGGTACGCACGCGAGATCGGATCCCCTTTCTCCCATGATCTCGCGACCGCACTGCGGCGGGCCTCAGGGTCCGCCGCATTTTTCCGTTTTCAAGGCTGGCTCCATGACCTTTGCTACGCTCGCCCCGCCCCGGATCCTGTCCACCGCCGCTGCCGATGCGCTGATAGCGAAGCTTGCCGCGCAGCACGGCCCACTGATGTTTCACCAGTCCGGCGGCTGCTGCGATGGGTCGGCGCCGATGTGCTATCCGGCAGAAGAATTCCGCGTCGGAACGCAGGACATCCTGCTCGGGCGGATCGCGCCCGGCACGGCGGAAGGTGGCGTCCCCGTCTGGATCGGCGCCGCGCAATTCGACTATTGGCGGCATACCCAGGTGACGATCGACGTCGTCCCGGGGCGCGGCGCGGGGTTCTCGCTCGAAGGACCCGAGGGACTGCGCTTCATGATCCGCAGCCGCGTCTTTACCGACGCCGAAGTCGATGCGCTCGACGCGGCCGGCCCGCCCGAGCGTGGCGCCTGACCCGGTCGATCGGCGGATGACGGGACTGCCCAAGCATGACATGATCGCGGCGATGTTCGTTCCGCCTCACCCGTCGCGTGCACCCTCCTCACCGATCCGTGTCGCCGCGACCCGCGTGACCGATCCCGAACTGGCGATCCGCGATCTGTTCGGTCGGCTCGATCTGCCCGAACTCGCTGGCATCGTCCTGTTCTGTTCGAGCCGATACCCGCTCGACGCATTGGCCGAAGCGATCGGCAGCCGTGCCGAGGGTCTGACGATCGTCGGTTGTACGTCGTCCGGCGAGATCACGCCGGACGGATTGGACGAGGGCACGATCACCGCGATCGGCTTTCCCGCGAGCGATTTCCGATTGAGCGCGACCTGTTTCGAGAATCTCGACACGTTCGATGCGCGCGTCGCACAGCAGACGGTGCGCTCGATGGTCGCCACCGCGGCGCTGCCAGGACCGCAACTGGGCGACACGCCAAGCCACGCCGCGATCTTCCTGGTCGACGGGCTTTCGCATCGCGAAGAGATGCTGACGCTGACGTTGCAGGATGCGCTGGGCGAGGTGCCGCTGATCGGCGGCTCGTCGGGCGATGGCCTCGATTTCCGCGAGACGTTCGTGTTCTACGAAGGGCAGTTTCGCCGCGACGCCGCGATCGTCGCAATCCTGTCGTCGTCGCGACGCATGAAGGTGTTTCGTGCGCAGCATTACGGCCCGGGCGGCGTCAAGATGGTCATCACCGTCGCCGACCCGGTGACGCGCATCGTCCATGAGATCAATGCCGAGCCCGCGGTCGAGGAATATGCGCGGCTGATCGGCACGACCGTGGCGGAACTCAGCCCCAACCACTTCGCGGCACACCCGCCGATGGTCCGCGCAGGCGGCGAATATTTCGTGCGATCGATCCAGACCGCGAACCCCGATGGTAGCCTCACCTTCTACTGCGCGATCGACGAGGGTATCGTCCTGACGTTGGGCGAAGCGACCGACATCATGCAGAATCTCCACGACCTGTTCGAAAATCTCGATCTTTCGGTCGGCGGGATCGACCGTATCCTCGGCTTCGACTGTGTCCTGAATAACGTCGAGGTTGAGCAGCGCCAATTGCGCAGCGCGGTATCGGCGCTGTTCGCAGATCGAGGTGTCGTTGGGTTCAATACGTACGGCGAGCAATATCACGCGCTGCACGTCAACCAGACTTTCAGCGGGCTGGCGATCGGGCGATGATCGCGGATACTGATGGGCATCGCGACGACCGGGTCGCCTCGCTCGAAATCCAGCTGGGGAAACTCGCGCGGATCAACGCGTCGCTGATGGGCCGGGTCGAGCGATCGACCGATCTGCGCGGCAACGCTTTTTCGGTGTTTGAGACCGCGATCTCGCTGGAGGGGAAGGTCCGTGAACGGACGGCGGACCTGGAACGCGCGCTCGGCGAACTCGCCTCGACCAACGCCGAACTCGCTCAGGCGACCGACGCCGCAGACAGTGCACGCCGCCGTTTGGGCGACGCGATCGAAACGATCAACGAGGGATTCGCGATCTTCGACGCGGACGATCGGCTGGTGCTATGCAACCAGACCTATTTGTCGCTTTGGCCCAAGGTCGCCGACCAGATCGTACCAGGTGTGCGCTTCGACGAGATTCTAGGCAAGATCGGCGAAACCAGCGGGATGCTCGGAGCGATGGTCGCACCCGATCGCTGGATATCGGAGCGTGGCGCGGCGCATGAGCTCGCTGAGGGTGGCCAGGTTATCGCGCTTGCCGACGGCCGCTGGATCCAGGTCAACGAGCGGCGCACAACCGAAGGCGGCGTCGTCGGCGTCTATACCGACATCACCGACATCAAGGCCGAGGATGCCCGATTGCGCGCGCGCGAGCTCGCCGAGCGCGCGGTCGTGTTGCAGGCGACGCTCGATGCGATGCCGCAGGGCGTGTGCGTGTTCGATCGTGAACGCGCGCTGCTTGCGTGGAACGATCCGCTGCTCGCGTTTCTCAAGCTGCAGCCGACGCGGGCAAGGCTGGAAATAGCGGAGCACGCCGCATTGATCCAGTGGTGCCGCACCGCGTTACCGCGTGCCGACGCTGCCGACACGCTTGGCTGGCTCGGCGAAGGAGAACCGGAAATCGTAGCAGTTCGCGCGCTGGAGGATGGCCGCAGCGTCGAGGTGCGACGATTGCCGATGCCGGGAGGCGGCATGGTGATGAGCTTCGACGACGTCACCGACCGGCTGCGTGCGGCGGCGGCGTTGCGCGAGACGAACGAGACGCTCGAACGCCGGGTGCAGGAACGCACTGCCGCGGTCGTCGCGGTCAATATGGAGCTTCAGCAGCAGGTCGCTGAACGCGTCGCCGCCGAGGCCGCGATGCGCGAGGCGAAGACCGCCGCGGAACAGGCGAACCTGTCGAAGACACGGTTCCTCGCCGCCGCGAGCCACGATCTCTTGCAGCCGTTGAACGCCGCGCGATTGTTTGTCTCGGCCTTGGCAACACGCCGATTGGCGCCGGCGAATCGGACGTTGGTCGAACAGACCGGCTCGGCGCTAGACTCGATTGAGGACTTGCTCGAAGCACTGCTGGAAATCTCGAAGCTCGACGCAGGCGCGGTAACGCCCGAGATCACTGACGTGCCGCTCGGCGAATTGATGCGCGCGCTGCACGCCGAGTTCGCGCTGGCGGCAAGCACGCGCGGGTTGACGCTGACTGTCGAGCCGACCACCGCCTGGGTCCGCACGGACGCGCGCCTGCTGCGACGAATCCTGCAGAACTTCTTGTCGAACGCGCTGCGCTACACCCGGCAGGGTGGCGTTGTGATGGCCGCACGGCACGAAGGAGCGCATGTCCAGATCGCGGTCACCGATACTGGTGCGGGGATCGATCCCACGCACCATGGTGAGATCTTCGAAGAGTTTCGCCGGCTGAACTCGGGGCATGAGCGTGGCATGGGTCTAGGCCTCGCGATCGTGCAGCGTGCCGGGCGAATGCTAGACCACCCGATCGGCGTGCGATCGGCGATCGGTCAAGGGTCGACCTTCTGCGTGACGGTGCCGCTGACAGTCGAGGGTACGCGTCAGATTTGCGCCGCCACCCCCGCCGCCCGCCGCGGGATCGCCGCGCGCACCGTGCTAGTAATCGACAACGAGGAAATAATCCTCGAAGGCATGCGGGCCGTACTGGAGGGCTGGGGTTGCGACGTCTTGACCGCGGTCGGTGGGTCCGAGGCGAGGGAAGCGATCGCCGCGTCTAGCGCACCGGTAGAGGTGATCCTGGCGGACTATCATCTGGGTAACGGCATGACCGGGGAAGTCGTCGTGGCCCAGTTGCGTACGTTGCTCGACCGGCCGACACCGGCGGTGATCATCACCGCGGACCGCGAACCGGACCTGCGCGACCGGTTGCTGGGTGCCGGTCTGCATGTATTGCAGAAGCCGGTGAAGCCGGCGCAGTTGCGGGCGTTGCTGGCGCGGCTGACAGGGTAGAACACGCAAAAGGCGATTGTCATCCCCCGGGGGGGGCGCCCGAAGGAGGGGGTGGCAAACGACCATCTCCGTTCCGTAACCTCCCCCTCAGTCGCGTTCGCGACACCCCCTCCTGGCAAGGGAAGGTTAAAAGCTCGAATGTCGGTAAACTTTAATCGGTCTCCTCAGTGCCGGGCCGCCAACGGTGCCGGCACGAAATTGATCTTGTTTGCCAGGATCACGGCTTGGGTCCTGCTATAAACGTTCAGTTTCGCCAGGATCGCCGAGACGTGCGCCTTCACCGTCGTCATCGAGACATCAAGTTCAAACGCGATCTGCTTGTTGAGCTTGCCGCCGACGACCAGCCCCAACACGACGCGCTGTTGCGGCGTCAACGTTTCGACGCGGCGGCGGATGTCGTCGAGTGCGACATTGTCCGCGCCGATAGTCCGGAATTCTTCCGGCATGAAGACGTCGCCCGCCAGGATTGACTGGATCGCCTCGACGATCGCGCTGCGCTTGAGCGACTTCGGGATGAACCCGGCCGCGCCGTTGGCAATCGACGCGCTGATCAAACCGCCCTCGCACGCACCCGATACGATCACGACGGGTACCGACGGGAACCGGTCGCGCATCTGGGCAAGTCCCGAAAACCCTTCGGCATCGGGCATGTTGAGATCGAGCAGGACGAGGTCGAAATCGCCTTCACGCTCGACGATTGCGATGGCCTCGGCGATCGACGACGCCTCGAACAATTCGCACTGATCGAACGCGACCGAGATGACGGTGCGGAGTCCGTCCCGTACGAGCGGATGATCGTCCGCGATTAGCACCCGTTCCACGTCATGCCCCCCTGCCCGCGGCTGGTGTACCGGCTCAGCGCGCGACAAGGAATGGGATGCCGCCTGCGACATCCCATTCTCGATCATCACGATTTTGGCAGCTTGAACACCCAGAGCGCACCGCCCTGGTTGATATGCTGCACCGCCTTGGCGACCTCACCACCCCATAGCGGCACCGCGCCACCCCAGCCCGACATGACCGCGACGAACTGCTCGCCGTCCTGGGTCCAAGTGACCGGCGAACCGACCACGCCCGATCCGGTGTTGAACTTCCAGAGTTCCTTGCCGGTCTTCGCGTCGAATGCCTTCAGATAGCCCTCGGGCGTGCCGGTGAAGACCAAATTCCCCGCGGTCGCGAGCACCCCGCCCCACAGTGGCGCCTTGTTGTTGTATTCCCACGCGATCTTGCCGGTGGCGGGATCGATCGCGCGCAGCACGCCGATATGATCGGGGTACAGCGGCTTGATCGTGAAGCCCGCGCCCAGATAGGCCGCGCCCTTCTTGTACGCGATCGGCTCGTTCCAGATATCCATGCCCCATTCGTTGGAAGGCACGTAGAACATCCCCGTCTGGCCGCTATACGCCATCGGCATCCAGTTCTTGGCGCCGAGGAACGCAGGCGCGGAGAACACCGTCGTACCCTTTTCGGTCGAAGGCGGACCCGGACGGTTGGTATCGTCGAAGATGGGCCGGCCGGCCTTGGTATAGCCCTTTGCCCAGGTCGTCTTGGACACGAACGGATTGGCCGAGATGAACTTGCCGGTCGTCCGGTCTAGCACGAAGAAATAGCCGTTGCGATTAGCTTGCGCGCCAAGCTTCATCATCTTGCCGCCGATCTTGGCATCGAACGGGATGAACTCGTTCACGCCGTCGAAATCCCAGCCGTCGTGCGGCGTATACTGGTAATGCCATTTGATTTCGCCGGTGTCGGCATCGATCGCCAGCGTCGACGAGGTGTAGAGATTGTCGCCCGGCCGCAGATGGCTGTTCCAAGGTGCCGGGTTGCCGGTACCGAAAAAGAGCAGATTGGTGTCGGGATCGTAGGTGCCGCCCAGCCATGGCGCGCCGCCGCCAGTCTTGTACTGATCGCCCTGCCAACTCGCGTTGGTCTTGCCGGTGATCGTTGAGTCCTTGCCGTTGAGCGAGCCCATATTGCCTTCGATCGTCGGCCGCGACCAGACCAGCTCGCCGGTGTTGACGTCGCGCGCCTCGACTTTGCCGATGACGCCGAACTCACCGCCCGAATTGCCATAGATCACCTTGCCCTTGACGATGATCGGTGCCGCGGTGTTCGAGTAACCCGCCGCGTAATCCTGCAGCGTCTTGTTCCAGATCACCTTGCCGGTGTTGCGGTTGAGCGCGACCATGTGCGCGTCGAGCGTCGCGAAGATGATCTTGTCGCCGTAGATCGCCGCACCGCGGTTGACCACGTCGCAGCAGGGCATAATGCCGTCGGGCAGACGCGCGTCGTATTGCCACTTCTCTTCGCCGGTCTTCGCATCGAACGCGAACAGTCGCGAATAGGAGCCGGTCACGTAGATCGTGCCGTCATAGACGATCGGCTGCGATTCCTGGCCGCGCTGCTTTTCACCACCGAGCGAGGCGGAGAAGGCCGGGACCAGCTTGGCGACATTGGTATCGTTGATCTGGGTGATCGTGCTGTAGCGCTGAGCCTTGGGCCCCATGCCGTAGGTCAGAATGTCGCCAGGGGTGTTCGCGTCGCTCATCAGGTCGGCGTCGGTCGGGCCGGCCCCGGCCATCGGCGGCGCGGCAGGTGCCGCCGGCGTCGCAGCCGGGGCGGCAGCATCCTTGACCGCCGCTGCGAGCGGCGTCGTCGCCATCATGGCGGCCCCCGCCAGCAGTGCGGCCGCGCGCGTCATGCGAAACGTCATCGTCTTCTCCCCTCCTGTTCGTCCATTCATTGGATCGACCCGTTCTTTGAACCGTCTTGGAATTTTCTCAGGATAATCTCAGACTCGCCACCGCCACATAGGACCTTCGGTCGCTGCGACCACGCTAGATCGAGATTGGCGTTTTCGGCGAGACACCGTACCGTGCGAAAATGGCGTCCAGCGTTCCGTCGGTGCGAAATCCGGCGATCATCGTATCGAGTGCGTCCGCCAGATCGCGGCTGTCGTCCTTGACCGCCATGCCGATGTCCCAACCCGGACTCGGCAGTGCTGGCAGGGGGCCTTTGCGGACCTTCACCGTCTTACTGCCGCCATGAAGCGCATGTTCGATCTGCGCGCGGCTCGCCATCGCGACGTCGGCGTCGCCGGTCTTGACTGCGTCGATCGCCGCCTGACCGCTGGTGAGATGCTTGACGTCGGGGCGCAGCACGCCGCCGAACGAGCCAGACAGATAGAAGTCAGGGATGCTGTCGAGCTCGGCAACCAGGCGCATGCCCTTGAACGCCGCGGGCGCGACCTCGCAGTCGGTGTCGAGGCCGCAGGCCATCTGGAAACCTTCGCGGTAGTAAGGCGCGCCGATCACCGCACGGTCGTTGGCGAGCGCGAACGCCCGATCGACCGGCACGTGCATCATCACGTCGCAGACCGTCCCGCCGACCAGCGAGCCGCGCCACACCATGTTTCGGAGATCGTCCGACACCCCCTCGTCCGCGAGGAAGTCGATCGGTTCGGCACGGACCCCGAGTTTCTTCGCGATGGCTTCGGCGATCTCGACGTCGATCCCGACGATCTTGCCGTCCCGCTTCCACGACCATGGCTCGAAATCGCGGTATACCGCGACGCGCAGCACGCCGTTCGCCTTGATCTTGTCGATCGGTGCCGCTGCCGCCGTTCCGAACGGCACCAGCGCGGCGCTGGCCAATGCGCCGCCGAGAAACGCCCGCCGCGATGGTCTCACGATCACTCCTCCGAATGCTTCGTGTCGAGCCAGGAACGGATCGCCCAGCCGGCCTTCTGCCCCAGCACGTCGCCCATCGGCGGCATGTACACCTTGCCATCGCGGACCGAGCCATGCTGGAATCGCTGGATGTACCATTCGTCACCCGCCTCGCCGACGTCGAGATAGCGCAGGTCCGGCGCGATCCCGCCGGAGATGGCCTCCAAGCCGTGGCAGCGCGCGCAATTCTGGCCATACGCGCTCTCGCCGATCTTGATCGCGGTCGCGTCGCTGCGATACGGGTTCACCTTCAGCCATGTAGTGCCAATGTCCTTCAGCGCGGTCGTGTCGACGGCTTGGGGCGTTACATTGCCATGCGCATACACATTGATGCCGATCGATCCGGCCGCGACCATTGCCGAAGCCGCGAAGACGAACCGCGATACTCTTCCAGCCATTCCAAACACCTCACCATTGCCGTCGGCCGATCTGACGCGGCATGGCAGAACCCTATGGACGGCCCACGCGCTAGTCCTATTGCACTTTGGTATCAGGGTGTTGCGCGCTCATCGGAGTTAGTGTCGGCAAATGCGAACCCTGACCCTGCTTCCCCTGCTGGCGTTGACCGCCGCCGCTCCTGCACTTGCGGAGACGATCTACGTTTCCAACGAGAAGGGAAACTCGATCACCGTCATAGACGGCGCGACGCTGAAACCGATCGCGACGTGGCCAGTTGGCCGTCGCCCGCGCGGCATCATCCTGTCGCGTGACGGTACTCAGCTCTACGTCTGCGCCAGCGACGAGAATGCCGTGCAGGTGATTGACAGCAAGACCGGCAAGCTCATCGCCGACCTGCCTTCGGGCGAGGATCCGGAGACGTTCGCGCTCTCCCCCGACGGCACGCTGCTGTTCGCCTCCAACGAGCGGGACGCCGCGGTCACCGCGATCGACGTGCCGGGGCGGAAAGTCGCGTTCCAAGTCGTGGTCGGCGTCGAGCCCGAGGGGATGGCGGTCAGTCCCGACGGCAAGACCGCGGTATCGACCGCGGAGACCGACAATTCGCTCCACTGGATCGATATCGCCAGCCACCAGCCGACCGGCGTCACCGCGGTCGAGCAACGTCCGCGTCATGCCGAATATACGCGCGACGGCAAACAGTTATGGGTTTCGGCCGAGATCGGCGGGACGGTTCAGATCGTCGACACCGCAGCTCGGACGGTAACCGACACGATCCGCTTCGCAATCCCCGGCACCAACCCCGAGAAGATCATGCCGGTCGGCATCCGGTTTACCCCCGATCACAAGACCGCGTTGGTTGCCTTGGGCCGCGGCAACGCCGTCGCGTTCATCGACGTTGCCAGCCACAAGGTGACGCGGATCGTTCCCGTCGGCCTCCGCGTCTGGCACCTCGCGATCAGCCCCGACGGCAGGCGCGCCTTCGCCGCCAATGGCCTCAGCGACACCGTGTCGGTGATCGACATCGCGACCGCCAAGGTGACCGCGACGATCCCCGCCGGCCGCGCACCCTGGGGAGTCGCGATCGCACCCTGACGTCATTCGCACGCCGGACCCAAAGTCTAATTTTCGCGACCGCCTGTATCCGCCAGCCTTTGCAACAAGGCGCAGATCACATCGCGTCGCAAAGGGAGGTTTCGATGATCGGACTAGGCAATCTGCTGGCAACGGCGGCAGGCGGGACTTTACTGTGCTGTGCGGCAACGCCCGCTTTCGCACAGGCCGATGACACGACCAGTCAGTTGCTCTTGCGCTTGAAGGAAAAGGGCATCCTCACCAATGACGAATACAACGCGCTCGTTGCCCGCAAGACCGCCGAAGTCGCACCGTCTCAGCCTACCGCCGTCGCCACCAGTGCGCCCCAGGCGCCGCAACAGGCCGCGCAGGCTCAGCTTGACGACAAGCGCTCCGTCCGCATGACCGAAGCCGGCGTCGGCATGGAGTTCGGCGGCGTGACCGTGAAATTCTCCGGATCGGTCAACGGCTTCTACGTCCACGACAATGGCGACCGCGCGATTGCCAGCAATACCGTCGTCGGCGGCCTCGCCGCCGTTGGCAAAAGCAGCTCGTCGATCCGCAACGGCCTGTTGCCCGGCATCTTCGGCATCGACGTATCGACCAACCAGGGCGGTTGGGACGTCGCCGCGCATATTGGCCTGTATCCCGGCATCAACAGCGTCTCCAACGTGGGCGGGGCCAATTCAGCCGGTACGCCGCAAGCGCTCGCCACATCGGGCATCGACGCCCGCCAGACCTACCTTACCTTCGGAAAGCCCAATTTCGGCACGATCAAGGTCGGTCGCGACATCGGCCTGTTCGGCTCGGACGCGATCCTCAACGATATTACACTGCTCGGCGTCGGCTCGACCGGCGGCAACGTCGCGCCGTCGAACACCTCGCTCGGGCGGATCGGCATCGGCTATATCTACACCGACTTCCAGCCCCAGATCACCTATTCCAGCCCCAAATTCGGTGGGCTCCAGGTAAGCGCCGGCATCTTCCAGCCGCTCCAGACGATCGGCAATTCGGAGGTCAATGGTTCGCCCGGCTTCCAAGCTAAAGTCACCTATGACTTCAAGTCGGATCAGCTCGGTGGACACTTTTGGGCTGGCGGCATCACCCAGAAGCATGACGGGGTCGATGGATCTCCCAGCTACACCGGCAGCGGCTTCGATGTCGGCGCGAAGCTGACCTATGCCGGCTTTGGTTTGCTTGGTTACTATTACAATGGCTCGGGCATCGGTACGACCGGCTTGTTCATCCTCTCCACAGACGCCGCCGGGCGCAAGCGCGACAGTAGCGGCTATTATGCCCAGGGCACGTACACGATCGGCAAGCTCACGCTCGGCGGAAGCTACGGCGCGAGCTTCCTCGATCTTGCCCGCAACGAGGTCAACCCGACGCTGCTTGACAAGAACAGCAGTTGGGTCGGTCAGGCGCGCTACGGCCTGACCAGCTGGGTCACGCTGATCGGCGAATACACGCGGACCAAGGCCGAGGCCCATAACGGCAACGATGCCAAGTCCGATACTTTGGCAGCGGGTGCGATCCTGTTCTTCTGATCCGACGCCCGGCCGCGGGACATCATCGCCCCGCGGCCTCTTCTTTCCGGGACACCTATGACCGAACAGACCATCTTCCCCGTAACCAGTGGCTGGGCCGACCACGCCCGCATCGACGGGGACGGCTACGACACGCTGTATGAAGCGGCGTCGAGCAATCCGGGCGCGTTCTGGCTGGAACAGGCGAAGCGGCTGGACTGGACGAAGGTACCCGAGATCGCAGGCGACTGGTCGTTCGCGAAAGATGATTTCCACATCAAATGGTTCGAGGACGGCGAACTGAACGTCGCCGCGAACTGTCTAGACCGGCATCTCGATACACGCGGCGATCAGGTCGCGATCATCTGGGAGCCGGACTGCCCCACCGATGCGCCTCGTCACATCACCTACCGCGAACTCCATGCCGGAGTGTGCCGCTTCGCCAACGTGCTGACCGCGCAGGGCGTTGCGAAGGGCGATCGCGTCACGATCTACCTGCCGATGATCCCCGAAGCGGCATTCGCGGTACTCGCCTGCGCGCGGCTCGGTGCGGTGCATTCGGTGGTGTTCGGCGGCTTCTCCCCCGAGGCGATTGCCGGGCGGATCGAGGATTGTGGATCGACGATCGTCGTCACCGCCGACGAAGGCTGTCGTGGCGGCAAGCGCATTCCATTGAAGGCCAATGTCGATGCCGCCGCCGAAAAGGCTCCAGGCCTCAAGCGCGTCATCGTCGTCAAGGCGACCGGCGGCGACGTGACGATGCACACCCGCGACGTCTGGTATCACGAAGCAGCCGAGGGAGTCGGCACCGACTGCCCCGCGGTGCCGGTCGCCGCCGAAGATCCGCTGTTCGTGCTCTACACCAGCGGATCGACCGGCAAGCCCAAGGGCGTGCTGCACACTAGTGGCGGCTATCTGCTCTGGGCGGCCTACACCCATGAGATGGCGTTCGATTACCAGCCCGGCGACATCTACTGGTGTGCCGCCGATATCGGTTGGGTCACCGGCCACACGTACATCCTCTACGGCCCGCTAGCCAATGGTGCGACGACCTTGATGTACGAGGGGCTTCCGAACTGGCCGAACGCCAGCCGGATCTGGGAGATCGTCGATCGCCACAAGGTCCACACACTGTTTACCGCACCGACCGTGCTGCGCGCGCTGATGAAAGAAGGCGACGATTTCGTCACGCGCACCGATCGCTCGTCGCTCAAGCTGCTCGGCAGTGTCGGCGAACCGATCAATCCCGAGGCATGGCGCTGGTATCACGATGTCGTCGGCGGCGGACGAGCGCCGATCATCGACGCGTGGTGGCAGACCGAGACCGGCGGTATCATGATCTGCCCACTGCCCGGCGCGACCGCATTGAAGCCGGGTTCGGCAACCAAGCCCCTGCCCGGCGTGACGCTGGAACTGGTCGACGAGAAGGGCAACGTGCTGGTCGGTCCGGCGGAAGGCAACCTCGTCATCACGCAGAGCTGGCCAGGCCAGATGCGGACCGTCTGGGGCGATCACGAACGCTTCTTTCAGACCTATTTCTCGACCTACCAGGGCAAGTATTTCACCGGCGATGGATGTCGCCGCGATGAGGACGGTTATTACTGGATCACCGGCCGCGTCGACGACGTGATCAACGTTAGCGGGCACCGGATGGGCACGGCCGAAGTCGAAAGCGCGCTGGTGCTGCACAAACACGTCGCCGAGGCGGCAGTGGTCGGCATGCCGCACGACGTGAAGGGCCAGGGCATCTACGCCTATGTCACACTCAACGACGGCATCGACCATAGCCACGACCTGCGCGACGAGCTGTGCCGCTGGGTACGCACCGAGATCGGCCCGATCGCAACCCCCGACAAACTCCAATTCGCTCCGGCTTTGCCCAAGACGCGCTCGGGAAAGATCATGCGCCGCATCCTGCGCAAGATCGCGGAAGGCGACACCTCGAGCCTCGGCGACACCAGCACGCTGGGCGATCCAAGCGTCGTCGATCACCTGATCGCCAACCGGGTCGGATGATCAAGCAGCTAGTCCGGCGCGATTTGGCCAAGTCGTACTTAAGGCCAATTCCCTCGCATCGACCGATCGCTAGGGTCCAGCAGGCGCATATCCGCGCACAGGAGACAGTGAATGGCCTGGAAGAAGCCCCGGATCGTCGAGATCGCCCTCGGTGCCGAAATCAACTGCTATGCGTGCGCCGAACTCGTCTGATAGCAGATGGACGTCATCGTCCTGGGGGCGGCGGCCGGCGGCGGCTTCCCCCAATGGAACTGCCATTCGCCCGCCTCCCGCCGCGCCCGCGCCGGTGACACTGCAGCACGTCCGCGGACGCAAGCCAGCATCGTGGTCAGCGGCGATGGTCAGCGCTGGCACCTTTTCAACGCCTCGCCCGACCTACGTCGCCAGCTTGAACTCACGTCGGCGCTGCATCCCACCCATGGCCGACGCTCGACCCCGATTGCTAGCGTCGTGCTCACCGGCGGCGACGTCGACGTGATTGCCGGACTGTTGACCTTGCGCGAACGCGAGCCCTTCGCACTGCATGCGACCACAGCCGTGCACGCCATCCTCACCGCCAATCCGATCTTCGACGTGCTGGCGGATGGCATCGTCGACCGTCACACGGTCATGCTCGGCCAGCCCGTAGCGCTGGACGACACGCTAACCGCGACGCTCTTCGCGGTGCCGGGCAAGGTCCCGCTTTACATGGAGGATGGCGACCGCATGCAGCCGATCCTGGTCGACGACACCACGGTCGGCGCAGAGATTTCCGACGGCACGCACCGCGTCCTCTTCATTCCCGGCTGCGCGGCGATGACGGACGACCTGCGTGCGCGGATCGACGGCGCCGACCTGCTCTTCTTCGATGCGACTTTGTGGGACGACGACGAGATGATCCATGCCGGGCTCGGCGCCAAGACGGGCCGCCGTATGGGCCATATGAGCATGGCCGGTGCAGGAGGCTCGATAGCATCGCTTGCCGACCTGACGATCGGACGACGCATCGCGCTCCACATCAACAATTCCAACCCCGTGCTGCTAGACGACAGCCCCGAGCGCACCGAGGCCGAAGCCGCGAAGTGGATCATCGCCGAGGACGGTTTGCGGTTCACATTATGACCGAATTGATGGACGACGATGGCTTGGAAACAGCGCTTCGCGCGATCGGCGCCGAGCGTTATCATATCCTCCATCCGTTCCACCGCCTCCTCCACGACGGTAAGCTCACCCGCGGCCAGGTTCAGGCCTGGGCACTGAACCGTTATTACTACCAGAATCAGATCCCGGTGAAGGACGCGCATCTGCTCGCGCGCCTGCCGACTTCGGAGCTGCGCCGCGAGTGGCGCCGAAGGATCGAGGATCACGACGGCGATGGCAGCAAGCCCGGCGGTATCGAACGCTGGATCAAGCTGGCCGAGGGCGTCGGCCTGGACCGTGCGCTGGTCAAGAGTACCGACGCGATCCTGCCGACCACCCGTTTCGCGGTCGACGCCTACGTCCATTTCGTCCGCGACCGCACGTTGCTGGAGGCGGTGGCATCGTCGCTGACCGAACTCTTCTCGCCGACCATCATCGCCGAGCGCGTGTCCGGCATGCTCGCGCATTACGACTTCATAACGCCCGATACGCTGTCCTACTTCACCCCGCGCCTCACCCAGGCGCCGCAGGACAGCGACTTCGCGCTCGCCTATGTGAAGGCGCATGCCGATACGGCGGAGAAGCAGCAGGCGGTGCTGTCGGCGTTGCGCTTCAAGTGCGACGTGCTCTGGTCGCAGCTCGATGGGCTGTACCTCGCCTATGTCGCGCCCGGACTGATCCCGCCCGGCGCGTTCGTGCCGCAGGACGTACGATGACTACAGTGCCTCGTTTCAAGCGCGGCGTGAAGTTCCGCTTCGACACCGTCCGCAACGTCTGGATCATCCTCGCGCCCGAAAAGCTGTTCATGCCCGACGACATTGCGGTGGAAATCCTGAGGCTCGTCGACGGAGCGCGCACGACCGACCATATCGTCGACGACCTTGCCCGCCGGTTCGATGCCCCGCGCGAGACGATCGCGGACGACGTCGTGGCGGCCCTCGACGACCTTTCCCTCCGCGGAGCGATACAGCTATGACCCCACCCCCGATGGGACTCATCATTGAACTCACCCACCGCTGCCCCCTCCAATGCGCCTATTGCTCGAATCCGCTGAAGCTCGATCCGCCGTCCAGCGAACTGGCGACCGACGAAT
Organism: Sphingomonas faeni; assembly: GCF_024273235.1. Lineage (GTDB taxonomy): Bacteria > Pseudomonadota > Alphaproteobacteria > Sphingomonadales > Sphingomonadaceae > Sphingomonas > Sphingomonas faeni_A. Next base: position 15,779 of record NZ_JANBVH010000038.1, on the reverse strand, counting down.
GGCTCCGCGTGCTCGACGAGGCGGCCGCGCTCGGCGTGCTGCAGGTTCATTTCTCGGGTGGCGAACCGATGGCGCGGCGCGATCTGGAACAGCTCGTAGCCCATGCGAACGCCGCTGGGCTTTATACCAACATCATCACCTCCGGGGTGCTGCTCGACGCCGAGCGGATGCGCGCGCTGATCACGGCGGGGGTGGATCATGTACAGCTGAGCTTCCAGGACAGCGAGGCGCTGCGCGCGGACGTCGCGGGCGGTTATCGTGGCGGCCATGCGAAGAAACTGCTCGCCGCTGCGCTGATCCGCAACTCTGGCCTGCCTCTGACGAGCAACTTCGTCGTTCACCGCCAGAATATCGATCGGGTCGAGGAGATGATCGCGCTTGGCGAAGCGCTCGGTTCCGAACGCATGGAGATCGCTCACGTCCAGTATTACGGGTGGGCGCTGCGCAATCGCAACGCGCTGCTGCCGACGATCGACCAGCTTGAGAGCACCACCGCGATCGTCGAGGCTGCGCGTGCTCGACTGCACGGCCGGATCGCGATCGATTACGTCGTCCCCGATTATTATGCGGCGCGGCCCAAGGCCTGTATGGGCGGCTGGGGCCAGCGTTTCATCAACATCTCGCCCTCCGGCAAGGCACTGCCCTGCCATGCCGCCGAGACGATCCCCGACATGGAATTCCCCTCGGTCCGCGAATGGTCGCTCTTCGATCTTTGGCATGACGCCGAAGCATTTGCGCGGTTCCGCGGCACCGACTGGATGCCGGCACCATGCCAAGGCTGCGACCGCCGCGAGATCGATTGGGGCGGATGTCGCTGCCAGGCGCTAGCACTTGCCGGCAACGCCGCCGCGACCGATCCCGCCTGCACGCGCGCGCCGATGCACCACGTGATGGCAACCGCGATCTCAGAGGCTGGCGAAACCGACTTCACCATTCCTCGCCGACTGGCCCGCGCGCCCGCCTAATCGGCGGCGTAGCGGTCCGTCGCGCGGATCAATTGGTTGAGGATACCCGGCTCGTTCCAGGCATGACCGGCGCCCTCCACCAGATGAAAGTCCGCTTCGGGCCAGGCGTGATGCAGATCGTACGCGGTGCGTGCCGGGCAGACCATGTCGTAACGGCCCTGGACGATCGTGCCGGGAATGCCCGCGAGCATGCCCGCATTGCGGATCAACTGTCCCTCGTCGAGCCAGCCGTTATTGACGAAATAATGGTTCTCGATCCGTGCGAACGCCAGCGCGAAATGCGCGTCCTCGAACCCCGCGCTGGTCGCCGGATCGGGCAGCAAGGTGATCGTCTCGCCCTCCCACAACGCCCAGGCCTTGGCCGCCTCGATCTGTGCCGCGGGATCGTAGCCGGTCAGACGCTTGCGGTACGCGCCGCGCATGTCGTCACGCTCAGTAATCGGGATCGGCGCCTCGAATGCTGCCCATTTGTCGGGGAACACCTCCGACGCGCCAAACTGATAATACCAGTCGAGCTCCGACGTCCGCAAGGTGAAGATGCCGCGCAGGACCAGCTCGCTGACTCGTTCGGGATGCGTCTGTGCATAAGCTAGCGCCAGCGTCGATCCCCAGGATCCACCGAACACTAGCCAGCGTTCGACACCGATCATCGTGCGCAGTTGCTCCATGTCAGCGACCAGATCCCAGGTGGTGTTCGCGTCGAGCCCGGCATGCGGCGTCGACCGCCCACATCCTCGCTGATCGAAAAGCAGCACATCGTATCTCGCAGGATCGAACAGCTGGCGATGTTTTGCCGAGATGCCCCCGCCTGGCCCGCCATGGAGGAACACTGCGGGCTTGCCCCCAGGCGTGCCGCAGCGCTCGAAATACACCGAATGCCCGTCACCGACGTCGAGCATGCCGGAATGATAGGGCTCGATCGTTTCGTATAGCGTGTGCAAATCCAAGTCCTCTTACAGTTCACCGACGCTATCAGCCTGGGTCTAGGTTTGCCTGCTCGGTATTTTAAGGCGTACTCATGGTTATCACTACCCACGGGGATTTAACGCCCTTGTCCCGCTGCATCAACGATAGTCAGGTTACGGCACATCGTCACCCGTAACAGGCCGAGCTGCTAAACGGGCGACCAGCGGCTTACCCCGTGACAGATCAAGTGAACTAACGAATGCTTGATGCAACTGCACGCCGAAAGCGGCCCGTCCGGTCTACCAGAACCCGGCCAATTAGGCTCCTGCCCTATCAAATGAACGAACGGCTGCTTACAGCGACCGCTGCCCGAAAGCGGCCGGGCCGCTTTCCTGAAGAGTTTCGGATGCCGGCAGGCGTACGAAACTCTTGGAAGCCCGAACCCGCGGGCCGCAGGCGATGCGCTATGGGGTTTTCGGTTTCCGGCTGGTTTTGGTGGCCCGCGCCATGGCGCATGTGGCCGCGAGCCTAGGAGCAGACTGTCTGGATTCCGGTGGGCATGATGGGTTCGCGAGCGCTGACAGCGCGGCATTGCTCGATGTTGCCGCCCCTCTGATGGCTATCGGCGCAGGTAACATCGTCTCCGCGAGCACGAGCCCTGCGAGATAGATAACTCCTTGGCCGTGCCGGGTCACGACGCCTGTATCCCGGATAACAGCGCAGGCGTCGGTGGAGCGCGGGCCTGGCGCTGGCGAAGGAAGGTCTCGATGACTACCATACGCCCGCCGCAACACGGGCATGACGGCCGGATGTCGTCCGGTTCGGCTCGTGCGTCGGACGCCGCGGGCGGTGCGACCCCGAGCAGTTCGCGGGCTCGTTCGAGATGTGCCTTGCGGGTGGCGCCTGCGAGCAGGCCATAGTGGCGGATGCGGTGGAAGCCCTTCGGCAGGACGTGGAGCAGGAAGCGGCGGATGAACTCGTCGGCGGTCAGCGTCATAATCTGCTGGCGGTCGGCGCCACCCCGGCGATAATCTTTATAGCGGAAGGTAACGCCGGTCTGGTCGAAGTGCAGGATTCGGCTGTTCGAGATCGCAACGCGATGCGTGTAGCGCGACAGATAGGAGAGCACCGTCTCGGGGCCGGCAAACGGCGGCTTGGCGTAGACAACCCAGCGCTTCTTCCTGACCGGGGACAGGTGCCGCAGGAATGCACGCCGGTCGGCGAGGTGCGCGAGCCTGCCGTAGAACGCGAGGCGCCCAGTTTCGTGCAGCGACATCAGCCGGGTCAGGAACAGGCGACGAAACAGCTTACCCAGGACGCGTACCGGCAGGAGGAACGCGGGTCGTGATGACACCCAGCGACTACCGTCGGGCGAAAGTCCGCCGCCTGGGACAATCATGTGGATGTGCGGATGGTGGGTCATTGCCGAACCCCAGGTGTGGAGCACCGCGGTAATGCCGATGCGCGCACCCAGATGCTTCGGGTCGGCCGCGATGGTCGTCATCGTCTCTGACGCCGCCTGGAACAGCAGGCCATAGACCGCCGCTTTGTTCTGCCACGCGACATCGGCAACCTCGGCGGGCAGCGTGAAGACGACATGGAAGTAGCCGACCGGCAGAAGGTCGGCCTCGCGCTCGGCGAGCCACGTGCGTGCCGCGGCGCCTTGGCATCGCGGGCAGTGCCGGTTCCGGCAGGAGTTGTAGGCAACCCGCCAGTGCCCGCAGTCGGTGCAGGCTTCGACGTGACCGCCCATGACCGCGGTGCGGCAGGTCTCTATCGCCGACATGACCTTGAGTTGGTCGAAGCTCAGGTGTCCGGCGCGGGCGGCCCGGTACGCAGAACCAGCGGTGCGAAAGATGTCGGCGACCTCGACGGAGGCACGCATCCTCGCTCAGCCGCTGGGCGCTCTCGCTTCCATAGCGGTCATCGCCAGCCTGTCGAACGGACTGGTCACGTTGCGCAGCACCCGGGTGGCGACCTGCGTGTAATAGGCGGTGGTCTCCAGCTTGGCGTGCCCTAGCAGCGTCTGAATGATGCGAACGTCGATTCCGTCCTCGAGCAGGTGCGTGGCGAAACAGTGTCGCAGCGTGTGCGGTCCGACCCGCTTGTCGATGCCCGCTGCTTGCCCCGCCTCGACCACCACCCGGTAGATCTGCCGCGTGCTGAGCGGCTTGAGATAGTGCTGACCGGGAAACAGCCACCCGTCGACGTGCAATACGCCCTCACGCCGACCCACTCGCCACCACTCCCGCAGCAACGCCAACAGCCCGACCGGGAGCATGGCGTTGCGATATCGCCCGCCCTTGCCGCGCTCGACCCGCAGCAGCATGCGCTCGCTGTCGACGTCGCGCACTTTGAGGGCGGCGACCTCGGCCGCACGCAGTCCGGCGCCATAGGCGACCGACAGCGCCGCCTGATGTTTGAGGCATGTGGTTGCCGCCAACAGCCGCGCCACCTCGTCCTGGCTCAGGACCACCGGCAACTTGCGCACGTGCCGCATGCGGACCAGCTTACGGGCAAGATCCGGCCGGTCGAGCGCCTGGATGAAGAAGAACCGCAGTGCCGATACGATAGCATTCATGGTCGGCGCAGGCACACCCAGGTCACACTGCTCGATCTGGAAGCGCCGAACCTCCTCCGCCGTTGCTGTGTCGGGCGAGCGCCCGAGGAACGTCGCGAACCGCCCGACGTCGCGAATGTAGTTCCGACGCGTCTCAGGACCGAAGCGGCGTATGTCCATCTCGTCAATGAGACGTTGGCGTAACGGGCTGACGGCAACAACGGGTATGAGGATAGTCATGGCAGGGCTCCTTTCGTGGAACCCCGATGCTCTGCCTGCTTCTCGTAGCGCTCAACCGATGCGCTACACCCGCGATATCAATTCAACCGCGCCCCGCACGACCTTCCCGCGCAGCGGGTTCGTGCTTCCACCATGGCAGTCGAGCCGGACGTCCTGCCCCCTCCCCTACCCCGCAACCGTGCCAGGTTAGCGGATCGCGACAACCTTCACTTCGACGGCATCAGCGATCTTCTTCCAGTTCTGGTCGCTGGTCCACGCGGGCAAGCCGTCGCGCTGTGCAAGTGCCAAGCAGAAACGATCACCAAGGCTAAGCCCCGCCTCGGCGGTTGCGGCCCGCAGCCGCCCGGCGATTTGCGCGAGCGCCTTGTCGGCCGGCACGACGGTCAGTGGCAGTGGATCGAGCATGGCATCGACTTCGCGTTCGGGCATGCCGGCATGGACGAAGTGGCTGACGACCTCGGCATAGTTGACGCTGCTTACCCGCGCTCCACCGATCTCGCCCGCGACCTTTGCCGCTCCGCGCTCCCCCTTTATCATGGCGATGATCGCAGACGCATCCAGCACCACGCTCATTCGCCGCTCTCCTCGCGGCGTCGGGCAAGGAAAGCGTCAACGGATGCGTCGGGGTTACCGCCGGTGTACTGCTTGGCCAAGGCCTGGGCGCGTGCCACCGCTTGGCTTGCCGTCCGCAATACCACGCCATCCTCGGTTTCATCCAGGTAGACCGCGCCACCGCCACTCAGACCAAGACGCTTCCGAACGTCTGACGGCAGGCTCATACGCCCGTTAGACGTAATGTTGATTTGCAGGGTCATATTGGCACATCCGCCTCTGTGGATTACGCTAGTATCGCATAGCTGCGGTGGTCGTCCATGACAACAATCTCGGTTCTGTGCCAGAATGCTATCTTTATGTCTCTGATGGCATCGTGTGCCGCACTGCCACGACCCTGCCAAATTACCTATTTTAGCAGGTGCGTTTTGGGTATACCCTCTGCGTTCCTACTCTGGCCGGTCCGATTTCCGCCAAAAAGGGACATTAAGAATTTAGCTCGGATTGGCCCTTTGGTCCGCCTGGAGTCCTAACCAAGGAGGACCAAACGGCACCCTACCAAACGGCACCGATGAAGCTTCATTGAGGGTTGAAGCTCTTCCTTCTGTCCGCTCGCAAGGCAGTGTCGGCGCGTTGCAGTTCACTGCTGGCGACCGTCCCACAAACGATGGTATTTCGGGATTATGGAAGGAGATCGGTTAGCCTGTTCCACCTGAGGCATCGGGAGCCGCCTTGGGGTCGGGATCCTGTGCCTTGCCTGTCGCGGGTGCCGCCTTGTGGCTCGGCATAGCGATGAGATAGGCGACGATCGCGTTGACGTCCTTCTCGGCCACCGGAGCCTTGTACACTTCGCGCATCTTGGTGACGGTCGCCTTCCACTGATCCGCCGATAGCGCAGGCTGGGTCAGCGCCATGCTGGCCGAGTGGCACGAAGTGCAGTTGGCGTTGATGACGTCGGCGTGCGGACCATCGGGGTAGGTAACGTCATCGACCGGCAGGTCGACGCTGGTCGAGGCGAGCGAAAAGCCGCGGGCTGAGACGCTGGTGGGCGGTGCCGGCTCGGATGTCTCGGAGATCGGGGCAGGCGCCTTGCGGCTGCTCGGCGCCCCGATCGAGACGAGGATAATACCGGTCAGGCCGATCAGGCCAGCGGCCATGATGCCGGTAGACGGGGTCTTCATGCTACTCGCTCCTCAGGCCGCGATGATGGTGGTGGTTTCGATGTTGCCGCGCATGAACCCGCCCGGGTTCCAGATCGGCTTCATCGGCTGGGCGACCCCATTGGTGTTCCAGCAGCGCACCATGATCGGGTTGGGACCGCGTCTCAGCGGCACGCGACCATCCCACCGACGGAAGCTGTACCTGCCCTCGTCCACTCCGAGCGTCGTCTTGTACCAAGTGCGCCCACCATCCGACGAGACATCGACCTTGGCGACGCCGCAATCGCCGCCCATCGCGATGCCGCCGACCGGGATCGACGCCTCATAGGCGATCGCCTGGCCATCGGGCAGGCTGGTCATCCAGCTGCGCGGGATCATGCGATTGATCGGCACGGTCGGGAAGTCCTTGGCACCGGGCGCGACATTCGCGCCGGGTGTCGCCGGTATCTTGTAGGCCTTGGCCATCCAATACTGGTCGTCAAGGCCGGGCAGTACCTCGATCGCGTTCAGCATCTTGACCCAGTAGGTCGAATACCAGCCCGGGACGATCAGCCGGCAGGGAAAGCCGTTGAGGAGCGGCAGCTGCTCGCCGTTCATGCCGAAGGCGATCATCACTTCGCCGTCGCGGGCATGGTCGATGTCGAGCGCCTTCTCGAAGTCAGGGGCGTCCGCCACAACCGGCTGATCGAGCGCGCCAAAGCGCACCTGTACCGCGCCTGCCTTGACCCCCGCGAGGTCCAGCACGTCGCGCAGGCGCACGCCGAGCCATTTGGCATTGCCCATCGCGCCGTTGCCCCATTGCGCGCCGGCGACCCGGGGCTGGACCAGCCCACGGCTGTTGCCCGAACACTGGTTGACCGCCGCCATCTCGACCCGCGGCAGGCGCAGCAGTTGGGCGAGGCTAATCGACAGCGGTCGGTTGACGTGGCCGAAGACGTTGAGGCGGAAGCTCTCGACGTCGATCGAGGTTGGAATGTCGGCCCAGTGCCAGCGAACGAAGAACTGGTCGTTGGGCGTGAACACCGACTTGTCGAACACGTCCATCGGCGTCTCCAACAGCGGAGGATGGATGCGTTGGAGGATCATGCTGCCCTTGCCAGGAAAGGCGCTGGTCATCGGCCGCTCGGCATTGCCGCCAGGCAGCTTCAGGTCGACGAGCTGCTGCGCCAGCGCAGGTGCTGCGGCAAGGCCGGCGGTGCCGAGCGCCGTACGCCTGAGAAAGCGGCGACGGCTGGTTTCACTCGCCAGCGCGGCGTCAAAATTGTCCATGACAAGGCTCTCCTGTGGCCAGCCACGCTGGCGGTTCGAAGCGGCGTTCTGCAAGTGATCGGACCGATTGATCCGATCATCAGGGTGGATCAGTTCGGGGTAGCGATGCAGGGCGAGACGAACAGGTTGCCGCGCCATGCTCCGGCGAGTGTCTTGGCACCGACCAGCAGCCACATCGCCGCGAGCGCGACCGTCAGCACTGTGCCGACAATACCGAAGAAGCCTAGGTTCAGCGTCGTACCGAGGCGGAAGGTGGCGACGGTGTAGACGCCGAGCGGGAAGGTATAGCCCCACCAGCCAAGGTTGAATGGGACGCCGGCGCGCCAGTAGCGGATGGTGATGAGCGTCGCGAGCGCCAGCCACCACAGGCCGAAACCCCACAGACAGAGCCCGGCGACGACGCCGATCCCTTGCGCGACGGTACCGACACCGACCAGCCCATGCGCCGCGAGGATCGCCGGCGCATCCGCCCCAAGCACCAGCATACCCAGCGCCCCGGTGCCGATCGGCCCCAGCGCAAGCCAAGAGGATGCCGCCATGCTCTCGTGCGGGAGCTTGTGGAGCGCCATGCGCAGGATCAGGATAGCGAGGATGCCAAACGCGACCGGCACCGAATAGGCCCACAGCACGTAGGAAGTGGCGAGCGTCACGATCTGCGCGTGAGGATCGGTCAGATGCGGCGCGAGCAGCCCGCCGCTGGCACCCGCCACTTCCGCTGCGACGACCGGCAGCAGCCATACCGCAGTCATGCCGTCCAGGCTGTGCTCGTGGCGGGTAAACATCAGGTAGGGGATCAACACGCCGCAGGCGAGCGACATGGCGACGTCGATCCACCACAGGACGTGTGCGACCGGCACGATGCCGTTACCGAACCGCGCGATCCCGAAGGCGAGGCATCCGTTGATGATCGTCGCCAAGCCCATCGGAATGGTCCCGATGAACATTGACACGGTGTTGTGGCCGAAGATGCGCCGTGCCTCATGCCCGAACATCGCCCAGCGCGCGCCATAGAGACCGGCGAACAGGATGAAGAGCGCGATGTTGAAGAACCACAACACCTCGCCAATCGGTTTGAGCGCGGGGCCGATATTGGGCACCTGCGGCAGCGCGAGAGCGAGGATGCCGGTGCCCATCGTCGCGGCGAACCAGTTGGGTGTGAACTGGCGGATCATCTCGCGCGGGTGATCGAGCCTGCTTAGCGGCTTGAGGCCGGTCAGGGCCGAAGGTGCGTCGGCAGTCATGCGACCTGCTCCTTGATGAGGTCCGTCAGCGCGTCGGCCGCGCGGGTGCGATAGCGTTCCTTGTGGCGCAGCGCGTGGAAGGCGCGATCGGGTAACCCAAGCGGCAACTCGACCAGATCGCCGGCCTTGAGCGCGCGTGCGACGACCAATCGCGACAACACAGCGACGCCGGCACCGGCCTCGACCGCGGTACGCACCGCCTCGTTGGACGGCAGCGTCATCGCTACTGTCAGCTGGGCCGGATCAAACCCGCGCGTTCGCAGCACGTCCTCGAAGGTCGAGCGCGTGCCCGAACCCTGCTCGCGGACGATCCAGCGTGCAGCGCGAAGCCAGTCCTCGTCGACGCGCCCGGCGTCCTCATGGCCGACCAGCACCATCGGGTCACGCCCGACATTCCAGAGGGCGAGCGCCGGTTCGTCCACCTCGCCCTCGACGAAACCGAGCTCCGCCGCGCCGCTCAGGATCTGCGCTGCTGCACCTTCGGTGTTGTCGATCGCCAGTTCGACCGCGATCTGCGGGTGGCGTTCGTAGAAGGAGGCGAGCTTTGCCGGCAACCAGTAGCTCGCGATCGTCTGGCTTGCGACGATCCGCAACGAACCACGGGCAAGCCCGGCATAGTCCGCCAGCATCGTCTCGGCATGCGCTGCCCGCCCCAGCACTGCGCGCGCTTCCTCCAGAAAGCCGCGGCCTGCTTCGGTCAGCTGGATGCCACGCCCGACACGGTGAAACAGAGGAACCCCGTAGCGCGCTTCGAGGGCCGCGACCGCGCCGGAGGCAGCGGACTGCGTGACGTTCAGCACCTCCGCTGCCTTGGTGACGTGTTCGCGCTCGGCGACACCGACGAATATTCTGAGTTGCTCCAGGGTCATGCAGCTTATATCGCGCAATCTTATCGATACGACCAACCGTTTGATCCGTTTATTTCAATCTGGATATCGGAACGATCGGTAATCCTTCGTCTGCGATAGTCTTGAAGATTTGAAGCGATCCGCGCGCTTGCGGCGTTGGTTCGTCCATGACTGATATGATCGAGCGCAAATCCGAGCCCTACAACGCCGAGCCGACGCCCGGCGCGCTGATCGAGCGGTTCCTGACGCCGCAGGCGCTGTTCTACGTGCGCAGCCATGGTGCGGTGCCTGATCTGCCTGCCGATCACCGGATCGAGGTCAGCGGGATGAGCATGGAAAGACGCTCCTTCTCGGTGGAGGAGTTGAAGAGCGCGTTGGCCACGCGGACGGTGACGGCAGTTCTCCAGTGCGCCGGCAACCGGCGCACGGATCTTCAGCAGTTCGCAAAAACGTCCGGCGACCCGTGGGACGTGGGCGCGATCGGCAATGCGGAGTGGACCGGCGTACGACTGTCCGACGTACTGGATGCCGTCGGTGCGCCGGATGCGTCCGACCTGTTCGTGGCGTTCACCGGAGCGGACGAGGTGGACGTCGAAGGCGAGGAAGCATTGTTCGGGGTCTCGATCGCCATGGACAAGGCGCGGCAACCCGACGTCCTCATTGCCTGGGCGATGAACGGCGAGCCGCTGACGCCCGAACACGGCGCACCGATCCGCATGGTGGTGCCGGGCTATGCCGGGGTGCGGAGCGCCAAATGGCTGACACGGATCGAGGTGCGCGAGACGCCATCCGACGCACCGATCCAGGCGCACGACTACAAGCTCTTTCCTGCCGATGTGACGAGCGACACCGTCGACTGGAGCCAGGGTCTGACCATCAATGCCATGCCGCTCAACGCCGCGATCTGCGTGCCCGGCTCTGGCGAAAGCTTGCCGGCCGGGGAGGTGCGGATCGAGGGCTATGCCATCGCCTATGATCGCCGCGTCTCTCGGGTCGAAGTGTCGGTAAACGGTGGTCGCGACTGGCAACAGGCGACGTTCACCGATGATCCGGAGGCGCACTGGGGTTGGCGGCGCTGGACCCTCGACGCCACGCTCGACAAGGGGCGCCAGCACCTTGTCGTGCGCGCCTTCGACGACACTGGACAGGGTCAGCCCGAGCGGCCGGATACGATGTGGAACTTCGCTGGCTATCTGTGCACCGCCTGGCATCATGTGCACGTGCTGGTCGAATGATCGAAGCGTCAGCGGCACCGGATCTCGGCTTTTGGATCGATGCGATCGGGCGGCTGGTGGTGGCGACCGCGGCTGGGATGGTGCTCGGCTGGGAACGCTCGCGCGAGAACCGGCAGATCATGGGCTTGCGGACGCTGGGCCTCGTCGGTCTGGCGAGCTGCATCGCCGTGCAGGCGATCGTACACAGTGGCTTGCCGAATGTGAACGCCGATGCCGCAGGACGGGCGATGCAGGGCATTCTGTCCGGCGTCGGCTTCATCGGTGCCGGCGCTGTGCTGCGGGTCGGCCAGGGTCAGGAAGTGCATGGATTGGCGACTGCCGCATGCATCTGGGTAACAGCCACGATCGGCGCGGCAGCAGGGTTGGCGGTGTGGCCGCTCATCATCGGCGGGTTGAGCCTTGCGATGCTCGTACTGTTCGTCGGCGCTCCACTCGAACGTCGCATTCGCGAACGGGCCAGGCTGACTCCGGCAGAGGCCGACCGGAACGATGCCGCGCGCAAGCCGTGATCCCGCTGGTCCGCCCAGTGCCTGTCGGCGCTGAGAACTGGCCAGGTGCTATCAGGACACAAGCGCCGCATCGGCCTGGCGCTGGACCTCGTTGGCGATCGGATGCAGCTCGGCAGCGGGGCGCTCCCCCACCACACTATAGCCGATCCCGTCGACCGCCCATGTGACCCGGCCCATGGTCCCGCTGGACGTGCTGGTCATGCTTGCGCTCTTGTCGATTTGCATGGGCCTCGTCAGCACCGCAAGCTTCGACGCTTGCGGTCCATCATAGAGGAGCAGCGCTGCAGGGCCGTGGGGCGTCGCGACCAATCGCCCCCCGCCATAGCGGTAACCCGCTGTGCTGAGGTCCGGGATGGTCACGCGCTCACCCAATCGGCTGGAGGTCCATCGGATCAGCATGGCGCGCTGGTCGGGGCCGATTTCCGCCGGTCGAATCCGGTCGGCGGCATAGACACGGAAATTGTCGCTCGCCTCATTGGCCAGCGCCGCGATGCCCGCGTGGGGTTCGCCGCTCCACCGCGCGCTCGACCAACCACCGCCAAATCCGACCGCCAGCAGAAGCGACGCGGCGATGGCGAGTTGCCAAGGCGGTTGGCGTTGCCGTCCCCTGATGGCTGCGACGCGCATCGTCGCCGGGATCGGTTCCTCCGCGATGGGAGCGAACAGGGACGCAAGAGCTCGCGCCTGCTCCGCCTGCTCCCGCAAACGGGCATGCACGTCCGGCTGGCCTTCAAGGTAAGCGTCGACCAGACGCTGCCGCTCGGGCGACAGCCTTCCATCGATCCACGCGGCCAGATCGTCCTCTCCGATCGGGCTGGTCATCGAATACTCCTTAATCGTGGCCGTTCACCCTCGCGGAGGAGCGTCGCCAGACGGTCGCGCGCCCGCGATATGCGCGACATCACCGTTCCCAGCGGCACGCCGACGACGGCAGCGACTTCCCCATATGACAGACCTTCGACGGAAATGAGGAGCAGCACCGTCCGCTGCTCCTCGGGCAACGCATCAAGTGCGCGCAACAGGTCTCGGTGGTGCAGGCCTACGTCCTGATCGGCCGGGCGGCCGAGCGCAGCGTCGTCGACGAGGTGGAGCGGAACCGCCGTACCTCGCCGACTGTGCTGCCGCTGATGGTCGACCAACAGATTGTGCAGGATCGCGTAGACCCATGGGCGAACCTCCGCACCCCGTCGCTGGCGCCAGCGCCCGACCGCGCGCTCAAGGCAATCCTGCACCACGTCATCCGCCATCGCCGGATCGCGCAACCACGACCGGGCATAGCGGCGCAGACCGGGGATCAGTGGCTCGATCGCGGCGGCAAGCGGGTCCATCTCAGTCGCGCTGCACCTGCACGATGCGGCCCGGAGCGCCGTTCACCACCTCGGCGACCGCCAGAAAACGCCGGGGTGCCGCGGTGCTGCCTTGAACGATCTGCCGGATCGGACCCGACGCGTTGACGATCGCCGCACCTGCCGGATTGCTCATGAAGTTCGCAAGCGGCTCTACCGCACCGCTGCCGTCCGCGTTGGCGGTGAGCACGAGCATGTAAGGCTTCTTGGGCTGCAAACCGGTAACGGCACTCTGCACGACCTGAATGATGCCCTGGTCGAAGAGGGTAATGCTGCTTGCAGCACCATTGCCGCGAACCGGCCCCATGTTCAGATGCACCGCCTTGCCTGCCGTACCGAGCGGTTGAAGATTGTCGGTGCCGAGGCCTGTCGGAATAGCGTTCGGCACATAGGCGATCGCCTGCGGTGCCTGTCCGACCGGCACGGTGGCAACGACCTTGTTGCCGGCGGTGTCGATCGCGGCAAGTTCATCAGCATTCTCCAGCCCGACATAGATGCGCCGGCCGTCGCCCGATGGCCAGACACCGTGCGGCATCTTGCCGACCGGGATGGTGGCGACAAGCGCGAAGTCGGACGTGCGGAACACCTTCACCGCGTTTTCCCCGCCTACCGTGACATAGGCGAACTGTCCCCTGACCGTGCGGGCGAAGTTGACGTGATTGGTGATCGGTCCGGTATCCAGCACCTTGAGGATCGCGAAAGGCGGCTTGGCATCGAATGCGACCGTCTTGCCGATGTCCTTCAGCGTGAACCACACCTGCTTGCCGTCCGGCGTCGCGGCGATGTTGGGACAGAACGGACTCGGCTGCGCCACCTGTCCGACCTGCGCGTGGGTCGAGACATCGAACACGGCCAGCACCGGATTGAACGAGGAACAGACATAGCCGTATCGGCCATCGGGAGAGAAGATCGTCATGCCCGGACCACCGGGCGTCTTGATGCGACCGGTCTCCTTGTACGTCTTGGGGTCGAGCACGGCGATGTAATCCTCGCCGCGTACCGTAACCCACACCTCCTTGCCGTCCGGCGTGAAGAACGCCTCATGCGGGCTGCGCCCGACATAGGTCGTGTGCTTGACGGTGTTGGTGGCGGTGTCGATCCACGACACGGCGTTGGATCCGATCGACACGACCGCCAGTGTTTTCCCGTCCGGCGAGAAGCCGAGGCCGTGAACCAGCACCTGCCCCTTGTAGAGCGGGGAAAAATTCATCGGCTGCGGATCGCCGAGCTTGATGACGCCGAGCAACCTGTTGTCGGCCGGGTCCGTCACCGACACCGTGTTGGAGAATTGTTCGGATGCATAGACGCGGTCGCGGTGGCTGACAGGCACGTCCTTGGCGTTCCACGGCGCCTGCTGGGCCATGGCAATGCCCGGTGCGGCGCTCATCAGCAAGGCGGCCGAGCGCAGGAAGGTCCGGATCATGTCAGTGCTCCATATGGCTGTGGTAGTCGCCGCCCTGCGTCGGGGCTGGCGTCGAAGGGGGTAGCGGCTGACCAATCGCCAACTTCATGGCGGCGATCTCCTGCTGCTGATCGATGATGATCTCCTGCGCAATGCGCTTGAGCTGCTCGTTATGACCGTAGCGCAGCTCTGCCACCGCCATATCAATGGCGCCCTGGTGATGCGGAAGCATCATTGCGACGAAGTCGCGGTCGACGTCGCCGGACGGCTTGACCATCATGCCCGCCATCATCCGGTCCATCGCGGCAGATACCATGCTGGCGTAGCCATCGGCGGGGGCGGCCGCGACTGCGCCGGTGAGCATGGCCGAAGCAGTCAGACCCAGCATCCAATTTCGTCTACGCATAAGCCTCCGGCGCATCAGTCTCGAAAGCGTAGACGACGCCCGTCGAGATTTATTCCATGGTTGAGCCAATTATTGATCCTCAGCAAAACAATGGTCTCATCGTGACCCTGCCGATGGTTGACCAGGTCGCCGTCGGACAGCATATGCTCGGCACGGCGATGGATTTCCGCCGGGCCATTCGGCCGAACCGCCCTCGCAAGGGTCGATGATTCCTACCAGGCGCCGCAAGGCAGCAAGGAGGAATCGTGCGCGCGACATTTCGCAATCTCTACGACCAGTTCAACATGGCAGCGTTCATTCGCGATCGCCGCACCCATGCCATGTCGGTGCTGCGATGGGCCTTGATCCTGGTCCCGATGGCCGCAATGGTGGGAACGCTCTGCGCGGCTTTCTTGTGGAGCCTCGATGCCGTGACCCGGCTTCGCTTTGCCTTTCCCTGGCTGCTCTACCTGCTGCCGATCGGCGGGTTCGTGGTCGGACTGCTTTACCATCTGACCGGCCGCTCGGTGGAGGGCGGCAACAACCTTATTGTCGAGCAGATCCACGAACCGGGCGGGGGGGTGCCACTGCGGATGGCACCGCTGATCTTCTTCGGCACGGTGGTGACCCATCTGTTTGGCGGTTCGGCCGGGCGCGAAGGCACCGCCGTCCAGTTGGGCGGCAGTCTCGCCAGCGGTTTCGGTCGCGCGCTCAAGCTCGATGCTGACGGCACCCGCATCCTGCTGATGGGGGGCATTGCGGCCGGGTTCGGCGCGGTGTTCGGCACGCCCATCGCAGGGGCGGTGTTCGCACTGGAGGTGTTGGCGATCGGGCGTGTCGAATATCGCGCGCTGGTGCCGTGCCTGGTCGCGGCACTGGTCGGCGACTGGACGTGCCTTGCCTGGGGCATCCATCACGGCGTCTACCGGATCGATGCGCTGGTGCCGGTCGATGCGCTGCTCGTCACCAAGGCGGGCGTCGCCGGGGTTGCGTTCGGGCTGGTCGGTCTCGCCTTCGCCGAAGCCAATCACACGCTCGGCGGGTGGCTCAAGCGCATCGTCTCCTATGGCCCGTTACGCCCCGCCATTGGCGGCATCGCGGTCATCGCGCTCGTCTACCTGTTCGGAACGCGCGACTATCTCGGACTCGGCACGTTGGCAG
>NZ_JANBVH010000037.1 GCF_024273235.1 Sphingomonas faeni | reverse complement strand
CCATCCTCTCACCGCCCCCGATTCGAGTCGGCATGCACCAGCTTTGCGTAGCGCTCTGCCATATTCAGGTGAATTGCTGCAATTGCTGGGTCGGCCGCAGACGCGGCCAGCTCGCGTTCTTGCTGCTCGCGCTTCACGTAATAGTCAGTCGTGGCCTGATCCATTATCGCAGCTCCTTGAATCAGCGCCATGCGCCATGTCCCGGTGCGTGCGCCCCCGCTCGCATCCACGACAATAGCACATGATTGTTGCGGAAGCGAGTCGACTCCAAAACCCTTGGAGCGTGTGTGTTAGCGGTTTGGTATCGATTCGCCGGCTAGGTCCGGGGCGAAGAGGCACGGATCGTGAAACAGAACGAAGAAGCGCGACTTGACGCGCTGTACCAGTTGAACCTGCTCGACACGCCTCCGAGCGCGAGCTTCGATCGCATCACGCGCATGGCGAGCCAGATCTTCAATCTGCCTATTTCGGCGGTATCACTGACCGATCGGGACCGGCAGTGGTTCAAATCGCGTGTCGGGGTCGAACATAGCTCCATACCGCGCGACAAGGCACCGTGCGCGCAGGTGGCGGAGACCACCGAGGTGCTGGTCATCCCCGACCTTCTCGCCGACAACTGCTATGCGACGAGCCTCCTGGCGGAAACAGGAGTTCGCTTCTACGCTGGCGTTCCGCTCGTTACCCGCGAAGGATTCGGCCTCGGCTCGCTTTGTGTGCTCGGCACGGAGCCGCGAACGGTGTCTGAGGTGGAGATGACCGGCCTGAGCGATCTGGCCGATATGGTCATGGTGCAGATCGAGATGCAGCACGCGTTCGGGCGCATCGATCCCCTCAGCGGCCTTCCCAACCGCACCCAGTTTCTCGACGATCTTGAAGACCTTGGTCGGGATGCGCCTGGCGAGCGGCGATATGCCGTGCTGCTCGACCTTGCCCGTAACGACCAGCTCAACAACGGCCTGCGCGTGAGGGGGCCTTCGTTCGTCGATGACATGGTGCAGGATGCCGCCAGGTCGCTCCGGGCAGCACTCGGCCCCGGACGAACGGCCTACCATGTCGCTGCAACGCAGTTTGCGTTCCTGTCCCCGCCTGAGCCGGAGCGGGACGCATATCTGGCGTTGCTCGGCTCGATGCTGGCGACAGCCCAGAATGCTTCCGTCGTTCGGTTCGCCATGACCACCGCGATTGGCGTCACGTCCGTCATTCTTGGTGAGGCGGACCCGCGCGATGTGCTGCGCACCGCCTATAGCGCCGCCCAGGACGCCCGTGCGTCAGAGAACGCCGTTAGCCTCTACTCACCCGACGAGGACCGCGTTCACGGTCGCAGGTTCACGCTCCTCAACGATTTTGGTGCCGCGCTCGACCAGCCGGGTCAGCTCAGGCTCGTATTTCAGCCGCGGGTCGATGTCGCCTCGGGGCAGTGCGTCGGGGCGGAGGCGCTGCTCCGCTGGAAGCATCCTCGCTTGGGGGAAGTGTCACCCGGAGAGTTCATTCCGATCATCGAGCAGACCTCGCTTGCGAAGCCCACTACCGCATGGGTGCTTGATACGGCCATGCGACAGCTTGCAGCCTGGCGGAAAGAGGGGCTCGACCTTCAGCTTTCGATCAACGTCTCTGCGGCCAATCTCGAAGAAAGCGACTTCGCCGGACGCGTGCAGCTCTATCTCCTGAAGCACCGGCTGCGCCCGGATGCGATCGAGCTGGAGGTGACGGAAAGTGCCGTGATGGAGAATGGCGGTCGCGCCATGACGCAGCTTCGCGAGCTGAAAGCCGCCGGGGTGCCGCTGGCAATCGACGATTTCGGCACGGGCTATAGCAGCCTTGCCTATCTCCAGCGCCTACCGGCGCGGGTGGTCAAGATCGACCAGTCATTCATCCGGCACCTGGCGGAGGAAGAGCGGGAGCAAGCCCTTGTTCGTTCAATGATCACCCTCTCGCACGATCTGGGCTACCGCGTCGTTGCCGAAGGCGTTGAGAGCGCCGCCGCTGCGACGATGCTGGCCGGGATGGGGTGCGAGGAAGCACAGGGCTACCACTTCGCACGACCAATGGAGGCGGAGGATTTCCGGCAGTGGTTGGTTGCTTCGCGCAGTTTGCCGCTGAGGACCGCCACCGCATCCGAAGCAGCAGCAGGCGGACATCCTGGCCCGAGCCGGGTGCAACGCGATCCAGGGCTATCTTTTCGCAAAGCCGCTCTCGCCGGCTCAGGCCACCGATCTACTCGACCAGGCGGCACGCTCGGCTAAAGGCAGCTGCCTAGGTCCGTCGACATACTTGGTCTCAAGCTGATCGACACCGCCGCTGAACATAATCCACAGCGGCGGTGGCGATCGGCATCGATAAGCGTCCTGTTCCCGGTTGTTCCGCCAATCAGCCGTGCGGCCGCATGACAACCTTGATTACACCTTCTTCCTTGTCGCGGAATTTAGCGTACATTTCTGGCGCGTCTTCAAGACTGGCCGGATGCGTGATCACGAAGCTGGGATCGATCGCGCCCGCGACGATCTTATCCAGTAGCGGCTTGGTGTAACGTTGCACGTGGGTCTGCCCAAGCTTGATCGTCAGCCCCTTGTTCATCGCTGCACCGATCGGAAGCTTGTCACCCATCCCGACGTAGACGCCGGGCACGGAGACCGTGCCGCCCTTGCGGCAGCTCATGATCGCCTGCCGCAGGACGTGGACGCGATCAGTGGCGAGCATCATGCTTGCCTTCACCTTGTCCATGACCGCGTCCGCCGCCCCGTGCGCGGCCGCCTCGCAGCCGACAGCATCGATGCAGCTGTCGGGGCCCCGGCCCTTGGTTCGCGCCTGCAGCTCGTCATAGACATCGGTTTCGGCGAAGTTAATCGTCTCAGCGCCACCGGCCTCCGCCATGGCGAGTCGCTCGGGCACCTCGTCGATCGCGATCACGCGGCCGGCGCCCATCATCAGCGCGGAGCGGATGGCGAACTGGCCGACCGGACCGCAGCCCCAGATCGCGACGGTGTCGCCATGCTCGATCTGCGCATTCTCGGCGGCCATGTAGCCGGTCGGGAAGATATCCGATAGGAAGAGGGCCTGCTCATCGGTTACGTTGTCGGGAATCTTGATCGGACCGACATCCGCCATCGGCACCCGGAGATACTCCGCCTGGCCGCCGCAGTAGCCGCCCAGCATGTGGCTGAAGCCGAACAGCCCGGCGGGCGAATGGCCCATCGCCTTGGCGGCCATCTCGGCGTTCGGATTGGTCCGATCGCAGGCCGCAAACAGACCCTTCTTGCAGAACCAGCAATCGCCGCAGCTGATCGTGAACGGCACCACCACCCGGTCCCCGATCTTGAGGTTGGTGACCTCGGACCCGAGCGCCACGACCTCGCCCATGTTCTCGTGGCCGAGGATGTCGCCGGCCTCCATGGTGGGCTGGTAGCCATCCAGCAGGTGAAGGTCCGACCCGCAGATCGCGCAGGCGGTTACTTTGATGATCGCATCGCGCGGGTGCTTGATCTCGGGATCCGCGACGGTGTCGACGCGGACATCGCCTTTACCGTGCCAGCATAGTGCGCGCATGTCGTTTCCTCATCTGAGTGCATGTCCCTGTCGTCAGGGCCATTTCTATGACGCTCAACGCCTTGAGCCGCGGCACGGGTCCCCGTCCGTTTAAATCGTTCACATCAACGAGCGGCCGTAAAACGGCCGTACGGCCAGCGGGTCGAACGCGGACGGCATGCCCGGCTTTAAAGCCAGACAGATGATGAAGTGGGTCGCCCAAGCCGTGCAGCCGGCCGACACGATGCTGACAGGACCCCAGGGGCGGCGAGTCTTACGTCCGGAGCGTACGGCATGGGCGGCCAGGGCGAACGACGCATAGATTCCGCAGAGGCAAACCAGGCCGGCGAGCAGCACCAACCACGGATCATGGTCGTGCCGGACGCGGTCGAAAACCTGTACGACCTGGGAGTACATCATGCTCGGCTAACGGCAAGGCTTCAAGACATCCCCAACCGGTTCATATCGGCTTTCCCTGGCTGTGATCCAGGACCGAGGAAGCCGCAGTCGGGTTCTGCGCAGCCATGAACACTTACGTTGCCGAGCCCGCGCCTGTCGTCCGAACCGGCTACCATGCTCGACTGACATAACTTGATTTCGCTCCTCCGGGTTGGTTCCCAGTCGCTACAAAGATTTATGCCTCGCACCGCCGTGGCGCTGGTGGCATTAAGGGCGTGATCGGAGGATTACGTCCATGGCACGCAAGAGCATCAAAAGCGACGCGGTGAAACTCAAGGGCGAGACGGCCAAGAAGGCACCGCCGCTGCCGGCGGGTGCCGACCAGCCGACGAATTATGCCGAGCAGCAGGGCCATGGCGGCGAAACCCGCCAGACGACTTCGGACGCGGCACTTACCATGACCACGCAGCAGGGCATCCCGATCGCGGACGCCCAGAACAGTCTGAAGGCGGGTCTGCGGGGCCCCACGCTGCTCGAGGACTTCATCCTCCGCGAAAAGATCTTCCATTTCGATCACGAGCGCATCCCGGAGCGCGTCGTCCACGCACGCGGCTATGGCGCGCACGGCGTGTTCGAACTGACCGACAGTCTGGCCGACTACACCCGCGCCGACGTGCTGAGCACGGTCGGGCAGCAGACGGAGGTGTTCGTCCGCTTCTCAACGGTAGCGGGCAACAAGGGCTCGCGCGATCTGGCGCGCGACGTGCGCGGCTTCGCCGTCAAGATGTACACGAAGCAGGGCAACTGGGACATCGTCGGCAACAACATCCCGGTGTTCTTCATCCAGGATGCCATCAAGTTCCCCGATCTGGTCCATGCGGCCAAGCAGGAGCCCGACCGGGCGTTCCCCCAGGCGCAAACCGCACACGACAATTTCTGGGATTTCGCCAGCCTCACCCCGGAAGCCTGGCACATGATCATGTGGATCATGTCCGATCGCACGATCCCCCGCTCCTTCCGGACGATGGAGGGCTTCGGCGTCCATAGCTTCCGCCTGGTGAACGCGGAAGGCAGGTCGACCTTCGTCAAGTTCCACTGGAAGCCGCGCCAGGGGCTCCAGTCGGTGCTGTGGAACGAGGCGGTCAAGATCAGCGGCGCCGATCCCGACTATCATCGCCGCGATCTTTGGGAGGCGATCGAGTGCGGTGACTTCCCGCAATGGGATCTCGGCGTCCAGCTGTTCGATCAGGAAACCGCCGACAAGCTTCCCTTCGGCCATCTCGACTCGACCAAGCTGATCCCCGAGGAGGACGTGCCGGTCCGCATCGTCGGTACGCTCACGCTCAATCGCAACGTCGACAACTTCTTCGCCGAAACCGAGCAGGTCGCTTATTGCACGCAGAACATCGTGCCGGGCATCGACTTCAGTGACGACCCGCTGCTGCACGGCCGCAACTTCTCCTATCTCGATACCCAGCTGAAGCGGCTCGGCAGCCCGAACTTCACCCACCTGCCGATCAATGCCCCGCGCTGTCCGGTGATGAACTTCCAGCAGGACGGCCACATGGCGATGCGCAATCCGAAGGGGCGCGTGAACTATGAGCCGAACAGCTGGGGCGCGGAAGGCGGTCCTCGCGAGAACCCGGAGATCGGCTTCACCAGCTTCCCCGCTGAGGTTCAGGGGACCAAACAGCGGATTCGGTCCGAAACCTTTGCCGATCATTACAGCCAGGCGCGGCAGTTCTATCTCAGCCAGCAGCCGATCGAGCAGAAGCACATCGGCGACGCGCTGGTGTTCGAGCTGTCGAAGGTAGATCGTGTCGACATCCGGGCCCGGGCGGTCAGCCACCTGCGCAACATCGACGAGAATCTCGCCGCTACCGTTGCGAACGGGCTCGGCCTCGACCTGCCGGACGCCGCCAAGGCGGCCAAGCCGACGCTAGACCTGCCGACATCGTCGGCGCTCTCGATCGTCGCCAACGGCCCGGCGAATTTCGCCGGGCGAAAGATGGGCCTGCTGCTGACCGATGGGTCGAGCGCCGAGCTGTTCAATGCGCTGACCAAGGCGCTGGAAGCCGAAGGCGCGGTCTGGGAGGTGGTCGCGCCGAAGATCGGCGGGGTCACGCTCGACGACGGCACCAAGGTCGCGGCCAAGCAGAAGATCGACGGCGGACCTTCGGTCCTGTTCGATGCCGTCGCGGTGCTCCCGTCCGAGGAAGGGGCTGCGCTGCTCGCCAAGGATGCGGCCTCCAAGGACTTCGTGGCGGACGCGTTCGGCCACTGCAAGTTCATCGGCTACACCGATGCGGCCGCCACGTTGTTCGACGCCGCCCGGGTGCCGGAGCTTGACAATGGCTTCGTAGCCCTAAGCAAGAGCAAGGACGTCAAGGCGTTCGTCACGACCTGTCGTGACCTCAGGTTCTGGGCTCGGGAAATGAAGGTCGATCTCGACGCGGCGGCCTGACGACCCTGGCGGGAGCGGCAGGTGGACGTCCTGCCGCTCCACTTACCCGCGAACTTCATATCGCCCGGACGCGGTACGCGCTGCCTCGCTCGCGTTCAACGGGATCGGGGCACATCGTCGGGGCGAGCCGCGGTGACGACCCAGCGGCGGGTGCGGCGCACGGTGCGAACCGTCCAACGACGCCCGGTCTCTGCGAGGAACCGGGCGTGGATCCCTGCCGAGTGCTGGGCGAAGTCGTAGAAGTCGATCCTGTGGTGCGCGAGCACGATGGTGCCGCCTGGCGTCAGGCGGGCGGCCATCTCACGCGCAACCCGGGCCATGTCTCGCGCTGAGAGGTAATACAGTACCTCGGCGATCACGATCACGTCATAGACGGCACGTGGCGGTCGACCGGGGAGCACGAGCAGCGATGCGCACGCGCGAGGCCAGGCAGCGACGGCACGTGCCGTCAGGTCGACCCCCTCCCTCGTGCCCTCGGTCGCATCGAGGCGCAACGCCTTCCTCGCGATCGCGGCACTGTTGGAGCCGTTGCCGCTGGCCAGCTCCAGCACCCGTCCGACCGGTCGGTCACCTATTGCGCGCAGGATCGCGGTACGCTTCACCGCCTCGTCACGGGCGGTGAAGGTGCGCCAGGGATCGTCGTCGCCGGCAAACTTGGCGGCGAACCCCGCAAGATCGATCGGGCTCGTCACCTCGAACCCGGCCGGTAGCGCTCGACCGGACGAGCAAAGGCCGCAAGCTCGTGTCTCGCGATCGTGAAACCTGCTGGATCATCGGAAACGGCGCCGAGCTGCGTCCGGTAGACGTGGATCAGCGACCGCTTAACCGGAACTCCTCCGGGCACAGCGATGCGCCATGCCGGTCCGGACCTGTCCGGGCGAGGCGGCCACACGCGGTAGGTCAGCCGACCGGCGCCACCCGGGCATCGGGCGACGGCCGCTGCTACGGCGCGGTGATCGGGATGGTCGTCATCGCAGGCCGGTCCGACGATGAGATCGAGATCCCGGCATCGTGCGACCTGGCGGCGCAGCGCGCGATAACAGCGTCCCGGGATCGAGGGCAACTGGCCATCGGGCAAATTGAGGAACGAGACGTCGCCAGCAACGATGCCGAGACGACGTAGCGCATGAAGGCTCTCACGCTGGCGCGCCGCGACCAGTCGCGCTCTCGGCCATTGTCGGCTGCCCCGGTGAGACGCGGCACCATCGGTCACGACCGCAACCCGGACCCGAGCTCCATGGCGGCGAAGCCGCGCAATGAGGCCTGCCGCGCCGATGACCTCGTCATCCGGGTGCGGGGCGATCACCAGCGCGACACGTACGTTTCGCAGCGGGATCCTCACAGAATGGGGTCGAGGATGTGCTCGGCGACAGCCTGGCCGACGCGAAAGCGATGCGCGTCGGGCGCAGGCTGGCGCAGGTACACCATGAGATCGGCGATCTTTGCCGCCAGCGGATGCGACAGGAACAATCCCGGCAGCCCCACCGCCTCCTGCGCGATCGTGAGGGCGCGCTCGGCAGAGCCGGCGATCGATAGCCGCGCAGCGGACACCCGGGCGAGGCGTTCCGCATCCGTCCCGCTGAACCAGGCGCCCGCCGTGTCGCGGATGCTCGCCGCTGCACCCTGGGCAAGCAGGAACAGGTCGGCGAGGCGCGATGCCTGGAACGGATCGGAAGCGCGCTCGTGGGTGGTCAGGTGGTCACGCACTGCATCGAGCAGGCCGGCGATGCCGCCGGCATGAACCGCGGCGAAGCGCAGCGCGCCTCCGCTGAAGAACGGCTCCCGCGCATAGCTGCCGGACTCGCCGATACGGCTGTCTTCACCGATCACAGAGCCGGACCAGCGCACCAGATGTGTCTCCGAGCGCTGCATGCCGATCGTCTGCCACCACTCCCGATCGATGGCAGGCGGATCGGCCTCGAGGTCGAGCAGGAGCAGCTGCGGTCCGCGTTCGCTATTCGCGGTTACCAGCGCGTGAGTCAGTATCCCCGCCCCCGATGCATAGCCCTTGCCGCCGGTCAGCCGTCCGCCGGTAAGCACCAGCGGCTCACCCGGCAGGCCCGCATTCCAAACACCCAACGTCGCTCCCGCAGCGATGCGCGCCCGCAACGCAGCGACTTGGGACGACGTGCCGTATCGAAACACGATCTGCACCGCATCGACATGCCCCTCAAGCAGGCGCCCGATGGGGAGATCCCGGCGTCCCGCAGCGTAAAGAGGGCGGAGCAGGTCCAGATATGCCTTGGGCGTCGTCGGATCGCCGGCGGGATCGGTCGCCCACCCCGCCGCGACGATCCCATGACGCAGGCTCAACGGCGTCGACCCCGAGGCCTGGCTGGCCGACACCATCAGACGCATCGCAGACCATCCGGCCCGCCGGGTCGCTGAACTGCTGCCGTGGAACTACCGGCCCGCTTGATGTGACGCCGTCACCGGACGCTTACGGCTTAGATAGAGGCAGACCAGGTGTGGCAGACTGCGTCGATCGGGACGGTAATCTCCACGAGGCATCAGCTAGAGCATGGGAACGGCACCTATTCGATGAACGAACCGAGCCTGCATCGAACACAGTTGCGTCCGTAACGCCATCATCCATCGCCACGGGCTCCAGACATTTTTCGAGTAATGAGTACACCTCTCTAGAGGCGTGACTCGCTTAACCATCGCCAGCTGCTGGAGCTCACGGCAACATTCCGCCTGCCGAAGCGGTAGATGGATATCACGCTACCCCAGACAATATTGACCTGCTCCCCCTTTTCAGGCCGCTGATAACTTAGCTTCGGTGTCCATATGCCCCTGGCGGGGGCGGTTCGTAAACTCGGCGGGTGCCAACCCGCCAAGGCTGCTGTGCGGACGCACGGTGTTGTAGTCCGTCCGCCATGCCTCGATGATCCGTCTCGCCGCAGCCAGCGATGGGAACAGGTGCTCGTTCAGGCACTCGTCGCGCAAGCGACCGTTGAACGATTCTACAAAGCCGTTCTGCTGCGGCTTGCCGGGCGCGATATAATGCCACTCGACGCCGGTATCCTGACACCAGGCGAGCACGGCATGACTGGTCAGTTCGGTGCCGTAGCACATTGGGAAGCGCTGGTTTGGGAGCCGCTATGGCCCTGATGAAGACAAGGCCGCGTAGCGGCCGCAGGCTTCATCAGGGCCTTGGCGGCTCCCGTTCCGACGCTTCCCGATGTGCTATGGGCCGGAGTTCATCTCGAAGACGCTGCTCGCCGCGCACAGCATCGCCGTCGCGCGCGATGCGTGGATCGGGCGCGACTATCCGCCGGTGCTGTGGCTGGTGCCGACCACGACGATCCGCCGGCAGACCGTGGATGCGCTGAACAACCCGCGCCATCCCTATCGCCAGGCACTGGCCGCAGTCTTCGGCGAGCCGGTGCGGGTGTTCGACATCGCCGATTTCACCCGGCTGACCACCGCCGACCTGTCGCGCCACCTGTGCGTGTTCGTCGCCACCATCCAGACTTTGCGCGTGGAGAATACGGAAGGGCGCAAGGTCTATCCGCATCAAGCTCCCAAAATCGCTCTTCGGACACACGCCAGTAGTTACCACCCGGGGGACCTTCGATGACCCGGCCGGACGGACCCACGATCCGGTACTTGCCCTTGCTGTAGAAATTGCGTGCAGATAGGTCGCTTGTTTTCCAGGGGCCTCGCGGATCATCGTCCAAGTTCCTATACGCCCTATCCTGCTTTTCTGACCGGGGCATAAGGTTCGGCAGCCATACGCCGCTACTCCGCGCGTAGACTAAGATATAGTCGTGATCCTCCGAGAAGTGGCGAGCTGTTGACTTAGGTGAGTAGTTCTTGCGCCAGATCATAGTAGACAGAAAAGAGGCGCGCCCGAACACCTCGTCCATGATGACTTTCAGGTAGTGCCTCTCATTGTCGTCGATCGACACCCAAATGCTGCCGTCCTCGCTCAGCAGCTCGCGCAGCAGCTCCAGCCGCGGCCAGATCATCGCCAGCCATTGGCTGTGCTCCAGATTGTCGTCGTAATGCTCGAACGCGCTGCGGGTATTGTATGGCGGATCGATATAGATGCACTTCACTTGCCCGCGATAATAGGGCAGCAGGCTCTTGAGCGCCTCCAGATTGTCTCCGTGGATCAGCATGTTGCCGCTGCCGGGCGCACCCGCGGAAAGCGCCGCGTCGCGCTCCAGCAGGCGGTACGGTACGGCATCGGCCGCCTTCACGTCGCGGTCGCGTGTCAGCCAGTGCAGGATCAGCATTGTTTCCCCTTCAGCCGCTTTCTTGCCGTCCTGAATGAAATCTGGCAAGGTCGCGCGTGAAAAGGTTCAAGGGGCTTTGTCTTGACGCAGGATGGTGCAGTGCTGACGCAGATCGGCGACCTAGCCGATGCCGGCGAGCGGATGATCGAGCGCCTCCGACGCAAGGCGTTTCTGCCCGAGAGCCGCAAGGGCCTCAATGTGCGCTTCGGCATCGCCGAGGCGGCGCAGTTGCTCGGCTGCTCCACCAACCGCATCCGCATGGCGGAGGATGACGGGCGGCTCCCCCCTGCCCCGGCTTCCGAAAGCGGACGCCGGCTGGGCTACACGGTCGAGGAAATGCTGCGGATGCGCGAGGTGCTGGGCGCCTCCCCTGCCCGCGCGCCGCTCGACGTGCCGGCGATCATCGCGGTGCAGAACTTCAAGGGCGGCGTCGGCAAGTCGACCGTTACCACGCACCTCGCGCACTATTTCGCGGTGCAGGGCTATCGCGTGCTGGTGGTCGATTGCGACAGCCAGGCGACGACGACGACGCTGTTCGGCTTCAACCCGCACTTCAACATCAAGCGCGACGAGACGCTCTACCCCTATCTCTCGATCGACCCGACCCAGGCGGACCTGCTCTACGCGGTGAAGCGGACGCCATGGCCGAACGTGGACCTGATCCCGTCCAACCTCGAGCTGTTCGACGTGGAGTATGAGCTCGCCGCGGCGGGCAGCGACGGCGGATCGGTACTGGCGGCACGCTTCCGTAAGCTGAAGCGCGGTTTGTCGGATCTCGCGCGCGACTATGACATCGTTCTGCTCGACCCGCCCCCTGCCCTCGGCACGATCAGCCTGGCAGTGATGCAGGCGGCAAACGCTCTGCTGGTGCCGCTGGCGGCGACGACGCCGGATTTCTGCTCGACCGTGCAGTTCCTGTCGATGATGGATCAGGTGCTGCACCAGCTGACCGGGGCCGGCATCGAGGTCGATTACCAATTTGTCCGGCTGATCTGCTCCAAGTTCGACGGCAACGATCCCAGCCACGCCATGGTGCGCGCGATCATGGAGCAGAGCTTCGGCCCTGCCCTCCTTCCCGTTCCGATCCTGGAGTCGGCCGAGATCAGCCACGCGGCGATGCGAATGATGACCGTGTATGAGCTGGAAAAGCCGATCGGCACGCCCAAGACGCACAAGCGCAGCCGCGCCAATCTGGACGAGGCGCTTAGGCAGGTGGAGCAGCTGGTCCGCCAGGGCTGGGGGCGGGTCGAACCGGCTAGCGAGGAGGCGGTTATTCATGCCGCGGCCTAACCTTTCCTATTGCACAATGTTCTGCTTACGTTCTGCGAGGGAGGTGCGGCATGGCGCGTAAGCAATCGGACTATCTGGCGGCGCTGCTCGCGGACGACACGGCCGAGCGAGGCGAGGCCCCCTCCCCTGCACCAGCGCGCGAGGCTCAACCGGAGCGCCCACGGGCCACTACGCTGCTCGGTCGCGAGTCTGCGCTTGCGCGCGTCGCGAGCGGCGAGGTGCGGCAGGTCACGCAACTCCTTCTCGATCCTGCCCGCGTGCGCATCTGGCCCGGCAACGCTCGCACGTACGCGCACCTCTCAGAGGAGAATTGCCGCGAGCTGATCGACTCGATCGTCGCCGAGGGCGGGCAGAAGGTGCCCGCGGTGGTACGGCGCGTCGACGGCGATGCCGATTATGAGTTCGAAGTGATCGCCGGCACGCGGCGGCACTGGTCGATCAGCTGGCTGCGCTCGCACAGTTATCCTGACATGCAGTTCGTGGCACAGGTCGCCAGCCTCGACGACGAGGCCGCGTTCCGGCTCGCGGATCTCGAGAACCGCGCGCGCGCCGACGTGTCCGACCTAGAGCGGGCGCGCAATTACCTCGACGCGCTGAAGGCACACTACGGCAACCACCAGACGCGGATGGCCGAGCGGCTGAAGCTCTCAAAGGGCTGGCTGTCCAAGATGCTCAAGGTCGCAACGATCCCCGAGGTGGTGATCTCAGCTTTCGCGTCCCCGGGCGACGTGCAGCTGAAGCCGGCCTATTCGCTCGCCCAGGCGCTCGACGACAAGAATACGGGCAAGGCGATCACCGCCATGGCGCGGCAGGTCGCCAAGGAACAGGCGGCGCGGCGCGAAGCGGGTGACCTTCCCTACCCTGCCGCGGACGTGCTGCGGCGGCTGCTCGACGCGCCGAAGCCCATGGCGGGCGAGGAGAAGCCAGAGCCGTACCGCTACGCCACCAAGTACGGTCGCACGGCCTTGACGGTGCAATCGGCCAACCGGCAGGGCGTGACGATCCGCTTGCACGCGGGATCGGGCGCCGACACGGACGAGCTTGTGACCGCCTTGCGCGACGCGCTCGCCCACCTCGAGGCAACCGGGAAGGGACTCCAGCGCTGATGTTTCCCCGGGGAAACACGCAGGGGCAGAGCATCGGTTTTGTAAACCGCTGGTCGATGTTTCCCCGGGGAAACATCGCGTGACGCGCGCGCGCCGCGAGGCGGTTTCCGAACAGTTCGAGCTGTTCCTACCCTATCTCGCCGACCTGCCCTTGCGTGACCAGCGCGAGATGATGGAGCGGCCATTCTTCAGCCTAGCCAAGTCGAAGCGGGTGAAGCCGATTGACTACCGATCGCCGGACGGCAAGCTGTGGGTCCACGTCTCGGCCAATCCTGATTACGGCATGGCGACGATCTGGGACGCGGACATCCTGATCTACTGCGCCTCGATGCTCGCCGACATGGCGCGCCGCGGCGTCAACGACGTGCCGCGCAAGCTCCACCTGATGCCCTACGACCTGCTGCGCGCGATCGGGCGGCAGCCGACCGGGCGCGCCTACGAGCTGCTCGGCCAGGCACTCGACCGGCTCGTGTCGACCACGGTCAAGACCAACATTCGCGCAGAGAACCGCCGTGAGGCGACGTTCAGCTGGCTCGATGGCTGGACGCAGCTGGTCGACGAGAAGACCGAGCGCTCGCGCGGTATGACCATCGAGCTATCGAACTGGTTCTGGGAGGGCGTGATGATGACCGGCGGCGTGCTGTCGATCGACCGCGCCTATTTCGACATCACCGGCGGGCGCGAGCGCTGGCTGTACAAGGTCGCGCGCAAACACGCGGGCGGCGCCGGCGAGACTGGCTTTGCCATCTCCATGCCGACGCTGTTCGAGAAGTCGGGCGCCGAGGGGCAGTACCGCCGCTTCAAGTTCGAGATCGCCAAGATCGCCGAGCGCGACGAGCTGCCCGGCTATGCGCTGTTGATTGAGCAGCCAGAGGGCAAGCGCGAGCCCGCGCTGCGCATGCGTCGGAGAAGCGAGGGCGAAACGAAGGCACTGCTGTCAGCCAAAACGACGAAAGCAGGCAAGGCATCCTCCCCCGCACCGCAGCCCGATGCCGTTGCGGAGCCTGCGGCCGAACCCGGCGTCGATGCCGCAGCGCTGATCCGCCGCAGCGTGAAAAGCCTTTCCACCCGCTCGACCTTCGGCGAGATCACCGACGCCACGCTGGCAACGCTGCGCGCCGAATGCCCGGGCTGGGACTATCAAACACTCCACGCAGACTTCCGCACCTGGATCGAAGCGGACGCAGGCCGAACCCCGGTGAGCTACCAGAACGCCTTCATCGGCTATGTCCGGCGCTTTGATGCAAAGAACCGACATACGCTGCGGTAACGAGGTCACCTCCGAGTCATGGCTACCGAGTGGGACGGCGTCGGCAAGCGCGGAGTTCTGCGTCCGAACATCGAGCAGCAACGCGATATTTGGCAAACGCGGCACGGAGCTACAACTGAACGACGGTTGTTGAAATGGCCCGGACAATGCCGGCGCTCGCCAACACTTCTTGGCCGGGCGGCACATCCGGCTTCGCGCCGCTGCATCAGGTGGCGCATGGCTATGGACCGTCATCCGTAACGATGGCTCTGATCACACGGGGCGCTTGGCGGAGCCTGCGCGAACTTTCACGCCGTCATCCGTGGCCGCGTCGGTGATCTGGAGGCAAAAAGCGGACTCCGCCTGCCACGACTGGCACCCATGCTAGAGACCTCCGGGGATTGATAGTTCCCGGTGCCCGGAATGTACGGTGGTTTCCGCTACAGCCTGGATTTGCAGGGCGCCGAACTGATCCTGGTGGGCGAGAGCTGTTGCCGCGTCGTGGAGGTATCCAAAGAGCGGCAAGAGGTCGACGTCCATTGCAGCAGACTGGTCCCGCAAAAGCCGCGTTCCACGGGCATCGAGATTATCCGCAAGGACGATGGCGTTCCGGATGTATCGCGTGGCGAGTGACTGATCCTCCCTACGGCCTCGTCGCGCACCGCAGACCCGGACAATTTGAACGTCGCCGGCGCAACGCCATCACAAACTGATTCAATCAGAGCGCTCATTTCCCACCCGTCCGTCGATCATCGATACTCCGGGAACGCTCATCGACACTCCCGGAACGGCGAGGCGATACATCGGGAACGCGAGCATTGATCCTTCAGGAACGCTGCAACGATACTCCGGGAACGCACCTTCCATAACGAATCGTGGAAAGTCGCTGACTTGAGCAGCTACAGCGGCACCCTTAACCTCTTAACCTCTCATTGAACCCTCTAACCCCGCGAGATGCTTTTCTTTGAATTTTGGAGATTCAGAAAGGCAGGCTCTGGCGTCGCATTTCACCCCCAGTGCCGTGCGCTAGCGTAAATCGTCAGGACCGGGCAGCGACTTGCTCGATCCAGGCCCCAGTCAGTGCAGTGGCGCGGTGACGAAGGACGGGTGGGGTGATATCGGCGTCTTCAACGAACCGTGTCCATGACTCGCAGCTCGTCGATCGCACCGGCGCGACCAACTAAGCGGATGCCGGCTATTCAGTTGGTCTTTCATCAACCCTCTTACCAACTGCAATCTCGAGAGCTTGCTTCAGCAACATGACCGGATCGACTCCGATAGCCAATGCCACGGCAACATACTCGTCAACGCCAAGCAGTCGCTCGCCGGTTTCATACCGCGACACGTAAGCCTGTTGCCAACTAAGCCGCCCAGCGAGATCGACCTGCCGCAGCTTCGCATCCCGGCGTGCCTTTGTGAGCAGGTGCACGATGCGACCATGCAGGTCAGACGAGGCAGGAGAACGCATTTCAGGCATCTACCATTTGCCTAGTATACGTAAAGCGTATATCGCGTGACTAGCTTTTTGCGAGCGTGATCCGATGGAAAACGACCGAAATGCTAAAAGATGTGCATCGGCGGACAGGAAAGAGTCCGTGCCGGTGCTGGATCGCTTCGTCGCTCGCCTGGAGGTCAGCCGGACCTACCCATGTCCGGTCGTCAGCATCCTAACCTTCTGGGCCGGGCTGATCGCGCTCACCGTCGTCGACAAGGTGACCGGAACGACGCCTGTGGTGGCGAGCCGCCTCTATGCGGTCGCGTGGGCGCTGGTAGTAGGCCTGGAACTCGGCCGCGATGTTTGGGTCCAACGGCACCGATATGCGTCACCTCGCTGGCTACAAGCTGTGGATGCGGCCGTGGGCCACGAGGTGACCGTCCATGCGCTGGCCGCGCTGATCAGGCAGCATGAGCACGAGTTGGATTACGTGGTCACCCGCTCCGATCTGAGAATCGAGGTTCAGGCAGAGCGAGTCCGACGGAGGGAAGCTGCTCGGCGAGCGGAAGGGTTTCGTCTTGTCGAAGCACCGGTGATCGATGCCGCCCAGGTCGCGCGCGACGAGGAACGACGCCGTCGAGCTCGCGAGCGGCGTGCCGCCAGGCAGGGCAGGGCGCCTGCGTGACCGGCTCTAAGCCGGAAACAGGCGGGGATCTGGTCGGCGTGACGATCTTCGGCGGGATCGCGCACTTTCCCAGCCGGGCTGGCGAGCGGGTTCGCCATCTCGCCGATCTCGATCCGACACTGGTCGCCGAGCTGCTCACCGCGGCCGAGGCGAGTGATTTGTTCACCTGCCCGGATCTGAATGGGGCTGCATCATTCCGCCCTGACGCTCGCACGTACAGCATCCGCCTCGTCCATGGCGGTCACTCGCGGCTGCTGACGGTGCCTGAGCCGTTCGAGGCACCGGAGCTGGCGCAACTGGTCCGGACCGTGCGCCGCTGTAGGGCAGGGGAGCGAGCAACCTTCCCGTTTTCCCCGTGCCAATGACGTGATAGCATCCGCGCGCCGCCCGGTCAGTCCTGGCGGTGAGGCGTAGGAACCTCAGAGTCTCTCGGCCGGTCGACATGTTTGTCGGCCGGGTGGCTGTCGCGCATGTCCAGGGCTCCGCCTAAAGTCTCTAGCTGCTGCCCCTCGGTGTGAGGAATATCCCGACTTTTTCCGCTACCTCATGATCTGCTCCTTGTCGGATCTTTGCAAGATCATCCGTCATCGCTCCCGGAGTGCAACAGTCTCTTCGCGGTCGGGCGCGTGGCGTGGCCTTTAGGCCTGTCGCCTGCCGCATTATGGGCATTTACGTGCAAAGGGTGGAGCTTCAACAAGCATCACGAGGTTGTCGCCACCTCACCTTTAGGCCCGAAGTCTCCTGTCCCTCCGCCTCCCGGGAGGATGGTTTCGCCGCTCTTGTGCGGACGAACCTGGTGTGACCCTGAAATTGTCTATGCGCTGGCGCGTGCCCGCATCAGGTCGCGGTGCGGCCCCACGTCGGCGGCCTTGGCCATGAAATGGGTGCAGTCGCGCCACAGGCTGAACATCACGATCGCCAGCTTGCGGGCGAGCGCGACCTTGGCCTTGTTGAAGCCGACGCGCTTGCTGAGCTTCATGCCCCAGTCCTTGAGCGTGCTGAACGACCTGGTGTTCGCCAGCATGACCGTCGCGGCGCCGACCAGATGCGTGCGGGTGAGCTGGTTGCCCATCTTGCTGATCCCGCCGTGCGTCAGGCTCTCGCCCGACTGGTAGACGCGCGGCGTCAGGCCGAGATAGGCCGCGACATCGTCGACATGCCGGAACCGGGTCGGGTCCTCGATCGCGCTGTAGAAGGACAGCGCCGTGATTGTGCCGATGCCGGGGATCTCCATGAACCGCTTGCACACCGGATGGGACGCGGCGAGCAGGTCCAGCTCGCGCTCGATCCGCCCGGCCTCGATGTAGAAGCGCTCGCACAGGTCGAGAAGCGGGATGATGCGCGGGCGCAGGTCGACGCCTTCGGTGTCGGCGATGAGGCACAGCTGGTCGATGGCCCGTTCGCGGAACGTCGCCGGGCTGTCGCTGCCGGGTTCGATCCGTCCGCCATAGACCCGGACCAGACCGCGGATCATCGCCTCGGTTTCGCGCCGCTGCTTGACCAGGCGGTCGCGCATGATCAGCGACGCCCGGACCTCGAAACACAGGTTCGACTTGACGTAGACCTCGGTCAGATAGTCGCGGCCGCTGCGCGTGATCTCGGCGATGCCGCGCGCGTCGTTGGTGTCGGTCTTGTTGCGCTTCACCGACAGCACCCGGTGGACCTGTAGCGCATCGAGCACCGCCACCTGGAAGCCCTGCTCGCGCAGCTTGCCCGCCAGGTGCGGCGACAAACCGCCCGTCTCCATGCCGATCAGCGTCACATGCGACTTGAAGTTGCGGCGCAGGTAGCGGCCGATCTCGGTCGCGTGGCTCTTCATCGACACCTGGTGGACCACTGCGCCGTCGACATCGACCACGCAAACCGCCGTGCTCTTGAACCCGATATCCAGCCCCACCCAGAACCGCGCTGACGCCGGATCCGCCTCCGCCCGCGCCATCGCCGCGACATAGGCCGGCGCCACGATCTTCTTCGACATGACTTGCTCCCTTCCCGTCACCGTTGGTCGAAAAAGGATACGCCTCTCGCCGTCGCCTGGGCAGCAGCTAACCCACAAGCGGCAGCGCTCGCGCGAGAGCCCGGGTTCCTAACACCCGGCTTACGGGCCGGAGAACGCCTCCAGACGACGAGGAGGCAGTTATGGCAGGGCAGGGTGCATTTCAGGCCTTAGCGGCGCTCACAGCGGCTCTGGCGGGCATTCCGGCCATGGCGCAGCAGTCACCCGGTATTGCCGGCTTCCTCATCACCATCGGCGGCGATACCGACATGAAGACGAGCGGGTCGCTTCGGACCCGCCCGTCGCCGCAGGTCTTTCCGCTGCTCGACGACGCCGACGAGATCATCGGCTACCGCTTCTTCTCCGAAAAGATCACCGCCAACGGCTCGGCGACGGCCGAGCGCGCCCGCGATGCATTCGCGCAGGAATGCGCCGCCAAGGGCGGTCGGATCGAACCGGAAGACGGCGACGCGGCGCGCACCTTCCGTGATCGCGCGCTCGGTCGCAGGTTGCCGCCCCGGGGCGAGTCCAAGCACTTCTGGTCCGGCAGCTCGGCGGTGTGCTCGCGCGGCGCCGACCAGGTGCTCGGCGGCTTCGTCGCGATCACCTACGATACGACCGAAGTCGCTACCAAAGGCGACCTCGGCAGCCGGCTGATGAGCCGCGTGTCGATGGTCCCGACCCGCACCGCGGTCTACGCCTACCGCCCCGACCAGATCCGTTCGGCGGCATGGTTCCAGCGCGCGCAGGACAGCTACGTCGCCGATCGCGAGGCCGAGCAGAAGCACCGCGAGACGTTTCGGCGTGAGCTCGCGATCGGCACCGTAACCAACTGCGGCACGGTCATCCAGATCCGCGGACCCATGGTC
Source organism: Sphingomonas faeni (assembly GCF_024273235.1). Lineage (GTDB taxonomy): Bacteria > Pseudomonadota > Alphaproteobacteria > Sphingomonadales > Sphingomonadaceae > Sphingomonas > Sphingomonas faeni_A. The sequence goes on along the minus strand of NZ_JANBVH010000037.1, from coordinate 22,912 downwards.
GAGATCGCGGTGCCTGCGACCAGGCTGACGCCCAACGGCAAGTCCACCTTCTGGTCGCGGCGCGACGCGCTGGCACCGACCTTCTCGACGCCCTGCACTTACGGACTCTGAGGGGTCGATCCGCCCAATTCGCATACGACTGAGACACTGAATGGAGCTCCATCATGACCCTCGACCTGAGCGACTTTAAACCGACGCCTCTGCCCTCCCATGAGACCCCGCCCTATGCGTCGGCGGACCCTTCTACGGACCTGCGGCTGATCTTTGCCGGCACCGACTGGAGCGAGCCCGGACATGGCGGTTATCCGACCCGAACCGCGGCGGGAGATTGGATGATCCGGGTCAAGCTGGACCTGCCTTACCCCATGCTCGCGAGCCTCGAAGCGAAGGCCGGGTCGCATGACATTGGCGAGCTCATCCGGGCCGCTCTCGTGATCGCTGGGTATGGCTCCGAATCCGACATCGTGGGCGCCAAGTCCGACCGCTACGTAACCCGCGATGAGCAGCGTGAACGGCTCGGAATGCCTGCGACGATGACGAGTTCGGAAGACGCCGGATGACCCATCAGTCCGGACACGAACGGCTGCGCTATGAAGCGGTTCTGAAGCCTCTCGAGTGGGAGCAGCGGATGCTTGTCGACGGTCGGCACGACCTGCGCCGGATCGTGACTGCGATGGCCTCCGACGGCATCGCGATCAGCGAGGAAGTGGCGCTCAAAGCCTGGCATCGGTTTTCCGAAGAAGAGCATTGCGCGACCTGGTACGGCCTAGGCAGTGACGACGAGATCCGGCGCAACCTGATGCCGCATCTGACGTTGAGACCCGTCGCCGAGCAGGACCGCTGACTGGCGTCCGTGACCTCCCGACAGACTGGATCACGCGACCCGATGAGCGAAGTCGAGCACCGGTATACCAGGACGGCTTTGGCCCTGATGCGCATGGCCATGGCGCTGCTCGATCGGGCAGGATGCACCCTTGCCGCCGCCCGGCTTCAGCACGCGATCGACACGGTCGAAGCCGTCCCGGGGAACGCGGCGATGCCGCTTCATTCAACTGAGTCGCCGGGTGCTGAATCCGACCATCATGACCATCAGCGTGGTGCTGGAATAGGGGAGGGTACAAGCTCATGACGAACGCCGTCACCCTTGGTATCTCGGGCTGGTTCACTGCGCACGGAACCCTCTACCATGAGGAGGGTCGCAGGCTCGACGAAATCACGCCGGAGGACTGGTTCAATCTCGTCGCTCATGCCGATGCGATCGACTTCTTTACGCGGCCCGACCCGGCGTTGCCGGCAGCCGACGCCCGCATCTTCCACCTCACCATCACCGCCGGCGAGCGGTCGCGCGAGCTGGCGATCAACGACCCGTTCGAAGCGCCGGAGTTGGCCTTGCTCATCCGGTTAGCGCGCCGCGCCATGCGGGATCGATTGGTGCAAAGGGTTGAAGCGATGGACGGGGAGACCCTCGCGGCCTTACGGGCAGTCTCGACAAGGTGAGCCGGTACTGATCCGACTGGCCGGCTTGTACGCCGGCCTGGTTGCCCCGCCGGACGCCGGATCAGCCCCGAACAGCCGAACAGCAGCAACATCCAGCGACCTGAGAAGTAGGGGTTAGGGGGCACACCCGATGCACCCCGAAGGGGTGCAGAAAAGGGCAGATTTGCGTCGTTCCGGCCGCATGGTCCTATGCGGATACTGCGCCCGGACCATCTGGTCCGTCCTGGTCCACAGAGCGGATAGGGCAAGGAAACCCGCAGTTTTTGCTTGCGCTGCTCTGCACTTCCTCCTTGCGCGCTCCGTAGGCGCAATGCACACTCGCTACCGGGCAGAAGGGGTGTCCGCATGGCGCGCGTACCGATCACGGTGTACCTGCAACCCGACCAGCTCGCCGGCATTGAGCGCCGCGCGGGCCAGGTCGGCAAGACGCGCAGCGCCTGGGTAGCGGACACGCTGGTGCGCTCACTCGAAGACGAGCTGCTGCCGCTGGACGAGATCCTTCTCGACCAGCTGACCAAGGTCCGTGCCGGCCTGGAGGTCGTCGCGGAAGCGCAGGTCGGGCGTGGCCCCGACAGCAAGAAGGGTCTTGCCGAGTTGCGGCAACGACGGGCCGAGCTGGCGACCCGCATGCTGGCCGAAGCGCGTTCGAGACTGCGGCGATGACCGACGCTGGTCGCAGGCGCATCGACGTCTCGAGTGACGTCCACAGCCGGCTGGACGCCGAGTCCAAGCGGCGCAACATCCCCATCCGTGATCTCGTGGAACAGGCGGTCACCACCATGTTCGACAGGGAGGCCCAAGCGGCCTTGTCCGTGCGTCAACAGCGCGAGCGCCGCCATGCCGATCGGATGGAGGAACAGACCGCTCAAATCGGCGAGGTTACCCGTCGCGTCTCGGCCCTGATCGCCCAACAATCGAAGGACCTACCCGGCGCCTTGAACGCAGGTTTCGACGCGATCAAGACCACCATCAAGGAGACCGGCGGGACCGGACATCTCCGCGATTTGATCGCGAAGTTCCAGACCGACTTCACGGTCCTGTTCAAGGAAGCGCAGGGTGCTCTCGCCGTCTCCGTTGGCAATGTCACTAAAGCCGTCGAGGAGCAGGCAAAGGGCTTCGGAAAGCAGCTCGACCGGATTGAGAAGCGTCAGTCGGATACGCGTACAAAGCTTGGCGTAGGTGCCGCCCTTGGCATCGCTGGACTTGTTCTGATCTGTCTGCTGTTCGCCAATACCGCACCTACCCGCTGGCTCTCAATTCGTCTCCTGGGTGAAAGTGACGCGGTACCTGCGGCATGGAGCTTGGCAGGCGATGGGCGCACGACTGGCGAGCTCATGGCGGAGACAAAAGGCCTTCTCGCCAGTGACACATTTCGGGTCCGGTACGCCGAGTGCGCGGCCCATGCTAAGCGCATGAAGAAGCCGTTTCCCTGCCGGCTCACCTTTCCGCCTCTGGAAAGCAAGACGCCGTGACCGTTCGCCCAAACTCGATCGCCGGCGGCGGGGATGCGGCGAGCTATTACGCGGCCGACAACTACTACACCGGCGAGCAGGCGGGACCGTCAGAATGGGGCGGGGGAGGGGCCGAGGAACTCGGTCTGTCCGGCACCGTGGATGCCGGAACATTCTCCGAGGTGCTGGACGGCAAACTGCCCAACGGGGCCGTCATTGCAAGAGGCGGCAACGGCGAGCGAGCGCCGGGTTTCGAGCTGACGTTCAGCGCGCCGAAGTCAGTGTCGCTGGTCGCCTTGATCGGACGCGATGAGCGGGTCATGCCGGCATTTGCCGAAGCTATTCGGAGCACCATGGCGTGGGCCGAGGAGCGGTTCGGGGAGGTGCGGTCAGGCAAGGCCGGCGCGGTGATCGAGCCCGGTCGCCTGGTGTACGCGATCTTTCACCATGACCTGAGCCGAAAGCTCGATCCGCAGGCACATGCCCATGTCGTCGTGGCGAACGCCGCGCAACGCGGCGACGGCCGCTGGGTCGCCCTGCACAATCCGGCCCTGTGGAAGCACTCTAGCACCATCGGTGCCGTCTTCCACGCCGACTTCCGTGCCCGGTTGGAGCAGCTCGGCTACCGGACCGAGATCACCGGCAAGCACGGCCAATTCGAGATCAGCGGTATACCGCGTGCCGCAATCGATGCGTTTAGCGCCCGGCGCGAACAGATCCTCAGCCGGGCGGCTGAGCTCGGCGCCTCCGGCCCCAAGGCGATGGAGACGATCGCGGTCAGTACCCGCGATGCCAAACAGGCGGGCGATGCCACGGTTGCCCGCGCCATGTGGGCCGAGAAGGCCGAGGTACATGGTGCCGCCATCTCCGCCGTCGTGGACGCCGCGCGAGGAGTCGAGCGGCCGCGGTCGGTATTGAGCACTGTGCGTGCCTGGGGTGCCGCTTTGCTCGAGCGCATCACCCATGCCTTCGGACCACGACCCGAGCCGCTGCTCCACGGCACGGATGCGGTGCGCCGGAGCGGCGAACTGGCGAGCGGCTACGCGGTCGCGGCCGGCGTTCGGCACCTCGGCGAGCGAGAAGCGAGCTTCACCTACGCGGACCTGCTGAAGAGCAGCCTCGATCTGGCCGAGAAGGGCGCGACGGTGCGCGGTATCGAGGCGCGCATCGAGCGGCTGCGCGAGGCGGGTGTCCTCATCTCGGGGCCGCGTGGCAGCCTGCACGCAGACCGGCTCACGACCCGCGACATGCTGGTGACGGAAAAGGCGCTGGTTGCGGCCGCGCATGGCGGGGTGGGGCAGGGGACACCCATCCTCGATGCGGCCTCGGTCGACACCGCACTCGACCGCGCGGCCGATCGGCGCGAGGTCACACTTTCCGCTGAACAGCGCGTTGCGGCGCACGCCATGCTGTCCGGCACCAACCGCATCCAGGTCGTCCAAGGCGATGCCGGCACCGGCAAGTCGTTCCTCTTCGAACTCGTACGGGAGATTGGCGCGGAAGTAGGGGCGCGGATGCTGGTACTGGTCCCGCAGAACAAGTTGTTGGATGACCTGACCGGACGGGGGCTGGAGGTGCGCTCGCTCGCATCCGTGCTGAAGGAGCATGGTAGCCGCGCCGGCCCGGCCAAGCCGAACGAGCAACTTTCGGCGCTGATGAAGGGCAAGGTTGTGGTGCTGGAGGAGGCCTCCATGGTGTCCTCGCGTCAGCTTGCCGGGCTGTTCGAGGTCGCCCGGAACGGCGACGTCGCCAAGTTGGTCTTGGTAGGCGATGTGAAGCAAATCCCGGCGGTTGAGGCGGGGCGACCCTTCGCGCTGCTGCAGGAGGCGGGAGCTCCGACGGTGCGGCTCACCGAGAACCGGCGCCAAAAGACCGATGTGCTCCGTGATGCCGCTTCCCTTGCGCGCGAGGGCAGGGTCGTTGCCGCCTTCGAACGGCTCGCGGACAAGGTGCAGGAGAGCGCTCATCCGGCGGGAGCGGCCGTCGTCGAGTATCTGAAGCTTTTGCCCGAGGAGCGCGACCGCACCGCCTTGCTCACCTCAGGCCACGTCCTGCGCGAAGCCGTGCTGGAAACGGTCAGGGCCGAGCTGCTTGCTCAGGGCAAGCTTGGCGAGGATGCCGTGAGCCTGCGGAGCTGGGATACGCTGAACCTTACCCGTGAGGAGCTGCGCCAGATCCGGCACTGGGCTGAGGGTATGCGGCTCGACATCTACCGCCACCAGTCAGGGCTTGTGCCGGGATCCTACGAGGTTGGCTTGATCGATCGGGCGAGCGGTATGCTCGAGCTCGCCCGTGACGGTCACACCGGGCTCTTCGATCCCAAGAGCCTCCGATCGGGAGGGGAGGGGGCCGCGCTCTCCGTTCCCGGCGAGATCGAGGTGCGCGAGGGTGATCGCCTGGTCTTTACGGCCAGCGACCTGAAGCGTGGGATGTCGAACGGTGCCGCAGTGACCCTTACTGCGATCGATGGCGACACGCTCCACCTGTCCGGCCGTGACCGGAATCATGTGATCGGGCCCGACGACCCGATGCGCGAGCGGCTTGGCCATGGCGCCGTGATCAACATGCACCGTGCGCAAGGGATGACGGTCGATCGCGCGATCACGGTGATGGACAGCCGCGACAGGCTGCTCAACAGCGAGAGCCTCTACTACGTGCTCCAGACCCGCGCGCGCGAGGACGTGTCGCTGCACACCGACGACAAGAAAGCACTCGCTAGCGCGATCGAGGCGCATCGTGGTGACGTTCCGCACGCAAGCGACGTGGCACCCGAGCTCTCACTTTCCGGCAGGGAGCGGTTCGATCCAGCCACGGGCGAGCTGCCCCGACTGGACGATCCAGGCGCAAGCGATCGTCGCCAGCTGGACGCAATGAGCGCCGCCCTCCGATCCATTGGCAGCGAGCCTACCAAACCAGCCCCGGAGGCTATCCGGCAAGCGCCGGTTCCCGTGAAAGAGCTGATAAAGGAGCCCGAGATCGAAATCGACCACGATTACGACTTCGACATGTGAGGGATCGCAAGGCGATATGGGCGGGCGGACCAGCTTTGTTCTTTTCAATGTTCACTGATTTGCCGGCCTCCAAACCGGACATTGTAGCGGCCCGGTATCACGTGCATAGGACAACGTTAGCGAGGCAAGAGAGTGATCTAGAGGCTGCGGGACATGGCCAAAGAACCGGACATCCAGGCGGTCGCCGACCGGGGCGAGGGCATCGGGGCCATGCAGCCCATGAAGATAGGGGAGGGCGGTTCACGATACCGTGAAGCCGTCGATCTCGCGCTCGAACTGACCGCCAAATCTGCCGCGTTCCGCAGCAGCCTGCCACCCGCCATGCGGATGGGGCTCGCCGACCTCGTCCGGGCGATGAACTGCTACTACAGCAACCTGATCGAGGGGCATGACACTCATCCCGTCGACATCGAACGGGCGCTGAAGAACGATTTCAGCGCCGACCCGGCCAAGCGTGACCTCCAGTTGGAAGCGACCGCGCACATCGCAGTCCAGGGCTGGATTGATGGGGGAGGGCTGGAGGGCCGCGCGACGAGCGTGGAGGGCCTGCGTGAGGTCCATCGGCGCTTCTGCGAGCATCTGCCCGAGTCGATGCTCTGGATCGAACCGGTCGACGGCGGCGAGCGCGTTCCGGTCGAGCCCGGTGCCTTGCGGACCCGCGATGTCCGGGTCGGGCAGCACATTGCGATTAGTCCCGGGGCCGTGCCGCGCTTCCTCGAGCACTTCGCCTGGGCGTATCAGAAGCGCGGCGCAACCGACGCCATCGTATTGCTGGCGGCCGCGCACCACCGGTTCGCTTGGATCCATCCGTTTCTCGACGGCAACGGTCGGGTCGCCCGCCTCATGTCGCATGCCATGCTGCTCGATGCGTTCGACACGGGCGGCGTGTGGTCGATCGCGCGCGGCCTCGGCCGCAACGTGCAGGCCTACAAGCGACACCTTGCCGCCTGCGACCTGGCCCGCCGCAACGACCTCGATGGCAGGGGCACGCTGAGCGAGGAGGAGCTGGCGAGCTTCACAACCTTCTTCCTCAAAACCTGTATCGACCAGGTCGACTTCATGGCCGGCTTGGTCGAGCCCGAGCAGCTGCGCAGTCGCATCCGGCGCTGGGCGGCCGAAGAGACGGATCGGGGAAGGCTGCCGGCCAAGGCCATCCAGGTGATCGACGCAGCGTTGTACCGAGGCGAGCTCCCGCGTGGCGAGGTGGAGAGCATCGTCGGCACCGGCGAACGCCAGGCGCGCCGGGTCACCTCGGCGCTGACGAGCCTCGGCGTGCTGACGGCCGACAGCTCCCGGGCACCTCTCCAGATCGCCTTTCCAGCCAAGCTGGCGGGGAACTGGATGCCGGGGTTGTTTCCGGACGCGGGAAGCCGGCGTTAGCCGCCCGAGCGATCGGCGGTGTGGCGCAAGGCGTAAGGTGATATGGTCCTGGGACCGCGCCAGTGCGGACCAACGTATGGAGGCAGCCTTTCCGTTCTTTAGCCGCACCGACTTTCAAGGTCAGCCCAGCAGCCGCGCCTACCGGCCCTACAAGGCGTTCGAGGCCGTTCTCGACCGTCTTCTCGGCGAGCAGGTGAGAGCGGACGGCGCGTGCGGCGTCGACCTCTGGTGCGCGCTCACCAACACTCGTTGGTTCGGGCCGGATGGAGTGGAGGTCTCCTACGGCTTTCGGCGGGCCGGTCATGCCGTGGCTTGGGTGCGCGAGGAGGGGGACGACCTCACCTGGTATTGCAGCGGCGAGCCGGGGCAGGTCGCGCAGTGGATTGAGGAGGTGCTCGCGGGAGCTGGATGGTCGTGGAGGCGCTTGGAGCCGGACGCCGCAGACACCCGTGAGGTGCCCGACGACAGTCAGCGCCTGCCATAGAGTTCGGGATGCTGCTCGACGAACGAACGGCGGACCTCACGCAGCCGAACGGCTTCCGGTGTTCTCGCTTCCCAGGCAGCCACGGCATGCAGCAGATCATCGTCGCGGCCGAGCACCGCGTCCGCATGGTTGACGATTACGATATTGGGCGTCGCCTCTGGACGGATCGTTAGCAGCCGGTTCATCGCTTCGTCTTCGCTGCCCGGCCCGATCCGGTCCGCGACGACTGCTAGTGCCAGTCCGGCAGAGCGACCGACACCGCGATAGCAGTGGATGACCGGGGAGCCGGCCTCGTGTTCACGCGAAGGTGAGGGCAGTGGCTACCTGATCTTGGCTTGCCACGCGGATGCAGCCATTGTTCCGGTCGACGTTTTCAAAATCGAGCACCAGGTGCAGCGGGTGCGGCTTCCCATAGAAGCGTAGCTGGTCGGAGCGACGGCAGCCGGGACCTGATTGCGAGAACGCCGATTGGGGGTGTGAGCGCCTCGAAACAGCTAGCTACGAAGTGCCCATGGTGACACTCTGCCCAGCGGCAAAGTGTCGCAGCTGACAGAAACGTCGCCGGCCGGCCCGGATGGGATTCACACGATTCGCGTTTCGTGCTTCTCCTGTTCCCATGATCCAGGGTGACTTGTTCTCCGCATCCCCGGCAATCCCGCTGCAGCTTCCCTCCCAGCTACCCCTGGCTGAGGGTCTGCCGTCGATCATCGATGTCATTGCGCAGGTGTCGACCCGGCCGCGCTACGCCTTCATGGTCCTGAATCTGATCGCGCGTGCGGCAGGGCAGGGGGGCAAGGCAGGACCCTACGTCGTCCAGCAGGGGCGGGCCGTTCGGCTGCGCGACTGGTTGTGCGACGCGCTCGCTCCGATGGCAGCCCGCGATCCGAAGCGGGTGGCGCTGGCCGAGCAGGTGAGGGTGGAACTAGCAGAGCAGGGGCAACTGCCCGGAGACCCTGACGCAGCGTCACGATTAGTGGACCAGATAGTGCTGGAGCGGGTGCGCCGCTCCGGCCGGTGTAATGTCAGCCGGGCAGTGTCGGAGCTGGTCCGGGCAGGGCTGGTCCGGCGCCACTATGAGGGCTGGCGCGTGGATCACCACAATCGGGGCGCCCGGCGTGAGGCGGTGTACACGCTGTTGCCTGATACGATGCGTGCATTAGGCAAGGCGTAGAGCTGTATCCGTGCTGGCAATGACAAACCGCAGTCTTCCAATTAACTTATCCTGAATCACGGTCGTATGGCGAGGTGACGCACTTGAGTTTGCCCGTGGCTAGCAGTACCAGTGCGGGACCCGCTGGCAGGGATTGCTTGCCAGGCCAGGAGCCGCTTGAGCGTACGCGCTCGGCGGCTCCTGCTTATCATCTAAGACCGGGCAGTCTCCGCGAGCACACGCAGCCGTCGATCGTTGACATACGAGGGCATGTGCATATATTGTGCATTAATCCAGCGGAGACGCGTTATGGCTACCGCCTTCCTAGTTGACGAGCAACGCGCGACGCGGCTTGCTTCCGGCTTCGTTGCAAGCCTGCAGGAGCCGAAGACCCCTTATATCTCACCCAAGCGCGTCGCGCATGTGTTGGGCGTCCAACTGTCCCGGCTAGCGGAGATCGCCGGCGTCCACCGCAACACGCTCTCCAATCCCGCGTCGGAGCGGCTTCAGGATCGGTTACGGGACATGGTGCGCGTGATCGTGGCTGCAAGCGAGCTGACAGGTGACATCGAGCAGGCGGTCTACTGGTTCAGGAACGAACCGATTGTAACGCTCAAGCGCCAAACGGCTGCCGAGCTTGTTGCCGCAGGGCACAGCGACGCGGTCATGACTCATTTGTCCGAACTGGTTGACGGCGCGAACGGGTAGTCGTGCTCCACATCGCGACCGGCTCCAGGCATTTCTATCGCTGTCTTACGCCGAAATGGGCCTATCTGCCGCTCAGTGGCGCTGGAGCCGCAGGCGCAGGCGGCAGGTTCAATCGCCCTGGGGTCGAAGCCCTGTACCTTTCGGCCGAGCCGGAGACCGCGCTAGCCGAGTACAAGCAAGGCTCCAGCCTGCCACGCCCGGCAACCCTTGCCGCCTATGAGCTAGATCTACACGACGTCGTCGACCTGTCGGCCGGCTACGATTCGGATTATTGGACGCCTCATTGGGCAGATTGGGACTGCGATTGGCGCTGGATCGCGAGGGTTGAGCACAAGGTGCCACCGTCGTGGAAACTTGGCGATGAGGCGATCCGGTCGGGTACTGCGGGTCTGCTGTTTCCGTCAACCCATCAGCCCGGTGGCACAAGCCTCGTGATCTTCAGCGCCAACCTGACCGCTGCTGATCGGCTTGCGGTGCACGACCCTGACGCTATGCTGCCGAGAGATCAGCGCTCGTGGGACCCGTAGAGGCGAGCTGCTCCGAGTTGAGAGGGCAATTAACGCAAAAGCTACGGCGGCAACGAAGTTCGATAACATAGATTATGTAAAATCAATCTGATGCTGAGGGTCGGTCATACGGTCTTAGGGCTCGGGATCGATCGTATCAAAGTGGCGATGATCGCGCATCCTCGTATCGGCTAGCTTGCCGAAAAGCTCGGCAGTTGTCGTGATCCGGCGCCTGACCAGCCTGCGTCGTCCATGGCTGCGGCTGCGGCCTCGGCATCCGGCCTATCTCGATCCCAGCGCGCAGCATCGAGCCGCCGGCCGGTCACGCCTGATGACGCCTCGGAGGCAAGCCATAGCAGCGGCGGAACAATCACGCGCGGATCTAGCAATCCCTGGCGCGCCTCTTGCGGGAGACTGTCCGGGATCATGCCCGTTGCCGTGGCGCCACCTGGCAGCAGTGCGTTGACGGTCACGCCGGTGCCCTCGAGATCCTGCGCCCAGATGATGGTCTCGGACTCCAGCGCCGCTTTTGACGGTCCGTAAGGCGAAAAGCCGCGGCGGCGCATCGTCGCGTGATTCATCGTGATGTTGACGATCCGACCACGACCTGCGGCAATCATCGCGGGAACAGCCGCCCGCGTCATCAGGAAAGGCCCGGTCACGTTGGTGTCGATCACCATACGCCAGACGTCAGGGTCGGTTTCCCAGAACCGTGTCGGCTCCGTCAGGAACTGTTCGCTGACATATTTCATGCCGCGTCCGGCGTTGTTGACGAGCAGATCGACCCGGCCGAACCGGTCGAGCGCCGTGGCGACGACGTGGGCACAGTCTTGCTCGTTTCTGACGTCGGCGATCATCGGGATGATGGCGCCATTACCGGCCTCGGCTGCCACCCTTTCGATTTCCGTTGCCTCGCGGGCGGCGGTCACGATCACGCGCACGCCGCCGGCCGCCAATCCGAGCACCATGGCGCGGCCGAGTCCACGTCCGCCGCCCGTGACGATCGCGACCTGGCCCTTCAGCGCATCGGCGCTCATCGGTTGAGCGCCTGCATCTGCGGCGCGGCGTAGCGGGTCCCCGCAGCGGCGCCCGGCGGCAGGATCCGGTCTATGCGGGCGCGGTCCTCGTCGGTCATCCGCACGTCGAGAGCGCCGACATTCTCCTCCAGACGAGCGGGTTTCTTTGTTCCCGGGATCGGCACGACGTCCTCTCCCTGGGCAAGCAGCCACGCAAGCGCGAGCTGTGACGGCGTGCAGCCCTTCTCCTGCGCCATCGCTTCGATCTCGCGCACGAGATCAAGGTTCTTCTGGAAGTTCTCCCCCTGGAAGCGCGGCGCGTGGCGACGGTAATCATCAGGGGCCAGATCATCGATGCTGCGGATCTGCCCGGTAAGGAAGCCGCGCCCCAGCGGGCTGTAGGCGACATAGCCGATGCCCAGCTCACGCACCGTCGGCAGGATCTCCTCTTCGGGCTCCCGGCTCCACAGGGAGTATTCCGTTTGCAGCGCCGTGATCGGGTGGACGGCATGTGCACGGCGGATCGTCTCTGGCCCCGCTTCCGACAAGCCGAGATAGCGTACCTTGCCCGCCTTCACGAGCTCAGCCATGGCGCCGACCGTTTCTTCGATCGGGGTGTCGGGGTCGACGCGATGTTGGTAATAGAGGTCGATGTGGTCGACGCCGAGGCGCTTTAGCGACGCATCGCAGGACTGCCGGACATAATCGGCGTCCCCGCGGATACCGAGAAACTCGCCCCCCTCGCCTCGTACGTTCCCGAACTTGGTCGCAAGCACGACCCGGTCCCGCCGGTCAGCAATTGCCTTGCCGACCAGGACTTCATTGGTGAACGGGCCGTACATGTCGGCGGTATCGAGGAAAATAACACCCAGGTCGATAGCACGATGGATGGTGGCTACCGCGTCGGTTTCGTCACGCGCTCCGTAGAATTCCGACATGCCCATGCATCCGAGCCCGAGTGCGGAGACCTCGAGGCCCTCCAGTCCAAGCTTGCGTACGCGCATCGCAGATTCTCCTTTGTTGATGGTATTAAGCAGAAAAGGTGGACCGCGTATCCGTTACCGTTCGCGCACGTCCTAATCCTCCGAGGAGAACGGGAGGGGCCTGCATCGCCCGCGTATCGATCGTCGTTCGGTGGCGGACGCCCGGCAGCGCCAGCCGCTTTGGCTCCCCGACACTTCGGCCACACTTAGGCTGACGACTTATGGTCACCGTCAGAAATGTCGCTCGCGATACCCGCGGGGAAAGCAAAACTGGCAGTGGGCAGGCCTCGCTCCTTGAAACCGTACCATAGCCTCAAGGGGCGACGGCCCTGGAAATCAGGCGCGTTGTGCCGGAGAGTTTTGGCGATCGAAGTATGGATCCTCCTGTCTCTGATCAGCCCTCATGAACGCGGCAATTTTCTCACTGGTTCCGCGCCCATGATACCTCGGCTTAATCTGTCCTGGTCGAGAGCCGTCCGGCAGAATTGCACCTGTGAGGATCCAGAGAGCGTCTTGGGCGGCCCGTCCGGCACAATCCCGCTTCGGCCATCCGTTCAATCAATCGGTCAGCCACAAACTGTGCATACGCTTGCCCAAAGCTGCACCAACTGATCCGAACCGCGCTTGACAAAAATCGTGCTGGAGGAGCCTTGAAGACAAAAAGCCGTTGCCTAGCTGAGCGTTGCCGGGCGCCGTTCGGGTCCGGTGGGACATAGAGGGCGCCGGCTCTTCTCTGGCGCTTCTCATGCCCGGATCGCTTCATCTGGAGGATTTGGATATGAGGACCAACTTCGATTTCACGCCCTATCGGCGTTCCACGGTCGGCTTCGACCGCCTCTTCGACCTGCTCGAAACCGGCCTTCGCGCCGATGCAGCAGATGGCTACCCGCCGTTCGACATCGTCAAGGACGGCGAGGACAGCTACCGCATCACGCTCGCGGTCTCCGGCTTTCGTCCCGACGAGATCGAGATCGTCGCGCAGCAGAACCAGCTCACCGTCACCGGCAAGCGCGCCGAGGACGAAAAGCAGGGTGAATATCTGCATCGTGGCATCGCGACCCGAGCGTTCGAGCGTCGCTTCCAGCTGGCCGACTTCATCGAGGCGGGTGACGCCCGGTTCGAGAATGGCCTGCTCAGCATCCAGCTGAAGCGCGTCGTCCCCGAGGCGGCGAAGCCGCGCAAGATCGCGATCAGCGGCAGCACGCCTGCCAACGACCGGATCGAGGCGCCAAGCGGAGAACGTGAGGCCGCCTGATCATCACGCAACCGGCTCGTCGGTGCCGCTCCTTCAGGGCGGCGGCCGATGGGTCATGGCGTCTCAAGCCAGCCGAGGAGAAAGAAACCATGGCTATCCGTGACCTGATCCCCTGGAGCCGGCAGGAGAACCGGCCCCCTGCCCCGGTCAGCGCCGAGCGACGCGACCGTGACGAACATCCCATCATGTCGCTGCAACGTGAGGTGAACCGGCTGTTCGAAGATGTCTTCCGTGGCTTCGGCGTGCCGTCGCTCGGCGGCGTCAGCCGCAGCCTGGCGTGGCCGCACGTCGAACTCGGCGAGACCGACCAGGATATCCGAGTCACCGCCGAACTGCCCGGCCTCGACGAGAAGGATGTCGACATCTCGCTGGAAGAGGGCGTGCTGACGCTGCGCGGCGAAAAGCGATCCGAGGTCGAGGACAAGGATCGCGGCTACTCGGAACGCAGCTACGGCCGCTTCGAACGACGCATCGGCCTGCCCGATGGCATCGACCGCGACCGGGCGAGCGCAACGTTCCGGAACGGCGTGCTCACCGTGACGCTGCCCAAGACCGAGGCGGCAAACGAGGATATCCGCCGCATTCCGATAAACGCGCAAGCGGCGTGATCGGCGGGCCCGGGACTTCGGTTCCGGGCCTTGGCGGCTCGATGGCGGACGATCCCTTCGATCACCAGGAGAGCTCCAGTCAAGTATCAAGCCCGGCGCGACATACGATAGCCGAAAACGGCTCCCTCATCCTGAAGGGCCCATTGCTGCAATCAGGAACGTGAGGGCCGCTGGCCCGACATGGCCTCAGATATCGCTGTCTGAATCCTTCACGGTTTGGCCCGCGAAGTATCCGATCGGGCGCTAGCCCGCCGACCGTTTCGTATCCTCCATCGTATTCAAAGGCTCGGCGAGCATCTTCCAGACGGCAGCGGCGCGTGCCTCACCAGCACAGTCGCTGTGTCGCGGCTCGCCATCGCGAAGCTTTCACGGGTAGCACAAATAGCCTGAACATCATCGCCAGGGTGTCGCGACAGAGACGGCTGTAGCGAAGCTGCCGCGAAAAAGGCCATTACGACGGTATTTGACCAGGTCGCTGAGCCGCGGCGAAGGACGAGGAAGTTTCGAGCCAGGGTGCGGCCAGTTCGCCACGGATGACCACCCGGAGCGACAGGTCCGAATTCCTGAAATGGCTAAGCGATCGCGATCACAGTTTCCAAACAGGTTGCATTCACAGCGCTACGGACGTGGAGGACAAGCGCGGATCGCCATGCGCCGGCGACCCGTAGCGGCACCCGCAGGAGGCGCGGGTGCGTAGCCGGTTGTGTGATGGCGGCCAATATCGCAAGCTGGCACACGTCCGCGCTCAACCGGCGAGATCCAAGCATTCATGCAGCGCGCCGCCACCGTCGCCCGTTCACCTCCCCGCTTGATGAACAGGCCAGCGCTCACACGATCGCCGGCATGCTCCTCACTTGGCAACCGTGGCTTCTGCCTTCGCGGGGGCTTCTTCAATATTCGCAGCACCGCCCATGTCGCCGGTCTTGGTGCGGCCTGCCCCTGGCCCGGCTCCGAGGTCGGCACCGGTGGTGGGATCGGACGATGGATCCGACATGGTCCGCGCCGCCATTTTCTGCCCGACCTTTTTGTCAGCAGAACCAAGCTTCACAGTGGCGGTGCCGTCGCCCCCATCGATAGGCATCACCTGCTCGAGATCATCAACACGATCCCATTCGTCGCCCGAGTTCCACGGGCCGGTGGCGTCCCCTTCCCCTTGCGACGTGTTGACGTACATGCTCGCGTACTTTTCGACGCCCGGCAGCTTGCCGGAGGGGAAGTTGTTCTCGATCGCGTAAAGGGCCTTCTCAAACGATTTCTGGTGGGCGACTTCGCGCGTCATCAAGAACCCGAGCGCGTCCTTGATACCGGGATCGTCCGTGATGTTGATCAGCCGCTCGTAGACGATCTTGGCGCGGGCCTCCGCGGCAATGTTGGAACGCAGGTCGACTGTCGGCTCGCCGCGCGAATCGACATAGGCCGCCGTCCAGGGAACCCCCGCGGAGTCACAGAGTGCTGGACCGCCGCCGAACAGGATCGACTCCTTGGCGCTGCTGCCGGCCGAACCCACCATCTGATAAAGCTCGGCTTCCTTCATGGTGCCTTCGGCGAGCTGTGCCTTGAGACCCTTGTTGAGCATGGCGACGATCGAGCCGATGATCTCGAGATGGCTAAGTTCCTCGGTCGCGATGTCCAGGAGCAGGTCCTTGCGGCCTGCATCGTCCTCCCCCAGCCCCTGTGTAAAATATCGCATCGCCGCCGCGAGTTCACCGTCAGCCCCGCCGAACTGCTCCATCATCATGGTTGCCAGACGTGGGTTCGGCTCTGACACTCGAACGGTGTATTGCAGGCGCTTGTTGTGCATGAACATGGGTCGGGCTCCGGAAATCGCAGGCCTTAAGCGAACGAAGAGGCACAGCGTTCCAAGGAGCGGCCACCTTGAAGCCGTCCGCGGAGCCGGTATGGGGGGCGGCAGCAGATCGGCGGATCGATCATGCCGCTGATGCTGGAGGATTGTATGCTCTCCCGGACAACGCTCGCTGCGGCCTTCGATCGAGTGACCGAGCACTGGTCGCCGAAGGTGATCGGCAAGGTGAACGATCAATTGCTGAAAGCGGCAAAGCTGAAAGGTGAGCTTGTCTGGCACGCGCACGATGGCCAGGACGAGCTCTTCTACATCGTCAAAGGCTCGCTTCGCATCGATTTCGAGGATGGAGCAGTCGATCTTGAGAAAGGTGACTTTCTTACCGTCCCGAGCGGCGTACGCCACAATCCGGTTGCTCAGGAGGAATGCTGGGTGCTTCTAATTGAACCAGCGTCCACTAAGCACACCGGCGACGAGGTTACCTCGCGCACGCGCACTCTCGAGGAACAACTTGGCTAGGCGAGATCTTGCCCCGGTTCGGCGGACACCGTTTATCGAAGCCGATCCAACAAGGCCTGGCTGAGGTCGATAGGCCGGGTCAGCCGGGGCCACGCAAGAAGCCCAAGGTCACCGATGCGGACGCCCACCACACATGCCGACGTTGCCAATCCACCGCCCGTCTTCGCATCGTGCATGTGTGGAAGGATCAGATGGCGCCGTTCATCCGCCGTCGGCATCGCGCGGGCAGAGGCGAAGAACACGCTTGCCGATCTCGCCTAGATGTCTAGTTGCGGAACGTCGTTGGGAACAGGTAGGATGGGCTATCGGCCAATATGCGTGGCGCTTTCAACCGTTGATTGATGAGGTGCTGTGATGATGCAGTTCCATCCTCAGGCACGAACGACACCCGCGGTGCGCGCAGAGAGCCAGCGAGAGCACGCCAAGGATGTCCGATGCGGTTATGCTGGTAGCGGCCGCCTGGCCCAACGCTTCACGAAATGCATAAAGCGGCGAGGTGCCAATATCGCCGAACACCACTCCGATCGCGCCGAGCGCCAACGGTGCGAACCTGTCGCGATGCGCCACATCTGGGTGGCTTCCGGATCTATTCATTGCTCGTATCAACCTGTTGCTTTTCTTGGCCCCTAAATGCCTGATGGGGCGTCGCGAGTTTGCGTGATGTACTCGCGGGGCAATCGGTACCCCAGCGCCTTGTGCGGTTGACCTCGTTGTAGTGGGTCAGCCAGGCGGCCAACTGCTCCATGACGGTGCGGCCATCGGGCGTGCGGTTAACGAGGACGTAGTCGCGCTTGAGCGGGCGGAGGAAGGCCTCGGCTATTCAGCCAAGCGTTCGATGATCGGACAATCAGGCCGATCATCGCCATGACAGGCTTGGGCGAGCCCGGTCATTGATCGGCGCATGGCTTCAAGGCGCGCACCTTGCGGCCCAATTCGGCAGCGCGGGATTCGGCCAACGCCTTCACTTCCGCGCTCGACCGTTCCCGATCCGGCCACAGGCCGAGCAGCGTGCGGATTTCCTCGATCGGGAATCCCGGTCGCGCGCGTTGGCGATGAACCGCAGCCGGTGAACATCGGCATCGGCATAGTCCCGGTAGCTCCCGCGCCGCGCTGGCGCGGGCACCAGCCCGATCTTTTCATAGTGGCGGATCATGCGTTGGGAGACGCCGCCCCTATGTTCACAGCTTCACCGCGTTGAGCCGCAGCGCGTTGAGGACGACGGTGAAGGACGAGAGCGCCATCGCCGCACCGGCCAGCATCGGTGACAGCAGGATGCCCGCGACCGGATAGAGCACCCCGGCCGCGACCGGCACGCCGATTCCGTTGAACAGGAACGAGAAGAACAGGTTCTGGCGGATATTGCGCATCGTCGCGCGGGCGAGCTTTCGCGCGCGCACGATCGCCGAGAGATCGCCACGCGTGAGCGTCATGCCCGCGCTTTCGATTGCCACGTCGGTTCCCGTGCCCATCGCCAGCCCCACGTCCGCAGCGGCAAGCGCCGGGGCGTCATTGATGCCGTCGCCGGCCATCGCGACCTTGGCACCACCCGCTTTCAGCTCGCCGATGATGCGCGCCTTGTCTTCGGGCCGCAGATCGGCGCGCACGTCGTCTAGACCGCCCACGGCGCGCGCGACAGCATCGGCCGTCCCCCGGTTGTCGCCGGTGAGCATGACAACGCGCAGGCCCTCTTTGCGAAGCGCGGCAATGGCGTCGTGCGCCGAAGCGCGCACCGGATCGGCGACCGCGAGCAGACCCGCGAGAGCGCCGTCGATCGCGACCAAGATAACGCCCGCCCCTTCGCCACGATGACGATCGGCCGCGGCATCGAGCGGCTTGGGGTCAGCGCCGATCCGGCTGATTTGCGCGGCGTTGCCGATCACGACCGAGCGGCCGTTCACTGTAGCGCTGACACCCATGCCAGTCTGCGAGGCGAAGTCCGCGACCGTGCCGAGCTGCAATCCTCGTTCCTTAGCGGCTACGACGATCGCGTGAGCGAGCGGGTGTTCGGATTGCCCTTCGACAGCCGCGGCGAGCGCGAGCATGTCGTTCTCTCCGATCGCGCCGAAGGTTTCGACCACGATCAGCTTGGGCTTGCCTTCCGTGAGCGTCCCCGTCTTGTCGATCACGAGGGTATCGACCTTTTCCAGCCCCTGTAAGGCTTCCGCGTTCTTGACCAGCACGCCGGCCTGCGCGCCACTTCCGGTGCCGACCATGATCGACATGGGCGTGGCGAGCCCGAGCGCGCACGGGCAGGCAATTACCAGCACCGCAATGGCGTTGAGCAGGGCATGGCCCATGCGCGGCTCCGGCCCGACCAGCGACCACACCACGAACGTCACCACCGAGATCAGCACGACAAGCGGCACGAACCAGCCCGACACCCGATCAGCGACCGCCTGAATCGGGGCGCGGCTGCGCTGCGCTTCCGCGACCATGCGGACGATGCGCGCCAGCATCGTATCCGCGCCGACCGCGCGCGCTTCCATGACCAGGCTACCCGTGCCGTTCACGGTGCCCCCGGTCACAGCCGCCTCGACTTCCTTGAGGACCGGCGCGGGTTCGCCGGTGAGCATGGATTCATCGACGGAGGAGCGGCCCTCGACCACCACGCCGTCAACCGGGATCGCCTCGCCGGGACGGACCCGGAGCCGATCGCCGGCGGCCACCTCGGCAAGCCCGACTTCCTCCTCAGAGCCGTCAGGGCGCAGTCGGCGCGCCGTCTTGGGGGCGAGGTCCATGAGCGCGCGGATGGCGCGCCCCGTCGCTGCCCTGGCGCGCAGTTCGAGCACTTGCCCGAGTAGCACCAGCGTCACCACGACGCCGGCAGCCTCATAATAGACCGGGACCATGCCCCCGTGCATTCGGAACGTCGGGGGAAAAATGCCCGGCGCGAGCGTCGCGACCACGCTGTAGAGGAAGGCCGCGCCCACCCCGATCGCGATCAGCGTGAACATATTGAGGTAACGGGTGCGGATCGAGGTCCACCCCCGCTCGAAAAAAGGCCAGCCCGCCCACAGCACGATCGGCGCGGTGAGCGCGAGCTGGACCCAGGGAGAGGCCGCAGCACTGACGACGTGCAGCCCGAACATTTCAGTGAACATCGAGACGACGAGCAGCGGGATCGTGAGCGCGCCCGCGACCCAAAGACGGCGCGTGAAATCCACCAGCTCGGGATTGGGAGCGTCGTCACGCGACGGTTCTTCGGGTTCGAGCGCCATGCCGCAAATCGGGCACGTCCCGGGCCCTTCCTGGCGGACTTGCGGGTGCATCGGACACGTCCATATCGCCGTCGCCGTCGCCGTCGCCGTCGCCGTCGCCGTCGGCGCAGGCTTCGGCTTGTCGCCGAGATAGGTATCGGGGTTGGCGACGAACTTGGTCCGGCACCCGGCGCTGCAAAAATGATAGGCGTGCCCTGCGTGCTCCGCGTGGTGCGCCGTCGTCGCCGGATCGACCGTCATCCCGCATACCGGGTCCACGGCCGTTGCCGTTCCTTCGGTGGCCATGCCGTCAGAGCAGCAGCCACCAGGCCTGGCGCTGCCGTGAGCTTGTTCGAGGGCAAGAGCCTTGTCAGCCAATTCACCGGAACAGCAGGACGCACGCCCGACGGCCGGCGCTAGCGACGGAGGCCCTTCTTCGCGCTTTCCGGAGCAGCCGCAGCGCTTGACTTGAGAGGCGCGGGATTGAGGGCCGTTCATGGCGTGAGACTCCTTCGACCCGAAAGCTTGTGCTGGGGATCGACCTCGGTAAGAACAGCTGTAGCCTTGCGGGCCAGGACGCTACCGGCGCTGTGGTACTACGACGGCGGATGACGCGCGAGCGGGTGATCGCGTTCGTTTCCAACCTGCCGCGCTGCGTCGTTGCGATGGAGGCTTGTTGCGGCGCCCATTTCCTTGGTCGTCTCTTCGAAGGTCAAGGTCATGAGGTGCGCCTTATGTCGCCGGAGTATGTCCAGCCCTACGTGAAGGCTCAAAAGACCGACGATCGTGACGCAGAAGCGATCGCCGAAGCGGCAACCCGGCCGACCATGCGGCTGGTGACACTGAAGACCGAGGTTCAACTCGACCTGCAGGTGCTGCACCGGGCTCGGCAGCGGCTGGTGACCTCACGTACTCGACTTACCAACCAGCTTCGTGCCGTGCTCCTCGAGCGCGGCATCATATTGCCCAAACGCCGGGCATCTCTGGTGCAGCGGCTGAACGAGCTGATGGACGCTGAGCTTCCGATCAGTGACCGAGCGGTCCGGCTGCTCATCGATCTCCGGGATGAGTGGGCCAGGATGGACCGGCGGATCAAGACTTATGATGACGAACTGGCGGCGCTGACCCGTGACGATGATCAGGCGCGCCGGCTTGCCACCATCCCCGGTATCGGCGTCATCAATGCCACCGCGCTGCTCGCCGCCGTCGGTGATGCCTCGGCATTTACGAAGGGGAGAGATCTAGCCGCTTGGCTCGGCCTAACGCCACGCCAGCATTCTACTGGTGGCAAGACCAGGATGCTCGGCATCAGCAAGCGAGGTAACAAATACCTCCGCGTCCAGCTGATCCACGGGGCGCGTGCGGCCATGGCGCACTTCACCAGGCAGACCACGCCGACAGGCGACTGGGTGCGCCGGCTTGTAGCGCGTGCTCATCCCAATGTCGTGGTGGTGGCGCTGGCCGCGAAGCTGGCGCGCATCGCGTGGCCGTGCTGCGGCATGGGCGTAGTTTTGATAGTCAGGCGCTCGTGGCAGCCTGACCAGGAATAGCGGCGGGCTCAGCGCTGACGCCGCTCACGATGTCTGTGGAAGTGAAGGACAGATGGCGTAACGGTTGACCCCCGCGTCGCGACAGCCTGGGCAAAAATGTGGTGCTCGACACCGCCGTCTTTATGAGGCCCGTGACGCGCGAGATCCATCTTGGCCAGGGCATATGCCTTGAGACCGGATACGTTGATGCAGACCAGCACGCCGTCCAATTTCACTCTTGCAGACGGGGTGGGCCATACGTTTTTTGCGCGTGATCCCGTGCCGGGCGAAGAAGCGGTGCAGCGTCGAAACCGCCACTGTCACGCCCGCTTGGCCCAGTTCGCGCCGTAACTCGTCCAGCGTGATATCGCGGCGTGCCTCGTGCAGCGCCAGGACCGTGTCCCGGTGCGTCTCGATCCGGCGCGAGCGCGTGTCACCGCCCTGCGGCTTGGCGGCATAGCCGCCAGTGCTGCGACGCTGGTCGTGCCAGCGGATCACCGTCGAGGCCGACACCCCGAACCGCCTCGCCGCAGCACGGCAACTCACCCCTTCGTCAACCGCGGCCAATGCCCGCGAACGCAGATCCATTGATAATGGCTTGCCCATCCATGCCGACCTCCATCCAGCCAGCACCCTGATGATGTGGACGCCCCCGCACCGACCGCCAGTTGCTATGCTGCCGGCCGGTCAACCGAGAGGAAGAGGAGCGTTTACAATGGCGATCACCACGATTGGGCTCGATCTGGCGAAGAGCGTATTCCAGGCACATGGCATCGACGAGAGCGGCACCACAGTGCTGGTAAAGAAGCTGCACCGCAAGCAGATGGTGCCTTTCTTCTCGAAGCTACCACCCTGCCTGATCGCGGTGGAGGCTTGCGGAACCGCTCATTACTGGGCTCGCACGCTTGCAGCGATGGGCCACGAAGTCCGCCTGATACCGCCATCGTACGTCAAGGCTTACGTGAAGCGGGGGAAGAGCGATGCGCTGGATGCCGAAGCGATCTGCGAAGCCGTGCAGCGGCCCACCATGCGGTTCGTGCCGGTCAAGACGATCGAGCAGCAGGGCATTCTTATGACCCATCGCGCCCGATCGCTTCTCGTACGGCAACGAACCATGCTCGCCAACGCCCTGCGAGCGCATCTTGCTGAGCTGGGCCACGTTGCCAACCCCGGCATCGGCAACCTCGCCAAGCTGGCCGAGCAGGTGATGGCTGACAGGGATGCCATGCCATCCTACGCTCGTACGGCATTGGAGATATTGATCCGTCAGATCATGGCCGTCAGCGCCGAGATTGCGGAACTGGATCAGCAGCTTGCCACTTGGCATACCGAAAGTGAGGCCAGTCGCCGACTCGCCACGATCCCCGGCCTCGGTATCGTCACGGCGACAGCAATAGCTGCAACCGTTACGGATGCCGAGCAATTCTCTTCAGGCAGACAGTTCGCCGCCTGGCTCGGTCTGACACCGCAACAACACTCAACCGGGGGAAAAACCAGACTTGGCGGCATCTCCAAGCAGGGCGACCGATACCTGCGCCGATTGCTCGTCGTCGGAGCCACCGCAGTCATGCGCCACGTCAAGGATAAGCCAACGCCGATGGCGGACTGGATCAGGAAGCTCTCCGAGAAAAAGCCCTTCCGGCTCGTCTCGGTGGCCCTGGCTAACAAACTCGCTCGGATCGCTTGGGTCGTGCTGACCCGCAAGGAGGCCTATCACCCTTACGCCAATTTGACCTAATCACCCCAGGTTACCCGAAATGGTAATGGCAGTCGATGATGAGTAACGATCGAGCCAATGGTGAGACCAACCCGTCTGA
>NZ_JANBVH010000036.1 GCF_024273235.1 Sphingomonas faeni | reverse complement strand
GGCCCGGCTCGCCCGACGCGGAACACCATGTCCGGCTCCTAGCCGGGCTTGTCGTTCCGGAACAGTATGTAACGCCGTATTTCCGCCACGTTTCGTCCGGGCGACGAATCGCTGGCGGCGCGCGGCTGGTATCCCGCCGCTCCGCGTGGCAGGACACGCCGATGGCCGACCCGACTTCCCGCGACACCCTCCCCCCCCACAAGGACCCAAGCGCCGCGGGCGGCTTCCTCGTCGCGCTCGGGATGCTGGGCGGCGCCGGCGTGGGCTTCGCGATCGGGCAGGCGACGCCGGGATTCCTGGTCGGAACCGGAGTCGGTGTGGCGGCGGCAGTGCTGGTCTGGCTGAAGGACCGCCGCTAGGCGCTCCCGCCGGGCGTTTTCCGCGGTTCGAGCGCGGCATCAAAACCAAACGGTCCTCACGATCCTCCCCCGCCAGGGGGAGGTGGCAGGCGCTTGCCTGACGGAGGGGGAGGGCACGAAACCGACGTTATCGCCCCCTCCCCCTCCGTCGCTGCGCGCCACCTCCCCCTGGCGGGGGAGGATCAGAGGGATCGTCGAACCTGAGTATCCGAGCACCGGCACCGGTCACATGTACCCACGCGTCCGGTCACGAAAGCCCCGCCTCCCTACCGGCCACCCCGCCAGATCTGCAACGGCGCCGTCGCAGCCAGTCCACCCTGGTGCACGGGGCAGCGACGATAGCGAAAACGGCGGTCCAGACAGATCCAGACCTCGTCGAGCCAGCCCTGCCTCGTCGCCGTCACGCGCATCATGTCCGGCTTCAAGCCCGGATTCGCAGCCGCCATCGCCGCCGCGAACCGGCCTGCGGTCATCGGCGTCCGCGACAATGCGTTCATATCCGGATAGCGGAGCTTGCTGTACAGTCCCGCCGACTGGTTGAAATACTTCGCCGGACGATAGCCGGGCATGCAGGTGCCGTGCTTCGCCCATTCGTGCTGGAGTAGCTGCGCGGACGGCGTCGTGCAGAGATGCGCGCGGATCACCGGGGGCGGGACGAGGCCGGCAGCGTGGCAATATTGCGGCCAGTCCTTGCCGACGCCGTCAGGCCAGAGCCCGTGCAGCGTGAAGCCGAACCGGTTGCCCGCGCCGCACTGGAACGTCGATCCCGCACGATCGCCATTGTCCCGGCAATATTGCGGCGCCCAGGTGATCGCGAGCGTGTAGCTGCCGATCGGGATGTCGCGCTTCGGCTGGCTCGCCGAGGGCAGATCGGGGCGGACGCGCTCGACCGACGCCGGCGCCGAGCATTGATAGGCCTGTGCCTGCACGACGCCCGGCAGGATCGTCGCCGTGGCGGCCAGGATCAGTCTGGAGATCATCGGACGTTTTCCTTGTCGATCACGGGATGGGTATCGGTGGGGGTATCGGTATGAGCCACGAAAGTTTCGTCGGCTTCGGCTGCGGCATCTTGGCCAAACCACGCCTTGCTGGTGGGCTTGAGCAGGTACACCGCGGCCGCGACGTACAGCGCGTTCGCGATCAGCGAGAGGATCGACGCGGTGCCGAGCGTCGCGCTGCCCGTCGCGAGCGAACCCAGCGCCTGGACCGCACCCAGCACCGCTAGCGCCGCCAAGATGACGACCACCCATTTCGCGACGACGCTCGGGGCCCGGGCGGTGAAATACCAGAGCAGCACCGTCACCGAGATGCCGATCGCCTGGAAGGTCGGCAATATCCAAGTCGCCTTGGCGAGGACCGGATACGCCGTGACGATCGCCTCGCGCTGCGTCCAGGTCATCGCGGTGACGATCGAATCCAGCGCGAACGCGGCCCAATACAGCCGCTCGTAGCGAACGATGGTATCCGGCCTGACCATGATCCTGCTCCCTGACCTGCCGGCCCGCAGCCCGCGCCGGATCTGGCGGGGCTATCCGGCGGTCGCGAAGTCCAAGCCTATATCCGCCGCGGGTGCCGACTGCGTCAAGCGACCGACCGACACATAGGTGACGCCGCTTTCGGCGATCGCGCGGATCGTGTCGAGATTGACGCCGCCCGACGCCTCGGTCGGCACGCGGCCAGCGACCAGCGTCACGGCTTCGCGCAAGGTGGTGGGCGGCATGTTGTCGAGCAGCAGGTGCGTCGCCCCGGCCGCGAGCGCGGGCTCGATCTGGTCGATCCGGTCGACCTCGACGATGATGTGCGCAATCCCTGCGGCCTTCGCGCGCCGCACCGCTTCGGCGACGCCGCCCGCGACCGCGACGTGATTGTCCTTGATCATCGCGGCGTCCCACAGCCCCATCCGGTGGTTCTGCGCGCCGCCCATCCGGGTCGCGTATTTCTCCAGCACGCGCAGGCCGGGAATGGTTTTCCGCGTATCGAGCAGGATCGCACCGGTGCCCGCCATCGCATCGACATAGCGGCGCGTCATCGTCGCGATGCCCGACAGATGCTGGACGGTGTTGAGCGCGGATCGCTCGGCGGTGAGCAGCGCCCGCCCCGCCCCTTCGAGCCGCAGCAATTCGGTGCCCGCCGCGACCTGCTCGCCGTCCTGGACGAGGCGTTCGATCCGCACGTCCGGATCAAGCGCGCGGAAGAACGCTTCGGCGAGGTCGAGCCCGGCGACGACGATCGGGTCGCGGCTGTCCATTACGCCGGTGAACCGTGCGTCCGCGGGGATCACCGCGGCCGACGTGATGTCGCCGATCGTGCCGAGATCCTCGGCCAGCGTCGCCGCGACGAACGCGGGAATGTCGAAGGTTTCGGGCAATGCTGCGTTCACGTGTCGTCTCCCAAAATCTTCACTCAGTTTTTTCCAATGGGTCATTGGAGTATTGCGAGGAAAAGCGCGTCGCCATAACGGCTTATCGGGCTGGTCTTTGGAAAGTTGCCGGCCTCGGGAACCAGTTTGACGGACCTGAGTTCCCGTTTCGATATCGAGGAATATATGATGTATGTTAAGACGATGACCGATCTCGAGCGTCTTGACGCATTGCTTGCCGAGGCACTGGCGCTGGCCGATGCGCTCGACCTGCCGATCGCGGCGATCCACATCGACCAGGCCCGGGCACAGCTCGGCGAGATCAGCCCGGGCTGAACTGCGCCGGGCCCAGATCGCCTTGGCCGACGGTGTTCGAGGCCATCCGCAACATCGCATCGAGGCTTTTCTTGGCCCGAAGGCGCAAACCCTCCTCGATCTCGATCCGCGGCGCGAGGTCACGCAGCGCGACATACAGCTTTTCCAGCGTGTTCAGCGCCATGTACGGGCATATGTTGCAGTTGCAATTTCCGTCCGCGCCCGGCGCACCTATGAAGTGCTTGTTCGGAAGAGCCTTTTCCATCTGATGGATGATGTGTGGCTCGGTCGCGACGATCAGCGTGTCGCCGGGCATCGCGAGGGCATAATCGAGGATGCCACGCGTCGAACCGACGTAATCCGCATGATCGAGGATGATCGGCGGACACTCCGGATGTGCGACGACGGGCGCGCCAGGGTGCTGTGCCTTGAGTTTCATCAACTCCGTTTCGCTGAACGCCTCATGGACGATGCAAACGCCCGGCCAAAGCAGCATGTCGCGGCCGGTTTTCCGCGCCAGATAGCCGCCGAGGTTGCGATCAGGGCCGAAGATGATCTTCTGGTCGAGCGGGATCTGCGCGAGGATCGTATCCGCCGATGAACTCGTGACGATGATGTCGGACAGCGCCTTCACCTCGGTCGAGCAGTTGATGTAGGTCAGCGCGATGTGATCGGGATGCTTGGCGCGGAAGGCGGCGAACTGCTCGGGCGGGCAGCTGTCCTCCAGGCTGCAGCCGGCGTCCATGTCCGGCAGCACGACGATCTTGTCGGGCGACAGGATCTTGGCGGTCTCGGCCATGAAGCGCACGCCACAGAACGCGATGACGTCGGCGTCGGTGGCCGCCGCCTTGCGCGACAGGTCCAGGCTGTCGCCGACGAAATCGGCGAGATCCTGAAGCTCGGGCTTCTGGTAATAATGCGCGAGGATGACGGCGTTCTTCTCCTTGCGAAGGCGCTCGATCTCGGCGCGGATGTCGATACCGGCAAAGTTCTGGTTCAATTCCATGGTCATATCCCGAGTTTAACGTGCATTCCCTAGCACGTCCTGCAGCGAGCGCGAGGTGTCCCAGCGCTCCGTATTCGCGACCGGCTCGTCGGCGAACCGCACCGCGACGGTCGCGTCGATCCCGGCGGCGCGCAGCGGCATCGCGAAACTGCGCTCCACGGCCCTGCGCGTAGCGTCGCGCGCGAGCTTGATCATGGCGGGTTCGCGCGCCTGGCGGATCAACTCGATCTGGCCGGCGCGACGGTTGGCGGCGTCGAGGCGCTTCTCGGCATCGGTGAAGGTGGTCAGCACGCCGCCCGAGCCATATTCGCGGACCGCGTTCAGATCGACCTGTGGGCCATCCGCCTCGACAGCGGGAAGGCGCACCGACAGCGTCTTGGTGGTGCCGTCCCATGCGACGTCGGCCTGGGTCAGCTTGGCCATGTCGACCTCGTAGCGGACCATGCCGGGCATGATCAACGTCTTCTCGGTGGTGAAGCCGAGTTGCGACTGTTTCGAGGTGACGACCGCAACGTAGCGCGCGGCAAACGCAGACAGGCGGTTCTGCTCGCGCAGCCCCGCCAGACTCGCGCTGGCGATCGTCGTCGGATCGGGCGTCAGGCGGTCGCTGACGTAGCGCTGCACGCCCCACAGCGCGAGCAACCCCGCAAGCACGAGTATGACGATCACGCCGACCGCCTTGGCCAGGAATGCGCTGACGCCGCCGCTACGCGCGGGGGGCGGGTCGGGACTCAGGTTTTCGTCTGCCATGTCTCGCCTTCCTCGATTACCAGTCCGCGGGTTTGCAAATCGTAGAGATGCGCCAGCACCGATCGCTCGGCGGCTGGCACGAGCCGCGGGTCGAGACCGACATACATGCGCTCGACCAGCGCCGGGATCGGCCACGCGCCATCGCGGAGCAAGCGGAGGATCTGCCCCTCGCGCTGCTTGCGGTGGCCGAGCATGCCGCGGACGAGGCGCTGCGGCTTTTCGATCGCCTCGCCGTGACCGGGATAATAGACGCGGTCGTCGCGCCCCATCAGCTTTTCGAGGCTCGCCATGTACGCCGTCATGTTGCCGTCGGGGGGCGATACGATCGTGGTCGACCAGCCCATGACGTGATCGCCAGAGAACAGCGCCTTCGTTTCGGGCAGCGCGAAGGCGAGGTGATTCGAGGTGTGACCCGGCGTTGCGATCGCCTGGAGCGTCCAGCCATCGCCATCGACGGTGTCGCCCTCGGCGAGAATGCGGTCGGGGGCATAGGCCGGGTCGAACGACGCGTCCGCCCGCGCGCCCGCGTCGTCGAGGTCGAAAGGTGCCGCACCGACGATTAGGGCGCCGGTGATCGCCTGGAGCGGACGCGTGGCGGGGCTGTGGTCGCGATGATGATGCGTAACGACGATCGCGGTGACCGGGCGGCCATCGATCGCGCGGATCAAGGATTCGATATGGGCGGGATCGTCGGGGCCGGGATCTATCACGGCAAGATCGGTGGTGCCGACGATGTGCGTCTGAGTGCCGGTATAGGTATACGGCGACGGATTGGGCGCGAGCACGCGGAGGACGAGCGGCTCGAGCTGGATCGGGATACCGGTCGGATGCTCAGCCATGGGTGCGAGATGGCGGGTCCGTGCGGCGATGGCAAGACCTGCGCGTTACAGTCGACCGTCGGCGTTCTTTACACGTCGGCCGCCGGCGAGGATGGGGTTAACTATCGAAGACCGCGCAAATTCGGCTTGCGGCCAAATTGGCATGGCGAGTGCACAGCTCACGACGTCACCGAACGCATCTGCGTTCATGCAGGGTGGGTCGACCGCTACCGTCCGGTCTCGCGTCGATCCACCCTCCCCGGCGCAATTTCCGGATATCGATCAGGCGAAAATACAGCCCAACGCGCTGCTAAACCAAGCCCGTCACCCAGACCAACCCGTCACCCAGACCAACCCGGCACCCAGACCAACCCCGTCACCCCAGCGAAAGCTGGGATATTCCTGGGCGCAGATGTCGCCCGCCTCAAGCTGATACCCCAGCTTTCGCTGGGGTGACGGACATGGAGTGACGGACGTGGGATGACGGACGTGGGATGACGGACGTGGGGTGACGGACGTGGGGTGACGGACATGGGGTGACGGACATGGGGTGACGGACGTGGGGTGACGGAACAGGCTTGAAGTGGGATGGTGCTTGAAGTCGGCCGTTGCCTGGCGCCTCAACCCGCCTTTTGCGTCTCGAACAGCTGAGCCAATTCGCCGCTTTCGTACATCTCCATCATGATGTCCGAGCCGCCGACGAATTCGCCGTCGACATAGAGCTGCGGGATGGTGGGCCAGTCCGAATAGGCCTTGATGCCCTGACGGATGCCCTGGTCCTGCAGGACGTCGACGCTCTCGAACTCGACCTCGAGATGGTTGAGGATCGCGATCGCCCGGCTCGAAAAGCCGCACTGCGGGAAGAGCGGGCTGCCCTTCATGAACAGCACGACCGGGCTGGCTTTGACCAGGGCGTCGATGCGGGCGTTGGTATCGTCGGTCATGTATTCAGTCCTCAAGAAATTGCGGTCGTAAGTTGCAGGGCGTGCAGGACGCCCCCCATCCGCCCGCCGAGCGCCGCGTAGACGGCCTGGTGCTGCTTCACGCGGCTCATCCCTGCAAAGCTCGCCGCGGTCACCTTGGCGGCATAGTGATCGCCATCGCCGGCAAGATCGGTGATCTCGACCTTGGCATCGGGGATCGCGTCGCGGATCATGGTCGCGATGTCGTCGGCAGCCATCGGCATGTCAGCGCGACTCCAGCAGCTGGCGACGGGCCTCGATCATCTGCTGCGCGAGCGCGCGGCGGACGGTCGCTTCGTCATGGTCGAGGCCGGCCGCGGTAAGATCGCCGACGAGCTTGCGCACGACATCGTCGTCGCCACCGCCCTCCATGTCCGCATGGACGAGAGCCGTCGCGTACGCGTCGGTCTCCTCGGGCGTGAGCTTCATCTCATGCGCCGCCCAGCCCCCGAGCAGGCGGTTGCGGCGCGCGGTAATCCGGAACGCCATCTCTTCCTCGCGCGCGAAATGTGCCTCGCTAGCGCGTTCGCGATCTTCGAAAATGGTCATATCGCGGGTTCCCGTTCAGTCTCGTATTCGCCCCCGAGATAGGTCGCCGACCCGCTCTGCGCAATAATCGACGAACCGCAGTAGAATCCTACTAGCGCAGGGCCATAAACATACCGATATATAAGACAGCCACGTGACAATTTGCACGGGCAGGAGAGTGATCATGATTGGTATATCGGCACCTGCACCCACCACTCCGACACGGTCGGCACCGCGCGTCGTGCATGGCCTGGCGTACGGCGTGCTGGCGTCGGTGATGATGTGGACGGCCATCGGCGCGGTCGTCTATAATTTGATCTGACGTGACGCGTCCGGCCGGGCGGGAACTCCCGGTTGGACACAAGGGAGGCCGGCTGGATCAGCCGACCTCCACCACGAGTTTACCGATGGCACCGCGTGCAGCCATCTTGGCGATCGCTTTGCCCCCGTTCTCGAACGCGAATGTCTCGGTCACGCGCGGCGCGATCTTTCCCGCCGCCCACAGATCGAACAGCGTTTCGATATGAGCCTGGTTCGCCTTCGGATCGCGCGCCGCGAATGCACCCCAGAACACGCCGCAGACGTCGCAGCTTTTGAGCAGAGTCAGGTTGAGCGGCAACTTCGGGATCCCGGCGGGGAAACCGACGACGAGATACTTGCCCTCCCACGCGATCGATCGCAGCGCGGGCTCGGCATAGTCGCCGCCGACCGGATCATAGATCACGTGTGCGCCGTCGCGACCGAGCGCCGCCTTGAACTGTTCGGCGAGCGCCTTCGACTGATCCTTGTCGAACGGCGCGCGGGCATAGATCAGCGTTTCGTCGGCGCCCGCGGACTTGGCGGCAGCCGCCTTTTCCTCCGACGACACGGCGGCGACGACCTTCGCGCCGAACGCCTTGCCGAGTTCGATCGCGGCAAGCCCTACCCCGCCGGCCGCGCCGAGGACGAGCAAGGTCTGCCCCGCCTTGATGTGGCCACGGTCGAGCAGTGCGTGGATCGTCGTGCCGTAGGTGAGGATCAGCGAGGCGCCCTCGGCGAAGCTGCGACCTTCTGGCAGGCGGTACAGCTTGGCGGGGTCGGCGATGACCTTCTCGCACAGGCCGCCATGGCCGAGCATCGCGATCACGCGGTCGCCGATCTCCCAGCCGGTGACGCCCTCGCCGATCGAATCGATCGTGCCGGCGATCTCGCCGCCCGGTGCGAACGGGCGTTGCGGCTTGAACTGATATTTGTCTTCGATGATCAGGACGTCGGGGAAGTTGATCGCGCAGGCCTTGACCGCGACGACGACCTGTCCGGGGCCAGCCACCAGATCGGGCAGCTCGACCATTTCCAGAGTTTCAGGTCCGCCGATCGCCTTCGATACCAATGCCCGCATACCCGCTCTCCACCGTCATCCAGGGGCGATTCGATGCGACCGCCTCCTCGAAATTTGAAATCTGGGTATCCCTTGCCAGTGTCAGGCCGACTTCGTCCAGCCCTTCCATGAGGCATTGGCGGCGGAATGCGTCGAGTTCGAAGGTAAAGCGGTCCTGGAACGGGGTGGTGACGGTCATCGTCTCGAGATCGACGGTGACGATCTGGTCCCTGGCGACTTCGAGCAGGCGGTCGATCGCATCCTGGGGAAGGACGACCGGGACGATGCCGTTCTTGAACGCGTTCCCTGAGAAGATGTCGGAGAAGCTCGGCGCGATCACGGCGGTGATGCCCATGTCGGCGAGCGCCCACGCGGCGTGCTCGCGGCTGGAGCCGCAGCCGAAATTGTCACCCGCGATCAGGATCGGCGCGCCGGCGTAGCGCGGGTCGTCGAAGATGTTGCCGGGCTGCGCACGCACCGTCTCGAACGCGCCACGGCCGAGGCCGGTACGCGTGATCGTCTTCAGCCAGTGCGCCGGGATGATGACGTCGGTGTCGATGTTCTTTGCGCCCCAGGGATAGGCGCGGCCCGAGACGGTCGTGACGGGGGTCATCGCTGTTCCGTGTGCTCCGGAACCACGCGCGCCGATGCGACATAGGCCGCGACGCCGCTGAGCATGGCACCAGCCGCCAACAATACGAAAACCTTCTTCATGTTCTTGCCCCCATCAACTCTCTGACGTCGCTCAGCTTGCCGGTCACCGCCGCCGCTGCCGCCATCGCGGGTGATACCAGATGCGTGCGCGCTCCGGGACCCTGTCTGCCGACGAAATTGCGGTTCGACGTGGAAGCGCAACGCTCCCCCGCAGGGACTTTGTCCGGGTTCATCGCGAGACACATCGAACAGCCCGGTTCGCGCCATTCGAAACCGGCGTCGATGAAGATCCGGTCGAGCCCTTCGGCTTCGGCCTGCCGCTTGACGAGGCCCGAACCGGGGACGACGAGCGCGCGAACACCGGTCGCGACATGGCGGCCATCGGCGATCGCCGCGGCGGCGCGGAGATCCTCGATACGGCTGTTGGTGCAGCTGCCGATGAAGACGTGCTGGATCGGCACGTCGCGCATCGCGGTGCCGGCGGTGAGGCCCATATAGTCGAGCGACTTCCGTGCGGCCGCCTGCTTGGCGGGATCGGCGAAGCTCGACGGTTCGGGGACCACGCCGGTGATCGGCACGACGTCCTCGGGACTGGTGCCCCATGTCAGGCCGGGGGCGATATCGGCGGCGTCGAGCACGACGGACTTGTCGTACTTGGCGCCGGGATCGGTCGCGAGGCTGCGCCACCAGGCGACCGCGCGATCCCAGTTCTCGCCGGTCGGGGCCATCGGGCGACCCTTGAGATAGGCGAATGTGGTGTCGTCGGGCGCGATCAGGCCGGCGCGCGCGCCCGCCTCGATCGACATGTTGGCGATCGTCAGGCGGCCCTCGATCGACATGTTGCGGATCACGCTGCCGGTAAATTCGATGACGTGGCCGGTGCCGCCCGCCGCACCGATCTTACCGATGATCGCGAGGATGACGTCCTTGGGGGAGACGCCGAAGCCGATTTCGCCGTCGACGCGGACTTCCATCGTCTTGGCTTGCGACAACAACAGCGTCTGCGTGGCGAGGACGTGCTCGACTTCGCTGGTGCCGATCCCGAACGCCAAAGCGCCGAGTGCGCCGTGCGCGGACGTGTGGCTGTCGCCGCAGACCAGCGTCGTGCCGGGGAGCGTGAAACCCTGTTCGGGGCCGACGACGTGAACGATGCCCTGCTCGACGGCCATCGCGTCGATATAGTCGATACCGAACTCGGCGGTGTTTCGGCGGAGCGCGTCGAGTTGCTGCGCGCTTTCGGGATCGGCGATCGGCAGGACGCGACCGGCGGCGTCCCTGCGCGCGGTCGTCGGGAGGTTGTGATCGGGGACGGCGAGGGTCAGGTCGGGGCGACGTACCTTGCGCCCTGCGACGCGGAGACCTTCAAAGGCCTGCGGGCTGGTGACTTCGTGGACGAGGTGACGGTCGATATAGATCAGGCAGGTGCCGTCGTCGCGGCGTTCGACGACGTGCGCCGCCCAGATCTTTTCGTACAGCGTTTGTGGAGTAGCCATGATGGGCGCGCGTTAATCGAAAAGGGGCGCAAGGTCGAGGTTCGATGTAATTTTCGGTCGTTGTGGTAGTGAGCGGTAACTCGCGTAAGATTGTTCTCCCGCGAAGGCGGGAGCCCAGTCTGGGTCCCCGCCTTCGCGGGGAAACACGGTATTGGCCGCGCCCACCCGTCCGACCCACACCCGTCATACCAGCGAAAGCTGGTATCTCCCGGTTTGGGTCGCTGCATCCGCCAACTGGGATACCCCAGCTTTCGCTGGGGTGACGGAGTACCGGGGTGACGGATTACGGGGACGACGGATTTTGCGGGTTACGGACTGCGGGGGTGACGGACTGTCAGTGAGGGGGCGAGTCTACCGCGCGGGCATCGCCTGGTTCAGGAACGCGACGCTGTCGGCCAGCACGGGGGCCTTGCTACGGAACGGTTTCGACAGCGCCATCGCGACGTTCTCGTGGCTCAAACCCGGATAGTCGATGTGCGTCACGGGGGCGCCGAGCGCTTTCAGTCGCGCGGTGAGGTTGATCGCGTTGTGCGGCTTTACCTGTGTGTCGTCGCCGGCGGTGATCAGCAGCATCGGCGGGGCATCGGCGCGGGCGAAGTGGATCGGCTGGGTCATCACCGGGTCGGCGGCGCCCTGCATTGCGTCGATCGCGCGCTTGGCGGTGAAGGGGTAGAAATCATACGGTCCGCACAGACCGACTGCGGTCTTGATGATCCGCGGGTCGACGCCTTCCGCTTTCAGCCAGCGCTGGTCGAGCGTGAGCATCGCGACGGTGTAGGCGCCGGCGGAATGGCCGGCGATGGCGATCCGGTTCGGGTCGCCGCCGGACTGTGCGATGTGGTCGCGGGTCCATTTCACCGCTTCGGCGCCGTCCTGGAGGAACGCGGGGAAGCGGACGTCGGGAACCTTGCGGTAATCGGGCATGACGACGACGTAGCCCGCCTTCGCATAGGCGCGCGCCGCGAACGCATAGGCGCCGCGCGAGCCGTGGACCCAGCCACCGCCATACCAGAAGATCAGCACCGGCAGGCCGGTCTTCGCGCCACCGGACGGCCGCCAGATGTCGAGCTTCTGCCCGTGGGTGCCGAACGGGACGCCTTCGCGGATGCGCGCGGTGCCGCGACCGCCGCCCATCACGCCGTCGAGGACGCTGAGCGTACCCGGCCCGGCCGTGAACGCCGTGCCCGCGATCAGGATCGCGATCAGCGCGATGACGATGGCGGCGCGCTTCATCAGGCGGTGTAGTGCGCCGTCGTCTTCGCCGCGATCTCGTCCGCGGTCACGCCGGGGGCGAGTTCGACGAGCTTGAACGGGCTGTCGTGGTCGGCGCGCTGGAACACCGCCAGATCGGTGACGATCATGTCGACGACGTTCTTGCCGGTCAGCGGCAGGGTGCAGGACGGGATGAACTTGGGGCTGCCGTCCTTGGCGGTGTGGTCCATCACGACGATGATCTGCTTGACGCCCGCGACAAGGTCCATCGCGCCGCCCATGCCCTTGATCATCTTGCCCGGGATCATCCAGTTGGCGATGTCGCCGCCTTCGCTGACCTCCATCGCGCCCAGCACCGTCAGGTCGATATGGCCGCCGCGGATCATCGCGAAGCTGTCCGACGAGCTGAAATAGACCGACGAGGGGAGTTCGCTGATCGTCTGCTTGCCGGCGTTGATGAGGTCGGCGTCCTCCTCGCCAGCATAGGGGAACGGGCCGATCCCGAGCATGCCGTTCTCCGACTGGAGCGTGACGGTCATGCCCTCGGGGATGTTGTTCGCGACCAGCGTCGGAATGCCGATGCCGAGGTTGACGTAATAGCCGTCCTTGAGTTCCTTGGCGGCGCGCGCGGCCATCTGGTTACGGTCCCAGGGCATCAGTTGATCGTTCCTTCCTGGAGGGTGGTGATGGTCGTGAATTGCTCGCGGAGCTCGGTGCCGACGCCGTCGACGATCGCCTGCAACGCGGCGTCCTCGGCGAGGCCCCAGGTGCCCGCATAGGCGCGCGCGGCGTGGCGGATCGTGTCGGCGATCAGGTAGCCGAACACGGTCGGGTCCTCGAGGATGCCGGCGTCAATCAGCACGTTGCTGCCGGCGCCGTTGGTGATCCAGATCCGCGCAACCTCGACCGATTCGCGCGTCAATTGCGCGCCCTTGTCGAGCGCGATCGCGTTGGGGTGGTCGGTCATTGCTTGACGCCTCCGGTCGGGGCCCAGCGCAATGCCGGCGGGAACACCTCGTCGCGGCTGCCCTTCAGCGCGGTGCCGTAGACCGGGTTGGGCAGCACGAACCACCCTGCGCCCCATTTCGCGGCGATCGCGGGCGACTGGACGGCGGCGCGCCGGGCGGCTGGGGTCTGGCCGGCGTTGAACAGGTCGCTGAAATCGCCGAGCTGGTCGCCGCCCATCGCGACGACGCAGTATCGGGCGGCGATCGTCGCGCGGCGGCCGTCCTTCTTCGAGCCGGTCGCGTCGTCGCCGGCGAGGAACAGTGTGTCACCGTGGCGGGCGGGGCCGAGGCCGGCGCCTTCGATCGCGGCTTGCGTCTGTGCGGCGTTGGCGGCGGAGCGGTTGGTGTTGAAGATCACGGTTACGCCCATTGCGCGGAGTGCGGTTAGCGCGGCGAGGGCGCCGGGAACGGGGGCGACCTGCTTGACGCCGGTGCGTTCCCAATCCTGCCAGCGGGAGTCGGACCAGGTTTGGCCGGACGCCGCGTCATATTCGAAGCCGAGGTTGAGGAGTACCGTCTCGTCGACATCGAACACGGCGGCTTTCGGCTTGGTGCCGCAGGTCGTCCAGGTGGGGGCCGCGAGCGAGGCGCCTTGGGCGAGGACGACGGAGCTTGGCGTGCGTTGCATGCGGACGTAGCCGACGAGGGCGTTCCACGCCTGGATGCTGACGGCGGCGGCTTCGCCCGAGGCATAGAGATACTGCATGCCGGCCGGGACGCCGTCGACGGTTACGGGGGCGGAGACGGTCGGCGTTATCGAGGTCGGCGCGGATACGCTGACGCAACCTTGGAGCACCAGTGCCCCTGCGAACGCAGGGGTGCAGGATACCAGCCGGAACACCCGTGACCCTGGGCTCCTGCGTTCGCAGGAGAACGGGCTGTGCTTGCGATACACCATCAGGCCTCCGTCATGCCGGGCTCGTTCCGGCATCCACGGTGCCGCACAATCGAGAGAATTTGATTTGCGGGACCGTGGCCCCCGGAACGCGTCCGGGGTGACGGAGCGATTTTGGCGCGGTCGCGACCCGGAAGCGCTGGCTGCCGGTCCATACCAGGCTCAAGCCTTTCGCAGGATAACCGCAGCGGTTTCATGCCGTCGCGCGCTCGCGGACGGTGCGGAATTCGATTTTCTTGTCGTAGGGGGCGCCGACGATCATCCGCTTCACGTAGATGCCCGGCAGGTGGATCGTGTCGGGGTCGAGGCTCCCCACGGGTACGATCTCCTCGACCTCGGCGACGCAGATCTTGCCAGCAGTCGCCATCGGCTGGTTGAAGTTGCGGGCGGTCTTGCGGAAGATGAGGTTGCCGCTTTCGTCCGCCTTCCAGCCCTTGATGATCGCGAGATCGGCGCGGATGCCGCGTTCGAGGATATACTCCTGGCCGTCGAAGACCTTGACCTCCTTGCCCTCGGCGACCTGCGTGCCGACGCCGGTCTTCGTGTAGAAGCCGGGGATGCCCGCGCCCCCTGCCCGGCAGCGTTCGGCGAGCGTCCCCTGCGGACAGAACTCGACCTCGAGTTCACCGCTGAGATACTGGCGCTCGAATTCCTTGTTCTCGCCGACATAGGACGAGATCATCTTCTTCACCTGGCGCGAGCGGAGCAGTTTGCCGAGGCCCTGCCCGTCGATGCCGGCATTGTTGCTGGCGATCGTCAGGTCCTTCACCCCGGACGCCTCGATCGCGTCGATCAGCCGCTCGGGAATGCCGCACAACCCGAACCCGCCCGCGCAGATCGTCATGCCGTCGAACAGCACGCCTTCGAGTGCCGTTGCCGCATCGGTGTAGCGCTTGTTCGCCATGCATCCTCCTCAGGTATTTTGCCTCGCATAAGCCGGTGGTTGGCACTCGGCAACGTAGACTAGATCGGTTTCTCACGATCCTCCCCCGCCAGGGGGAGGTGGCGCCGAAGGTGACGGAGGGGGAGGACACGGAACAGACGTTTCCTTTCCTCCCCCTCCGTCTGGCAAGTGCCAGCCACCTCCCCCTGGCGGGGGAGGATACAGTAGCTTCAATACACCAGCTTCAAGCCGGGGCGCTTCCACCGCGTCTTCACCAGCCGGCCGTTGCCGGAACAGGTTATGTACGCGTCCATGCCGTCCGCGCCGCCCCAGCAGATGTTGGTGGTGAACACGTCGTCGGTCGCGACGAACTCGACCAGCGCTCCGGCGGGCGAGATCACGCTGATCCCGCACTCGCCAATCGTCGCGACGCAGATGTTGCCGCTGGCCTCGACGCCGAGCGAATCGAAGAATTTGTAGCCGGCGGGGCGGTAGAGCGGCGTGCCCGCGGCGCTGGCGACCTTGCCGGGCGCGACGATGTCGAACGCCATCAGGCGGCAGGTGTAGGTTTCCGCCGCATACAGCGTGTTGCCGTCTGGCGAGAGGCCGATGCCGTTGGGGTTTTCGCTCGGGAAGATCACTTCTTCGAGCTGGGTCCCGTCGGCTTTCGCGTAGAAGATGCCGGTGATGTCGCGTTCGCGGTCGCGCGATTTGCCGTGGTCGGTGAACCAGAAGCCGCCGTGCGAATCGAACACGATGTCGTTGGGGCCGCGCAGCGCGCAGCCGAAATCGCCGTCCTTGTAGAGGGTCTCGACCGCGCCGGTGGCGATGTCGATCCGCTCGATACGGCCGCCTGAATAGTCGTCCGGCTGGCCGTGGGGGGTGAGGAAGCCGTTCGTCTCGCGCCATGCGAAGCCGCCATTGTTGCAGCAATACAGCTTGCCGTCGGGGCCGAGCGCGAGGCCGTTGGGGCCGCCGCCGGGTGCGGCGACCGTCGACCTAGTACCGTCGGCGGCGATCCGGGTGATCCGGCCGGCGGCGATCTCGACGAGGATGACGCTGCCGTCGGGCATCGCGACGGGACCTTCGGGAAAGCGCAGGCCGTCGGCGACGGTGGTGAAGTCTGTCATGATCCTCTCCGGGCGAGTCGGGTTGGTCCCGGCTTCGACGCCAGCGTAACCGTTTCTCGACTTCGCGCACAACGGACGGCAGGATGCACCGATGATCACACCACGCACCGGCGGCCGTATCCTGGTCGACCAACTCGTCGCACAGGGCTGCGACCGGATCTTCACCGTGCCTGGGGAGAGCTTCCTCGCCGTGCTCGATGCGTTGCACGATACGCCAGCGATCGATCTTGTGGTGTGTCGGCAGGAGGGCGGCGTCGGGTTCATGGCGTGCGCGGACGGGGCGCTGACGCACCGGCCGGGGGTGGCGTTCGTGACCCGCGGGCCGGGCGCGACCAATGCGTCGATCGGGGTTCACGTCGCGATGCAGGATTCTCAGCCGATGATCCTGTTCGTGGGCGATATCGACCGCGGCACGCGCGACCGCGAGGCGTTCCAGGAGATCGATTTTCAGGCGATGTTTGCCCCCATCGCGAAATGGGCAGCGCGGATCGACGATGCGCGGCGGATACCGGAATATGTCGCGCGCGCCTATGCGACGGCGATGTCGGGGCGGCCGGGGCCGGTGGTGCTGGCGTTGCCTGAGGACATGTTGCTGGATGTGGTCGAGGCGGTCGATCGGCCGCGCGTCGAGCGGGTGGCGCAGGCTTGCGATGCCGATACGATGGATTTGCTGGCGGATCTGCTGACGACTGCGGAGCGGCCGGTGGCGATCGTCGGGGGCGCGGGCTGGGATGTCGCGGCGTCGGGGGCGTTCTCGACCTGGGCGGATCGCAACGGCGTGCCGGTAGCGGCGGCGTTTCGGCGGCAGGATGCGATTCCGAACGACTGTCCGGTTTGGGCGGGAAACCTGGGATACGGGCCCAATCCGAAGCTGGTCGAGCGGGTGAAGGCGGCGGATTTGTTGCTCGTCGTGGGCCCTCGGATGGGAGAGGCGACGACCGACGGCTATGCGCTGGTCACGCCCGATCATCCGGGGCAGCGACTGATCCATGTGCATCCCGATCCGGACGAACTGCACCGGGCGTACCGCGCGGATGTCGCGGTGTGCGCGGGGATGGCGGAGTTTGCGGAGGCGCTGCTGTTGGTCGACCTGCCGCCGCGGACTGCTGGGCAAGAGGCGCATGCGGAGTGGCTGGCTTGGTCGACGCCTAGCCCGCGCGATCTGGTCATGGACCTTGGGCCCTGCGTGGCGGCGATGCGCGAGCGGCTGCCGGCGGACGCGATCATCTGCAACGGCGCGGGGAATTACTCGGGCTGGTGGCATCGGTACTGGGCGTATGCCGGGCCGGGGACTCAGCTTGCGCCGACTGCCGGGGCGATGGGATATGGTGTGCCGGCGGCGGTCGCGGCGTCGTTGCGGCATGCCGAGCGGACGGTCGTGGCGCTGGCGGGGGACGGGTGTTTCCTGATGAACGGGCAGGAACTGGCGACGGCGGTTGCACATGATGCGGACATGCTGGTGGTGGTCGTCGACAATGGTGGGTACGGGACTATTCGCATGCACCAAGAGCGGGAGTATCCGGGGCGGGTTTCGGGGACCGGGTTGCGGAACCCGGACTTTGCCGCGCTGGGGCGGGCTTATGGCTGCTGGGCCGAGACTGTTTCCCGGACCGAGGATTTTGCGGGAGCGTTGGACCGTGCGATGTCGCGCAGCGGGGTGCGGGTGTTGCATCTGGTGACGGATATCGAGGCGATTACGGCGGGGACTACGCTGGCGAAGGTGCGTGGGGGCTGAGCTCCAGCACCGATGCCACCCGATGAGATGCCACCCGATCAGAAACACCACCCCGGCGAAGGCCGGGGCCCAAATTGGGGGACGATGGTAACTGAGCGCGGTCTTTCGTTACCTCGGACGTGCCAATTGGGCCCCGGCCTTCGCCGGGGTGGAGGTAGTTGTAGCGGGTGACTTCATTAGCGCAGCCTGTTCCCCCGCGAAGGCGGGGGTCCAGGAGCCAAGGCAGCTGACGGTATTTAGCTGGGCCCCCGCGTCCGCGGGGGAACACTGCTCGGGGTTGGCGTGAGACGGCGGCGAGTTTCAGGCGCCCGCCGCCTCCAGCGCCGCCCGCACCGCGGCAACCGCCTCCGCGGCCTTGTCACCTTCAGGTCCACCGCCCTGCGCCATGTCGGGACGGCCGCCGCCGCCCTGCCCGCCGAGCGTCGCCACCGCGATCTTGAGCAGGTCGACCGCGTTGTGGCTCGCTACAAGGTCCGCCGTGACGCCGACCGCGACCGAGGCGCGGCCGTCGTTGATCGCGACCATCACCGCGATACCCGAGCCGAGCCGCTGCTTGGCCTCGTCGACCGCGCCGCGCAGGCCCTTGGCTTCGAAGTCGTTCAGTACCTGGCCGATGAAGGCGACGCCGCCGACCTGCTCCGGGCCAGCCGCTTCGCCCGAACCACCGCCGCCGAGCGCAAGCGCCTTCTTCGCGTCGGCGAGTTCGCGTTCGAGGCGGCGGCGGTCTTCGAGCAGCGACGCGACGCGGGCCGGGACCTCGTCGGGGGTCGACTTCAACACCGCCGCAGCCTCGCGGAGGCGGTCGTCGCGGCTGGTCAGATATGCGCGCGCCGCTTCGCCGGTGAGCGCTTCGACACGGCGGATGCCGCTGGAGACCGCGCCTTCGCCGACGACTTTGAACAGGCCGATATCGCCGAGCGCGGTGACGTGCGTGCCGCCGCAGAGTTCGATCGAATAGGTCTTGCCGTCGTCCTGCGCACCCATCGACACGACGCGCACCTCGTCGCCGTATTTCTCGCCGAACAGCGCCATCGCGCCCATCGCGATCGCGTCGTCGGGGGTCATCAGCAGCGTCGTCACCGCGCCGTTGCCGCGGACCTGCGCGTTCACGTCGGCCTCGACCTGCGCGATGTCGGCGGGGGTCATCGCGACCGGCTGCGAGAAGTCGAAGCGCAGGCGGTCGGGCGCAACAAGGCTCCCCTTCTGCGCGACGTGCGTGCCGAGGCGTTCGCGGAGAGCCTCGTGGAGCAGGTGCGTCGCCGAGTGGTTGGCGCGGATCTGCGCGCGGCGCGCGACGTCGATCTGGAGCTTGACCGGATCCCCGACCTTGATCTCGCCGGCGTCGACGATTGCGTGATGGACGAACACGCGGCCGAGCTGCTTCGAGGTCTCGGTCACGTTAGCGCGCAGGCCGGTATCGTTGGAGATATGGCCCGCATCGCCGACCTGGCCGCCACTCTCGGCGTAGAACGGCGTCTGGTTGACGACGATCGCGACCGTATCACCGGTCGTGACGTGGTCTACGCGCGCGCCGTCCTTGACCAGTGCAACAACCTCGCCCTCGCCCGTATCGGACGCGTAGCCGAGGAACTCCGTACCGCCGGTCTGCTCGACGATATCGAACCAGATGTCGTCGGAGGCCTTCGCGCCCGAGCCCTTCCAGGCGGCGCGGGCGGCGCGCTTCTGCTCCGCCATCGCGGTGTCGAAGCCTGCGCGATCGACCGCGATGTGGCGTTCGCGCAGTGCGTCCTCGGTCAGGTCGTACGGGAAGCCGTAGGTGTCGTAGAGCTTGAACGCGACGTCGCCGGCGAGCGTGCCGTCGGTCATCCCGGTGGTCGCTTCGTCGAGCAGCTTCAGCCCCTTGTCGAGCGTCTGGCGGAAGCGCGTCTCCTCCTGCTGCAACGTCGCCTCGATCAGCGGGCGCGCGCGCGACAGTTCGGGATAGGCGGCGCCCATTTCGGTGACGAGCGCAGGGACCAGCCGGTGCATCAGCGGCTGCTTCGCGCCGAGGATGTGCGCGTGGCGCATCGCGCGGCGCATGATCCGGCGCAGGACGTAGCCGCGGCCCTCGCTCGCGGGCAGCACGCCGTCCGCGATCAGGAAGCCGGCGGTGCGCAGGTGATCGGCGATCACGCGGTGGCTGGCGGTGTTGGCACCGTCGGTCGCGGTATGCGTCAGCGCGCCCGATGCCGCGATCAGCGCCTTGAACGTGTCGGTGTCGTAATTGTCGGTGACGCCCTGCATGACTGCGGCGATACGCTCGAGCCCCATGCCGGTGTCGATCGACGGTTTCGGCAGGTTGCCGACGATCTCGGCATTTTCCTGCTCATATTGCATGAACACGAGGTTCCAGATCTCGACGAAGCGATCGCCGTCCTCGTCTGGGCTGCCGGGAGGGCCACCGGGGATGTGGTCGCCGTGGTCGTAGAAGATCTCCGAGCACGGCCCGCACGGCCCGTTGTCGCCCATCGACCAGAAATTGTCCTTGGTCGGGATGCGGATGATACGGTGATCGGGGAGGCCGGCGATCTTCTTCCAGAGATCGAACGCCTCGTCGTCGGTGTGGTAGACCGTTGCCGTCAATTTATCGGGCGACAGGCCCCATTCGCGCGTGAGCAGCGTCCAGGCGTGGACGATCGCCTGTTCCTTGAAATAATCGCCGAACGAGAAATTGCCGAGCATTTCGAAGAAGGTGTGGTGGCGTGCGGTGTAGCCGACATTGTCGAGATCATTGTGCTTGCCGCCGGCGCGGACGCATTTCTGCGACGAGGTCGCGGTGGTGTAGGGGCGCGATTCGAGGCCGGTGAAGACGTTCTTGAACGGCACCATGCCGGCGTTGACGAACATCAGCGTCGGGTCGTTCTGCGGCACGAGCGGTGCGCTGGGCACGATCTGGTGTCCCTGCGATCCGAAATAGTCGAGGAAGCCGCGGCGGATGTCGTTCGTCGATGTCATGCGCGGGGACTTAGGCGAGCGGGGCGGTTCGCTCAAGTGAGGTGTGTGAGGGGTGTGGTTGAGACATATCCCGTTGAACCGAGGCAGCATGTTTCCCCGCGAAGGCGGGGATCCAGTCTGGCCTCCCGCCTTCGCGGGAGAACAAGGAAGCGGGGGCTGCGCTTCGCTACGAGCCATCACCAAACCAACGATACCACCCCGGCGGAGGCCGGGGCCCATTTGGGGGACGGCGATAACGAAGCGCCACCTTCCATTATTCCCACCTTTCCAACTGGGCCCCGGCCTCCGCCGGGGTGGTGTTGAATGTGGTAAGCTCCCTACCCCAACGGCGCGTCGATCGACTTGGGCGGTTCGCTGAACCATGTCGGGCCGGCCGCGGTCATGTGAAAACAGTCCTCGATCCGCACGCCGTATCTGCCGGGAATGTAGATCCCCGGTTCGTCGGAGAAGCACATCCCCGCCGCCAGCTTCGTCGTCTCGCCACGAACGAGGTTGACGGGTTCGTGGCCATCCATGCCGATGCCGTGGCCGGTGCGGTGCGACAGGCCGGGGAGCTTGTACCCCGGCCCGTAGCCGAGCGTATCGTAATAGCGGCGGACCGCATCGTCGACGCTTCCCGCAGGTGCGCCGATCTTTGCGGCGGCGAACGCGATCTGTTGCCCGCGGGCGACCTGGTCCCACGTCTTGCGCTGGTCGGCGGTTGCCGCACCGTGGACCCAGGTGCGCGAGATGTCGGACTGATAGCCCTGCACGGTGCAGCCGCAGTCCATCAGCACGACCTGCCCCTCGGCGACGCGGTGGATCTCGCGGCTGCCGTGCGGATAGGCGGACGCTTCGCCGATCAGCGCCAGCGCGAATTCGGGGGCGCCGCCGAGCTTGCGGGTTGCGGCGTTCATCAGCGCGCCGATCTCCGGGCCGGTCATGCCCTTCTCGACCCGCGCGTACGTCCAGCGATAGGCGGCGAGCGTGACCTCGGTCGCGGCCTGCATCAGCGCGATCTCGGCGGGGGTCTTGATCATCCGGCAGGCGCGGACGACGGGGTCGGCGGACACGATCTTCGCATCCGGCAACACGCGCGCGAGCCCTGCATAGGCGAA
This sequence comes from Sphingomonas faeni, assembly GCF_024273235.1. Lineage (GTDB taxonomy): Bacteria > Pseudomonadota > Alphaproteobacteria > Sphingomonadales > Sphingomonadaceae > Sphingomonas > Sphingomonas faeni_A. The sequence goes on along the minus strand of NZ_JANBVH010000036.1, from coordinate 25,038 downwards.
ATACCGCACCTCCGCCTCCAGCCCGATCGGCCGCGCGGCGAGCTTCCGGTCGCGCAGGAACCCGGCGGCAACCGCGAGCGGGTTCTCGTCTTCCTGCCAGACGCGCACCTCGGCGGGGACGGCGAGCGTCTCTCGCACCGACGGCTCCTCGAAGAACGGCGTGACGATGCACGGCTCGCCCTCGACCGGGAGGATCGCCAGCGTCAGCCGCTCGCTCGTGTGCCAGCGGACGCCGGTGAAGTAGATCATCGACGATCCCGGCTCGATCAGCACTGCGCCGACGCCCGCCGCCTTCATCAGCGATTGCGCACGGACCAGCCTCGCGGCGCGTTCGGCGGCATCGATCGGCCTGGTCGTGCCGGTTATGTCGGACAGCGCCGACAGATCGGGTTCGGCCGCGCGGAGGATCGCGGTGGTCGACAGCAACGGCGCTGCGATCGCGAGGCTCAGCAGGTCGCGGCGCGAGGGGCTGAAGACGGATTTACGGGGTGTGGTCGACATCGCCGAACGATAGGGTCCTTGACCCGGGCGCCGCAATCCCCTTCCCTGTCCGCACTTCTCGGGAGCGATTAATGGCCAAGCGGCTAACCTATTACATCTTGTTCGGCCTCGTCGCGGGGATGGTCGTCGGCTGGATCCTGAACGCGTCGATCGACAACGGCACGCCCGAGTCCGCCGCGCAGTTGAAGGACATCGCCGGCTATTTCTCGATCGTGACGTCGCTGTTCCTGCGGCTGATCAAGATGATCATCGCGCCGCTGGTCTTCTCGACGCTGGTCGTGGGCATCGCGCATATGGGCGACACCGGCGCGCTCGGACGGGTCGGATTGCGCAGCCTCGGCTGGTTCATCTGCGCGAGCCTGTTGTCGCTGACGCTGGGCATGATCCTGGTCAACGTGTTGCAGCCGGGCGTCGGCCTCGAACTCGCGATCCCGCCCGCGACCGCGTCGAGCGGGGTCGATGCCGCGGCGTTCGACCTCGCCAAGTTCATCTCGCATATCGTGCCCGATTCGATGATCGCGGCGATGGCGAGCAACGAAATCCTGCAGATCGTCGTGTTCTCGGTGTTCGTCGGCGTCGCGATCACTGCGGTCGGCGAGAAGGCCGCGCCGCTGGTCAAGGCGATCGAGGCGCTCGTCGCGGTCATGCTCCAGATCACCAATTACGTGATGCGGTTCGCGCCGTTCGCGGTGTTCGCAGCGGTGACGGCAACGCTTGCCGAGCGGGGGCCGACCATCCTCGGCCAGCTCGGCTATTTCATGCTGAGCTTCTATATCGGGCTCGCGTTGCTGTGGCTGATGCTGATCGGGATCGCGTTCGTGCTGATCGGGCCGCGGACGCGGTTGCTGGTGCGGTATATCCGCGATCCGTTGATCCTCGCGTTCTCGGCGGCTTCGTCGGAGGCGGCGTACCCGCGGACGCTGGAGGCGCTCGATCGGTTCGGCGTGCCGCCGCGGATCGCGAGCTTCGTGCTGCCGCTGGGCTATTCGTTCAATCTCGACGGATCGATGATGTACATGACGTTCGCGTCGCTGTTCATCGCGCAGGCGTATGGCATCCACATGCCGATCGGACAGCAGATCGCGATGCTGCTGGTGCTGATGGTCACGTCGAAGGGAATTGCCGGCGTGCCGCGCGCGTCGCTGGTGGTGATCGCGGGGACGCTGTCGATGTTCAAGATCCCGGAGGCGGGGATCTTGTTGATCCTGGCGGTGGATCATTTCCTCGACATGGGGCGGTCGGCCACGAACGTGATCGGCAATGCGGTGGCGGCGACCGTGGTGGCGAAATGGGAGGGCGGGCTCGACGAGCGCGAGCCGGCGGATCGTGATTTCCCACATGCACCGACGGGGCATGGGCCGAAGGTGAATGTGGACAGCTATGAGAAGATCGGACCGGGGCAGGTTTGAGTTTGGACGGCGAAGTTGAACCGATGACGTCTCAAGGATGCCCTTCCACGCTGGCGGACCACTGAACAAATACCACCCCGGCGAAGGCCGGGGTCCAGTTGGGCGACGCTGATGGTGACCGCCGCGCCTCGTTACTCCAACCTTTCCAACTGGGCCCCGGCCTTCGCCGGGGTGGCGTTTAGGGAGGGTCGCGCTATCAGCCTCGACGCGGTCCCTGATCTGCAGCCTCAGGCGTAGGCGTAGGGCCCGCCTTTCTTGAGGCCCGCCTGATACGCTGGCCGCGCGTGGACCTTGGCTAGCCACGCGATCGTCGCGGGGCGGGACTCGTCGAGACCGCCGCGGCTGCGCGCGGCTTCGAGCGGGAAGCTCATCATGATGTCGGCGGCGGTCATCTGGTCGCCGGCGAACCAGGGGCGCTGCGACAGTTCGGATTCGACATAGTCGAGATGGACGTCGATCATCGGCTGGATCTTCTTGACCGCGACCTTGCCCATGATCGGGATGCGCGCGAGGACGAGCTTCAGTAGCAGCGGCGGCATCATCGAGCCCTCCGCATAATGGAGCCAGAAGCGGTAGCGGAGTGCGTCGGCGCGGTTGGCGGGAGCACCGAGCTTGCCGTCGGCCTTGTCGACCAGATACTCGACGATTGCGCCGGTTTCGGCGACGACCTGGCCACCCTGAACATCGGCATCCTCGATCACGGGCGACTTGCCGAGCGGGTGGACCCGCTTGAGTTCGGGCGGGGCGAGCATGGTCTGCTTGTTCCGCTCGTAGCGCTTGATCTGGTAGGGGAGGCCGAGTTCCTCGAGCATCCACAGGATACGCTGCGATCGCGAGTTTTCGAGGTGGTGGACGATGATCATGCTGAACCCCCTGGTTTTAGTTGGCTGATTTGCGCGCGGTCCAGATCCAGGCGACCGCGGGAAATTCCACCGTATCGCCGTCGCTGTGACGTGCGCAGATGTCTGTGAGACGCGCGATGTGGCGCTCGCGTTCCTCGGGGGCGGCGTCGCGGATGGCGGAGGCGGCGGGACCTATGCGGCGGAAATAGTCGACGGCATCGGCTACTGGATCGGCGCCCTCGCCTGCTCGGTAGGCGAAATTCAGGCGCTGGGGCGGGGCGGCATTCCAGCCTGCGGTTGCGAGGATTTCGGCGACATAGGTCGGATCGGCGAACGCGAAGGGGCCGGGTGCGGTGCTGGCAGGGGCGTCGGGATCGCCGCCGGTCGCGGCGACGGTTTCGGTGGCCCAGACATTGGCGGCGCGTTCGGCGAAGCACGAGAAGACGAGCGACGCGTCGGGGGCGGCCGCTTCGGCGAGTATGGCGAAGGCGGCGGTGGGATCGGCGAAGAACATGACGCCGTGGCGCGAGACGTAGAGGTGTGTCGGGGCGTGGTTCGGGGCGGCGACGGCGATGTCGGCGCATTCGAAGCGGGCGTTGGACTGGGTTTCGGCGCGGTGTCTGGCGATCTCGATCAGGGTCGGGGAGAGATCTATGCCGGTTACGGTCGCGCCGGGGAGGGCTTGGGCGGTGGCGAGCGAGGTTGCGCCGGCGCCGCAGCCTATGTCGATGATCATGCTAGTTTCGGGCGAGGTGGCGGCCAGGATCGCTGCGTTCAGGTGCGGGGTCAGGTTGGTGAAGCTGCGGTCGGTTCGGCGCCATTCTTCGGCCCAGACGTCGCCTATTCTGCCGGTCCAGTCGTAGGCGGTGGTCATGGGTTGGGGTGCCTCATGGTCGGATCAGGGGGCCGCGGTTTCGAGTGAAGTATAGGAAGTATAGACGCTCGCGTGGGTTTGGCGCTTAGGTATTTGGAGGATTTCGCCGAGGCCGTTGCGCTGATTTTCGCGGACGTCTGCGTCTCCTTGTTTCCCCGCGAAGGCGGGGATCCAGACTGGGCTCCCGCCTTCGCGGGAGAACAAGGGGGCGGGGGGTGTTGATCGTTAGGAGCAATCACCCCGGCGGAGGCCGGGGTTCAGTTGGGGTATGATCGTAACGAAAGATCGCGCTTCGTTATTGCCACCTTTCCAATTGGGCCCCGGCCTTCGCCGGGGTGGAGTGTTGGGGTGGTGCGGTGCGGTGCGATCCAATGCCGATGTAGGTGCTACCCAATGCTGGTGTCGGTACAAAGCCGATGCCGATGCCGATGCCGACGATGGTGCAAAGCCAATCCCGTTGCCGCCACGCCACCCCGCACCATCAGCCGCGTGCCCTCACCCTCCCATTGCGAGGGCAATGGGCCCCTCCCTCTCCCCTTAGGGAGAGGGAAGAGGAGCCTTATACGTCGTCTTCGGCGTCGGGGCCGGCCATCATTTCCTCGGCGACCTTGTCGGTGCGGGCGCGGATCTGCTTTTCGAGGCGGTCGGCGGTTTCGGGGTTGTCCTTGAGGAACGTCTTCGAGTTCTCGCGGCCCTGGCCGAGGCGGACGCTGTCGTAGCTGAACCATGCGCCCGACTTCTCGACGAGCCCCGCCTTCACGCCGAGATCGAGGATCTCGCCGAGCTTGGAGACGCCCTGCCCGTACATGATGTCGAACTCGACCTGCTTGAACGGCGGGGCGACCTTGTTCTTGACGACTTTCACGCGGGTCTGGTTGCCGGTCACCTCCTCGCCGGCCTTGATCGCGCCGATGCGGCGGATGTCGAGGCGGACCGAGGCGTAGAACTTCAGCGCGTTGCCGCCCGTCGTCGTCTCGGGGTTGCCGTACATGACGCCGATCTTCATGCGGAGCTGGTTGATGAAGATCACCATGCAGCGCGAGCGACTGATCGAGCCGGTGAGCTTGCGCAAGCTCTGCGACATGAGACGCGCCTGGAGGCCGACATGGCTGTCGCCCATCTCGCCTTCGATTTCGGCGCGCGGCACGAGGGCTGCGACCGAGTCGACCACGAGCACGTCGATCGCGTTCGAGCGGACCAGCGTGTCGACGATCTCGAGCGCCTGCTCGCCGGTGTCGGGCTGCGAGACGATCAGCTCGTCGATGTTGACGCCGAGCTTCTTGGCGTAGACCGGGTCGAGCGCGTGCTCGGCATCGACGAACGCCGCGGTGCCGCCGCCCTTCTGCGCTTCGGCGATGACGTGGAGCGCGAGCGTGGTCTTGCCCGAGCTTTCTGGCCCGTAAATCTCGATCACGCGGCCGCGCGGCAGGCCGCCGACGCCGAGCGCGATGTCGAGCCCGAGCGAGCCGGTCGAGATGACCTCGACCTGCATGGTTTCCTTGGAGCCCAGGCGCATTGCCGAGCCCTTGCCGAACGCGCGGTCGATCTGCGCGAGCGCGGCGTCGAGCGCCTTCTGGCGGTCGTTGGTTGCGGTTGCCATGCCGGTGTCGATCACTTTCAGATTAGCGGCCATTGATAAGCTCCCATCGCTAAAGCAAGCGCGCATGCCATTCAACGCGTCAAACCGATGTATTCTATTTGTTCTGGTGGAACAAGTGGAGAACGGTGGGTTTGCGTGGAAAGATTGGTTTGTCTGGTGCCAGCCGCGGTCGAGTGCCCCTGCCCCCTTCTGCCGTCATGCCGGGCTCGTTCCGGCTTCTACCGGCCCGCATGCTCAGAGACCGCGGATTTGCGGCACGGTGGATCCCGGAACAGGCCCGGGATGACGAGTTGGCTGGGCAGAGTTTGGTCGAGAACGGATCGGGTTACTCGCGCTTGGGCTTGGCGGTGGTCGGCCCATCAGCGGCCTTGAGATGGCGAATTGCGGGCGGTTTCATTCATGGCTCTGCGTCCTGACTTTCGTCAGGATGACGGAGGTGGTGTGATCGCGTGACCGCGCAATCGCGTCATCGCTGGTGGCACTTTTCGTTAGGCCATGGTCGTTGCGAGGGTCCACCAGCGGCGGGCTCGCGCGGCGGTGGCGGCGGCGTCTCGGGCCTGGGGGGTTTCGAACAGGGCGAAGCAGGTGGCGCCGGAGCCGGACATTCTGGACAGGAGGACGCCGCGCGCAGCGTCGAGGAGCGCGCGAACCTGCGCGATCTCGGGGGCCAGCGCCAGCGCGGGGGGTTCGAGGTCGTTGCGGCCGGCTATGGCGCGGTCGAGGAGAGTGCCTTCGGGGATCGGGCCCCGGTCCTGGCCGTCCCAGGTCTTGAACACGGCGGCAGTGGAGACGGCGACGCCCGGGTTTACGAGGAGCAGTGGCGTGCCGGACAGGCCTTCGAGGTCGGTAAGCGTGTCGCCTTTGCCGGTGCCGAGCGTGGTGCGGTTGGCGAGGCAGGCGGGGACGTCTGCGCCCAGCTTCGCGGCGATTTCGTGGAGGCGGGGGTCGGTTTTTGGGACCTGGTGGAGGCGGGCCAGCGCGCGGAGGGTGGCGGCGGCGTCGGCGGAGCCTCCGCCTATGCCTGAGGCGATCGGCAGGTGCTTTTCGAGGGTTATCGCGTGGTGGGCGTTGGGGGTGAAGGCGGCCGTGAAGGCGTCGGCTGCGGCGGTTACCAGGTTGCCGGTCCAGGGGGCGGTGCCTCGGGTGGCGTTGGCCGAGCGGGGTGCTTCGTCATTGGCCGTTCCCAATTGGGCCCCGGCCTTCGCCGGGGGGGTGTCGGGGGCCGAGGTGGTGTCGGGGGATGGGGCCGTGTCGGGGGGCGGCAGGAGTGCTGCTGCGAAGGGGCCGGTTATGGTGAAAGTATTAGCCTCGGCGGCTTCTACCGTGATCATGTCGCCGTCGGTGGCGAAGGCGAAGAGGGTTTCGAGGTCGTGATAGCCGTCGGGGCGGCGACGGCGGACGTGGAGCGCGAGATTGATCTTGGCGGGGGCGGGTTCGGTGATGGCGGGCATTGGTGGTCTCGGGGTTTGGTTTCGGGTCGGTCGTTTTCCGGGGCTTAGCCAACATGTGCCCGTCATCCCAGCGCACGCTGGGATCTCATCGTGAGGCGAGCGTTGCGTGCCTCGTGGGATACCCCAGCTTTCGCTGGGGTGACGGTTTTTTGGGTCGTACGGGCCCCTTCCCTCTTCCGGTGGGAAAGAGCGATCAGCGGCGGGCGTTAATGGGGAGGCCGTTGGCGATCTTGGCGGTCAGGCGTGCGGTTTCGCTGGGTTCGGCGGTCAGGAGCGCGGCGCGCCAGGCGTAGCGCGCTTCGTATTGGCGGCCGACCGTCCAATAGGCGTCGCCGAGATGATCGCCGATCTCGGTGTTGGCGGGTTCGCCCTGTGCGGCGCGTTCGAGCAATGGGAGCGCGCGCGCCGTGTCGCCCGACAGATGATACGCCCAGCCCAGCGAGTCGGTGATCGAGGCGTTGGTCGGGTCGAGGCGGCTGGCGCGTTCCAAAAGCTTTATCGAGGCGGGGATGTCGTCGCCGTGCTCGACCTGCGCGAAGCCGAGATAGTTGAGCGCCAACGGTTGCGCGGGGCCGCGGGCGACGGCTTTTTCGAGCGCATCGCGCGCTTCGGGCCAGCGGCCGGCCTGGTCGAGCGCGCCGCCATATTGCAGCCACGCGCCCCAGCTTCCGCCGGTCTTGGCATCGGCGTCGAGGATGCGACGGTACCAGGTCGCGGCTTCGGCGGCGTTGCCGGTGGTCAGGAGCAGGTCGGCATAGCGTTGCCAGTCGGCAGCGTCCGCGCCCGACTGGTCGACGCGGTTCTTGGCGGCGGCGAGCGCTTCGCCGTCGCGGTCGGCATTGGCGAGGATGTCGATCCGTTCGGCGGCCGCGGCCACCGCGAACGGGCTCTTCGGCCCCACCTGATCGAGAACGACGAGCGCGCGATCGACCAGTGCGTTGCGGGCCAGCGCATGGGCAAGGAGGATGCGGGCGCGATCATAACCGGGATCGGCGCGCAGCGATGCCTGAGCCAGCGCGATCGACAGCGGCGAGGGTTCGCCGAGCGCGAGGTCGCTGGCGAGGTGCGCGAGCAGGCGCGAGACGCCGATCGCGAGCGGCTGCCGAGCGGGCGCCTTGGCGATCAGGTCGCGGGTTTCGGTGGCGAAGCGGTTGGCGACCGGGTCCTTCGCGGCGGTGGCGAGCGCGGGGCCGGGATCGCGGCCTTCGGCGTGCGCGACCCAGGCGTAGAGCGAGGGCGCGAGCACCACCAGCGGCCCGGTGGCAAGCGTGCCGATCGCGGCGTCGGCAGCCCTGGTATCGTTCGCGTGGGCGGCATCGGCGAGTGGCAGAAGCGCGGCGTCGGCGGGCGCCACGCCGGCTTTGTTCAGCACGGCGACGGCGCGGGTGGCGAGCGGCATGTCGCCGGCCTCCAGCGCCTCGCGGTAGGCGCGGATCGCGACGACGGGATCGTCGGGCGATGCCGCCAGCACCTGCGCGTAGCTGGCGGCGGCGAGGTCCGGCCTGCCCGCGGCGTCGGCGGCGCGGGCCTTGAGATAGGCGGAGAGATCACCCATCCCCGCCGTGGCGGGAGCCGCCACGGCGAGACCTAGAACGAGAAACAGACGCTTACATGTTGGGATAATTGGGGCCTCCGCCGCCCTCGGGTACGACCCAGTTGATGTTCTGGGTGGGGTCCTTGATGTCGCAGGTCTTGCAGTGGACGCAGTTCTGCGCGTTGATGACGAACTTCGGGTCGCCGGTTTCCTCGCCGACCACCTCGTAAACGCCGGCCGGGCAATAGCGTTGCGCGGGCTCGTCGTACATCGGCAGGTTGTAGGCAATCGGCACCGCCGGGTCCTTGAGCGTCAGGTGGACCGGCTGGTCCTCCTCGTGGTTGGTGTTCGAGATGAACACCGACGAGAGGCGGTCGAACGTCAGCACGCCATCGGCCTTCGGATAGGCGATCGGCTTGACGAGGTCCTTGCGCCACAGGCTCTCATGGTCGGGATGGTGGTGCATCGTGAAGGGGACCTTGATCCCCAGATGCTCGAGCCACATCGTGATACCGGCGAGCCCCGAGCCGACCAGGTCGCCGAACTTCTTGACCAGCGGCACGACGTTGCGGACGACCGACAGCTCCTTCTTCACCCACGACCGCTCGAACGCCTCGGGATAGGCGGCGAGTTCGTCATGGCCGCGCTGCGAGACGATCGCCTCGACCGCGGCCTCGGCGGCCATCATGCCGGACTTCATCGCGGTATGCGTACCCTTGATCCGCGGCACGTTGAGGAAACCGGCGCTGTCGCCGATCAGCGCTGCGCCGGGCATGACCAGCTTGGGGATCGACTGCAAACCGCCGTCGCTGATCGCGCGCGCGCCGTAGCTGACGCGCTTGGCGCCCTTCAGCAGCGCGGCGATCTCGGGATGCGTCTTCCAGCGCTGCATCTCGTGGAACGGCGAGAGATGCGGGTTGGTGTAGTTCAGCCACGTGACGAAGCCGATCGAGACCTGGCCGCTCGCCTGGTGGTAGATCCAGCCGCCGCCGTTCGAGCCTTCGGTTTCGGACAGCGGCCAGCCCTGCGTATGGATCACGCGACCGGGGACGTGGAGTTCGGGATCGATGTCCCAGAGTTCCTTGATGCCGAGGCCGTAGACCTGCGGATCGCTGTCCTTGTCGAGCGCGAACTTGCCGATCAGTTGCTTGGTCAGGTGCCCGCGGCAACCCTCGGAGAAGAAGGTGTACTTGGCGTGGAGTTCGAGCCCCGGCGTATAGTCGCCCTTGTGCGTGCCGTCGCGCGCGACGCCCATGTCGCCGGTCGCGACGCCCATCACCGATCCGTCGTCGTTGAACAGGATCTCGGCGGCGGCGAACCCCGGGAAGATCTCGACGCCGAGTTCCTCCGCTTTGCCCGCCAGCCAGCGGCAGAGGTTGCCGAGCGAGCCCGTGTACGTGCCCTTGTTATGCAGGAACGAGGGTGTGACGAAGTGCGGCATCTCGCTCTTCTTCGTCTTGCTCAGGATCCAGTGATGGTTCTCGGTGACCGGAACCTCGGCGAGCGGGCAGCCGTCCTCGCGCCAGTTCGGCAGGAGTTCGTCGAGCGACTTCGGGTCGATGACCGCGCCGGAGAGGATGTGCGCGCCGACTTCGGAGCCCTTTTCGAGCACGCAGACGCTGATCTCGGCGTCCTTCTCGGCCGCCAGTTGTTTGAGACGGATCGCTGCCGAGAGCCCCGCCGGACCTGCGCCGACGATCACAACGTCATAGGGCATCGATTCACGTGTCGTCATCATCGTCTCCCGGGGGATGTCCCCTTATTGCCCAGCTTCATGGCCAAGCGCTTGATGCCCCACCCTTCGTTCGGGCTCGGGCCGGCACCATCTTGTCCAATATGGCGATTGCGCGAGTTGACCGCCACGTCAACCGTGCAGCATAGGTTACCCTGTGGGGGCGGATCAAACCATCGATTGGCGAAACGCCGCGGCGAGTGCGCTCGACTGGTGGCACGAGGCCGGCGTCGACACGCTGGTCGACGACGTTCCGCGCGACTGGTTCGCGGCGCCTGAGCCGCTTGTCGCGCCCGCCGCGGCACCGGTTGCGCCGGTTGCCGCACCGTCCGCGATGCCGCTTTCGCTCGCCGATTTTCTCAACTGGCGAAGCGGTGCGGAGGTTCCCGAGGCGGACTGGAGCGGGGTTTCGCTGGCGGCTTCGGGCCCGGCTGACGCTACGGTCATGGTGCTTGTCGATTGTCCCGACCGCGATGACGGAGATGCAGGCGCGTTGTTGAGTGGCGCGTCGGGACGGTTGCTCGACAAGATGCTCGCGGCGATCGGGCTCACGCGCGACGAGGTGCACCTCGCCGCGGTCTGTGCGAAGCGGCCGACGGCGGGGCGGATCCAGAGCGAGGTCGAGGCGCGCCTCTCTGAAATCGCCAAGCATCACATCGGCCTGGTCGCGCCTAAGCGGTTGCTGCTACTTGGCAATGCGGCGAGCCGTGCGATCCTCGGGACGGAATTACAGGCGGCGCGCGGGCGTTTACATGGGTTTAACCATAAGACCGCACAAACGGGGGTCGGTGACGCGTCGCATATGACGAGCGTGGTCGCGAGCTTTCATCCGCGGTTTCTGATCGAGAAGCCAGCGGCCAAGGCCGAGGCCTGGAAGGATTTGCAGATGCTGATGCGCGAACAGATATCGCAAGAGGGCGTGAGATGATTCGGACCCGATCTGTTTCCTGGGCGGCCATCGCTCTGGGGCTAAGCGCCCTCCCCCTTCCGGCCATGGCGGCGACCGGTGCGGGCGAGCCGGCTGGCGATACGCGGCTCGGTTCGACGCAGCTGGTCGGTGCCCCGACGCTGGAGCAGATCCCGGACCAGCTCGATGCGGGCCAGCGCGAGGCGTACAAGACGGTGTTCGCGGCGATCCGCGACGGCAAGTGGACCGACGCGCAGATCCAGCTCGACACGATGAAGCCCGGCCCGCTGCACGCGATCGCGCGCGCCGAGATGTATACGGCGAAGGGCTCGCCCAGGATCGAGATGGAGCCGCTCGTCGCGCTGCTCAACGAAGCGCCCGAACTGCCCGAGGCCGAACAGATCTCGCGGCTGGCCAAGATGCGCGGGGCGGTCGACCTGCCCCCCCTGCCCGCCGCGCAGCGACTGATCTGGCAGGACGGCGCGCCGCGTCGCGTGCGGGCCAAGAGCCTGCAGGGCGACCTGATCGCCGCCGATCTCGCGCTGAAGATGCAGCCCTACGTCAAGGCGGACATGGGCCGCGAGGCGCAGTCGCTGCTCGAGAGCACGCCCGGGCTCACCCCCGAGGCGCTGACCGAATGGCAGCAGAAGATCGCGTGGATCTATTTCCTCCAGGGCGACGATGCGAACGCGCGCGTGATGGCGGCGAAGGCGCAGGACGGCGTCGGCGACTGGGCGGTCCAGGGCCGCTGGGTCGGCGCGCTGTCGGCGTGGCGTCAGAATGATTGTGCGAATGCCGAATCCGGGTTCGAGGGTGTCGCGGCGCGGGCCGGCGACGTCGATCTTCGCGCGGCGGCTTTGTACTGGGCGTCGCGCGCCGACATGGTGTGCTCGCGCCCCGACAAGATCGAGGGCCGGTTGAAGGCGGCGGCGCAGTTCGGCGAGAGCTTCTACGGCCAGCTCGCGCGCCAGCAACTGGCGATGAAGGACAAGGGAACGTCGGTCGGCGGGCTCGTGGCCAGCGACTGGAAGGTCGTCGGCAAGCGTCCGAACGTCCGTGTCGCAGCGGCACTGGTCGAGGTCGGCGAGACCGACCTGGCCGATACGGTGATCCGCCAGCAGGCGAAGATCGGCGATCCGCGCGAGTTCGCCAACCTGGTCCGCGTGGCGGAAGCGTTGAGCCTGCCGGCGACGACCGTGTGGCTCGCACATAATTGCCCGCAGGGTGTGACGTCGACCGCGGAGGCGCGCTATCCGACGCCGAACTGGACGCCGGACAGCGGCTGGCACATCGACAAGGCGCTGGTCTACGCGCACACGCTTGAAGAGTCCCGGTTCCGCAACACCGTGAAGAGCCCGGCCGGCGCGTATGGCCTGATGCAGATCATGCCCGCCGCCGCGACCGACTTCGCGCGCGAGCGTGGTACGTCGATCGACATGAAGGCGCTGACCAAGCCGTCGACCAACATGGATATCGGCCAGCGCCATCTGGAGCGGTTGCGCGACATGGCGGGCGTCACCGGCGGGCTGCTGCCGAAGGTGATCGCTGCCTATAATGCCGGGCCGCGTCCGGTCGGCGACTGGAACGCGATCGTCCGCGATAATGGCGATCCGCTGCTGTATATCGAGAGCATTCCGTATTGGGAGACGCGTGGCTATGTGACCACCGTGCTGCGCAATTACTGGATGTACGAGGCGCAGGGCGGCAAGAAGGCGTCGGTCAGCCGCAATGCACTGGCGCAGGGCATGTGGCCGCGCTTCCCCGGCCTGCCGGGTGCGACCGCGGTGCGGATGAACGCCCGGCCGAATGCACGGGCAAGCGCGAGCACGGTTGCGGTGAACGCCAGCGTCGGGCCGCAGTCCTCGACCATCACGCGCGCGGATTGAGTTTCATGCCGATCGACGAGAGCCGGATTTTCCTGCCGGTGCGGATTGCCGTGCTGACGGTGTCGGACACGCGTGGGCTGGCGGAGGATCGCTCGGGCGACACGCTCGTCGCGCGGCTGACCGAGGCTGGCCACGTGCTCGCCGATCGCCGGATCGAGAAGGACGATGTCGAGACGATCGTCTCGCGGCTGCATGCGTGGATCGGCGATCCGGCGGTCGACTGCATCATCACCACCGGCGGCACCGGCGTGACGGGGCGCGATGTTACGCCCGAGGCGGTCGAGCAGGTCGCCGAGAAGATGATCCCGGGCTTCGGCGAGCTCTTCCGCATGCTGAGCTACCAGACGATCGGGACGTCGACGGTGCAGTCGCGTGCGTGTGCGTGCGTGTCGAAGGGTACGTATATCTTCGCGCTGCCGGGCTCGACCGGGGCGGTGAAGGATGGCTGGGATGGGATCCTGCGCGACCAGCTCGACAGCCGCCATCGTCCCTGCAATTTCGTCGAGCTCATGCCGCGGTTGCTGGAGCGCTGAGGCTTTTCCGCGAGGTGAGTTGGCTTCGCCTGCTTTCTAGGTCGCGTGCCCTCACCCTTCCCACGGCCAAGTGGCCGCGGGCCCCTTCCCTCTCCCCGATGGGAGAGGGAGAGACGTTACACGCAGCGTGACGATGGCTCACACTACTTCTCTGCGGTTTTCGCCAGATTGTGGCGTGTCTTGCGATCCCGGATTCGCATGTCCAGCTTAGCCATTCGGCGAAAAATCCTGCCTGTTCGAACATGTTAGTCGCTGTGTAGCACTGTATTACTTAACTGGCACGCCAGGTGCATTGGTCGAGATGCCGCCCCACCGGGCGCCTCATACCAACATAAGGATGCCTGCCATGACCCCGATCTTTCTGAAGAGCCTCGTTGCCGTCGCTGCCCTTGCGATCAGCGTTCCGGCCTTCGCTGCTCCTTCGACTTCGACGCAAACGACGGTCCTGAAGTACGATGCCAAGACGCAGAAATATTGCACGGTCGAGCTGGCGATGACCGGCTCGCGGATCGATCGGACGATCTGCAAGACGTCCGCCGAATGGTCCGCTGCCGGACTGAACATGCCAAAGGCGGTGATGCTGGCGCAGAAGTGAGGCTGCACGGTTCGGTCGGACGAGCGCGCTTGTCTCGACCGGACCGCCGCCGCGTCAGGCCGCCGTGTCAGGCCGCCGCGTCAGGCCAGCGCGGACCCGCCGCGCGCCGCGTGGATCAGGTCGACGAGCTGCTTGTTGATCGACGCACCGTGAAGATGGAGGTGGACCGCGTCATACCCCTCACGCCGCAACCGCTGGCGCAGCGCGTTGACCGACTCGCACTCGCCCGAGCGTGCCAGTTCGAAAGCCCGTTCCACCGTGGTGATCTGTCCCGTCATCGCTTCGCCCTACGCGCAATCGCCGCACGCGGCGAGCGCTCATTCGTACCACCGGCAAGTCGCTAGAAACTCACCATTATTTCTCTAATGTAGATCAAGATCCTGCCGGGACAACCGCGCGGCGCGGGGAATTATGTTCTATATTTGTTCTGGCATCGCGCGTATCGTCTGCCGATGAAGACCACTCGACCAGTTCGCGGGGCGACGCGCAACGACGAGAGCCGGCGGTTCAACCTGCCGCAGACCGAGGCCGACGGCGACTGGCTCGACATGCGCGAGGGGATCGACGGCATCGCGCCGAAGCTGCGGACGACGGTGACCGTCGAGACGCCGCGGACGATCATCAGCCGCAACGCGTCGCCCGACGTGCCGTTCGATCGCTCGATCAATCCATACCGGGGCTGCGAGCATGGCTGCATCTATTGTTTCGCGCGGCCGAGCCATGCGTTTCACGACCTGTCACCGGGGCTCGATTTCGAGAGCAAGCTGTTCGCGAAGCCTTCCGCCGCGGCGCTGCTGCGCGCCGAACTGTCGAAGCCGGGCTATGCGGTCGCGCCGATGGCGCTCGGGACGAACACCGATCCGTACCAGCCGATCGAGAGCGACTGGCGGATCACGCGCGGCATCATCGAGGTGCTGCACGAGACGGATCATCCGCTGACGATCACCACCAAGTCGGACCGGGTGGTGCGAGATCTCGACCTGCTGGCGCCGATGGCGGCGAAGGGGCTGGCTGCGGTGGCGATGTCGATCACGTCCTTGGATCCCAAGGTGGCGTCGACGGTCGAACCGCGCGCGCCGCATCCCGAGCGGCGGCTGGCGGCGGTGCGGAGGCTCGCCGATGCGGGGGTGCCGGTGTATGTTTCGATCGCGCCGGTGATCCCGGCGATCACCGATCACGAGATCGAGCATCTGATCGCGCGCGCGGCGGAGGCCGGGGCGACGCGGGCTTTCTTTATCCCGGTCAGGTTGCCGCATGAGGTGGCGCCGCTGTTCCGGGCCTGGCTCGACGAGCATTTTCCGGATCGCGCGGGCAAGGTGATGGCGACGATCGCGTCGCTGCGCGGGGGTAGGGATAACGATCCGAACTTCTTCACGCGGATGCAGGGGCAAGGGCCCTGGGCGGAATTGCTGGGGACTCGGTTCCGGATTGCGTGCGCGAAGCACGGGTTGAACCGGGAGCGGGTTGCTCTGCGGAGCGACCTGTTCCGGGTGCCGAGGGGGCCTCAGGGGGAGTTGTTTTGAGGGGGGGCTTGGCGGATGGTGCCGCGGATTACTCAACCGGCGATCCCTGCCCCTATACGAGCCAGACCTGCCCTTCTGCTCCCCTCCCTGGAAGGGAGGGGTTGGGGGTGGGTCGGCTTCCGCCCATCCGAACCGTCGTGGCTCAAATGGGCCGACCCACCCCCGGCCCCTCCCTTTCAGGGAGGGGTGCAAGTGCTGGCGTAGGGCTTGGTGCAATTCCGGACACCCTCCCACGGACTGCGGCCACTCGTCAGACCAAACTTAGGCGCGTCGTCATCATGCAGCATCCTCGGGCTGCCAGAGTTCGATCGGGATGCCTTCCGGATCCTGAATGCGGGCGAAGCGGCCGAAACCGGGCATGTCCGACGCCGGCCACAGCCGATCGGCGCGCCTAGTAGGCGCGGCCGATCAGGATGCGTTCCACCGCGGGTTCGCCGGTGAAGATGCACGCGCCGTCGTCGCAGCCGGTCTGCCCCATCGGCGCGTTGCGGATGGTGAGCTTTAGCGCCTTCAGCCGCTCCACGACCTTGTCGAGCGCGGCGCCGGTCGGCTTCGACCAGCGGACATCGACCCAGCCGGGGTTCTTCACGCCGTCCGCGAAATGCGCTTCGAGCGCGGCGAAGTCTGCGGCGGGGACGATGTTGCCCTTAACGCGGTTCATCGATTCGACGTGGAGCGTCGCCTGCACGTCGTGCAGCATCCCCGACACCTCGCCGACGAACCCGTCGCGCGGCGTGGCGACGCTGTCGAGCTTGCCATCCTCGCGGTAGAGGCGATCGCGGCGGATCACCGTGACGTTGCCGCCGGCCACGTCGCGGCCGCCGACCTCGATCACGATCGGCGCGCCCTTCTTGACCCAGCCCCAGCGCTTGGTCGCGGCCTTGGCGGGCTTGAGGTCGAGCAGCGCGCGGACCGGCTCGCCGAGCGCGGACTGCTTCGCCAATTCCGCCTGAAGCGACTTGCAATAGTCGACGATCGCCGCGTCCTCGGGCACGTCGCGCAGCATCGGCACGATCACGACCTGCCACGGGGCGATCATCGGCGGCACGCGCAGGCCGTCGTCGTCGCCGTGGACCATGATTACCGCGCCGATCATCCGCGTCGACACGCCCCAGCTGGTGGTGTTGCACAGCTCGAACTCGCCGCCCGCATTCTGGAAGCGGATGTTCTGCGCCGAGGCGAAATTGGTGCCAAGGAAGTGCGAGGTGCCCGCCTGGAGCGCCTTGCCGTCCTGCATCATCGCCTCGATCGAATAGGTCGCGACGGCGCCGGGGAAGCGCTCGTTCTCGGGCTTCTCGCCAGCGATGACGTGGACGCCAAGGCATTCCTCCGCGAAATCGCGATAGACTTCGAGCATCTTCAGCGTCTCGTCGCGCGCTTCGTCAGCGGTGGCGTGCGCGGTGTGGCCTTCCTGCCAGAGGAACTCGCTGGTGCGCAGGAACATGCGCGTGCGCATTTCCCAGCGGACGACGTTGGCCCATTGGTTGATCAGCACGGGCAGGTCGCGCCACGACTGGACCCAGCGCGCGAACGCCGCGCCGATCACCATTTCGGAGGTCGGGCGGACGACGAGCGGTTCTTCGAGCTTGGCCTCGGGATCGGGGATCAGGCGGCCATAGCCGTCGGCCTTGAGGCGGTGGTGCGTGACCACGGCCATTTCCTTGGCGAACCCGTCGACGTGCTCGGCCTCCTTCTCGAAATACGAGAGCGGGATGAAGAGCGGGAAATAGCAGTTCTCGTGGCCGGTCGCCTTGATCCGGTCGTCGAGCAGGCGCTGGATACGCTCCCAGATGCCATAGCCCCAGGGGCGGATGACCATGCAGCCGCGGACGCCGGATTCCTCGGCGAGGTCGGCCTCGGAGATGACGGCCTGGTACCAGGCGGAGAAATCCGCCTCGCGGGTGACGGGGAGTGCGCGCTTTATCATGGGGTGCGGATAGCGGGTGCGCGGGGGTTCGTCACGTGTGAGTTGCGGGTGTGTCGTGTTCGCGGTGGCGCGCCGGTTTGACGATCAGCGGCTCCCCAGCCTACCGATACACTCCCCTCGATCCGCCGCGCTCCACGCCCGTCATCCCAGCGAAAGCTGGGATCTTTCGCGGCCAGGACGGAACGTTCCCCAACCAGATCCCAGCTTTCGCTGGGATGACGGCCTTTAAGCTGGACGACCGTCGAGGTGCAGAGGGTGACGCGGGGGAGCGCGTTGGCTACTAGGCCCTATGCCAACCGACCGCATCCTTCCCGCCATCGGCATGCGGTTGCTCTCCGTCGTGATCTTCGCGCTGATGAATACCGCGATCAAGCTGGCCGAGCGGCACGGTGCGAGCGTGGCGGAGATCCTGTTCTTCCGGCAGTTCGGCGCGTGTCTTCTCGTGTCGGGCGTGATCCTCGCCGGACCAGGTCTGCCTTCGATCGCCACCAAGCGGTTGCCGGCGCATGTCGTGCGCGCGATCGTCGGGCTGTCGGCGATGGCGTTCACGTTCAACGGGATTGTCGCGTTGCCGCTCGCCGAGGCGACGACGATCGGGTTCACCGTGCCGATCTTCGCGACGATCCTGGGGGCGCTGGTGTTGCGCGAGCCGACCGGGTGGCACCGCTGGGGTGCCGTCGCAGCCGGGTTCGCGGGTGTGCTGATCGTCGCACAGCCCGGGAGCGGCGATCACTTTCCGTTATGGGGCGCGGGGTGTGCGCTGGCGGGGGCGTTCGGAACGGCCAGCGTGTCGATCCTGTTGCGGCAGATCGGCAAGACCGAGAGTGCGCTGACCACGGTGTTCTGGTTCTCGGCGTTGTCGCTGATCCCGCTGTCGGTGTTCTATGCGCAGGCGGCGCAAGCGCACGATCTGGTGGCCTGGGTGTGTCTGGCGAGCGTCGGGATCTTCGGTGGGCTGGCGCAGATCGCGATGACGACGTCGTTGCGGCTCGGTCCGGTGTCGGTGGTGGTGCCGATGGATTATTCCAGCCTGCTGTGGGCGACCTTGCTGGGCTGGCTGGTGTTCGACACGTTGCCGGCGGAGGCGACCTGGCTCGGGGCGCCGGTGATCGTGGCGAGCGGGCTGTATATCGTCTGGCGCGAGCATGTCCGGCGGCGGGAAGAGACTGCGCAAGCGATTGCGTGATGCGAACTCTCGATCCTCCCCCGCCAGGGGGAGGTGTCGCCGAAGGTGACGGAGGGGGAGGATACGGAACGGAGGTTGCCCTTTCCTCCCCCTTCCGTCTGGCAAGGGCCAGCCACCTCCCCCTTGCGGGGGAGGATCAGCACGTAGCGTGCGCGCTACCTGAGCCGTGCCGTCTCCAGCATCCGCTTCGCGCGCAGGTACATCTCGATGCGCTGGGTGGTGAACAAGCCGAGCGCCAAGGCAACCAGCATGTCGGTGATCGCGACGGCATCGAGGTGCAGCGCGTGGCCGTCTCCGACGACGGCGCGCGCGCCGGTGCGGACGGCGACGATCGCGACCAGGAACAGGACCGCGGCGGGCGACGACGTCGTGTTGAGCGCGTGGGTGTCGGGGTGAATCGTGATCCGCATCATCTTGCCGCGCTGCCAGCCGAGCGCGGCGCCCATCACGAGGGCGAACGCGCAGAACAGCCAGGCGAGGCCGTGTGGCGGGTACATCACGAACATGTAGAGCGCGGCTGCGGCGTAGAGGGCGGGGAATATCCAGAGGCGTTCGAGTTTCAGCGGCTTCACCACGCTCATGCGACGCCAGCGGACCGCGAAGACGATGCCGATGATGACGGCCGTGACCGCGTAGCTGATCCAGCCTTGTGCGTCTTGCGCCTGCATTGCGTCCCCCACGCTATCCGACCGTGGTGTAGTATGGCAGCAATACAGCCTACGTAAAGGGGGGCGGCATATTTGAACTGCCACCCCGGCGGAGGCCGGGGCCCAATTGGAAAGGTGGCAATAACGACATGCCGCCATCCGTTAGCAGCGTTACCCAATTGGACCCCGGCCTTCGCCGGGGCGGTATCCTTCTTCAGGTGTAAGCGTCACACCACATCTGTTCCCCTACTCCGCGGCTTGCGCCAGCGGAGCCGGGTCCTTCCAGACTAGCACCGGCTTCCGTGCCGCGAGCGTCTCGTCGAGGCGGGCGCGGGGGGCAAAATGGGGGGCGGTCTTTAGGCTTGGGTCGCCGGCTTTTGCGCGTTCCGCGACCGAGCGGAGGGCCGCGATGAACTGGTCGAGGGCGGCCTTCGATTCGGTCTCGGTCGGCTCGACCAACATCGCGCCGTGCACGACGAGCGGGAAATACATCGTCATCGGGTGGAAGCCCTCGTCGATCAGGCCCTTCGCGATGTCGATCGTCGAGAACCCCGCGGCGAGCCCCGAATCCGAGAACAACGCCTCGTGCATGCACGGACCCGAGGGGCCGAACGGTGCGTCGAGCGTGTCGTCGAGGCTGCGCAGGATGTAGTTCGCGTTGAGCACCGCGTCCTCGGACACCTGGCGCAGGCCGTCCGCGCCGTGGCTGAGGATGTAGGTGAGCGCGCGCGTGAACATGCCCATCTGGCCGTGGAACGCGACCATGCGGCCGAAGCTGCCGGCGTGGTGTTCGCCTGCGGTTTCCTCCTCGACGAGGACGAACTGGCCGTCCCGGTTCTCGACGAACGGGAGCGGTGCGTACGGGGTCAAAGCCTCCGAGAACACGACCGGACCCGAACCAGGGCCGCCGCCGCCATGCGGGGTGGAGAAGGTCTTGTGCAGGTTGATGTGCATCGCGTCGATGCCGAGATCGCCCGGCCGGACGCGACCGACGATCGCGTTGAAGTTCGCGCCGTCGCAATAGACGAAGCCGCCCGCCGCGTGCACCGCGTCGGAAATCTCGCGCATGTCGCGCTCGAACAGGCCACAGGTGTTGGGGTTGGTGATCATCACGCCGGCGACGTCCGGGCCGAGCCGGGCCTTCAGCGCGGCGGTGTCGACGCGGCCTTCGGCGGTGGCGGGAATGTCCTCGACGCTATAGCCGGCGAACGCGGCGGTGGCGGGGTTGGTGCCGTGCGCGCTCTCGGGGACGAGGATGATCTTTCGCGCGCCTTCGCCCTTGGCTTCGAGTGCGGCGCGGATCGCGAGGATGCCGCAGAGTTCGCCGTGTGCGCCCGCCTTGGGGCTCATCGCGACCGAGGTCATGCCGGTGAGCGTGACGAGCCAGTGCGCGAGCTGGTGGATGACTTCCAATGCGCCCTGCACGGTGTCGACCGGCTGGAGCGGGTGGACGTCGGAGAAGCCGGGGAGACGCGCCATCTTCTCGTTGAGGCGCGGGTTGTGCTTCATCGTGCAACTGCCGAGCGGGAAGAAGCCCAGGTCGATGCCGTAGTTCTGGCGCGAGAGGCGGGTGTAGTGGCGGACGGTTTCGGGCTCGGAGAGACCGGGGAGGCCGATCGGCGCGGTGCGCGACAAGCCGGCTAACCGATCCTCCCCGGCACGGGGAGGGGGACCAGCGCAGCTGGTGGAGGGGGGCTTGCCAAGCACGGCTCGCTCGCGGACAGCCCCCTCCACCATCCTGCGGATGGTCCCCCTCCCCGTGCCGGGGAGGAATTCGAAATCTACGCCGGTGGTGTGGGTGTCGCCGATCTCGAAGATCAGGGCTTCTTCCAGCATCAGGGCCTTGTTGCCGGTTACCGATGCGGGCACGCCGCCCGTATTCGCCTCAGGCGCGGTCGGGCGCCAGCCGCTCTGGTTGATGCTCATGCCAGTATCTCCTGGAGTGCGGACGCAAGCGTTTCGACATCCTCCGCGGTGGTCGTTTCCGTCACCGCGACGACGAGGCCGTTCGCGAGGGCATCCTCCCCGGGGTAAAGACGGCCGAGCGACACGCCGGCAAGGATACCGCGGTCGGCGAGCGTGCGGACGACGGGGCGGGCTTCGGTCGGGAGCTTCAACGTGAACTCGTTGAAAAAGCTGTCGTTGACCAGCTCTACGCCGGGGATCTGCGAGAGGCGTTGGGCCGCCGAGACCGCGCCGGCGTGATTCACTTCCGCCAGTTGGCGCAGACCAGCTTCACCCAGCAACGTCATGTGGATCGAGAACGCCAGCGCGCAGAGGCCGGAGTTGGTGCAAATGTTCGACGTCGCCTTCTCGCGGCGAATATGCTGCTCGCGGGTCGACAGCGTGAGGACGAAACCGCGGCGGCCGTCCGCGTCGACGGTCTCGCCGCAGAGGCGGCCGGGCATCTGGCGGACGTATTTGTCCTTGCAGCCGAACAGGCCCACATACGGTCCGCCGAACTGGAGGCCGACGCCGAGCGACTGGCCTTCGCCGACGACGATGTCTGCGTCCATCTCGCCGGGCGAGGTGATTGCGCCGAGCGCGACCGGCTCGGTGACGACGGCGATCAGCAGCGCCTTCTTCGCATGGCACGCGTCTGCGAGGGGACGTAGATCGGCGATGCGACCGAGGATATCGGGGTATTGGACGACCACGCACGACGTATCGTCGTCGATCTTCGCGATCAGCTGGTCGAGGTCCATGTCGGCGACCAGTTCGGGCGCGGTCGTGTCGAGCACGTCGCCGGTGAACTTGGCCATCGTGTTCGCGACCGAGACGTAATGCGGGTGGAGGCCCGACGACAGGATCGCCTTGCCCCGCTTGGTGATCCGCCTGGCCATCACGATCGCTTCCCAGCACGCGGTCGAGCCGTCGTACATCGAGGCGTTGGCGACATCGGTACCGAGCAGCCGCGCGACCTGGGTCTGGAACTCGAACAGCATCTGCAGCGTGCCCTGCGCTATTTCCGGCTGGTACGGCGTGTAGGCGGTGAGGAACTCGCCGCGCTGGATCAGGTGATCGACCGACGCGGGGACGTGATGCTTGTACGCGCCGCAGCCGAGGAAGAACGGCGCTTCGCCGGCGGTCAGGTTTTTCTTGGCGAGCGCCGACATGTGGCGTTCGACCGCCATTTCGGAGGCGTGCATCGGGAGTTCGCGGACCGGGCCGTCGAGGCGGGCGGCTTCGGGGACGTCGACGAAGAGGTCGTCGATGGTCGCGGCGCCGATGACGGCGAGCATCGCCTCGCGGTCGGGCTGGGTCATGGGAAGGTAGCGCATGATGCTGGACCTCTCCCCTCCCTGGAAGGGAGGGGTTGGGGGTGGGTAGGCTGCTTGGGGTTCGTGTCGTCAGCCAACCGGCCGACCCACCCCCGGCCCCTCCCTTCCAGGGAGGGGTGCAGTTAATTTCGTTAGCTCACAGCCCTTCGACGAAGGTCGCGTAGGCGGCTTCGTCCATCAGGCTGTCGAGTTCGCTCGGGTCGCTGAGCGTCAGCTTGAAGAACCAGCCGGCGGCTTCGGCGTCCGAGTTCACCAGGCTGGAATCCTCGGTCAAAGCCGCGTTGCCCTCGATCACGGTGCCCGAGACGGGGGAGTAGACGTCGGACGCGGCCTTGACCGACTCGACGACCGCGGCTTCGTCGCCCTTGCTCAGCGTCTTGCCGGCTTCGGGGACGTCGACGAACACCACGTCGCCGAGCTGGCTCTGCGCGTATTCCGAAATGCCGACCGTGCCGACGTCGCCGTCGACATCGACCCATTCATGATCTTGGGTGAAGAAACGGCTCATATCACTTGGCTCCTGCGCGGACGTAGCGGTGGGGAATGAAGGGCATCGCGGTGACGGTGGCGGTGTGGACCTTGCCGCGTTGCGCGATTTCGATGCGGGTGCCGGGCGCGGCGAGCGCGAGCGGCACATAGGCCATCGCGATCGGCTTCCCGAGCGTCGGTGCGAAGCCGCCGCTGGTGAGCCGGCCGATCGTCGCGCCGGTATCGTCGATCACTTCGGCACCTTCGCGGGCGGGCTGGCGGCCCTCGACGATCAGGCCGACGCGCTTGGTGGCGGGGCCGTGCTCGCGCTCGGTGAGGATGCGCTCGGCGCCGGGAAAATCGGCGGCTTCGCGGCGACGCTTCGACAGCGCGAAGCCGAGGTCTGCCATAACCGGCGTGATCTCGGGATCGAGGTCGTGGCCGTAGAGCGGCAGGCCCGCTTCGAGGCGCAACGAGTCACGTGCGCCGAGGCCGATCGGCTTGATCTCGGGGAGCGCGAGCAGCGCGTCGGCGAACGCGACGGCGTGTTCGGCAGGGAGCGAAATCTCGACGCCGTCCTCGCCGGTGTAACCCGAGCGGCTGATCCAGAGCGGCACGTCGTTCCAATGGAACGCACCGGCAGTCATGAACACGAGGCCGTCGATACCGGGGACGATCCGCGCGACCGCTTCGACCGCCTTGGGGCCCTGCACTGCGAGAAGCGCCTGGTCTTCGAGGATGTTGATCGTGACGTCGTCCGGCAGGTGCTCGATCAGATAGCTGACGTCGTCATACTTGGTCGCGCCGTTGACGACGACGTAGAAGCTGCCGCTCGCAGTAGGCGACGGGTGGAGCGGGTCGTACGCTTCTGGCTCGACGTCCTGCGCCGAGAACGGCGACGGCTGGTCGTCGGGGAGGCGCGTGGCCATCAGGTCGTCGAGGATGCCGCCGTCCTGCGCGAGCAGCAGCGAATAGCGCATCTTGCCTTCGCCCAAGCCCGCGATGTCGCCCGGCAGGACGGTTTCGAGCGCGTGCGCGACGCCTTCGCCGGAGAAGACAAGCTGGCCCATGTGGCTGACGTCGAACAGGCCGGCCGAGTCGCGCGTCCAGGCGTGCTCTCCCATGATGCCTTCATACTGGATCGGCATCTCGTAGCCGGCGAACTCGACCATCCGCGCGCCGTGCGCCCGATGCCATGCGTCGAGCGGCAAGGGCAGGATCTCCGGCTCGACGTAATCGTCGGCCTGATCGATGATGCTGGCGTAATCGCTCATGCTCGTCTCCGTCGAAGGGGCGCGCGGCACCCGGTGGTGCTGCGATCCGAACCCCCTCTGTCACGGGACCTGAGAGCTTTCGCGCCGGACTTGTCCAGCGCTTACCCCTTCGGTGGCCCTCGGCGCGAACGCCAGGACGCTTTCCAGAGTGTCGATCAGCCTCGCGCGGTCTCTGGTGCCTGAGAGATTCCGGGGTGGTTGCTCCTTCGGCGGTTCCGTGCCCAGTCAAGGGCCAGCCCTGAAAGGACCGGAAACGCTCTCCCGCGCGGTGCCATGCCGGTTGCCCGACATCGACGCCGCGAGTTGTGACGCGGCGCACAATCATAGTCAATCGAGCGTTGCTGGCGCAGGAAAGAAATCAGCAAAGGGCCGGCCCGCACCGAAGTGCGGACCGGCCTTCCCTCACACGTCCCGAAAGATCAGAAGCGGGTGCGGAGCGTCAGGCCGTAGGTGCGTGGTTCGGCCAGATACGAGGTGAAGATCTGGTTGGCCGTCGTGCCGAACGCCTGGGTCTGGGCCTGGCTGCCCGCCCCCTGGAACGGCGCGTTGAACGCGACCTGCTGGTAGTTCGTGTCGAGCAGGTTCTGCGCCCAGACTTCCAGCGCCCACTTCTGCTCCGGCCCGCGGAGACCGACGCGGGCGTTCATCAGGAAGAAGCCGTCCTGCGCCTTTTCGGGGAACAGGTCGGAGCCGGTGTTATAGTCGCTGGTCATGCGGCCATCGACGTAGAACAGCGCGGTCATGCCCGACGAGCCGATATCCGGCGTCCATGCGGTCGACGCGGTCACGGTGTGCTTCGGCGCATTAGACAGGTTGCTGCCCGACAGCAGGAACAAGGCCGGATCGAGTGGCTGGCCGTCCTCGCTGC
>NZ_JANBVH010000035.1 GCF_024273235.1 Sphingomonas faeni | reverse complement strand
GCTTGCGGGAGGGGGGAAGAAGACGAGTCCATCGGGATGAACCATTGCGGGGTCGCGCGGAAGATCACCTTCGCCTTCGAGCGCCACGAATGCGGATAGCTGTGCTTGAAGTCGTCGCTCGCGGCCAGCAACGCGCCTGCCTCGCGCAGGTCGGTGCAGATCGGGCCGTCCGCGCTCACGAACTTCTTGTTGATGACCGACCCTTGCCCGCCGAGCCATGCCCAGTCGGCGCGGTACATCCCCGCGCCGTCGACTGCGAAGACCGGGTCGATGCCATATTGCTTGGAGAGTTCGAAATCGTCCTCGCCGTGATCCGGCGCCATGTGGACGAGCCCGGTGCCCGCATCGGTCGTGACGAACGCGCCCGGGAGGAACGGGCGCGGCTTCGCGAAGAACCCGCCGAGTGCGTGCATCGGGTGGCGTGCGGTTGCGTCGGCGAGGTCCGAGCCCTTGCCGCGCCAGCGCAAATTCCACATCGAGTCGGGCCCCGCAAAAAAGCCGCAGCGCTTAGTAAACTGGTCCAGCAATGCTTCCGCGACGAGATAGGTCGGGCCATATTCGGGGGATCGCAACGGGTCGCCACCGACCGTTCCAGCTACAGCGACATACTCGATCTCAGGCCCATAGCTCAGCGCCTGGTTCACCGGGATCGTCCACGGCGTCGTCGTCCAGATCACCGCATGCGCGCCCACGAGTTCGGGCGCGTTCGGCGCAGAGTCGATCTCGAACGCGACGTCAATTTGAGTGGAAACGATGTCCTCATACTCGACCTCGGCCTCGGCGAGCGCGGTCTTCTCGACCGGCGACCACATCACCGGCTTGGCGCCGCGGTACAGCTGGCCGCTCTCGGCGAACTTCAGCAGCTCGCCGACGATCGTCGCTTCCGCGTCGTACTTCATCGTCAGGTAGGGATCGGCCCAGTCGCCCATCACGCCGAGCCGTTCGAACTCGGCCTTCTGCACCTCGACCCATTTCTCGGCATAGGCGCGGCATTCGGCGCGGAACTGTGCGACGGGGACGTCGTCCTTGTTGAGCTTCTTCGCGCGATACGCTTCCTCGACCTTCCACTCGATCGGCAGGCCGTGGCAGTCCCAGCCGGGGACATAGGGCGCGTCCTTGCCCATCAGCGACTGCGAGCGCACGATGATGTCCTTCAGGACCTTGTTCATCGCGTGGCCCATGTGGATGTCGCCGTTCGCATAGGGCGGGCCGTCATGCAGGATGAACCGCTCGCGCCCGAGCCGCTGTTCGCGCAGCCGGTCGTAGATGCCGAGCTTCGCCCAGCGCTCGAGGATCGCCGGCTCCTTGGCGGCGAGGCCCGCCTTCATCGGGAAGTCGGTCTTCGGCAGGAAGACGGTGTCGCGGTAATCGCGGGCGGGCGCAGGAGTATCGGTCATAAGTGGGCCGGGCTGTAGCGGGTAGCGGCTCACGTTGCCATCCCCCGTCCCGCTCTTGCTCCCCTCCCTGGAAGGGAGGGGCTGGGGGTGGGTCGGTTCGGAATTGCCGTCACGTTCGCCAACCGGCCGACCCACCCCCGACCCCTCCCTTCCAGGGAGGGGGGAAGTCAGCCGAGGATCGCCCTGGCCCGCGCGCAGTCGGCGTCCATCTGCGTCGTCAGCGCGTCGAGGCTGTCGAACTTCGCCTCCGGTCGGAGATACTCGACCAGCGAGACTTCGAGCGTCTGCCCGTACAGGTTTTCCGAGAAATCGAAGAAGAACGGCTCGAGCAGTTCCTTCGGCGGATCGAAGCTCGGGCGGATGCCGAGATTCGCGGCGCCCTTGACGATGCGGCCGTCCTCCAGCCGCCCGGTCACCGCGTAGATCCCGTAGGCCGGGCGAAGATAATTGCCCATGTCGAGGTTCGCCGTCGGATAGCCGATCGTGCGGCCGACCTTGTTGCCGTGCTGGACGACGCCCTCGATCGCGAACGGCCGCGTCAGCAGGCGCGTGGCGGTGGCCATGTCGCCGGCGCGCAACGCGTCGCGGACTCGCGTCGAGGACACCGTCTCACCGTCGAGCGCGACGGCGCCGACCGTCTCCGCGCGAAACCCGTGTGCGGCCCCGCGCGTGGCGAGCGTGTGGACCGTGCCGCTCTTGGCATGGCCGAAGGTGAAGTCCTCGCCGGTCACCACACCGCCGACGCGCAGGTTGCGCTCGAGCCGATCGGCGATGAACTGCTCGGCGGTCAGCGCGGCGAGATCGCCGTCGAAGTGGAACACCACCATCGCGTCGGCGCCGGCGTCTGCGAACAACCGCTCGCGCTGGTCCAGCGTGGTGAGGCGGAACGGCGCGGTCGCGGGGCGGAAATGGCGCACCGGATGCGGATCGAACGTCGCCACCAGCGCCGGGCGGCCCTCCGCCTTGGCCCACGCGATCGCGCGCGCGACCACCGCCTGGTGACCGAGGTGAAATCCATCGAAATTGCCCAGCGCGACGATCCCGTCCGCAAGCTGCGAAGGAATGGAAGCGCCGCCGTCGAGCCGCTGCATGGAGGCGGGCTATAGGGGGGTGGAAGGGGTCACGCTAGGTGTCACCGGATACGACGCTTTCCCCTCCCTGGAAGGAAGGGGTCAGGGGTGGGTGGGCTTCCGCAAGTTCCAGACGCCGATGGCATAAACTGGCCGACCCACCCCCGGCCCCTCCCTTCCAGGGAGGGGGGCGTCAGCGCGTGAGCGTCACGAAGCTATAGGCAGGGCGATCACCCTCGGCGGGGTGGTCTTCGCGGGCGATCTCGCGCCAGCCATCGAACGCGGGCACGGTCGCGTCGCCCTCGGGTTCGGCATGGACTTCGGTGAGTTCGATTCGATCCGCGTGGGGCAGCAACTGCGCGTAGATCTGCGCGCCGCCGATCACCGCGACGTCGTCGCCCGCCATCGCCAGCGCTTCCTCGACCGAATACGCGACCTCGGCACCCGCCGCGGTCCAGTCGCCGCGCGTGAGGACGATGTGGCGACGGCCGGGGAGGGGGCTCGGGAAGCTCTCGAACGTCTTGCGCCCCATCACCATCGGCTTGCCCATCGTCAGCGCCTTGAAGCGCTTGAGATCGGCGGGGATGCGCCAAGGCAGTTGGCCGTCGCGGCCGATGACGCCGTTGGTGGCGCGGGCGAGGTAGAAGGTGATCATGGCGGTGGTCATGCCGGACGTCATATCTCGCGACTAGCCCCGTTGTTCTCCTGCGCACGCAGGAGTCCAGGATTGCGGGAGATGGCGCTTGGGACCCTGGGCTCCTGCGTCCGCAGGAGAACCGTACCCCTATAATTCCACCCCGGCGCAGGCCGGGGCCCAATTGGGAGACGTTGCTGATGGGTGCCGCGCTCCGTTACGCCGACCTTTCCAATTGGGCCCCGGCCTTCGCCGGGGTGGTAAGGTGGTGGGGCCTCAGCTTGGCGCGTGCTCCTTCACATATGCCTCGGGGTCCTTGTCGACGACCTTCACCCCGTTCAGATGATTCGCCTCGAACGCCGCAAACCGCACCCCCAGCTCATGCCGCTCCTCCAGCGTCGCATGTTTGCGGAAATCGGTCAGGCCCTGACGTTCTTCCTCCGCCAGATGATCGCTGTTCGCCTTGTTGCATTCGCCGACCGCTTCGAACCACGCATCCGAACCCACCGGATGCTTGTCGACCGCCTCGCCCGTATCGCGGATGTCGTTGTGATCCTCGATCGCGTCCTCGGTCTCCTCGGCGACCGAATCGGCGTCGTTGCCGCCGGTGCCGATCTTCATCAGACGCGGGTAGAAGAAGCGCTCCTCCGCCTCGGCATGCGCGTCGAGCAGGTTCTTGAGCCGCGTCCACAGCGCCGACAGCGCCTCGGTGTCCTTGGCGTCGATCGAATCGATCTGCGCGAACAGCGCGCGCTGCTGCGCGTGTTCATCGAGAATGAGCTGGGTGATGTCCATGATGGGCCTTCCGAATAGGTTCGGACGGTCAACCAAGGGCGCCACCCCCGGTTCCTATTGCGATTCGCTCTCTGTTCAGACCGCGACCGGCGCCTTGATGTGGGCCTGCGCCACGTAATCGTGGAGCACGAAGTCCTCATATTCATACGTATCGATCGAGTCCGGCTTCCGCACGATCTCGAGCCGCGGCAACGGCCCCGGCGAGCGCGTCAGTTGCAGCTGAGCCTGCTCCAGATGGTTCGAATAGAGGTGGCAATCGCCGCCGGTCCAGATGAACTCGCCGACTTCCAGCCCGCATTGCTGCGCGAGGATATGCGTCAGCAGCGCATAGCTGGCGATGTTGAACGGCACGCCGAGGAAGATGTCGCCCGAGCGCTGGTAGAGTTGCAACGACAGCTTGCCGTTCGCGACATGCGTCTGGAACAGGCAGTGGCACGGCGCGAGCGCCATTGCGTGGAGGTCGCCCGGGTTCCACGCGCTGACGATCTGGCGGCGCGAGGCGGGGTTGGTCCTGATCTGGTCGATCAGCTCGGCGATCTGGTCGATGTGGCGGCCGTCCGCGGTCGCCCAGTCGCGCCATTGCTTGCCGTAGACCGGGCCGAGATCGCCGTTCTCGTCCGCCCACTCGTCCCAGATCGCGACTTTCCGGTCCTGCAACCAGCGGACATTGGTGTCGCCGCGCAGGAACCACAGCAATTCGACGATGATCGAGCGGAGGTGGAGCTTCTTGGTGGTGAGCACGGGGAAGCCCTGCGCGAGATCGAACCGCATCTGCGCGCCGAACACGCTGAGCGTGCCGGTGCCGGTGCGGTCCATCGTCTCGACGCCGGTCGAGAGCACGCGGTCCATGAGGTCTAGATATTGGCGCATGGTGCGTGCGTAGCGGTGCGGGGGCGGGGGCTCAAGCGGATGTGGACGCGGTTGCGCGTGCAGCCGCCCGCCCGACGGCGCACGCGGGTATGTGCCACCGCCGCTTGCGCCCTATCCTTGTATCGCCGACTTGAGGACGGCGCGTGCGCTGTTCGCCGGGCTGTGTGATGCCACGATCGAGATCATGGCAGTCGCATATCTTGATCCGAATCGGAGGCTTCTCGGGATGCGGCATGTCGCGGGCGGGAGGGATCACGTGGCGATCTCGATCCGCACGGTCGCGGCGGATGCGCTGGGGTTCGATGCGGTCGCGGTCGTGATCGCGCACAATCACCCGAGCGGCGATGCGACGCCGAGTGCGCGCGACGTGGCATTCACGCGAGCGCTGGCGGCGGGGTTGCGGACGCTGGACGTGCTGCTGCTGGATCATCTGGTGATCGCGGAGGAGCGGGTAACGAGCCTGCGCGCGATGGGCGTGGTGTGAGGTCGCGCGGCAATCCCCTACACTACCGTGGCCGGATCAGCTTGATGAAGCGGAGTTTTCCGTGGCGATGGAGAAGTTTGTTTCCCCGCAAAGGCGGGGACCCAGGCTGGGCTCCCGCCTTCGCGGGAGAACAAGGAAGTGTGGGCTGCCGTCGGATCGCGCGCGACGGACTCACAAGTCTGCGCATGAGGAGCGATGTGAAGGACGCGTGCCCGCCCAAGCACACCACCCCGGCGAAGGCCGGGGCCCAGTTGGGGGACGTCGCCAACTTAGAGCCGAACGCCGTTACTGCTGCCTTTCCAACTGGGCCCCGGCCTCCGCCGGGGTGGTGCAGTTGGCCGGGTTAGGATTTGGAACCGAAGCCGAAGCCGAAGCCGAAGCCGAAGCCGACGCTCATCCTCACTTCAACCGACACGCCCGGATCGCCTCAGGCTTCGGCCGCGGCCCGGTCGCCTTGAACGTCGCCAGATACCCGCCCGCCGACGGCATGTCGTCCATATCCACCTGCGTGTACCCCACCGCCGCGAACTCGCACTTCAACAGCGCCGGCGGCGTGCCGTGGTCCTGCGTCCGGCGGTTCGCATCCACTACAACCACCAGCCCGTCGGGCTTCAACGACGGCCGCAACCGCCACAGGAACTCGTACGGCTGCTCGATCTCGTGATACATGTGCACCATCAGCACCCGGTCGAAACTCGCCTCGGGCAGCTTGGGGTCGTTCGGCTCGCCCAGCTTCACGCTGACGTTCGCCAGGTCCTCGCGCGCGACGCGTTCCGCCAGCGTGTCGCGAACGCTCGCGACGATGTCCTCGGCGAGCACGCGGCCCTCCTTGCCGACCCGCGCCGCCATGCGGATCGTGTAGTATCCTTCGCCCGCGCCGATATCCGCGACCGTCATGCCCTTGCTGATCTCGGCCTTGTTCATCACCTCGCCGGCTTCGTTCAGCCGATCGCGCGCCTCTTCGTTAGACCAGCGCGACGATACGATCGACGCGACCGGACGGTCGGCGGCGGGAAACACCGGCTCCTTGGGCTCGCGCTTGATCAGCGGCTTGCTGCCGTCGCACGCGCCCAACGACAGAGCCAGCCCACCCAGAAACACCGTTCGTGCCGAGTAGCGACCGAGCCTGTCGAGGGCGCGTATCGAGGTGCATGTCCCTCGATACGCCTTCTCGATACACTCGAACGCTACTCGGGACGAACGGGTGGAGTTCAATCGACGTCCTCCACTTCGACGGCCTCGCCCGTCACGCGCTGCGACAGCGCGGCCGCCATGAACATTTCGAGGTCGCCGTCGAGCACGTCCGACGGGCTGGTCGAGACCACGCCCGTCCGCAAATCCTTCACCATCTGGTACGGCTGAAGCACGTAGGAGCGGATCTGGTGACCCCAGCCGATATCGGTCTTGCCCGCATTCTCGGCGTTCGCCGCAGTCTCGCGGATCGCCAGTTCGCGCTCGTACAGGCGCGCGCGAAGCTGGTTGTACGCCTCGGCCTTGTTCTTGTGCTGCGAGCGCTGGTTCTGGCACTGCACGACGATGCCGGTCGGGATGTGCGTGATACGCACCGCCGAGTCGGTCGTGTTGATGTGCTGGCCACCGGCGCCCGACGCGCGGTAGGTGTCGATGCGCAGGTCGCTCTCGTTGTATTCGACCTCGATATTGTCGTCGACGACCGGATACACCCAGACGCTGGCGAACGACGTATGCCGCCGCGCGGCCGAGTCGTACGGGCTGATCCGCACGAGCCGGTGCACGCCGCTCTCGGTCTTGGCATAGCCGTACGCGTTCTCGCCCTTGAGCAGCAGCGTGGCGGACTTGATCCCGGCCTGCTCGCCCGAATGCTGGTCGATCAGCTCGACCTTCAGGCCGTGGCGCTCGCCCCAGCGCGAATACATCCGGCTGAGCATGCCCGCCCAGTCCTGGCTCTCGGTCCCGCCAGCGCCGGCGTTGACCTCGATATATGTGTCATTGGCATCGGCCTCGCCCGCCAGCAGCGCCTTGATCTTGTCCCGGTCGGCACGCGCGGCGAGTTCGGCGAGCGCGGCGACGCCGTCCGCCTCCATCGCGGTATCGCCCTCGGCCTCGGCCATCTCGATCAGCTCGGCGGTGTCGCTGAGTTCGCTCTGGATCGCCCGCGTCGCGCTGATCGCCTCGTCGAGACGACGACGCTCGCGCATCACCTCCTGCGCGGCCTTTGGATCGGACCAGAGCGCCTGATCCTCGACGCGCGCGTTCAGCTCGTCGAGACGACGCAGCGCGCGGTCCCAGTCGAGGAAGCGGCGCAGCAGCGCAAGCGCGTCGTTGATGGTGTCTACGTGAGCCTGCGCTTCGGCGCGCATGGGTATTCTCCGGTCTTCGTCATGCCAGCGAAAGCTGGCATCTCCTGCGGCGAGGAGTGTCCTCCCTTACCACGAGATCCCAGCTTTCGCTGGGATGACGCATTGATGTGCGATGACGTCTATATAAGGGCGCTAGTAGATTCCGCCTTGTCTTTGCAAGAAATCGCTGTCGCGCGGCGCTTCGGCCTTCTTCACCGCGGTGGTGGTCGCCGCCGCGGTCGGGGCGGCATCGGAGCGCCGGGCGGCACGGCGCGGTTCGCTCTCCGGCTTGAACGCTTCCCAGATCACCGCGGGCTTGGGATCGTCGGTGTTCGGCCACGTACCATAGACCGGCCGGCCACTCCCGCGATCGATCCGGACCATGCGGATTCCGGCGGGCGCGCGGAACGGCAGCTTCGGCAGGTTCTCATACGCCTTCACCGCGAACTGCTTGAAGATCGGCGCGGCGAGCGTCCCGCCCTGCGCCGCCCCCCCCAGGTTCCGCGGCGTATCGAAGCCGATATACAGCCCCCCGACGAATTGCGGCGTGCCGCCGATGAACCACACGTCGGTCGGGCCGTTGTTGGTGCCGGTCTTGCCGAACATCGGTCGATCGAGATCGCGCAAGGTGACCGCGGTGCCGCGCTGGACGACGCCCTCGGTGATGTGGACCATCTGGTACGCGGTCATCGCATCGAGCACCTGGCGCTGGCGCGTGATCGGCCGCGGCATCGGCTTGCCGTCCCAGTCGGGCGCGTTGCACCGGTCGCACGGACGCCAATTCTCCGGCCAGATCACCTTGCCGTGCCGATCCTGCACGAAGTCGATAAGCGACGGCGGACCGCCTTTGCCGTTGTTCGCCAGGATCGAATACGCGTTGACCATCCGCCCGACGGTCGTCTCGCCGGCGCCCAGCGCGAACGAGAGATACGGCGCGTAATCGCCCACGCCCATCTTCTTGATGGTCGCGACCACCTTCGGCATGCCGGTCTGCGCGGCGGTCCGCACGGTCATCAGGTTGCGCGACTGCTCGATGCCCCAGCGCATCGTGTGCGGCCCGGCGCCACGCGAATTGCCGAAATTGCGGAAGCATTTCTGCCCCAGCCGCGCGCCCTGATAGACGCAGAACGGCCCGTCGACGATGATCGACGCCGGCGTCATGCCGTTGTCGAGCGCGGCGGAATAGACGATCGGCTTGATGGTGGAGCCCGGCTGGCGCATCGCCTGCGTCGCGCGGTTGAACGCCTGCAACCGGTCGTCGAAGCCGCCCTGCATCGCCAGCACGCGGCCGCTTGCGGGTTCCTCGACGACGAACGCACCCGAGACCTTGGGGATCGCCCGCAACGCGAACTGGCCGCCTTCCGGCGCCACTGCGATGATGTCGCCGACCTTGATCGCGCCGAACGCGTTGCCGCCCTTGCCGCGCACCGCCATCTGCGCCGCATAGCGCGGCAGCGTGCCGGTCTTGCCGGTGCGGAAGCCGAGGCTCCAGGCATTGCCGTCCTTACCCGTCACGATCGCCGCGACCCAATCCCGGTAATCGAGCGCGATATTGCTGTTGAGCAGTGGCTGGAGCCAGTTGTCGTCCTCGATCTCGACATGGCGGATGGGGCCGTTCCAGCCGCGCCCGCTGTCGAACCGCACCAGACCATCACGCAAGGCTTGCTGCGCCAGGTCCTGCAGCCGCGCGTCGAACGACGTCCGCACCCACAGCCCGCCCGAATAGACGCTGTACGGCCCATCCTTCGCACTCTCGCCGAACTTCGCCATCAGCTGACGGCGGACTTCCTCGACGAAATAGCCACCGACGCTCTGGAACTTCGGCGTACGCCGCAACACCGCGCCGAGCGGCTCCGCATTCGCCTGGTCCCGCTGCGCACGCGTGATGAAGCCGTTGTCGAGCATCCGGTTCAGCACATAGTTGCGCCGGATCATCGCGCGCTCGGTGTTGCGCACCGGATCGTAGTTCGACGGCCCCTTGGGCAGGATCGCGAGATACGCCATCTGCGCGAGATCGAGCTGGTCGAGTTCCTTGTCGAAATAGGCATGGCTCGCCGCCTCGACGCCGAACGCGTTACGCCCGAGCGCGATCTGGTTGAGGTACAGCTCCAGGATCTGCGGCTTGGTCAGCGTATCCTCGATCTTGTACGCCAGCACCGCCTCGCGCAGCTTGCGCGACGGCGAATAGGCGTTGCCGATCAACAGGTTCTTCGCGACCTGCTGCGTGATCGTCGAGCCGCCTTTGGCGCGCTTGCCGGTGCCGAGCTTGGTCACATAGTCGTACACCGCGCCGGCGAGGCCGGGATAATCGACGCCGTGATGCTCGAAGAACGACTTGTCCTCGGCGGCGAGGAACGCCTTCACCAGCAGCGGCGGATATTCGGCATAGCTGAGTTCCACGCGGCGTTCGCGGGCGTAGCTGTGGATCGGCGCACCATCGATGCCGCGCACGTTGGTCGGGAGCGGCGGCTCGTAGGTGCGCAGCGTATCGACCGACGGCAAATCGCGCATGACCGTGAACCAGAACGCGAAGATCGCGACGACGCCGAGCACGGCAAGCGCCAGCGCCGCCTTGGTCCAGCGGCTCGACCAGGCGCGCGCGACCCCGCCGCGGAGCCGGTCGCTGGTGCGGCCTGTCGCCGTCGTCGAGTTGGGGGAGGGATCGGACGCCATGATTACTGCCGCAGCGTCTAGCAGGTTAGCGCGCGCTTGCCAGCCTCCGGTGCGATGGGGGGCGGGGCGAGTTTTCTCACGCGAACCGTTACGCGGAGTTTGCGCGGTACCTAGCTATCAGAGAAAGTGCACCACCCCGGCGGAGGCCGGGGCCCAGTTGGAAAGGCTCGAGTAACGAACCGCAACCGTCGTCAGCAACGTTTCCCAACTGGACCCCGGCCTTCGCCGGGGCGGTGCTGTTAACGGATGGGTAATTCATCGACGCCCGTGACCCCGAACGATCCTCCCCCGCCAGGGGGAGGTGGCACCGAAGGTGACGGAGGGGGAAGACACGGAGCGGTGGTTATCGCTTACCGCCCCCTCCGTCTGGCAAGCGCCAGCCACCTCCCCCTGGCGGGGGAGGATCGCAAAGTTCTGGCGCTCACCCCCGAACGACATGCCCGCGCACTCACAAAACCTGTCGCCAACCCCGCCACTGTGGCAGCAGGCGCGCATGACCCCGCCGCCGCTGCCGATCCTCACCGTACTGCCCGACCTCCTCGCCACCCTACGCGATCGAACCTCAGCCGTCCTCGTAGCCCCCCCGGGCGCCGGCAAGACAACCGCAGTCGCCCCGGCCCTCCTCGCCGAACCCTGGTGCACCGGCGAGATCCTCCTCCTCTCCCCCCGCCGCCTCGCCGCCCGCGCCGCCGCCGAACGCATGGCCTCGACCGCCGGCGAATCCGTGGGGCAGACCTTCGGCTACGCCACCCGCATGGACAGCAAGCGCTCCGCCGCCACCCGCGTCACGGTGATCACCGAGGGCATCTTCGTCGCGCGCATCCAGGCCGATCCCGAACTCGCCGGCGTCTCCGCAGTCCTGTTCGACGAAGTCCACGAACGCAGCCTCGACGGCGATTTCGGCCTCGCGCTGGCGCTCGACGTGCAAGCCGGCTTCCGCCCCGACCTGCGCATCGTCGCGATGTCCGCAACGCTCGACGGCGCACGGTTTGCAGCATTGATGGACGGCGCCCCCGTCATCGAAAGCGAAGGCCGAAGCTATCCGCTGACGCTCCGCCACATCGGCCGCCAGGCGGAGTTGCGCATCGAGGACTCCGTCGCCGCCGCCATCCGCCGCGCGCTCGGCGAAGCGGAGGGCGGCGTGCTCGCCTTCCTCCCCGGCGTCGCGGAGATCGAACGCACCGCCGACCGCCTCGCCAATTTGCCCGACGACATCGTCCTCCACGAACTCCACGGCAGCCTCGATCCCGCCGCGCAACGGGCTGCGATTCTCCCCGAACCCGACGGCCGGCGGA
Organism: Sphingomonas faeni; assembly: GCF_024273235.1. GTDB lineage: Bacteria > Pseudomonadota > Alphaproteobacteria > Sphingomonadales > Sphingomonadaceae > Sphingomonas > Sphingomonas faeni_A. Next base: position 36,689 of record NZ_JANBVH010000035.1, on the reverse strand, counting down.
AGGTCGTGCTCGCCACCAGCATCGCCGAAACCAGCCTCACGCTCGACGGCATCCGCATCGTCGTCGACTCGGGGCTGGCGAGACGCCCCCGCTACGACCGCGCCGCCGGCATGACCCGACTGGTCACCGAACGCGCGAGCCAGGCCGCCGTCACGCAACGCGCCGGCCGCGCCGCGCGGTTAGGGCCGGGCGTAGCGTATCGCCTGTGGGAAGACGCGGCCACCGCCGGCCTCCCGCGCTACGATCCGCCCGAAATTCTCGAAGCAGACCTTTCCGCGCTGGTCCTCGCCTGCGCGCTCTGGGGCGTCGGCGATCCTCGAGACCTTCGCTGGATCGACCCACCCCCCGCCGCTGCGATCGACGAGGCGATGGCGCGGTTGGCGACGCTGGAAGCGATCGAGGACGGTCGCCCGACGTCGCACGGGCGCGCGATTGCCAAACTCCCGATGCCCCCGAGACTCGCGCACATGCTGCTGAGGGCAGGGGAGCGCGGGCTGGCGCCGGTTGCGGCCCAAATCGCAGTCCTGCTCGGCGAACGCGGCATCGGTGGACAGGACGTCGACCTCGAAACTCGCCTCCGCCGCTGGAAAACCGAACGCGGAGCCAAGGCGCAAGCGGCGAGAGCAATGGCCGAGAGATGGGCGAAACTTGCCCCCCCTCCCGCAAGCGGGAGGGGGCTGGGGGGTGGGCTCGCGCCATCCTCGTCGCGCGACGTCGAAACCGGGCGCCCACCCCCCAACCCCCTCCCGCAAGCGGGCGGGGGAGCAGAAGTTTGCGTCGCGCTCGGCTTCCCCGACCGAGTCGCGCGCCGCCGCGATGCGTCGGGCGAAACCTGGGCCTCGGTCGGCGGGCGCGGGTTCAAGCTCGACCCGACCTCGCCGCTCGCCCGTTCCGAATGGCTCGCCGTCGCCGACACGCAAGGCTCGGCGGCCGGCGCGCGCATCCTCTCCGCGGTAGCGATCGACCACGTCACCGTCGAAACCCTCTTCGCCGACCGCATCGAATCCCGCCGCACCGTGACGTTCGACCCCACAACCGGCGGCATCCAGGCCCTCCGCGAACGCCGCCTCGGCGCGATCCGCCTCTCCAGCGGGCCTGACAGCGGCGCCGATCCCGACGCGATCCTCGCCGCGCTCATCGACGGCGTCCGCGAACACGGCGTCGCGCTGCTCCCGTGGAGCGACGGCGCCCAGGCGCTGCGCGACCGCGCCGCCTATGCCGGCGTACCGCTCGACGACGTGACCCTGCTCGCCCGCGCGGACGAATGGCTCGCGCCCCTGCTCGCGGGCAAACGCCGACTCGACTCGATCGCACCTAGCGCGCTCGCCGAAGCGCTGCGTAACCTGCTCGGCTGGGACGCGATGCAGACCATCAACCGCCTCGCGCCACCCGATTTCACCAGCCCCGCCGGCAGCACGCACGCGATAGACTATGCCGCGGAAGGCGGCCCCCGAGTCGAACTCCGCGTCCAGGCCCTGTTCGGCCTCGCGGTGCATCCGACGATCGGCGAGGCGCGCGTGCCGCTGGTCCTCAGCCTCACATCCCCCGCCGGCCGCCCGATCCAGACGACACGAGACCTCCCCGGTTTCTGGGCGGGCAGCTGGACCGCGGTGGCGAAGGAAATGCGCGGTCGCTACCCCAAGCACCCCTGGCCCGACGACCCTGCCGCGGCGTCCGCGACGCTGCGCACGAAAAAGGCGGATGCAAGGGCCGCCGGTTCGCGATAAAGGAGCATCCATGCCAACCGCCCGTATCTTCCAGCGCCCCAAGAACGCCATGCAGTCCGGCAAGCACCGGACCGACGCCTGGCAGCTCGAATTCGAACCCTCGGAGCCGAAACGCCCCGACCCGCTCACCGGCTGGGCCGGCAGCGGCGACACGCGTGACCAGGTGCGCCTGCTGTTTCCGACCGCCGAAGCCGCGATCGCGCATTGCGAGCGCGAGGGGTTTGGATACACCGTCGTCCCGGCGCCGCAGAAGACGCTGAAGCTGCAGAGCTACGCGGACAACTTCAAGTAAGCTGAAGGGGGTGGGCGCTCTGGGCGTCCGCTAGCACTCGCTTCCTTGTTCTCCCGCGAAGGCGGGAGCCCAGTCTGGGTCCCCGCCTTCGCGGGGAAACAAGTCTCGTACGGTTTAGCGATAGCGCCACCGACCGCTGATGTCAGTGTCACCCATCGCCACCGGCGTCTCTCCCTCTCCCAACGGGGAGAGGGAAGGGGCCCACGGCGACTTTGCCGTGGGAAGGGTGAGGGCAGGGTGCGTGCGCGACACCCGCCGCTAAAGAATCGACCCCGCCAGGATCAGCAGCATCTTCGTATCGATCGCCACGCCCGCGGCCCGCTTCTCCGCCACGAACCCCGGCACGTCCGCCAGCGGCACCCGGTGCACGGTGATATTCTCGTCACCATCCCCGCCGCCATCGCCGACCTTGGTCAACCCGGTTGCGCGCACCAGCGTGAAGCATTCCGACGTCATCCCCGGCGACGAATAGAACACGCCGAGATTTTCGATCGCGTCCGCACGGTAGCCGGTTTCCTCCTCCAGCTCGCGCCCGGCCGCCACCGCGACGCTCTCGCCCGCGGTCTCGTCACCGACCAACCCGGCCGGCAACTCAAGGCACGCCCGCCCCAGCGGCACGCGGAACTGCTCCACCAGGATCACGTCGCCGTCATCGATCGCGACGATCACCGCCGCGGCGATCTCACCCTGGCGCGCGGCGAATTCCCACGTGCCCTCGGTCTGCACGGTCAGGAATTTCCCCGCCCATACGGTCTTGCTCATAATTCGATCAGCCTATCCGGAAGTTCGTTCACCGCGGTACCGGTTCGCGGGAAATGCTCCGCCAACACCGCGCCGATCTGCGCGACCGCGTCCGCCATGCCGTCGGCGGGACGATCGTCGCGGACGCCGGCCAGCACGGCTGCCATCGCCGCGCCCCAGGTTTCGTTCGGCACGCGCGAGTGGATCGCGTCATCGGCGATGATCTCGGCACGATGCTCGGCCAGCGACAGATACAGCAGCACGCCGGTCGAGCCCTTGGTCCGCTTCTCGGCCCCCGCACGGAACAGCAGCAGGGCCCTTCGCCGCACCCGCCGCGCCTTGGTCGCGCCGGGGCTCAGCGCCACCCGCGCCGGAGTCCAAGCCAGCACCAGCCTGACCGCGAGGAACACCAGAGTCACCAGCACCAGCGCGATCGCATACAGCGCGCCCTGCGGTGCCGACTGCGCCCACGGATCGACCAGCCCCGCGTAGATATGATCCGCCGCGACCGGGTGGAACGCGAGCAGCGCCAGCGTCAGCAGCATCGCCAGTACCGCCCAGTGCAGGGACACGTCGTGATACGCATCCGACTGCCGTGCGACGATCGTGACGATCTCGCCGGTCGTCGCCGTCTCCGCCTGCGTGACCGCCGCGGTGACGCGGTCGTGATCGGTTTCGCTCAGCCGCATGTCACCAACTCCCCGATGCGCCGCCGCCGCCGCCGGATCCACCGCCGCCGCCACCGAAACCGCCGCCGCCCCAGCCACCGCCGCTATCGCCGCCGCCGCCGAAGCCACCGCCGCCGCCGCCGCCGCCGCCACGGGTCATCGCGTCGGCGATGCTCCACAGCACGATCGGCAAGGCACCGCTGCCGCCAGCGCGCCCACCATCGGTGTAGCGCTGCCCGCTGACCCGCCGCGAGATCATCGGGATGACGATCGCCGCCAGCACGATCCCGAAGAAGATCAGCCCGATCGGCACGCCGCCGCCACCCGAATTGGCGCGGCGATGCGTCTTGTCATACTCTGCCGCCGCGGCCGTCACCTTGGCGCGCGCCTCCGCATCGGGCAGCGCGAGCTGGTCCGCCACCGCGTTCGTCCCCGCGACGATCCCGCCGGGAATGTCGCCCGCCTTGAAGCGCGGCAGGATCTGCTGGTTGATCACCACGCTGGAGAACGCATCGGTCAGCACCGGCTCCAAGCCATAGCCGACCTCGATCCGCACCTTCCGGTCGTTCGGTGCGACCAGAAGGATCGCGCCGTTGTTCGCCTCCTTCAGCCCGACGCCCCAGCTCCGGATCAGCCGATTGCCGTAATCCTCGATCGGATAGCCGTCGAGATCGGGCACGGTCGCGACCACCAGTTGGTTGCCGGTCGCCTTTTGCAGGTCGTCGAGCCGCTTGGTCAGCGCAGCTTCCTGGTCGGGCGGAATGACGTTCGCCGCATCGACGACGAAGCCGGTGAACTTTGGAAGCGTCTGCGCGCTCGCGGCGCTGCTACCGAGCAGCACCGCGAACGCCAGCGTCAGGAGGTGGCGGAGCATAGCGCCCCGATCAGCTCGCGTTGCCGAAGTTCACCGTGGGCGCGGTCTCGGCGCCCGGCGTGGTCGCCGCGAACGGCACCATCGGCTTGGCACCATAGAAGATCTTCGCGCCGACCGCGTCGGGGAAGGTGCGGATCTTGGTATTATACTCCTGCACCGCGCCGTTATAGTCGCGCCGCGCGATCGTGATGCGGTTCTCGGTGCCCTCGAGCTGGCTCATCAGCGTGGTGTAATTGCCCTGGCTCTTCAGCTCGGGATACGCCTCCTGCAAGCGCTGCAGCGATACGCCGACCGCACCCTGGACGCGCTGATACTGCTCCATCTTCGCCGGATCGGAGAGATCGGCGGCCGAAACCTGGACCGAGTTCGCGGCCGAGCGCGCCTGCGTCACCTCGACGAGGATATCCTTCTCCTGCGCGCCGGCCGCCTTCACGGTCGCGACGAGGTTGGGGATCAGGTCGGCGCGACGCTGATAATTGTTCTGGACGTCGGCCCAGCGCGCCTTGGCGTTTTCCTCGGCGGTCGGCACGCTGTTGATCCCGCACCCGGCCAGTGCCGATGCGAGCAGGATCGCGGCGGTACCGCGGACGATTGTGGTGCGTGACATCGGGGCTCTCCTGAATACCTGTGTCACCCTCATAGGACAGTCCGCAGGGTTGGCGAAACCGAAATCGGTGGCTAGCCTTGGCCCGAACAGGGAAAGGGGCGTCGATGCTCAAGGAATTCAAGGCCTTCATCATGCGCGGCAACGTGCTCGATCTCGCCATCGCGGTGATCATCGGCGCGGCGTTCGGCAAGATCGTCACCTCGCTCACCGACGACGTGCTGATGCCGGTGATCGGCAAGATCTTCGGCGGGCTCGATTTCTCGAGCTATTTCTGGCGGATGGGGCCGGTGCCGGCGGGCTATGTCGGCTCGCTGACCGATTACGCCGCGCTCAAGAAGGCAGGCGTGCCGCTGCTCGGCTATGGTGAATTCGCGACGCAGCTCGTCAATTTCGTCATCGTCGCGGGCATCATCTTCATGATCCTCCGCGTGGTCAACCGGACGGCAGCGCTGATCGAGCGCGAGACGGCACGGTTGAAGCGCGAGGAAGACGCCACGCCGGTTGCGCCAGCACCAGAGCCGGTCGAGATCGCCCTCCTCCGCGAAATCCGTGACGAACTGAAGAAGCGCGGGTGAACTCGGGTCCCTCTCCCCTGCGGGGAGAGGGAGGGAGGAGCCGTCAGGCGACGGAAGGGTGAGGGGCGTGAGGCTCGGGACGGACATCCCAACACCCCCTCATCCGACGCTACCGCGCCACCTTCTCCCCGAGGGGAGAAGGAAAGTCTCACGCCGCGACCAGATCCTCGGCGTTCGCATCCGCCAAGCTCGTCCCGTCCAGGATCCGCGCAGTCTCGTCCCGTACCCGCATCATCGCATAGCGGATCGCGCAGTCGGCTTCGCTCTTGCAGTCGGGGCAGGGGCGGTACGCGGTGCGGCTGACGCATGGCACGAGCGCGAGCGGGCCCTCGATGATCCGGATCACCTCGCCGAGCGAAATCAGATGGCTCGGCCGCGACAGGCGATACCCGCCCATCTTGCCGCGATGGCTGTGCAACAAACCGGACTCGCGCAGATCGGCGAGGATCAGCTCGAGGAACTTGCGCGGCACGTTCGCCTCGGCAGCGATCCGCGTCATCGGGATCGGCGGGCTATTGGCCGGTTCACCGGCTAGGAAGATCATCGCGCGGAGCGCGTAGCGGGAGCGCTGCGTCAACATAATGCAGGTTGCTATGCACGCGCTTTGTGGCGAGCGGAAGGCGGTTTGGCACGCCGCGTGCTAGGACATTGACGTTTCTCGATAAAAAAGCATTGGAACCCGGGCTTTTCATCGCGTTGCGGCGCGCCTATATCGAGTATGCCGTCGGGGGAATCTTCTCTTGGCGGCTATGGCGATAAACCGTGGCGTGTCATAGACACAGCGGACCCGGGGGCAGTACCCGGCGACTCCACCACCGCCCTCTTCGAAAGAGGGGGACGATGACGGGGTCGAACTAGGATCGACGTGTGTTCAACGACGCTATGTTTCGCTCGGAATGGGACCACCGCAACGGCCCATACACAAGTGCCAACGATAACGAAGCACTCGCAATTGCCGCATAACTGACGGTCTAACGACCTAAGTTATACGGACGAAAGCGCGGTTCGGGCCACACCGGGCAACAGAAGTGGAAACCGGCGGTACGGGGAGCACCGAGCAACAGAAGCTCCCCACTTTCTGGAACACGCGGCCTCGATCATGCGGCCAGGCGCTCGACCAGTCGCAACACCGGCGGGCTGAAGCCCAGCGGACCGACCAGACCGTTCGTCACGACCAGCACGCCGCCGCCCCAATAATAGGCCGGATGTATCCGCCCGCGCAGGCGCAGGTCGTAGAGCATCCCCGCGATGACGAACACCGCCATCGACGCGAACACCGCGAGCGGTGCGAACGCGCCCAGCATCGGCATCGGCAGGATCCGCCCCAGCGCCGGCGACATGACCAGGATCGTCCCGCACAACATCAACCGCTTGTGCCACGCCGCCTGCTTCCGCAACGCGATCGCCCACGCCGTGAGCACGCCGAAGCCGATCACGCCCAGCACGTCGAGCACGAGAAAGACGCCCGGTGGAAAGAACGGCGGCACCCGGTGCTGCTTGATCGCCATGACCGTGGTCACGATGCCCAGCACCACCATCACCGCGGTAATACCCGCGCCAATCATGCCCAACTGGCGATGGCGCGCGACCGAACCGCGTACGATCAGCCAATTCTGCACGACGTAAATCATGATCCATGATAAGAATACACCGGCATGAAGATGGACATGCCAAGGCAGCGATAAGAAGGTCCAGTGCATCCGCGCGGCGTTCACGGTAAAGCCGAAGATCACGGTGACCGCAATGACTATCGCCATGACCAGAAAGAAGAGGCGCTCGCGTGCGATACCATCCTGCCGGATCGCACGCATAGTGTTCGCTGTTTCCATCATGTCGCCCCCGCGAGTCGATGCTCCAGCGAAGGACGATGATCTCAATCCTAGCGATCGACAAGCCGTAAGCTTAATTCCGCCCGCAAGCAGCAAGTGCAGAATATTCGGCGGCTCGACGTCATACTTTCGTCAGGGCTGAAGAAGCCTGCTGATCTGCGCGCCGGTATAGGGTTTCTGCACGAATTGCGCCGCTGCGGGGAGAGCAGCGGTCGTGCCGTTGTCGGTGCCGGACGTGACGAGGATCGCGATGTCGGGACGTTGCGCGTGCACCGCGTTGGCGAGGTCAATGCCGTTCAAATCACCCGGCATGCGGACATCGGTGAACAGGGCGGCGATATCGGGCCGCTCCTTGAGCTTGACCAGCGCGTCGGCCGCGTTGCTGGCTTCGACGACTTCATAGCCGGCATCCTCCAGCGCGAAGTTGGAGTGGACCCGGACGAGAGCGTCGTCATCGACGACGAGTATTACAGATTTGCGAATGGCGTTCATACCGGTTCGAACATCCGGCATGCCGCTCCGTTCCGATATTAATCATCTTTCACCCGACAATGGGGCAGGGCGAGCCTGATATGAGAAAGGGGCCCGGTTTCCCGAGCCCCTCCGTCATTTGCCGTTGAGCGGCAAAGGCTTAGTCGCGATCGCCCGTCAGGAACGCCGGTGCGAACTCGGGGGCCTTGTCGCCGTCCGAACGCTCGGCACGGGGAGCGCGCTCGCCGCCCTGGCCACCGCCGCCGTCGCGACGGGGACCACGGCCACCGCCGTTGCCGCCTGCGTCACGGCCACCGTCGCCGTCACGACGCGGGCCACGCGAGCCGCGGTCGCCGCCGCCGCCTTCGCCGCGCGGACCACGACCGCCACCGCCGTTACCAGCATCACGACCGCCATCGCCATCGCGACGCGGACCGCGCGGACCACGATCGCCACCCTCGCGGGGCTCACGGGCAGGACGCGTGTCCTCCAGCTCTTCGCCGGTCGTCTGGTCGACGACGCGCATCGACAGGCGCACCTTGCCGCGCGGATCGATCTCGAGAACCTTGACCTTGACCTCCTGGCCTTCGCTCAGCGCATCGCTGACCTTCTCGACGCGCTCGTTCTTGATCTCGGACACGTGGACGAGACCGTCCTTGCCACCCATGAAGTTCACGAACGCCCCGAAATCGACCAGGTTGACGACCTTGCCGTCATAGACCTTGCCGACTTCGGCTTCCTCGACGAGGCCCTTGATCCACTTGATCGCGGCTTCGATCTGCGCGGGGTCGGACGACGACACCTTGATCACGCCCTCGTCGTCGATGTCGACCTTTGCGCCGGTCTGCGCGACGATCTCGCGGATCACCTTGCCGCCGGTGCCGATGACTTCACGGATCTTCGACTTGTCAATCTGGAAGCTCTCGATGCGCGGTGCGTGGGCGCTGAGTTCCTCACGGGTGTGGTCGAGCGCCTTGGCCATCTCGCCCAGGATGTGTGCGCGGCCTTCCTTGGCCTGCGCCAGTGCCTTGCCCATGATCTCTTCGGTGATGCCGGCGATCTTGATGTCCATCTGCATCGTGGTGATGCCCTCGGACGTGCCAGCCACCTTGAAGTCCATGTCGCCGAGGTGATCCTCGTCGCCGAGGATGTCGCTGAGAACCGCGAAGTTCTTGCCCTCGAGGATCAGGCCCATCGCGATACCCGAAACCGGACGCTTAAGCGGAACGCCCGCATCCATCATGCTCAGCGAACCGCCGCAGACCGTCGCCATCGACGACGAGCCGTTGCTCTCCGTGATGTCCGACAGGACGCGGATCGTGTACGGGAACTCTTCCTTGGTCGGCAGCACCGGGTGCAGCGCGCGCCATGCGAGCTTGCCGTGACCGACTTCGCGACGACCCGGCGCACCGAAGCGACCGACTTCACCGACCGAGTAGGGCGGGAAGTTGTAGTGCAGCATGAAGTTTTCGTAGCTGAGGCCGTTCAGGCCGTCGATCATCTGCTCCGCGTCGCGCGTACCGAGCGTGGTGGTGCAGATCGACTGCGTCTCGCCGCGCGTGAACAGCGCCGAGCCGTGCGTACGCGGCAGGAAGTGGACCATCGCCTCGATCGGACGGATCTGCGTGGTGGTGCGGCCGTCGATGCGGGTGCCGTCCTTGAGGATGGCGCCGCGGACGATCTCCGCCTCCAGCTTCTTCATCAACTTGCCGGCTGCCATCTGGTCCTGCGGGGACGCGTCGGCGAATGCGGTCTTGCCCTTCGCACGAGCGGCATTCAGCAGGTCCGAACGCTTGGACTTGTCGGTCACCTTGTAGGCGGCGGCGATGTCCTTGCCGATCAGCTTCTTCAGCTTGTCCTTGGCGGTCGACAGGTCGGCCTGCTCGGCCATTTCCCAAGGATCCTTGGCAGCCTTCTCGGCCAGATCGATAATCAGGTTGGCGGCTTCGCGGCAGGCCTTGTGGGCGAACTGCACGGCGCCGAGCATGATCTCTTCCGAAAGCTCCTTGGCTTCCGATTCGACCATCATCACGGCCTGGCCGGTAGCGGCGACGACGAGGTCGAGATCGCCAGCCTTGGCTTCTTCCAGCGTCGGGTTAAGGATGTACGCGCCATCGACATAGCCGACGCGTGCCGCGCCGATCGGGCCCATGAACGGCACGCCGGAGATTGTCAGCGCCGCGGAGGCTGCGACCATCGCGAGGACGTCCGGCTCGTTCTCGCCGTCATACGACAGAACCTGGCAGATCACGTTGATCTCGTTGTAGAAACCCTCTGGGAAGAGGGGACGGATCGGGCGATCGATGAGACGGCTGGTCAGCGTCTCCTTTTCGGTCGCGCCGCGCTCACGCTTGAAGAAGCCGCCGGGGATGCGGCCGCTCGCGGAGAACTTCTCCTGGTAATGGACGGTGAGCGGGAAGAAATCCTGCCCTTCCTTGACGGTCCGTGCAGCCGTCACGGCGCACAGAACGACGGTCTCGCCGAGGGTGGCGAGGACTGCGCCGTTGGCCTGGCGCGCAACGCGGCCGGTCTCGAGCGTCAGCGTCTTGCCGCCCCACTGGGCGCTTACGGTCTTGGTATCGAACATTCTTTTTCCTTCACTCCGGTCGCCAGATGCGAACGGGGCCTATGTGCGGGCTTAGCCGGCCCGCGGCGGTTCGAAGCGAGTTGTCGCTTCTGGCCAGTTCACCGAATTGTGTCCTGGCGCTTCCTGTTCCCCCGCGAAGGCGGGGGCCCAGTCTGGACTCCCGCCTTCGCGGGAGAACAACCCTATATACGAAAACGGCCCCCCGAGGGGAGCCGTTCGTGTTACTTGCGGAGACCGAGCTTCGCGATCAGATCCAGATAGCGCTGGCCGTCCTTGTGACGGAGATAATCCAGCAGCGTCCGGCGCTTGTTGACCATCATGAGAAGACCACGACGCGAGTGGTTGTCCTTCTTGTGGCCCTTGAAATGCTCGGTCAGGTTCTTGATGCGCTCGGTCAGGATCGCGACCTGGACTTCCGGCGAACCGGTGTCACCCTCGGCGCGCGAATGCTCCTTGACGAGCTCGGTCTTGCGTTCAGCGGTAATCGTCATGAATTCATGTCCTCGACATCACAGATTGAAACCGCGAACGACCCGGACGTCTCCGTCCTCGACCTCGACCAGCGCGACCGGGACAGCGTCCAGTTCGGCGAAGTATTGGCCATCGTCTGCGGCGATCCCGACCAAGATACGCCCCTGTCGGAGCGCCCCTGCCTGGTCGGGGGTGAGGGAGAGAGCCGGGATGTCGTCCAGCGCCACCCTCAAGGGCAGAAGTACATCTTCAAGCGCGGATGCCTTAGAGAGTTCCTCCAGTTTGTCCAGCGATATCGCGGAGGAGAGGTCGAACGGACCGGCCTTGGTGCGGCGCAGCATGGTGACGTGGCCGACGGTGCCGAGGGCGATCGCGATGTCCCGCGCGAGGGAACGGATATAGGTGCCCTTCGAAACGTGCGCGGTGAGGGTGACTTCCCCAAGCGGGTCGTGTGGAAGGGGGGGCTCCTTCAATTCCTCCCCGGTACGGGGAGGGGGACCGCCGTCCGCTTGGACGGGGGTGGAGGGGGGCTCGCCACCAGCGGAACGTTCGCGGAAGCCCCCCTCCACCAGCTGCGCTGGTCCCCCTCCCCGTACCGGGGAGGATAGCGAATGAAGCGAATGAATCGTCACATCCCGGCTGGCCAGCACCACCTCATGCCCGGCCCGCGCCAGATCATACGCCCGCTCTCCATCCACCTTCAGCGCGGAATACGCCGGCGGCACCTGAGAAATCGGCCCGGTGAACTGCGCAAGCACAGCCTCCACCGCCGCCAAAGTCGGCCGCACATCGGACGTCGCAATGCTCACGCCTTCCGCATCGAGCGTATCGGTCTGCACCCCGAACATCACCGTGAAATCATAGATCTTGTCGCTATCGAGCATCCGCCCAGCCAGCTTCGTCGCCTCCCCGACAGCGATCGGCAGAACGCCTGTCGCGAGCGGGTCAAGCGTCCCCCCATGCCCCACCTTGAACTTCCCATACCCGCCGCTCCGCAACGCGCGTTTCACCGCAGAAACACCCTGCGTCGAGCCAAGCCCCAGCGGCTTGTCGAGAATGATCCAGCCATGCATGCGTTCGGTCCTAGATTAACAATCGTATGTAGCGGGGATCACCCCAACCAACCCCGTCACTAACCCAATACCCGTCACCCCAGCGAAAGCCGGGGTATCCCACGGGTCAGATGACGCCCGCCAAAGGACAAGATCCCAGCTTTCGCTGGGATGACGGTAGGCGGCGAAGCGGCGGCATTTTCGACGCGAAACGCTACCCCAAGGCCTCACGAAAATGCCGCCGACACAGCGCGACATACCGGTCGTTCCCGCCAATCTCGGTCTGCTGCCCCTCGGCGATCGCCCGCCCGCTCCCATCGACCCGCAGGTTCATCGTAGCCTTGCGCCCACACCCGCAAACCGACTTGATCTCCACCAGCGAATCCGCCAGCGCCAGCAACCGCGCCGATCCCGGAAACAGCGCCCCCTGGAAATCGGTCCGCAACCCGTATGCCAGCACCGGTATCCCGACCACGTCGCAGATATGCGCCAACTGATCGACCTGCGCAGACGTCAGAAACTGCGCCTCGTCCACCAGCACGCAGGAAATCGCATCCGCGCCGTGCTGCCGAACCACGCAAGCCCCGATATCCGTCCCCGCATCGAACGCGATCGCCGGCGCCTCCAGCCCGATCCGCGACGTGATCGTCCCCGCCGCGAACCGGTTGTCTACGCCCGCGGTAAACAGCATCGTCCGCATCCCCCGCTCACGGTAATTGAAGTCCGCCTGCAACAGGTTCGTCGACTTCCCCGCGTTCATCGAGGCGTAGTAGAAATACAGCTTGGCCATCAGATCAGCGTCTCGACAGGTAGGGGCGATTGCGCGGCATAGGTCGCGATCCCGCGATCGAACGTCACGAAGCCATCCGCGACTGACCGCGCTGAAACGAGATGGATCATATCGGCCCAATCTGCCCCCGCTCGGTATCGCGTGACCGCCCAGACCAGACCATCGCGATCCGCGGTATGGATAGTCCCCAACTGCAGCAGCGTTTCGATCGCATCGGCCACCATCGCACGACCGAGCGCGGCGCGCTTCGAGAGCACCCATCCGAGTTCGAGCCAGACGGTCAGACCGACCCAGACCGGCGCGCTCAGTATGTCGGACGCCATCGCAGACTGACGCTCGTCGTCCGCCAGGATGAAACGCGCGAGAATATTTGTGTCGACAGCTTTCACGCCGAACGATCGTCCTCGTCGAAATCAGGCGACCAGCTCAATTGCTCAACCGGAATGGCCGGCCCCTCGTACCGAACCCGCGCACGGAGATCGGCGAGCACCTCGGCGACGCTCTTTCCGGTCGTCCTACCCGTCGGTCGCAACACGATGTCGCCACCCGCTTGCAGGACGTCGAACTGCTGACCGGGGTTTAAGCCGAGCGAGTCGCGCACATCCTTGGGGATGACGACCTGGCCCTTTTCCGACATTTTCGTCTGAGCGTTCATCGAGGTAAGATGCGTCTTACCGGCTGCGAAGTCAATCTTCGGTCAGATCCCGCGCGACATGCGGATCGCGCAGCAGCGTGTCGATGTGCGTGCCCTCGTCGAAGCTCTCGTCCGCAAGGAACTTCAGCTTGGCGGCATACCGCATCTGCACCCGGTTCGCGACTTCGCGCTGGAGATAGGCGGTGTTGGTGCGGAGCGCCTTGAGTACCTTCTCTTCGTCCTTACCGAGCAACGGTTTCACGAAGACGGTGGCGTGGCGGAGATCGGGGGACATGCGGACTTCGGTGATCGTCACGAGGTGCTTTTCGAGCACCGGATCGTGCACGTCGCCGCGCGCGAGGATGTCCGACAGCGCATGACGCGCCTGTTCGCCGACTCGCAAGCTGCGGACGGCTTTTGCTTCTGGGGTATCGGTCTTCATAATCTTTAACTCCCCTCCCGCCTGCGGGAGGGGCCGGGGGTGGGCACCCGGCCTCAGCGTATCGTGCCGTGGATGGCGGGTGCCCACCCCCCAACCCCCTCCCGCGAGCGGGAGGGGGAGCAGTCAGTTACAAAGTACGTTCGCGCATCTCGACTTCGAACGTCTCGAGAACGTCGCCGGCCTTGATGTCGACGAAGTTCGACGTGAACGTCACGCCGCACTCCAGCCCCGCACGGACCTCGGCGACATCATCCTTGAAGCGACGCAGCGATGCGATTTCGCCCTGGTAGATGATGACGTCGTTGCGCGTGATGCGTGCCTTGAGCGCCTTGCGGATGTTGCCTTCGGTGACGAGCAGACCCGCCGCCTTGCCGTGCTTGCCCGCCGAGAAGACCTCGCGGATATCGGCACGACCGACGACCGTCTCGAACGCTTCCGGCCCAAGCTCGCCTGCCATCCCCGCCCGGATCTCGTCGATCAGGTCGTAGATCACGTCATAGTACTTGAACGCGACCTTCTGGCGCTCGGCGATCTCGCGTGCCTTGGCGTTCGGGCGAACGTTGAAGCCGATGATCGGCGCACCCGAAGCGGCGGCAAGCGTCACGTCCGACTCGGTGATGCCACCGACGCCCGAGCTCAGCACGCGCGCCTTGATCAGGTCGGTGGAGATCTTGTTGATCGCCCCGACGATCGCCTCGACGGTGCCTTGCGTATCCGCCTTCACGACCAGCGGATATTCGATCGCCTGCTTTTCCTTCAGCGCCGAGAACATGCTCTCGAGGCTGGCAGGAACCGAGGCGGTCCGCTTGTCGGTCTTCACGCTGCGACGATATTCCGCGACTTCGCGGGCCCGTGCCTCGTTCTCGACCACCTGGAACGGATCGCCCGCCGATGGAACACCCGACAGGCCAAGGACCTCGACCGGCATCGCCGGACCCGCTTCCTTGATCTGCTTGCCCTTGTCGTCGACCAGCGCGCGGACCTTGCCGCTCTCGCCACCGACCACGAAGATGTCGCCGACCCGCAGCGTACCGCGGTTGACGAGGATCGTCGCGACCGGGCCACGACCCTTGTCGAGCTTGGCTTCGATCACCGTACCCTCGGCGGCACGATCCGGATTGGCGCGCAGTTCGAGCAGTTCGGCCTGGAGCTGGATCTTCTCGATCAGCGCGTCGAGACCGATCTTCTTGGTCGCGGAGACTTCGACGTCCTGGACGTCGCCGCCCATGTCCTCGACCACGATCTCCTCGCTCAGCAGGCGCTCGCGCACCTTCTGGGCATTGGCGCCTTCCTTGTCGATCTTGTTGATCGCGACGATCATCGGCACGCCCGCCGCCTTGGTGTGGGCGATCGCCTCCACCGTCTGCGGCATCAGGCCGTCGTCCGCCGCCACCACCAGGATGACGATGTCGGTAACGTCCGCGCCACGCGCACGCATCTGCGTGAACGCCTCATGGCCCGGGGTGTCGAGGAAGGTGATCTTCGACTTGTCCTTCAGCGTGACCTGGTAGGCGCCGATATGCTGGGTGATGCCACCCGCTTCGCCGCGCACCACGTCGGTGCCGCGCAGGGCATCGAGCAGCGACGTCTTGCCGTGATCGACGTGACCCATGATCGTGACGACCGGGGCACGTGGGCGCAGCGTCTCCTCGGCATCGTCGATCGTGTCGTTGGCCAGATCCTGGTCGACATCGCTGACGCGCGTCAGGTTATGGCCGAACTCGGTGACGAGCAACTCGGCGGTGTCCTGGTCGATCGTCTGCGTCATCGTGACGGGCATGCCCATCTTGAACAGCGCCTTGACCAGGTCTGCACCCTTCTCGGCCATACGGTTGGCGAGTTCCTGCACCGTAATCGCCTCTGGGACGACCACGTCGCGGACCTGCTTGGCCTGCGGCTCGCGCGGACCACCGGTGCCACGACGCTCCTTCTCACGCGCACGCTTCAGCGCGGCGAGCGAGCGAGCGCGTGCACCATCGCCATCGCCAAGCGCGCGGTTGACGGTGAGCTTGCCCGAAGTGCGACGATCGTCGCCCTTGCGGTCACGCTGCTGTGGACGCGCGGGGACGGCATCGCGACGGATGCCACCGGCCGGAGCATTCGCGCCGGTCGCGCCGGGACGCGCGGCGGTCGTGCCGGCGTTGCCGGTCGTTGCCGGCGCTGCGGCAGCGGGGGCCGCGACAGGCTTCGGTGGCGGCGGAGGACGCTCTGGACGCGCGACTGGCGAGAACCGGCGCGGTGCCGGGAATGCCGGATCGCGGGTCAGTTCCAGAATGGGCGGCGGTGCCGGCGGTGCGACAGGAGCCGGGGCAGGCTTTGGAGCCGGTGCAGGCGCCGCCGCGACCGGCGCGGGCGCAGGCTTCGGCGCAGCGACCGGAGCCGGGGCAGGCGCCGCAGCAACGGGAGCTTCGACCGGAGCCGGCGCAGGCGTCGGTGCCGCGACCGGAGCGGGAGCCGCTTCGACGACGGGGGCTGGTGCAGGCGCAGGGGCCTCGACCGGCTTCGGCGCCTTGGCTTCCGCCTCGGCGCGCGCACGCTCGGCGGCGCGGTTACGCTCGTCTTCGATCGCCTTGGCCCGTTCGGCCTCCTGGCGACGACGCCCTTCTTCCAGCGTGTTCATGCGCTGCTCTTCGGCCTCGCGGAGCAGCTTGGCCTGGCGCTCCTGCGGCGACAGATTGCTCTGCTGCTGGCGCACGGGGGCAGGCGCAGGCTGCGGCGCGCGCGCCTGCGGGGCCGGAGCGGCGGGGGCC
This sequence comes from Sphingomonas faeni, assembly GCF_024273235.1. Lineage (GTDB taxonomy): Bacteria > Pseudomonadota > Alphaproteobacteria > Sphingomonadales > Sphingomonadaceae > Sphingomonas > Sphingomonas faeni_A. The sequence continues at coordinate 20,179 of NZ_JANBVH010000035.1, read as the reverse complement.
GCAGCCGGGGCGGGCGCGGCAACCGGGGCGTCCGCGACCTGCACGTCGGGCTCGCCCGGACGGCGCAGGACGCGCGCACGCTTGGTTTCCACGATCACCGTATTCGATCGGCCGTGGCTGAAGCTCTGCTTCACCTGGCCGGTCTCGACCGTGCGCTTCACACCCAAAGGTGCGCGCATGCCAAGTTTCGGCTTCTCGTTGTCCGTGTCGCTCACTCAAATTCCTCAGTCATGTCCACGGCCGGGCGTTGTCCGGTCGATCCGGACGCCCCTATATTTTGTGACGCCGATGCGCCCTGCGAGGCCGTTTCGCAAGACACGGAAGAAGGTTCGGAGCCGATAAAATGCAGCCAACGGTCGAGCGCTTCGCTCACCCGCTTTGCTGCAGCGCGGTCTGTCAGGCCGATGTGTACCACATTTTCCCGTCCCAGCGCCAACGCCAATATGGTGCGCGACACAGGGAGTGCCAACCCCCGCAAACCCGAGCCTTCGACATCGTTGCCGATGCGCCACGCCTGATCGAGCTTGCGGTTGCCATCCTCGGCCGCGTCGGACGCATGATACAGCGTCTTCAGCTTCCCCTGACGGGCATTCTGCTCGATCCGGTCGGAGCCGATCAGCACCGTGCCAGAGCGCGATTCGAGCCCGAGCCGGTCGAGCGCGTTACGCTCGAGTGCGGATTCGATCTTGGCGGGAAGCTCGGGATCGATCGTGAACTCGCCGGTCTTGAACGCCCGAGCGAGCGCCCCCTTAAGCTTGCCCTTCTTGATCGCGGCTTCAAGCTCGACTCGAGTCACCCCGATCCACGCGCCACGGCCGGGAGCCTTGGCCCGCACATCGGGAAGAATCTGCCCATCGGGCGACAATGCGAGTCGCACGAGGTGGGGCCGCACATCACGCTCGCCCGAGAGAATGCACTTCCGAACGGGCGCGTCATCATTCCCCTCCCGCAAGCGGGAGGGGCTAGGGGTGGGCTCGCGCTCACCTCCATTGCCGCCCTTAGCTTTAGCCTTGGAAGCGTGAGACTTAGCCGAAGCGTCGCGTTTTGACGAAGCCGGGCGCCCACCCCTCGGTCCCCTCCCGCTTGCGGGAGGGGAGGAAGGCAGGGTTTCGGTAGCGCCTAGCGCCTCATCGGGAGGGTTCCGCATGTGCGTCCTCCTGCGCCGGAGTTGCTTTCGCGGCGTCGCGGTCGACCAGCAACTGGCCGCCCGCGCCGTAATTCTCGGTCGAGATTTCTTCGATCACGATCTGCACCGCAGCCGGGTTCTTTCCCAGCCGCTGCACGAGCGACTGGGTGACGTCGGCGACGATGCCGGACTTCTGGTCCTTGGTGGCGGACCCCGAGATGCGGATGCTGACGAAGGGCATCAGGCCTTGTCGCCCTCGCTCTTCGTGTCGGTCTTGTCCGCGGCGTCCTCGACCGAAGCGTCGTCCGCCGAAGCGTCCTCAGCCACGGCTTCGTCGGCCGTCGTCTCTTCAGTCGCAGTGTCCTCGACCACGGCGTCGTCAGCCGCAGCCTCTTCCACCGGAGTTTCGTCCGCCTCGACTTCGTCAGCCGAAGCCTCGGGAGCCTCATCCTCGAACCAATGCGCGCGCGCGGCCATGATGATCTCGTTGCCCTGCTCGTCGCTGAGACCATATTCCGCGAGAATCCCGCCCTTCGGCTCGGGCCGCTTCGGAGCGTCCTCATTCCGACGACGTGGCTCGACGCGCTTCTTCTCGACCAGCTCGTCGGTCGCGAGATCGGCGAGGTCGTCGAGCGTCTTGATGCCCGCCTTGCCGAGCGTGACCAGCATCGCCTCGGTCAGATACGGCATACCGGCCAGCGCGTCCTCGACGCCGAGCGCGGTACGCTCTTCGCGGCTGGCAGCGTCGCGACGCTCCAAAGCCTCGGTCGCGCGGTTCTGCAACTCGCCCGCCAGGTCCTCGTCGAAGCCCTCGATGCCGGCGATCTCCTCGACCTCGACATAGGCGACCTCCTCCAGGTTCGTGAACCCTTCGGCGACCAGCAGCTGTGCGAGCGTCTCGTCGACGTCGAGCTCCTTCTCGAACATCGCCGAACGCTCGACGAAGTCCTTCTGGCGCTTCTCCGACGCATCGGCCTCGGTGAGGATGTCGATCGCCTTGCCGGTCAGCTGCGACGCGAGCCGTACGTTCTGGCCACGACGACCGATCGCCAGCGAAAGCTGATCGTCGGGAACGACCACTTCGATGCGCTCTTCTTCCTCGTCGATCACGACGCGCGACACAGACGCCGGCTGCAACGCGTTGACGACGAACGTCGCGATGTCGGGCGACCAGGGGATGATGTCGATCTTCTCGCCCTGCATTTCCTGCACGACGGCCTGGACGCGCGAGCCCTTCATGCCGACGCACGCGCCGACCGGATCGATCGACGAATCATGCGAGATGACACCGATCTTCGCGCGCGAACCCGGATCGCGGGCCGCGGCCTTGATCTCGATGATGCCGTCGTAGATCTCGGGTACTTCCTGCGCGAACAGCTTCTTCATGAAGTCTGGGTGCGCGCGGCTGAGGAAGATCTGCGGCCCACGGTTTTCGCGGCGGACGTTCAGGATCAGCGAGCGGATGCGGTCGTTGACGCGCACCACTTCGCGCGGGATCTGCGCGTCGCGGCGGATGACGCCCTCGGCGCGGCCCAGGTCGACCACGACATGGCCGAACTCGACACGCTTGACGACGCCGGTGATGATCTCGCCCGCGCGGTCCTTATATTCTTCGAACTGGCGCTCGCGCTCGGCGTCGCGGACCTTCTGGAAGATGACCTGCTTGGCAGCCTGCGCGGCGATGCGGCCGAACTCGATCGGGGGCAGCGGATCGACGATGAAGTCGCCCAGCGCCGCGTCCTTCTGCAGCTTCTGCGCGCCCTTGACGTCGACCTGCTTGAAATAATCGTCGACCGCCTCGACCACTTCGACGACGCGCCACAAGCGCAGATCGCCGGTGTTCGGATCGAGCTTGGCGCGGATGTCGTTCTCGGCGCCGTAGCGCGAGCGGGCGGCGCGCTGGATCGCGTCCTCCATCGCCTCGATCACGATCGCCTTGTCGATCATCTTCTCCGACGCGACCGAATTCGCGATCGCGATCAGTTCCGCGCGGTTTGCGGTGACTGCCGTGGCCATCAATGCTGTCCTTCTTCGGTCTCGGTGCCCTGAGCATCAGGCTCGGCCACGTCTTGATAGAAAACTTCGTCCGCGCCTTCGGTGGAAAGCGGCGCGGTCGCGGCGATGAGTCGGTCGGTCATGACGAGCTTGGCGTCGGCGACCTGGCTGAAGTCGATCGTCATGATCTTGTGCTTGTTGACGTCGACGGTGATCTTCGTCCCCTCGACGCCCATCAGGTTACCCGAAATCTGCTTGCGATCCTCGAACGGCTCGACGAGGCGGATACGCGCCTCCTGGCCTTCCCAGTCGGCAAAGTCCTGGAGCCGGGTCAGCGGGCGATCGATACCGGGACTCGATACCTCGAGACGATACGCGTCCTCGCCGACCGGATCCTTGCCCTCGGCTTCGAGCGCATCGAACTTGTCGGAGATGCGGCGCGACAGTTCGGCGCAATCCTCGATCACCAGCTGCCGGGTATCTGGGCGCTCGGCCATCACCTGCAACGTCGGATCGGACTTGCCGCCCTGCATGCGGACGCGCACGAGGCTGAGGCCGAGCGCCTTCGCCTCGGGTTCGATCAGGTCGGTCAGCAGGGCGATATTCGCCATCGAAATTCCAAACAGGGCCAAAGCACAGGTGATTGCCGCCGCGGAGCAAGCCCCGCAGCCTCTTCATCTGGCGATGTAGAGAAGTGGTGCCTCTATACGCGGGGTGGCGCTGGTCCGCAAGCGGGCGCAACCTTCATTGGTCACGCCGCGTTTGCGGAGAGGTTTCCGGGAGACAATCATGATTCGCAAAACGCTGTTCGCCACCAGCCTGCTGTCCGCCACGCTGCTCGCCTCGACCGCCTGTTCTGCGCAACCGGCACCGGGGGGCAAGCCGTTCAAGGCAACGGTGGTCGCCGATTTCGAGTCGCCCTGGGCGATGACGGTGCTGCCCGACACGCGCATGCTGGTGACGGAGAAACAGGGCCAGATGCTGCTCGTTTCCGCCGACGGCAAGACGCGCCAGACGGTCGCGACGATCACCGTCGATTCGGCAGGGCAGGGCGGCCTGATGGACGTCGTCCTCGCTCCCGATTTCGCAACCAGCAACCGCGTGTATTTCAGCTATTCGACAGCAGGAGAGGGCGGCAAGGGCGTCGTCCTCGCCCGCGGTCGCCTGCGCCCCAATGGCGGTGGTGGCGAGCGTCTCGGCGAGATCGAAGCGTTGTTCAGCGCCCGCCCGTTCGTCGAGGGCAACGGTCATTACTCCGGCCGCATCGCGTTTTCGCCCGACGGCAAATACCTGTTCTTCGCCAATGGCGATCGCCAGAAATTCACGCCCGCGCAAGACCCTAAGGTCACGCTCGGCAAGGTGCTGCGCCTCACGCTCGACGGCAAGCCCGCGTCTGGCAACCCGCTCGCGGCAAAGGGCTTCGCACCCGAGATCTGGAGCTATGGCCACCGCAACCTGCTCGGCATCGCGTTCGACGCGCAAGGCAATCTCTGGGAGCAGGAGATGGGTCCCAAGGGCGGCGACGAGGTCAATCTCATCAAGCCCGGCCTCAATTACGGCTGGCCCAACGCCTCGAACGGCAGCCACTATGACGGCCGCGACATCCCCGATCACAAGCCCGGCGACGGCTATGAGCCGCCCAAGGTATCGTGGAACCCGGTGATCTCGCCAGGCGGTCTGATGATCTATTCGGGCAGCATGTTCCCGCAGTGGAAGGGCGACGCGTTCATCGGCGGGTTGTCGTCGAAGGCGCTGGTCCGCGTAGACCTGAACGGCGCCAGCGCCGCGAAGGGCGACCAATGGGACATGGGGGCAAGAATCCGCGAAGTCGAACAAGGTCCCGACGGCGCGATCTGGGTGCTGGAAGACGGCGGCGAATCGCAAGGCCGCCTGATCAAGCTGACCGCGAAATAACCACGATGCCACCCCCCTCCCGCAAGCGGGAGGGGCTAGGGGTGGGCACGCGTTGTCCTCGATTGCTGACGTCGCAGTATGCCGCGCCATTATCGCACCGGCAGCCAATGCCGAAGCCGGGCGCCCACCCCTCGGTCCCCTCCCGCTTGCGGGAGGGGAGGAAGTCAGTCCCGCACGATCAGGTAATTCATCCGCGCGGCGGCGATCGGCTTCTCCCGCTCGTCCTGCCACGCGGTCGCCTCGACATTCGCCACCCGCGTCCCCAACCGCGTCACCACGCCAGCCGCCCGCGTAGGCTTGTCCCGACCACCGCGCATGAAATCCACCGTAACATTCACCGGCTTGATCGCGCCGCCACCCTCAGCCTCCAGCGCATGCTGCAAAGCCGCGATCGCCGCCATTTCCAGCAACCCCGAGATCGCACCCCCGTGCAAGAACCCTGGCCGCCCGAGCACGTCATCGGCAAACGGCATCACCAACACCGGAGGCGCGCCGTCCTCGACCTCGACCGACACGCGAAGAATCTCCGCATAGGGCGGCAGGCCGATCGTCATGCCTCGATCCTTCTGTTGAGACCCATGCCGGCGACATCACCGACCACCATGAACGTCCCCGCGACATGCGCTAGCGGATCCCCCGGATCGCCGTCATGCGCCTGCCCGCGCACGAACGCGATCGAGCGCGTGATCCGGTAGCATTCGCCGCGCCCGATCACCGTCTTCCCCGGCGTGGCCGGCCGCAGATAATCCACTCGCAGGTCGAGCGTCGCATGCGGCACGAACGCGTTGCGCTTGATCCAGATCGCCAGACTCGTCGCCATGTCCATCATCGTGATGATCGGCCCCGACGCGATCACGCCGCTCGCTGGATCGCCGATCAGCCGCTCGTCATAGGGCAGCGCAAGCTCCGCCCAGTCGTCGCCATGTGCGTGATAGCGCATCCCCAGCGCGGCGCCGTGCCCGCCGAACCCGCGCGTCGCAAACCATTGTGGATCAAAACCAGCCATGCGCGAGCCTCTACACGCCGTGTGAGCGCGCGCAACATTGCGGGAGGCGGCGGGGGCGTTTAGCGTTGCTGCAAAGATCGAGAGGATCGCCAGAATGAACGACCGGGTCACGATTTCCGTCGCCGAGGGCATCGCCGACGTCCGCCTCAACCGCGCCGACAAGATGAACGCGATCGACCCCGCGATGTTCGAGGGCATCGCCGCCGCGATCGACCAGCTCAAGGGGATGCATAACGTCCGCTGCGTCGTCCTGTCGGGGGACGGCAAGGCGTTCTGCGCCGGCCTCGACATGGGGTCGATGGCGAGTGGCGGCTCGGGGCTGGCGCTCGGCGACCGGACGGAGGAGGGCGCGAATCTTCCGCAGCAGGTCGCGTGGGGCTGGCGCACCCTGCCGATGCCGGTGATCGCCGCGGTCCACGGCGTCGCGTTCGGCGGCGGCTTCCAGATCATGTCCGGCGCCGACATCCGCATCGCGCATCCGGGCGCTCGCTTCGCAATCCGCGAGACGTACTGGGGTCTGGTGCCGGACATGGCCGGAATCGCCCTCTGGCGCACGCTGGCCCGCGACGACGTGTTGCGCGAACTGACCTACACCGCACGCGAGTTCGATGGCGCGGAGGCATTGCGGCACGGCTTCGTCACGCGCCTGTCCGAAGACCCGCTCGGCGAAGCGATGATGCTCGCCCGCGAGATCGCGGCGAGGAACCCCCACGCGATCCAGGGCTCGAAGCGCCTCTACAACCTCGCAGCAGATGCGGACGCCGCGGCGGTACTGCTCGCCGAGACCGAAGAGCAACTGAAGGTGATCCGCACGCCCAACCAAGTCGAGCAGGTCCGCGCCAACATGGAAAAGCGCGCCGCGGTGTTCGCCGACTAAGCCCGCCGTCGTCCGCACGAGAGTGACGCGTAGTCCGCACGGAAATAACGCGTATCCGTCATCCTGACGAAAGTCAGGACCCAGAGTTACTAGGGGGCCGCGTGGTACTCTGGGTCCTGACTTTCGTCAGGATGACGAGGGAGGGGGCTGGTGATCGAAAGGCGCTAACCACTCGCAACCACCCCGGCGAAGGCCGGGGCCCAATTGGCAAGGTCGGAGTAACGGAGCGCCGTGCTCGGTCAGCACCGTCTCCCAATTGGGCCCCGGCCTCCGCCGGGGTGGTGCGGTTTGGTAGCGTAGTGTTCCCTTACTTCACCTTGTCAAACGGCGTAAAATCCCGGAACCGGCAATATCCCGACGGTATCGACATGCCCACCGACACCGTCCGGAACCGATCGTTCCGGCACAACTGCCCGCCATAAACCTCGACGATCACCGTATCGAGCGGCCGCAGCGAAGCGCACTCGCCGACCGGCCCGGTCTTCCAGATCCGCTTGCCCGATTCCCGGTACAGGATCGTCTGCGAATCGACGATCTCGGGCCCGCCGTTCCACTGGATATCGATGCACCGCACCGGCTTGCCCGCCACCCGGTCCGCCAGCGGATCGGAATTCCCCGCCACCAGCGTCCCCACCGTCAGCAGCGCCAGCGCCGCAAGAACCGGCGCGCGCATCACGGCTTGCGATACGGCACGAACTCGCCGAAGCTGCAGCTCCCGGTCGGAAAGCGTGCCACCTGATCGAACGTCTGCGCGATATCGCCGCGGCAAAGCTGCCCGCTCGGCGTCCGCGTCACCAGGATGTCGCCGCGCGCGATCCCCTCGCATCCGCCCGCCGTATCGCTCCGATACACCAGCCCTTTATTCACCCGGTACAGGATCGTCGCGCCGTAGCCCGCACTCTGCTTCTGCGGAAACTGGTTGATACACGTCGTCGGCTTGCCCGGCACCAGCCCAGCCAGCTCCTTCGCCAGCTTCTCCTGTACGCCAGCCTCGCGCACCTGCGCGCGTTCGACCTCCGCCTGGGTCTGCGTACACGCGCCCAGCAAAAGCGCCGGCAGCATCAAGAGTGGCAGGGTCCGCATCCGCATCGCAACGCTCCTCAAAACCCCCGCCATCCCCATACGCCCTTTACCCGCGAAAATCATCCTTCGCCGCACGATACGCGGCAAGTTGCTCGACCGACGTCGCCCGCAGGAACGGATTGGTCGCGCGTTCGAGCCCGATCGTCGTCGGCACGGTAGGCTCGCCCTTGGCGCGCGCCGCATCCACCTCGGCCATCCGCGTCACGATCGCCGCATTGTCCGGCTCGGCGACCAGCGCGTACCGCCCGTTGCTCTGCGTATATTCATGCCCGCAGAACACCTCGGTCTCGTCCGGCAGCACCGCATATCGCTGCATGTTCGCGAACATGTCCGCCGGCGTGCCCTCGAACAGCCGGCCACAGCCCATCGCGAACAGCGTATCGCCGGTGAAGATCGCCGCATCGTCGGCGAAGTGGAACGCGATGTGCCCCTGCGTATGCCCCGGCACCGTCATCACGGTCGCCTCGTGCGCACCAAGACGGACTACATCGCCCTCGCCGACCTGCTCGTCGAGCGCCGGAATCTTGTCCGCCTCCGCCGCCGGGCCGACGATCGTCGCGCCATACGCCTTCATCTCGGCATTCCCGCCGGTATGATCGGGATGCCAGTGAGTCGTCCACACCCGGTCGATCCGCCAGTCGCGCTTCTTGGCGGCGGCGATCACCGGTGCGGCCTCGCCCGGATCGACCACCACCGTCTCGCCCGACAAGGTGTCGTGGATCAGCCAGGCGTAATTGTCGGAAAGCACCGGAACGCGGACGATATCGAGCATCAGCGGATCACCACTTGCCGGTGTTCGGCATCGACGCCCAGGGCTCGGCGGGATCGAGCGCGCCGCCCGCCTGCAACAGCTCGATCGAGATGTTGTCGGGGGTACGCACGAACGCCATGTGCCCGTCGCGCGGCGGCCGGTTGATCGTCACGCCCGAGTCCATCAGCCGCTGGCAGGTGTCGTAGATATTGTCGACGCGGTACGCCAGGTGACCGAAATTGCGCCCCTCGCCATACGCCTCGGGATCCCAATTGTGCGTCAGCTCGACCTCCGCGCCCTCGTCGCCGGGCGCGGACAGGAAGATCAGCGTGAAGCGACCCTTCTCGTTCTCCATCCGCCGGACTTCCTTCAACCCCAGCAGCTCGAAGAACGCGATCGTCTTCGCCGGGTCGGTCACGCGGATCATCGTGTGGAGATATTTCATGCTGGCTCCGAGGGTTGTTCGGACCAGCAGATAGGAACGGGGACAGGGGCGTGAAAGGGCTGCAACCCAGTTCTCCCCCCCTCCCTGAAAGGGAGGGGCCGGGGGTGGGTCGGCTAGTTGGCTGGCGATACCGTGCCCCACCAGCCAACCCACCCCCAACCCCTCCCTTCCAGGGAGGGGAGCAGCGTCACCCTATTTGGCCGGCGTATCGAACTGCCGCAACGCCGCCACCGCACTCCGCCCGACCGCCGTATCCGGCGCCAGCCGCGCCGCCTGACCCCAGGCCGCCCGCGCCCCATCCTCGTCGCCCGCCAGCGCCGCGATATTCCCAGCCTCCAGCTGCACCGAAGCATCGTCCGCCGATCGCCGCAGCGCCTCGCCGATATCCTTCTTCGCGCGCGCCGGATTTCCCTCGCGCCGCGCCAGCGTCGCCGACAACAGCCACGCCAGCGGATCGTCCGCGGCATTGGTCAGCGCCAGGTCGATATCGGTCCGCGCCGATTCCAGGTCGCCCGTCGCCACCAGTGCGCGCGCATGATCGAGCTGCGCCTCACCCAGCGGCAACCCGGTCAGCGTCCCCGCGGTCAGCGCCGAATCGAGCGCTGCCCGCGCCTTGGCCGGTTGCGCTGCGGCGAGCCACGCATTGCCCGCCTGCGCCCAATAATTTGCCGCCCGCGCGTCCTTGGCAAGCTGCGCCTCGCGCGCCGCCTCCTCGAACTCCCCCGCCGCCGCCGGCCAGCTCTTCTCCGCCGCAAACGCGATCCCCGCGCATTCCCGCGCGAAATACCGCCCGCCCGAGATCCGCCAGCGCCCGGCCTCGGCCCGCGCCGCCGCCGGATCGGTCTGCGTCAGCGCGACGCATTGCCGAAACCGCCCCTCCTGCGCATCGACGGGGCCGGCTTGAACGGGGCCAGCTAGAACGGGAGCAGCGGCGAGCAGCAGCGTAAGGATCATAAGGCGGCGATCACATCCTCGACCGCCCGGATGATGAGCGCGATATCGGGATCGCGCGACAGGCGGTGGTCGCCGTCCTTGACCAGCCATGTCTGCACATCGGCTGAACGCAACAGCTCGGCGAGCCGCGCGGTCCGCTGCCACGGCACGTCCGGATCGCGCTGCCCCTGGACGAGTCGCACCGGGCCGTCGAAGGCGATCTCGCCGAACATCAGCCGGTTGGCCTCGCCCGAAGACCAGAACGCGCGGGTGTAGACGGTAGGCTCGGGACCGTAGGGGTTCTTGCGCTCGATCCGCCGGCCGGTCAGCAGCGCCATCTTCTCGTCGGTGGTGAAGCCCCAGTCGGTGAAGTCGGGCGCGGGCGCGACCCCGACCAGCCCCTTGACGAGATCGGGCCGCATCTTCGCCGCCAGCAGCATCAGCCACCCGCCGAGCGACGACCCGACCAGGATCGCGGAGTCTTCGACGAGCGCATCGATCATCGCCAGCACGTCGTCGCGCCAGTCGATCAAAGTCTGGTCCTCGAACGCCCCCTCGCTCTGCCCGCACCCGCCATAATCGAACCGCAGGAACGCCCGCCCCTCGGACTTCGCCCACGCCTCCAGCGTCACCGCCTTGGTTCCGGTCATGTCGGACGCATAGCCGGACAGGAACACGATCGTCGGGCCGGTACCGGGCGTGTGGTGATAGGCGAGCCGAGGGCGCTCCTTGGCGGGAGGCGTCTCGGCAGACGTGGCGGCGGCGGGAGCGATATCGGTCATGCCGCCAGCTTTAGACCGTCTTCGACGGACTGGTGAAGATGTCTTCGATCGCCATCTCGAACAGTTCGGCGATCTTGAACGCCAGCGGCAGCGACGGATCGTAGCGCCCCGTCTCGATCGCATTGACGCTCTGCCGCGAGACGTCGAGCCGCTCGGCCAGGTCGCCCTGGCTCCAGTCGCGCTCGGCACGCAAGACCTTCAGGCGGTTCTTCATGCGGCGCGGCGCATTGTGGCGATGTTATAGCCCCAGCCGATCCACAGCCCCGCGAACCACAGCACCGCCGCGTAATAGGCGGCGATGTGCGGTACCAGCCCGAAGCCTTCGAGAAATCCCCATGCGGTCATGACGCTCAGCATGAACCCGGTCGCGATCAGCGACTGCCGGATCATCAGCATGCGCAGATACTCGTCGGTCTCTTCAACGATGTAGCGGCCGAGCACGAAGAAGATGCCGATCAGCGGCAGGGCAGGCAGCAGCGCCGCGACATAGGCGATCGGTCCGTGCAGCGTGCCCTGCACGAAAAGATGGATCGTCGCGAACAGCAAGGCTGCGTAGACGATACTGAGCAGCATGACGCGGCGGTTGTAGCGGCGGATGGCAGGATTCGTGAGCATAGAAAGCGTCCTTTCGAATCGGTAAAGGAAGCTTGTCACTGGATGGGCGAAGAGTCAATGACGCTTTACAGGCGATCTCGATCCTCTCCCGCCAGGGGGAGGTGGCACCGCAGGTGACGGAGGGGGAGGACATGGAACCGAGGTTGGCGCCAGCCTCCTCCTTCGTCTGGCAAGCGCCAGCCACCTCCCCCTGGCGGGGGAGGATCGAGGGAATGACCGCGCGCCGCGTGTCAGATGATGAATTCGACCGTCTTCATCTGCGTCTGGTCGGCCGCGACCGCGCCGCGCTTCTCGACCATCTGGCGGTGCAGTTCGGCGACCGTCTCGCTCCCCCGGGTCTTGCACAACGCCGGCACGAACGCATGGACCAGCGCGCCGAGGCCGCCCTTGATCATCGTCACGCCGAACCGGCTGGCGACGCCGAAATGCTCGGCATAGCTTTCGCCGACGGTGGCGGGGTGATCGAGGAACAGGCGGCGGAACATCGGCAGTCTCCTGCCGCGCATCCTATCAGCGAGCAGCCAGCGCGTCGACCATTCCCGCCGCCAGCACGCTCAGCGTGTCGTCCCGCGCGCCCATCACGACGATTCGGTCGCCCGGCCGCGCCTCGGCCACCAGCGCGGCAGCCGCTTCCGCGCGGTCGGCGATATGCCGGGCATCGCGACCACCCGCGACGATCTGGCCGACAATATCGGCGCTGGTGACCTCCCGCGTGACCGTCCCGCCATAATAGGCCGGGTCGGGCAGGACGAGCACATCGTCCTCCTCCATCCGCTCGACGAAGGTGGCGATCAGTTCGCGCCCCATCACCTTCAATGGGCCATAGCCGTGCGGCTGGAACATCAGGAGCAGCCGCCCGGGAAACGCGTGGAGCGTGTCGAGCGTCGCCGCGATCTTGTCCGGGTTGTGCCCGAAATCGTCGATCACCGCGACCCCGCCCGCCTCGCCGACGAGGTCGAACCGCCGGCGCAGACCCGTGAACCCCGCGATCGCCTTCACCGCATCGGCCAGCGACACATCCGCCGCCATCGCCGCCCCGATCGCGGCCAGCGCGTTCGACACATTATGCCGCCCCGGCACCGCCAGCTTTACCGGCGTCCGCACGCCGCGCGACACCAGATCGAAGCGGATCGCAAACGGCTCGGGCCTGAGGTTCTCGGCACGCAGATCCGCCGACGCATCGATCGCGAACGTCGTCACCTGCCCGCGCGGCAGGCGGGCGATGAGTGCGATGGCGTCGGGATCATTGGCATTCACCACCGCCGTCTCGGCCTTCGCGACGAAGTCACCGAACAGCACGCGCAGTTCCTCCAGCGACTTGTGATCGAGGCTGACATTGTTCAGCACCGCGATCTTCGGCGCATAGGCCGCGATCGATCCGTCGCTTTCGTCGACCTCGCTGACGAACGCCTCGCCCTCGCCGACCAACGCGCTGGCGAACGGCGCGTCGGGCGTGGCGAAGTTCTTCATCACCGCGCCGTTCATCACCGTCGGATCGCGTCCCACGGCATGCAGGATCCAGCCGATCATGCCGGTCACGGTCGACTTGCCGCTCGTCCCCGCAACACCGATCGGCAACCGGCTGTCGTTGAACAGCGACGCCAGCATCGCCGCCCGCGTCGAGCGGGTGCAGCCAAGCGCGTCCGCCGCGATCATGTCCGGCACGCTCGCCTCAATCGCCGCGGAGGCAATCACCAACTGATCCGCCGAAATGATCCCGCTGCCGTCCTGCGGAAACAGCGCCACGCCTTTGGCGGCAAGGTCGTCGAACTTGGCGGGGACGCGGCCCTGGTCGAGGTTGCGGTCCGATCCGGCGACGGTCGCGCCGCGCCCCGCGAGGATCATCGCGAGCGGCATCATGCCCGAGCCACCGATGCCGACGAAGAAACAGGGCCCGAATGAAGATTTGCTGATATCCATGGGCTCGCGATATGGGCGGTTTGGTAACGGGGCAAGGTCGGGAACACGAACAATGCGCATCGGTGTGCTCGCCGCGTCGAGCCGGACCAATCCCGCGGCGATTGCCAAGATCACCGCCTACGCGGCGACCGCGTTCCCGCAGGTCGAGCTGGTCTTCCACCCGCAATGCCTGGAAACCGACGGTCATTTCGCCGGCTCGGACTTCCGGCGGGCGGCGGCGTTCCTGGAATACGCCAACGATCCCGCGTTCGATGCGATCTGGTTCCTGCGCGGCGGCTATGGCTCGAACCGCATCCTCGCGATGGTCATGCCAGAACTCGGCCGCGCCGCGCGCCACAAGACGTATCTCGGCTATTCCGACGTCGGCTTCCTGCTCGGTGCGCTGTATGCACGGCGGATCGGGCGGGCGGTGCACGGGCCGATGGTCAGCGACATCAACCGCCACGACGGCGAGGCGACGGTCGCGCGGTCGCTCGGCTGGATGGTACGCCAAGATCGGACCGGGCTCGAACCGGGGCTCGACGGGCGCCCCTCGGCGGCGCTCAACCTCAGCATCCTGACCTCGCTGATCGGCACGCCGTGGTTGCCTGACCTCACCGATCACGTGCTGATCGTCGAGGAAGTGTCCGAGCCGATGTACGCGATCGACCGCATGCTGTTCAAAGTCGCCAACGCCACGCAGTTGAAGGGGATTGCGGGGTTGCGGCTCGGCGCGGTCACCGCGGTACAGGAGAACGACCCGCCCTGGGGCGAAACGCTCGACTACATGATGGTGCGCTGGAGCCGCGACATGGGCGTGCCCTATCTCGGGCGGGCAGAGATCGGGCATACGCAGGCGAACCGGGTGGTCCCGTTCGGGGTGGTTTGAAGCGCCGACCCAACCCGACCTTCCCGGCTGATCCAACCCAAGTCGCCCCCAACCCCGACCGTCACCCCAGCGAAAGCTGGGGTATCCCCGTTGGCGGATGCTGCGACCCGAATGGGGAGATCCCAGCTTTCGCTGGGATGACGGGCAAAGGAGGAGGGCGGTGGCAGTTGGCAGGCGTAAGGCGCCGGGCAGCAGCAGCGTAACAGTACCGACGCCAAACAACTGCCTAACAACCGCCCGAACCCAGACATCATGGCTCCAGCGAAGCGGGTTGCCTATATAGGTCGTGCGACGGCATAAGCCGCGCTCTTCCAACACGAGAAAGTCCCCCATGTCCGCCATGTTCCGAATCACGCTGCCCGACGGTTCCGTCCGCGAGGTTGCGCCCGGGACTACCCCCGCGGATGTCGCCGCGGCGATCGGCCCCGGCCTAGCCAAGGCGGCCCTCGCCGCGCGGATCGACGGGCAGGTGCGCGATCTCAACCGGCCGTTCGAAGGGGACACGCAGCTTGCCCTCGTGACTGCGCGCGACGAGGCGGACGCGCTCGAACTGGTCCGCCACGATCTCGCCCACGTCATGGCGGAGGCGGTCCAGCACCTCTTCCCCGGCACGCAGATCACCTTCGGTCCCGCCACCGACGACGGTTTCTATTACGACTTCGCGCCGAAGGACCGCCCGTTCACCGACGAGGACCTGCCCGCGATCGAAGCCGAGATGCGCGCGATCATCGCCCGGAACGAGCCGTTCCAGCGCGAGGTCTGGTCGCGCCAGCAGCTGATCGACCGCTGGACGCAGCAGGGCGAGAGCTTCAAGGCCGAATGGGCCGCCGAACTGCCCGAGGGCGAGGAACTGACGATCTACCGCCAGGGCGAGTGGCTCGACATGTGCCGCGGGCCGCACATGGCCTCGACCGGCAAGCTCGACCCCGCCGCCTTCAAGCTGACGCGCGTGTCGGGCGCGTATTGGCGCGGCGACCAGAAGAACGCGATGCTGAGCCGCATCTACGGCACCGGCTGGCTCAACAAGAAGCAGCTCGACCAGCATCTCTTCCGCCTCGAGGAAGCCGCCAAGCGCGATCACCGGAAGATCGGCGCGGAGATGGACCTGTTCCATCTTCAGTCGGAAGCGCAGGGCTCGGTGTTCTGGCATCCCAAGGGCTTCGTGCTGTGGCGCCAGATGGAGGCGTATATGCGCCGCCGCCTCGATGCCGCCGACTACGCCGAGGTGAAGACCCCGCAGCTGATGGACGCCAAGCAGTGGGAGCAGTCGGGCCATTGGGGCAAGTACCGCGAGAACATGTTCGTGGTGCCGGACGAGATTCCGAACGTCGAGGACGAGGGCGCGGTGTTGTCGGGCGAAGGCGACCTGATGGCGCTCAAGCCGATGAACTGCCCGGCGCATGTCCTGATCTTCAAGCAGGGGATCAAGTCGTACCGCGACCTGCCGATACGGATGGCGGAGTTCGGTTGCTGCCATCGCAACGAGCCGCACGGCGCGCTGCACGGCATCATGCGCGTCCGCCAGTTCACGCAGGACGACGCGCACATCTTCGTCCGCGAGGACCAGCTGGTCGAGGAAGTCCGGAAATTCTGCGAGCTGCTCGACAGCGTCTACAAGGACCTCGGCTTCGAGGAGTATGCGGTGAAGCTCGCGCTGCGCCCCGAGAAGCGGTTCGGCGACGATGCGATGTGGGACAAGGCCGAGGCGGAGTTGCGCGAGGCGGTGATGCAGTCGGGTCTGAGCGACACGATCAAGGCGAATTTCGAGGAACTGCCGGGCGAGGGGGCGTTTTACGCGCCGAAGCTCGAATTCCATTTGACCGACGCGATCGGTCGGACTTGGCAGGTCGGCACGATCCAGTCGGACCGCGTGCTGCCCGAGCGACTCGACGCGTCCTATGTCGGCGCGGACGGCGAGCGGCACCGTCCGGTGATGCTCCACCGTGCGATCCTGGGCACGTTCGAGCGCTTCATCGGCATCCTGATCGAGCATCATGCCGGGCGCTTCCCGCTCTGGCTCGCGCCGGTGCAGGTGGTCGTCGCGACGATTGTATCCGACGCCGACGACTATGCGCATCAGGTCGCCGCGACCTTGCGCAAGGCCGGGATCCGTGTCGAGACCGACCTGCGCAACGAGAAGATCAACTACAAGGTGCGCGAGCATTCGCTGGCGAAGGTGCCGCTGCTGTTCGTGGTCGGCAAGCGCGAGGCGGACGAGGGCACCGTCGCTATTCGTCGTCTCGGTAGCCAGGGCCAGGAGCTGATGGCGCTCGGCGATGCGACTGCACGGGTTGCGATCGAGGCGCGCGCACCCGATATGTGAACTAAGGGCCGGCTATTCCCCATCTGTTCGGGCGCGCGTTTCTACGCTATAGGCCGGCCCAAATATTGTCAGAAACTTCAGGAGCAACCCCCATACGTCCTCCCACGATACGCCGGCCGATGCAGACGCCCGCGATGAACGGTCCGCGATTCAACGAATTCATCCAGAGCCAGAAAGTCCGCGTGATCGATCACGAGGGCGAGAATCTGGGCGTGATGTACACGCGCGAAGCGATCGAGCAGGCAGCCGAGCACGGCCTCGACTTGGTCGAAGTGTCGCCTAACGCCGATCCGCCCGTCGCCAAGTTCCTCGATGTCGGCAAGTTCAAGTACGAGGCGCAGAAGAAGGCGAACCTCGCGCGCAAGTCGCAGAAGACGCAGGAGATCAAGGAGATCAAAATGCGTCCGAACATCGACGACCATGACTACGACACGAAGATGAAGAAGGTGAACGACTTCATCGGCGAGGGCGACAAGGTCAAGATCACGCTGCGCTTCCGCGGTCGCGAACTCAGCCACGGCCAGCTCGGCATGAACTTGTTGAAGCGTGTCCAGGACGACGTCGCGGAGATCGCCAAGATCGAGGCGTATCCGCGCATGGAAGGCCGTCAGATGCTGATGGTGCTCGCACCGAAGTAATTTCGCAACGGCTTCGGCCGCAGCGATTGGAAGTTGAAAGGCTGGTCGGTCCCGAGGGGCTGGCCAGCCTTTTTTTGTGCGCGGGGGCGGCGCATTCGGGTTATCGGCCCCTGCGGCTTGCGGCTTGCGGCTTGCGGCTTGCGGAGTGCCCAACGAACAGGTGCGTCCACTTCTTGCCCCTCCCTGAAAGGGAGGGGTAGGGGGTGGGTCGGCCTGTTTGGGGCGCAACGTCGGTAATGCGGAAGCCGACCCACCCCCAACCCCTCCCTTTCAGGGAGGGGCAAGCAGAAGGGGCACATGCGATCGCCGCGGAACTGAAGGCCGTCTCTATCGCCGCCCCGGTTACCTTCCGACCTCACCCCAAACGGTTGCGATTTGAAACTAGGGTTTGGTCGCTGTCACTGTGTGGCGTTTTTGAGACATAACATTCAAAAATCTCTTTCCGTATGCGGAAATTGCTAGACGTTCACGTAGGAGTGCCTCTACCTATCGTCCAAACCATAAGTTCGAAAACATTCGAACACTCAGGAGAGAATGCCGATGCGTATGATCGCATATCTGTTGTCCGCCGCCGCGACCACGGCGCTCGTCACCCCGGCATTCGCGCAGGACGTGCCAACCACCCAGCCCGAGGCGCAGACCGCGACGACGACGTCCGGCACCGCCGCGGGATCGGTCGATGCCGGTCAGCCCCCGGTGGCGCCGCAGGCCGATACGGGCGGCAATGCAAGCGACATCGTCATCACCGCGACTCGCCGTTCAGAGCGCCTGTCGAACGTCCCGATCGCCGTCTCCGCGGTCGGCTCGGCCGCGCTCGAGAACACCGGCGCCAACGACATCCGCCAGGCCACGCAGCTCGTCCCCTCGCTGCTGATCTCGTCGACCGGCAGCGAAGCCAACGCCTCCGCCCGCGTCCGCGGCATCGGTACGGTCGGCGACAATCCCGGCCTCGAAAGCTCGGTCGCGGTGTTCATCGACGGGGTCTATCGCAGCCGCACGGGCTCGGGCCTGAACGACCTCGGCGAAGTCGACCGTATCGAGGTTCTGCGCGGACCGCAGGGCACGCTGTCGGGCCGTAACGCCACCGCTGGCTCGATCAACATCCTGACAAAGCTGCCTTCCTATGACTTCGGCGGCTATGCCGAGGCGACGTACGGCAACTATAACAACGTCCGCATCGCCGGCGCCCTGACCGGTCCGATCATCAAGGACAAGCTGGCCTTCCGCCTCGACGGCGTGTTCGGCAAGCGCGACGGCTATTATTACGACGTCATCAACGACACGGACTATAACGACCGCAATCGCTATTTCGTCCGCGGCCAGTTGCTGTTCGAGCCATCGTCGGACGTCACCGTCCGGCTGATCGGCGACTACACGCACCGCGACGAGAAATGCTGCGGCGCGGTCTATATCAACACGCAGGAAAAGATCGATCCGACCCCCGGCGTCGCCGGCGATTTCGCGATCAACCCGTCGGGCAACCGCATCGTCCAGGTCATGCAGAGCATGGGCGCGGTGTTCCCCAGCGCGGGCGATCCGTATAACCGCCGCATCGCCAACTCGCCCGGCCGGGCCTATTCGAACGTCACCACCGATTACGGTGGCTCGGGCCAGATCGACGTCAATCTCGGCGGGGCGTCGCTCACCTCGATCACGGCATACCGGGAATACAAATCGGGCGGTGCAGCCGACATCGATTACGGCAATCTCGACATCGGCTATCGTGCGGACGACGGTAACAGCTATCGCCAGTTTCACACCTTCAGCCAGGAAGTCCGCCTGAACGGCTCACTGTTCAACGACCGATTGAACTGGCTGATCGGCGGTTATTACTCGAAGGAAGACCTGGTCGTTGCCGACAATCTCAAGTTCGGCACGCAATATGGTGCATTTGCCGCGTGCCGCATCGTCGCGACGGCCAATCCGCTGGCGGCATTGCGCAACCCGAACAACCCGGGCTGCCTGAGCACGACTCCGCAGGCTGCGCTGGGCGGCGCGAACGGGCGGCAGGCGCTCGGCGCATCGTTCGGTGCTCTCGGACCCACGATCCTCGCCGGTCTCGATCGCCTCAGCACGCTCAACAATCTGGGTGATCAGCGCTCGACCTATTATCAGGACAGCGAGAACTACGCGTTCTTCACGCACAACATCTTCAAGCTGACCGACAAGCTCTCGATCACCGGCGGCCTGCGCTACACGCGCGAGGCGAAGGATTTCCACGCCGATTTCAACAACAACAACACGGTCTGCCCGGCTCAGCAGGCCAATCTCAGCCCATTGCTGGCCAGTGCCGCGGTCCCGGCCGCGCTCAAGACGCTGGTCGGTGGTATCATCACGCTCACCTGCACGGGCAACTCGACCTCCGCACTGAACGGCCTCGACCTGAACGACAGTTTCAAGGAAGGCGAGTTCACCGGAACCGGCGTGATCTCGTACAAGCCGCGTACCGACACGCTGCTGTATGCGTCCTTCTCGCGCGGCTACAAGGCAGGTGGCTACAACCTCGACCGGTCGGATCTGACCGCGAACGTCTTCTCGTCGCCGACCAACGCCAGCGTCGCCAATCTGCGCTTCGATCCCGAGACGGTGAACGCGTACGAACTCGGCCTGAAGTTCACGTCGAAGGACTTCACGTTCAACGTCGCGGGCTTCCGCCAGGAGTTCAAGAACTTCCAGCTGAACACCTTCAACGGCACCAACTTCATCGTCCAGAACATCAGCACCTGCGATACGAGCCTGAACGGTGCGGATCGCGATGCCAGCGCGACGACGGGCGCCTGCACGGGCAACGTCAAATACGGCGTTATCTCGCAGGGCTTCGAACTCGAGGCGGGGCTGTTCCCGGCGCCGAATTATTCGGTGAACCTCGGCTACACCTACACGAACACGCGCTTCCGCAACAA
>NZ_JANBVH010000034.1 GCF_024273235.1 Sphingomonas faeni | reverse complement strand
GAGATACTCTTATCCCAAACCTTCTTCATCTCGGCCTTAAGGTTGGCGGCATGGGCTAGTAGAAGGCTGAGTTTAGTACCGACGCCTCGTGGGGCGACAAAGTAGAACACCCGTGGTGCTACGTAGTGGCCTTTAAACGAAAACCACAGAATTTTCCCGATCTCTGGCCATGCAACCGTTGGAGATAAGGGCTGTGCATAGTGCTTGCACTGGAAATTGTCCCATGCGCCCTTGAGCCCGTTATCATCGACAAACCCGGCGATATCGATCCCCTTATCGCCGCTGCCCGTGAATCTACTGACGGTTCTATAGGACTTTTTTAGGACAGCTGAGACCCACTCCTCGATAAAGCTTTCCCACTCGTCCGGGCTGTAGATCATCAAACGAGCTATAGGGGCTACACGCGGGCCGCTTTGAAACTGCGCTACGTTAGGCAGGGTCTTCGGCAACGGCGGCTGTTTTACCTCTACGAAATCGCTCATTCCCGCCCCTGCGTCCATCCGGCGAACAAGCCTGTGGCCGCCCATACCGAAGAGTTAGCGCAAGCTTCAGCGATTGTCTTCCGCTTGAAAACAGCGATGCTCATCATCGGCGTCGAGAGGGCGGCGGTGGTGTGCCACGTGGCACATCCCTACCGGGTTGCTGGTCGAGCTTAGCGCGTGCCTGGGCGTCCCTAACCCGCTTCTCCGCATCTCGTAGCATCCGATCGGGGATCGTCTCTATGTCGGCCCGCTGCTGAATGAACTGCCGCACATCTCGCGCGAGCCTGCGATCCTCCCGATTGCCAGTGCGATCAAGTCGCTCGGCAGCTGCTTCAAATGTGCGCTTCGTCTCGGTCCAGCGATCACGCGTTTTCGACACGAACGGTGGTTGCTGCGCCTTGCCAAGCGCGATCTGCATGGCTTCCCGGGCTTGTCGTAGATCAGCCTCGGTCGGCTGACGCGACGCTCCGCTGCGTATCCTCGCGCGCAACTGCGTGAGGGCCATGCTTGTCCCCGCCCTGCCCTCGCCGCGTGTGTAACGGGGTGTCGCCTCTGCCTCAACGCCGCGGCCGCGTAGCGCCTCGGCGAACGCTTCGCGAAACCGAAACAGATCCTCGCGCCTCGGATCAAAGCGCTTGCGGTCCAGGCCTTCGGCCTGAACGGTCAGGTGGACGTGGGGTCGATCGGTGTCAGTATGCAGCGCCATAACATAATCGTGGTTGTCGCCGATCAGGCTCTCGGCCGCATCGCGCACCGCCTGCTTCACTGTCTCCGGATCGGTCCCGGCCGGCATGGAAAATACCATCGCCACTGCTGATACAGTCGTGCCTTGGCGCCAGTAGAGCGCGTCGGACCATTCGTCCGCGATCCGCGCGGCGTCGGCCTTAGTCGTGATCTGTTCGCCGTCTCTCGTCTCGAGCGCAATATCGCCGTGGCGGCCGATGTAGTCGAGATGCGCGCCAAGATGGCCCGCACCCTTCTTCCGGCCGGTCACTTTCACCACAACCTCGGGCGTGCGCCTGACGACGCGCGCGAGGGTGCCCCTGACGTCGCGGGCTGGCGTCGGACTAGATGCGGACGCGGCGAAGGGACCCGTGCCGTTGATCAGGTGCCGGGCATATCGGATGTTTGGATCGCCTACGGTACGCGGCTTAAAGCGTGGTTTCATCGCCTCCCAAAGCTCGTCCTCACGATCTCCGAACGGCATCAGTCGGCAACCTGCCAATATGCGGTGTCTCCGCGCAGTGCATCGCCCAGCGCCGCAATCTGCTCGTTGATTTCTTCCCGCATGTCGGCGATCCGGCGCAGCTCGCGATCGATCTGCAAGCCGCTGTCGGCCATCATTGCCGCATTGCCGGCCTTCATCGCCTGATTCAGGTTTCGACCAATACGTTGCAGCTGCATCCGGATCGGCGCGACGGCATCACGCATCCCGTCGTCGACGTTGGCCTTCAAGGCGAGATGCCGGCGAACTAGCGCCTTGATCCAGCCAGCGCGATCAACGCCGCGTTCGACTGCACGATGATCGAGAACAGCGGTCTCAGCATCGGTAAAGCGAAGCGAAACGCGGTTGCCCGCGCTGTCTGCGCGAGGCGCGATACGTGGCGCATCCGCGACGTGCTTCAACGCCTGCTGCAGCACAGTCCGTAGCAAGGCGCTTCGCCCTCCCCTGCCCTCTGCAAGCGCGTCGAACGCAGCCAAGAGTTCGCGATCGACGCGCGCCGTCAACATCGCTGGCTCTTTGGTGGGGGATGCAAATTGCGGCGCGGATGACATGCCCCGAATGGATAATGTAATACGACGAACGCCGCAACACCTATCCTGCCATCTTACATCCCCCACTAAAATCTGCCTCCACGTGTGCCACGTGGCACACTGCAATCCACTTAGAAGCGATGAAGTCGCGGAAGGAAGGATTGGCTTTGAGCGCGAGCGTCGAACCCGGTCGACGCTCTCCGCTATGCCGGCGCTGTCATCGCCAGCTCACGATACGCGGCTGCTCTTCGCCGTCGAAGTGCAACAGCGCCTCGACGACCATCGCGCGCTTGCCCTCGATCTCGATCGTTGGGCGTTCCACCTTCGGCTTGGCGGGCTTTATCCTGGGCGATGGCCGTGGGGCAGGGGCGTCGGTCGCGATTGGCGTTACGCTCAGCTCCGAAGCGGTGAATGGCGTTTCGGCAACAGCGCGGTCCGCCTCGTCGTCTCTGATCTTGTCCGTTGTCGGCGCGGAAGCCGAGTCCGCACCGCCCGTCGCATCGAGCTCGATCTTACCACCCGCATCTACGCCGTCAGACATGATCGGTTCTACTGGCGAGGGGGCAGGGGCGTTTGTCTTCTTCGCCCCGACGTCACGCGCGAACCGCTCGCACGCCAGTACCGTCATATCCTCGACCGCAGTGCCGACGACAAAGGCTCGGGTAGCCGCATCATCCGCTTTGGCGGCCTGCGTGAGCGCGACAGCACTCCGCATCGAAATGTCGGCGAAGAGCGCGGTGATATAATCGGGAGCCTTGGCAAGCCCCTGGTAGCGGGTCAGCAACGTGCGGTTGCGCCCCGTAGCGCGCGCCAACTCGGCAAGAGATCGGCCTTTTGCGACCTGCCCGGTGACGAACCGGATCATATCCGCGGTCGACAGGTCCTCGCGCTGATCGTTCTCGATGAACTGGTCGATCCGGACCTGTTCAATATCGTCGGTCTTGTTGACGATCGCCCGAACCTGCACGCCGAGTTTCTGACAAGCTCGCCAGCGCCGTTCGCCGAACATGATCCGGTAGCGCCCCTCGTCATCCTTGGGAGCAACGGTGATGGGCTGAAGCTGGCCACGTTCCTTGATCGTCTCGGCCATCTCGTAGATCTTGGCCGGATCTATCTCGCCGCGGACGTTGTCGGGATCGGGATACAGCAGCTCGTGATCGAGGAGCAAAACGCGGTCAGCATCTGCGACGCTGGCCTTGTCGCTGAATACGTCGAAATTGTCGAAATCCATTATTCCTGCCTCCCGATCCGGGTCATGGCCTCTTCAAGGAAGGCGCGCATCGCCGGTAGCGAGCCCCGCACATCCTTATTCAACCGCCACACTGGCACGCGCTCCTGAAGAGCCTGGCTGTAATGCGCGCGATCAGGAAGGTAGCTGGCAAACAGGTTCTTGCCGACCTTCGCTCGGATCGCTGCGAGCATTTCCATTTGCGCTCGATCGTTCGCCTTCACTCGGTTCGCGACCAAGCCCGCGACATGAATCGGTTTCGTTCGCGCTCGCTGGTTCACCGTCGCAATCGAATCGGACACCTGCTTGGTCGACGCCGGACCAAACGGCCCAAGCTCTACGGGAATTATCAAGGAGTCCGTCACCATCAACGCCGCGAAGTTGATCCACGACCAAGACGGAGGGGTGTCGATGACACAAAAATCGAAAACAGGGCCTAGGCGCGGGAAATTCGTCCGGATGTTCGCGAGCGCCTTCGTGTAATCTGCATCATACTCGCCCCCCATGCGGTTCGAATAGATCGACAACCGAGGCGGGGAAGTCGGGGGCGTGTAGTCGGGTTCGAACAGTGGCTTGCAGGTGCCAAGGCTCTCGAACTCAGCAAGCGCATCAGTCGCGTTGCACTGGCGGTCGAGATCGAGAAACAGCACGCGATGGCCAGCATCAGCCAGTATCCACGCGAGATGACAGGCGATCGTCGTCTTGCCGGCGCCTCCCTTCTCGACATTGATGGCGATCGTTTTCACGCGCTACCAGCCACGATCTGACCGATTATCGGTCCAGCGATCATGACCCTGATAGTTGGAATCCGTTCGCGTGTTGCGACGGCCTTCCTCCTCCGAAGTGTCGCCACTCCAGGTGCGCGCACCTCTGTAGCCGGTCCCACCCTTAGCGATGGCCCACGCGATCAGGACGAAAAGTCCGATCACTAGCAGATTATCCCAGTCCATCGCCTTCGGCTCCGTTGCTTGATGAAGGGCGCATCATGTAATAAGTGGTATCTCAAATCGCGTCAATAGGTGGTATCAACAATGCGCTTGGCACGAGATGGTCTCTAACAAATCTGGAACGGTTGGTCGCCCGCGGATTAACGCCGATCAGACGATGGCACGCTTTCCAGACGGAACGCTGGTGCGGGTCAAATCGGTGCTGCGAGAAGGGGAGAACCAAGCCGATTTCATCCGCGAGGCCGTCGAGCTGGAATTGCGAAGACGGGAAGGGCCGCCAGTAGGCGGCCCTGGCCGCGCCTAGTCGCGATCCTCCGACCCTTTAGCGAGAACTGCGAAGCCGTCGGCGATCAGCTCCACCGTGTAGCGCTTGCCTTCGGGCGCGTCATAGGAGTTCTGCCGAACCCGACCCGTGATATGCACCAAGTCTCCCTTCTGCGACTTGGCGGCGCGCTCGATCAGCTTGCCGAACACCGTCACCTCGTTCCAGTGTGTATCCGTGATCCACTCGCCGTTCTCCTGGCGGTTGTAGTTGGCGGCGACGCTGACCTTCGTCACCTTGTCATGCTCGGTGATCTTGCCGACCCGGCCGATGATCCGAAACTCTGCGATGTTCTGCATGGTCCTGCCCTTCTATCGATCAGGGTAATTCCTGATGGGAATTGAAGGGGCGCGCTGTCGCCGCGATCAAGAGAAAAAACGGAGGGTCCGCGTGGCGGAAACCGTAGGCGCAGCCGGTTATTCTCTTGATCGTAGAAGGCGGCAAGCGCCCACGTTCCCATCGTCAGGAATAGCTGGTCGAGGCGCGGGTGGCCCTGTCTTTCGCGGTCCGGCGATATTGGCTGGGTTGGAGTCTCGTTGCAGATTGGCGATCGGCGTCAGTTCAGCTCGGCCGCGGCGAAATCGAGAGTCGATCAGGTAGAAGGGAATGGATGCCCGGCAACAGTCGAGCCGACTTCGCTTGGACCGTACGCTACGGTCGTGTTCATGGCGAAAAAACGCTTCAACCGGGCACCAGCTAGGCCATTTGAGCGCAACAGAAACCGCATGCTCCTCCCGGGAGCACCGCGCCGAAGGCGCGTCCGACGGTTTGGCTGGGTATTTCGTTTCAGGTGAGGTGTGGCGGTTGTGGCAAACGCTGTCGTGCCGTCAGGCATTAGAGCGTTGGCCGACTAGGCCAACTCCATCTTTACCTAGAATATATGAATCTAGGAGCGGTTGACCATTTTTTTGAGACTCTTGTTTCTCCAGAGCAATCGCAAGGCTGTCCAGGACGCGGCGCAACCCCTCGTCCTGGATTTCCTCCGCAACAACCTGCCGGGGCGTACGCCACAGACGCATTTCCTCGATCGCCTCGATCCGGTCGGCTTCCCGCTGGACCACGTCATCGGGCAAAGGGGCTGGGCGGAAGCATCGCGGAAGGAACCGGGCCAGGCCGTTTGGAAAGCGCATCCGATAGACGTTCGACGTCTGCTCATAGCGCGCCTTCGGCCGATCGGCGGTCGGCTCGACCGGAACGCATCGCCGCTGCTTGTCGAGCATTCCCATCATGGCGAGGATCTTGAGGCCACGCCCCACGCTCGCGCGGGACAGGCCGGTGTGGGTCTCGATCCATTCCCAGGTCGGGAAGACCTTTCCGGCGCACGTGCGGGCGAGCTGCGTAAGCTGCTCGAATACCCGCACCGCCGCGGGCGTTATCAGGGTCACGAGACGTTCGGCCTCGGTAAGCTGCCGGGCTTCGGCACGGGCAAGACGTCGGACGGCGTTCTTGCGCTTCAGCAGCTCGACGGCGTTACGGTAGAGCCGATCGGTCTCGCCCTTGGCGTAGGTATAAAAGAAGTCGTCCTCGAACGTACCGGCCCGCCGGCTATGCGGATGTACCTTCGCCCGCGTCGGATTTGGTGCCCCTGAACGCGATTTTGGCTGCTCGCGTGTGATGCGCTCAAGCGCCATGAAACTTGCGCGCGCGACTGAAACTGCTCCCATCGTCCGTCCCCTCTGAAGAGGCCGGGACCAGGCAAAACTAGAGCGTGGCGCGAAGCGCGCTCCCTTGAACCGAGGCTCAGGAACAGGTATGAGAAGGGTGTGTGTTGACCCGATCGATGCCGCCAAGCATCGCTCATCAAGTTCCAGGGTGCCCGGCCTTCGTGCCGGGCATTCGTTTATGTGGTCACAGCCGCTATTTCCCTGATCTCGCCGGCGTGCTGCCGGTCACAAGCATTTTGCGAAATTTCAGGCGGGTGCGGAAGCGCTGGCGGTTCGTGCTATCCCGGATCAAAGCCGGAAATCGTTCGTGCTATCCCGGATCAATTCCCTCGCGATTCGTGCTTTCGCGGATCAATGAGGTCTAAGGATTCGTGCTTTCACGGATCAACCCTCGCATTCGCTGCTTGCTGCCGCGAATCAGGCGAGAACGGCTGCGTTCGCGAGCTTCAACACTTTCGGTTCGATTAGAACCTGGCAGTATCCAGTCTTTCTACCGGGTCGAGGCGCTGTCTTAGCCCCGCTTGGCGGGGCATCGAACAGTATTACCCGGTAGTCGGGTATGGCATCGGCCTCTAATATCGCCTTCAAAGCATGACGAAAATGGGCGAGAGAGTTCTGATAGCCAAGCTGGAGACGGAGATCGTCAAGGCTCAATTCGTACGGGCCATCGACACACGTCGAACGAGCGATTTCGTATAGGCGCCGTTCGACTGGTCCAAGCCGGAAATAGGCGGGGGCGTAGTCCAGGACCTGACGATCGCGCAAAATCGCACGGAAGAGCCAGTCGCATAGGCGGACTCTGACGGCTTTGAGGCGCTTCTCCCCGGGGCGCTCACCGTTCTTGGTGTAGTAGAGCTTGGCCTCGGACAGCCACGAAAAATACCCTTCTTCGCCTTCGCCACCCGCCTCGATGTTGGTCTTGATCTGCGTGCCCTGAAGCCGTTCTAGCGCCTGCGACAGCCGAGTATAGGACCGCGCCGATGGATTGTTACCAGTAACGCAGAATAGGTCGTGTGCGGTGAAGTAGAAGTCTTGGGAGACTTCCTCGCCCGCTTCGAGCTTCGCGACCATCAAACTAGCGATATAAAGGACGATCTCCTTATCGTAGATTGTTGCGACCCCCTTTGCCGTTGGCACGATCTCGATCGAAACGCTGTCGGTCTTGTAGGACAGCGTTTTGGTCCACTTGCCTTTGCTCAGCGCGAAGAACGGGAACGCCATCAAGGATCGCTCCCCGCGCACCTCACTCATAAGCGGACTGTCGAGCGCGAAAAGATCAGCTTGGTTTGGCGGCATCGGCCTCGTCTCCATCATGGCGCCCATGACGCGGTCCCATCTTCGCCTGCTTTGCATTGATCCGCAAAAGCACGAATCCAGC
This sequence comes from Sphingomonas faeni, assembly GCF_024273235.1. Classification (GTDB taxonomy): domain Bacteria; phylum Pseudomonadota; class Alphaproteobacteria; order Sphingomonadales; family Sphingomonadaceae; genus Sphingomonas; species Sphingomonas faeni_A. The sequence continues at coordinate 43,528 of NZ_JANBVH010000034.1, read as the reverse complement.
GCAGCGGATTGATCCGGGAAAGCACGAAGTCAGAGAGCCCGCCTGTGGAGCGGACCCCATCAACCCTGCCTCCAGGGCAGGGATTCGTGCTTTCGCGGATAAACTCATGTGACGCGCTCGCCAGCGGGCGCGTCAAGGCGCGCGAGATTGTTGTAGAGCGTCGATCGGCTGACGCCGAACGTGTGTGCGACCTCGCGGGCCGTCACCTCCGGATCGTCCAGCAGCCGCTTGGCCTGACGTAGTTGCGAGATCGACAGGATCGGCGGCCTGCCGCCATTGCGACCGCGTGCGCGCGCGGCCTTCAATCCCGCTCTCGTCCGCTCGCTGTTAAGCCGGCGCTCGAATTGCGCCATGCTGGCGAACAGATGAAAGATCAGCTCGCCCCCGGCGCTGGTTGTGTCGAGCCGTTCGGCAAGGCTCTCGAAGCCGACGCCGCGAGCGGCGAGGGCATTCACGGTCGCAATTAGGTGGGGCAGGTTGCGACCGAGCCGATCAAGCCGCGTCACCACCAACGTATCGCCGGCGCGCAGCGCGCGCAGTGCGTTCGCCAGCTCGGGCCGATCGTCCTTCTTGCCGCTGCCATGTTCGGCATAGACATCGGCGCATCCGGTGGCACGCAGCTCGTCGAGTTGTCCGGCCAGGTTTTGATCTTCGGTCGATACACGCGCGTAGCCGACCCGCATCGGACCTGCCTTTCTCGTTACGCCGGCTCCTTTGTCCATAAATCAATCTCATGCGACGTTGGCTAGACGCTGATACCTAGACTGGAAGGTGGACGATCGCTAGCACGAACGCGCTAGGAAGGTCGTTGTCGAAACCAGCGTCGTTGCGATGTCCAGAATACGACCGTTTGCTGGACACGGCCTCCGATCCCGCACCTGGTGCTGATCAGGGCTCCACGTCGCGTGAGCGTGCCTCTGACTTGGCCTCGCTCCAGATTTCCCAAGCCGCGCCCGCATTGAGCAAGCCGATCGCCACGCCGATCGCGAGATCAGGCCAAGCTGACCGCCAAATCAACGTCACAAGGCCGGCGCCGATGATCGCGATATTGGCGAACACGTCGTTTCGTGCCGAGAGAAAAGCCGCTTTGGTGAGACTGCCGCTCCCGTGCCGGTGTGCCGCTAGCCGCATGGCGCACGCGAAGTTGACGACAAGCGCCCCCAAACCCGTGATCGTGAGCGGAATAGCTGCGGGCGGCACAGGCACGTTGAACTTGTGGTAGGCCGTCCAAAGCGCCGCCATAGAGGGCACCAGGATGATCGCACCGAGCACCATCCCGATCCGCGAGCGCGCGAGCGCGCGAGCTGCGACCAGCTCAGCGCCATGAGGATAAGCAAGTTGATCGCCGTGTCTTCGAGAAAATCGACGCTATCGGCGAACAGCGATACCGATCCGATCGACAGCGCGACGGCGAACTCGACGCCGAAGTAAGCGAGATTCGCGGCGGCGACGAACTTCACGGCCGATGCGAGGCCGGGATTCGTTTGCTGTATTGGCTGATCGCTCATGCGCCGATTTCCTTCATGCTCTTGCCAAACCGCTCGAACCGGAACGCCTTCCCGGGAAGGATAAGCAGATTGAGGGCTGCTGAGCTAAATAGACCGCTAAGGATGACAACCGACATTAGTCCTTCAATCTCCCGGACTGGCTCGCCGCTGCCAATCGCGAGCGGCAGCAATCGCAACGCGGCTGCGAGCGTGGTCATCAGGATCGGCGAAAGCCGATTCTTCGCATCCTTGATGGCCGTCGCCAACGGCCAGCTAATCGTCGCCGGCAGAGCCGGCTCAGTCTCGGGCGCGCTGTTCTAATATTACGTTGGCAATTGGATCGGTGCCGATCGGCTGCGCGGCTACCGGCTCCGGTCCTTGTCGCGCGGTGCGGGCGCTGGCGCTGGTGCCGCGCGGCTGAGTTCGGCGTCCAGTGTACCGCCCGACCTGATCCGATCGGCGACGAGCTGTCGCGTCGACTCTCCGACGCTGCCCACCATGCGCGCGCTCTCCCCTCGATCGCGCGCCGTTTTCAGGGCCGCGTCGACGATCGCCTGGGCGGGCGCGAGACGCGAGTCAGCGTTGTTCTTCTCCGGGGTGTTCTTTAGGAACAGCTCCGCCAACCGCGCTTGTCCCGGCGAATGGCCGGGGGGAAGGGCAGGCCGCTCTAGCGAGCGGACGGCACGTTGAAGATGGGCCGGTTGCTGGGTGTTGATCTGAACGCCTAGCGCCGCCCCGATCTCCCTCACACGCTCAAGCGGCGTCTGCTGGGGGCTGATGACGGCGTCGACCTGTCGAACGCCGAGATAGGTGAGAAGGTGGGATTGATAGACCGGCCCCTTGGCGTGCCGGACATAGGCAAGCTCGGTGCGCGCGTTCGCGATCGTGGCTGTAGGTGCGCCGTCCTTTATCAAGCTCCGTAACCGATCAACCGCCTGCTGGCGGGCGGCAGGCAGGTAGCGTTCTAGCTCCTCGCGCACCTTGCCGAGCGTCACGCGGTAGCGTTGCCCTTCGGGCGGCGCGCGCTGGGGGAGCATGGCGATCCCGGCGGGACCGATACGCGCCTCGGGCGCGAGGTCGCGTCTGAGCGCCGCGCCAGCGAGAACTGCGGTCATCCCGCGATGGTCGCCGGTCAGGAAACCGTGCCGCGAAGCCTCCATCCATGCCGTCTTGTCGATCGACGCGATGCGGATCGGATGCCCGGCGTCGCGCGCGAGCTGCGCGGCGTGGTGGCGCATCGTGCGACCATTGCCTTCGCGGAAGGGGTGAATGGCGTTGATCTCGTTAATGTGATTGCCAAGCCGGTCGAAAAACTCGTCTCGAGGAAGGCCGCGAAGGCCGTTCTTCGCTCCCACGTCGGCGAACAGCTTGTCCAGCTCGCGCGCGATATAGGGCACGTGCGCGAAACGCGCGCCGCCCTTGGCTGTGTCGACGGTGCGGTCCTGGCCCGCCCAATCGTAAAGGTCTTGGAACAGATGCTTATGGAGGGCGCGGTAGCCGTCTGCCGTTTCCGGAAAGGACAGGCGCGCGGCCTCCGCGCCGCGCGCCAGAGTTAATCGCCGCTCCGCCTCGGTCAGCGTCTTATCGTCGGTGATTCCAAGCCGATTCCGAAGCGTGTCGGTGCCGGGATAGGTGTAGGGATCGTTCGCCAAGGTTAGGCGGCGATCTGGCTGGTTCCTGGCTGGTAGAGGTCGAGGATGATGGACGGCATCAGGGCGGGGGGCACGCCCTCGTCCAGCATCATCGCGAACATCGCATCCTCGTCCTCGGTGGGCGTCATGTCCTCGATGGCGAGGTTGGCCCGCGACTCCGAAACGTCGTCGCGCCAAAGGGCGATCTGCTCCGGGGTGCCACGCTCGAAGGCCATCGAGCGAATACGTCCGCGAAGCGCTTCAAGGTCGATGTGGGCCATCACGTCATCCCCTTTCGTCATTAACCCTACGCTTTCTAGGGCGATTTCACAACAAATCACTTGCCCTGCGCGGTCTCGTCGCGCCGCAATCCGCGCTCCGGCAAGCGCGGATTGCGGCGCTCCAAACCCTAATACTCGCTAGCGAGCATGATCGTCAGCACCCGCTTGGTCCGCTGCGCGTCCCACGGCGCGTCGCTGCCGAAGGTGAGGCTGTTATCGTAGTAATCCAGTTTCCAAAATACGGTCGTGGTAATGGTCTTCTCGTCGCTTGGTCGAACCTGCGTCCATGCTCCGCTCGCGAGGCGGTAGATCGCGCCGAAGTCATGCTCACCATAAGGGTCATTGTCGCCATCGAAGTGCGTGAAGCTCACAATCTGCGCAAGCGCGGAAAAGCGGTCCGCATCGGGGAGGGATTGAAAGCCGATCGTCACGTTCGCGATCGAGGCGGTGCCGGGGCTGCTACGGGCGGCGTCGTTGAGGCGACGGATGGTGTCGAGGTGTTCGGAATTGCACATGACTGGTCCTCCTTCTGGCATGGGCCGCAAGGCCACGGCCTGCGGCCCTGCCGTTCCGGCGAGGAACGGGATGGGGAGGGAGGGCGAGAATCTATCGCTGGCGCGGGCGAGCCGCCCTAGCGCGGCCGGTGCGCAGCGCCGGGTGCCGTGCTTGGCGGATTACTCGGGCGGTCGATTCTCGTTCGGGAACGAAAGGGCGGCGCCCTTGGTGTTCCTCTGGGGTCGTCGGCCCGCGCAGGCGCGGGCGCGCCGATCCGCAAATGCTACCGCGCGTCGCGCGCGGCCCTCACCAACGGCGACACGGAGGCATTTGTGGAGCATGTCGACGCGACGGGAGACCAAGTGATGTTCGTCGAAGGGATGTTGGAGGTAGCGCGCGAAAAGCTCGCGACAATCGCCGAGGATGCCAGGCTGATCGAAGCCGCCAAGCTCCTGTCTTCCGGGCCTGATCTCGTCGTCGTGTGCGACAGCGAGGGTGCTTTACGGGGCGTCGTGACCAAGACGGATATCGTCAGGCAAATCAGCGTCTGTCAGGGTGCGACCTGCATGTGTCCGGCTTCGACGGTGATGACGCGCGATGTTGCGCTGTGCCGCGGGACGGACCTTCTGCAAGACGTGTCCAAGCTGATGAAGGCGCGGCACCTGAAAAACATCCCGGTCGTGGATGGCGACAACCGGCCATTAGGGGTGCTCACCGCGCGAGCCGTCCTCCGCGTCCTCCTGAGCGACGCCGAATATGAAGAAGCGCAACTGGTGGATTACGTAAAGGGCGTTGGCTACCGATGATCGATCTCAAACCGTCGCCGCCGCGCCCCTAAGGAGCCCTGATGTCAGATCCCAATTCGCTCGATCCGTCCGAACTTCGCCGACGCGCGCTTTCGAGATGGGACAACGAAGGCGGTGCCCTCGCGCCGGTGCCGCATGGAACGCACGCGGATGTTCCCAACATGACGAACACCGAACTGGTCCAGCTCCGAGTTCGGGTGATCACGCTGGAAAACCTAATGATCGCTGTTTTGGCGGAAGGGTCGGATCGACAAGTCCAGGTTGCTCGGGAGATGGCAGAATACATCTCGCCCCGACCGGGCTTTACCCAGCATCCTCTCACGACCCAGGCAGCGGATCACATGACCGATCTGGTCGATCGCGCGGTCCACTTCCGAACGATCCAGCCGCAATGAGTGCGCCGGAGCCCTACAAGAGCACCCCTATATTCAATGAGAACACGCTACCCGCCGGGCTGCGCAGGGAGCATCGCACAAAGGCCGGCGTATGGGGCGTTATTCGAGTGCTGGAAGGAAAGCTGCGCTATCGGGTGCTTGATCCCGTTTCCGAAACGATCCTTGATCCGACCCGTCCTGGCCTCGCGCTCCCGGATCAGCCGCATTTTGTCGAGCCGCTTGGGGCCATGCGAATGCAGGTCGATTTTTATGATCGTCCTCCGGAGGAGCGGCAGACGTAGTGGTCGGGTAAGGCGTCGATATGGTTGCCGAGGTGGCGCGTTCACAACCGACGGTAAGCGTCACGGCGTCTTCGTCTGCCACTCGGGCGCGATCGTCATAAGCCGTCGCTAGACGAGCATGAGCGCTGCGCGCGCAGATGTCGGTCGCCTCGAGAGCGGCCCGGTGTGATAACCGCGCACGTTGGCGCAAATATGCGGCTTCGGATGGCTGAACCATACCGGTTCTCCTACAAAGCTGGAGATTCCCAATCTCGCCGGATGCTCGGTCAGATCGTCGGCGACGTGTAACCATAGCATCATTCTCGGCTGCACGCGATGCACATGGGCGCGGCGTGCCGGGTCACAGGACCGCGCAAGCGGCCGGCTGGCCGGGCAGCGGGGGAGCCGATTTGCGCAGCAAATTGGGGGGACCGCTGATCCTTGAGGCGGTGCGCCGCGTCCCTCACGATGGGAGGACACTGACCGTCCGCCTACAAATCAACGCGCGCCCGCAAGGGCGACCCGCTGTCGATTTTCTGCTTTCGTTCTCGACTCGACTGACTCATAGAATCGTCATGCCGATCTTGGCCGAACATCGCTGGCTCTATCCAATCGACTGGCCCGAGCTGTCAAAGCTGATCCGCTTTGGCCGCGCGGGTGGGCGCTGCGAACATTGTCGGCGTCCACACGGCGCGCGCGTGTTCCACCTCGGCGACGGGCGGTGGTGGGACGCCGATCGTCGGCTATGGCGCGACGGTCGGGGGCGGCGGGTGCGCGCGCCTAGTGCGGGCTTGGCGGCGATCGTCCGGATGACGCGGGTCTATATCGCCTGCGCGCACCTCAATCACGATCCGACCGACAACGCAGGCCGCAACCTCGCCGCGCTCTGCCAGCGGTGCCATATGATCCACGACGCGGCAGAGCATCGGCGTCGGCGCTGGCTAAACGCCTATCGCCGTCGGGCGCTCGGCGATTTGCTGGCGCTGCTCGACGCCGCGCCCGTCTGAGGTGTGCCACGTGGCACATCCTCTCGCGCGGCCATGCTGGTAGCGGGGTGAACCTCGCTATCGAATCCTGACGCGGAAAGAAGTATATGGAGCTTGCTGTTTCGTAATTGTCGATTGCGGAACTACCTGAATCCGTCGGGCTGCTACCCGGCGGGTTCAAACTTTCGGGCAATCCTAACCGATCACCGCTCGCTCTGACGATATTTACCTACGGAACGCCGGTCACGATCGCGTGAAGTCGCTACGGCGCCGTCCGTCCCTTGTGGGCGGACGGCGCCCGCGGGCCTGAAAGGGCAGCGGGCGCGACGGCCATGCGAGGCATGGCTGTCGCGCCGGCGACGGGGCTGATGCTGGGCGGAACGCCTAAAAGGGAAGGGGGCCGATCTTCACCGGCCCCCCAAGGTGTCAGGCCATTTCGTCGTCGGCCATTTCGTCGTCCATGCTGCCATCGAAACCGTCGTCACCCTCCATGTCGGTGTCGAAGTCCTCCGGCTGGCGCTCGGGCTGGTCGAACGCGCCGATCTTCATCGGGGCCGGAAGCCAGTTGGCGGGGAGCCGTCCCGACACGTTGACGGCAAGGTCAGCCTTCTTCTTGATGCTCGCGCAGTTCTCGGCACTCGGTGCGCCAACCTCCTCGCGCAACAGGTCGATCATCGCGGCACGGCGCATCTTGTCGAACAGGGCGATGGGAGCGGACCAACGGGCGGCAATGTCCACCCCGGTCGCCCGCGCGATCTGCTCGAAGTGATAGTGCCGCCTGCCGGGGGAGCCGCCCGCGAACACCGTGCCGTCCACGGTCATCGCCACCAATCCGGCAAGCAATGCCATCTTGTCGTCGGTCGCCAGTTCGCGGATTGCCTCGAACCGTCCTTCTTCGGGGATGGAAGCGAAGCGCGTCGCCATCATTTCCTCGACCGGGCGAACGTCGCTGGTCGCCATCAACTCGTCGGCGACTGTGGTCGTGATCGTCTTGGCCTGAACCTCAAGCGCCATCTGGTGGCTGTGCGCACCGTGAAGCAACTGGCCCGCAAGGCTGTCCAGCATGATGTCGAGCGCGAGCGCCGGGTCAACCGCGACCGCTTCCTGCACGATCTTGGTCTTGATGCGCGACAGGTCCGCCAACAGGCTGTTGCTGTAAAGCGGCGTCGGGCCGGTGCTGGTAGAGGTGGTTCTAGGAATCTGAACAGCGGGGATAAGTGGATTGCCGATCTGACAGCGGCCATGCTGGCCGCGAAGAGGAAGCAAGATGAGCAAGCGACCCCGCCGGAACCACAGTCCGGCATTCAAGGCCAAGGTGGCGCTGGCTGCTGTGAAGGGTGAGAAGACGCTGGCCGAGCTGGCGCAGGAGTATGAGGTGCACCCGAACCTCATCAACCAGTGGCGGTCCAAGCTGCTGGAGGGGGCGGCAGACGTGTTCGGAGCGGTTCCGGCAGCGAGCGAACCAGCGGTCGATATAACCGTGCTGCACGCCAAGATTGGTGAGCTGACGCTGGCGAACGATTTTTTGGCCGGTGCGCTCGGGAAGGCCGGTCTGTTGCCGAGCGCAAAGCGATGATCGACCGTGACCATGAGTTGCCGCTGACCCATCAGGCGCAGCAGCTCGAGATCAGCCGCGGCAGCATCTACTATCTTCCGCGGCCTGTATCCTCGGCTGACCTGGCGATCATGCGCCGGATCGACGAACTTCATCTGCTCTATCCGTTCGCCGGGAGCCGGATGCTGCGCGATCTGCTCCGTCAGGAGGATGTGAGCATCGGACGACGGCATGTTGCGACGCTGATGAAGCGGATGGGGCTAGAGGCGATCTACCGCCGTCCGAACACGTCGAAACCGGCGACGGGTCACAAGATCTATCCCTATCTGCTGCGCAGGCTGGCGGTGACGCGGCCGAACCAAGTTTGGGCGACCGATATCACGTATGTGCCCATGGCGCGCGGTTTCGTCTATCTGGTCGCTATCGTCGATTGGTTTACCCGGCGGGTGCTGGCTTGGCGGGTGTCGATCTCAATGGATGTCGCGTTTTGTATCGAGGCACTGGAGGAAGCGCTCGCCCGTTATGGCAAGCCTACGATCTTCAACAGCGACCAGGGCTCGCAATTTACCAGTGCGGCTTTCACCGCTGTCCTTCACCGAGAGAAGATCGCCATTAGCATGGATGGAAAGGGTTGCTGGCGCGACAACGTGTTCGTGGAGCGCCTCTGGCGCTCGGTGAAATACGAGGACGTGTACCTCAACGCATACACCTCAGTCCCGGAAGCACGCGCCGGCATCGGCCGATACTTTGCATTTTATAACAGCATCCGGCCACATTCAGCCCTTGGTACCAGGACACCGGACCAGGTATACTTCGACCAGCCGCTTCTCGCAGCGGCATGATCAACCAGCGGCGATCCACTTATCCAGACCGCGAGCCTGTTCAGACAACCGGGGCCACCTCTAGACAAACGGCAGGGTGCCGGCGAGAAAGTGATGTTTCATAGCGGGATTCCTCGACGATGGTTCCGGGACACTCTCCCACCGATACGATCGCAAGACCGAGCTAAAAAGACTCGGGATTTACATACCGCAGTGATCCCGAATTGCAGAGCTTGCCCAGGCCATCGCGTCAACTTGAACGGGTAGCGATCGACCGTCGCTGCAAGGCGGCAGGCAAAAATTCTCGGCCTGCGTAGTTTCCGACCCTTTATCGTGTCCGGTCGCCGGTCCAAAGGACCGAGAATCTTGCAAGGCGATCCCGCACATCCAAGGAATTCTTCATGACCGCACGCCGCTTTTTGATTGCAGCCGCATTTCTCGCCGCGCCCCTGATGGGCGCAGTGCAGCCGGCCATCGCCGCGCCCGGCATCGGCCATACCTTTTTCATGCGCGGAAGCGTGGTGGATGTCTCGGGCAAGAATCTTGTCGTGTGCATCGGGCGGGCAGACGGCGCCGAAGCCGGTCAGGTTCTCAAAGTCTATCGCAATGTGTCGCGGCCCGGCCCGCGTAGCGGCGCGAGCTTTACGCGGACCGAAATCGGCACAGTCCGCATTGATTCTACCTTGAACGACCATTTTGCGACTGCATCGCCGCTCACTGGCGGCGTGAAATTGCATGATATTGTCGAACTCGAGCGACCCGTTCGTTAAAGGCATCGTGCCTTAAAATGAGGCACATGGCCGGTATCATCGAGAGCGGGCTGAAACCCGTTCTCGATGCAGCGACCGTCGAGGGGAACAGGTCGCGGGCGCGTAACACTAAGTGAGAAGGGGCGGGGGTTGACCTTGACACGATGTCAGACCCTACATGCCTTCGGGTCGAAGGAATTGCGCCATGAACGATCCTCATTCTCATTCCCAGGCCGGGGGTTGCGGCTGCTCAACGAAGCAATCAGCCGAACCGGCTGCTCTGCCGTCGTCATGCTGTTCAGGGGCGTCGACTGCGCCAGTGGCAGCCGAACAACCGGGCAAAACGAGTGGCTGCTGTTCGGGAAATAAGGTGCCCGACAACGCGGCCAAGGTGACGGACCCGGTGTGCGGAATGACGGTCGATCCGGCAACAACGGCGCACCATGCCGCGCACGCCGGCCATGAATATCATTTTTGCAGCGCCGGGTGCCGGACCAAGTTCGTCGCCAATCCTGACGCCTATCTCGGCGACAAGCCGAAGCCCGAGCCGATGGCGACGCCGGGGGCGATATGGACGTGCCCGATGCACCCGCAAGTCCGCCAGGAAGGGCCGGGGACGTGCCCGATCTGCGGCATGGCGCTAGAGCCCGAAGAACCCTCGCTCGACGACGCGCCCAACCCCGAGCTGGTCGATTTCACGCGCCGGCTGTGGGTAGCGGGCGCACTCACGATCCCGCTGCTGATCGTCTCCATGTTCGCTGAAATGACGGGCTGGCATGTGGTCGGTCCTGCGGTCTCGCCGTGGGTCCAGCTCGCGCTCACCGCGCCGATCGTGCTGTGGGCCGGCTGGCCGTTTTTCGAGCGGGGGTGGACCTCGATCCGCACCCGGCACCTCAATATGTTTACGCTGATCGCGATCGGCGTCGGCGCGGCGTTCCTCTACAGCGTGGTCGCGACGCTCGCGCCGGGCATTTTCCCCGCGACGTTCCGGATGCACGGGGGCATGGTCCCGGTCTATTACGAGGCTGCCGGCGTCGTGGTGACGCTAGTGCTGCTCGGGCAAGTGCTCGAACTGCGCGCCAGGGCGGCGACAGGGCGCGCGATCCGCGCGCTCATGGACCTCGCCCCCAAAACGGCGCGCCGGCTGCGCCCTGACGGCTCTGAGGAGGAAGTCGGGCTTGCCGACGTGGCGACCGGCGATCGGCTGCGGGTCCGTCCCGGCGAGGCGATCCCGGTTGACGGCGTTGTGGTCGAGGGTCGCTCTTCGGTCGATGAATCCATGCTTACCGGCGAACCCGCGCCGGTCCTCAAGGAAGTCGAGGCGGCCGTCACCGGCGGCACCGTCAATGGCACCGGCAGCCTGGTCATGGAGGCCCGCGCGGTCGGTTCGGACACGATGCTCGCGCGCATCGTCCGCATGGTCGCGGAAGCGCAACGCAGCCGCGCCCCGATACAAGCGGTCGCCGATCGGGTGTCAGGCTGGTTCGTGCCGCTCGTCGTGCTGATCTCGATTGCGACGTTCATCACTTGGTCGCTGGTCGGCCCTGAGCCGCGCATGGGCCATGCTATCCTGAATGCCATCGCGGTGCTGGTGATTGCCTGCCCGTGCGCGCTTGGGCTTGCTACGCCAATGTCGATCATGGTCGGCACCGGGCGCGGCGCGACTGCCGGTGTGCTGGTCAAGAACGCGGAAGCGCTGCAAGGGCTGGAGAAGGTCGATACGCTGGTGATCGACAAGACCGGCACGCTCACGGAAGGCAAGCCTAAGCTGATCGCGGTCGAGACGGTCGGCGCGGTCGAGGAAAATGACATGCTCGCGCTCGCCGCGGCCGTCGAAGGGCAATCCGAGCACCCGCTCGCCCATGCGATCGTCGTCGCCGCGAAGGAACGTGGGCTCCAACTCGGCACGGTCGCGGACTTTGCCTCGCAAACCGGCCTGGGGGTCAGCGCCACGGTAAACGGCCGTTCGGTCGTGATCGGCAACGCGGCGCAAATCAGCCGGATCGGCGCTGACCCCAAGCCGCTCGATGCCGCGGCCGATCGTTATCGTGGTGAAGGGGCGGGCGTCATCCTGGTCGCGATCGACGGTGCGCTCGCCGGCCTGCTTGGGGTCGCCGATCCAGTGCGAGCCTCGGCGCACGACGCTATCGCCGCGCTTCGCAAAGAGGGTCTGCGCGTCGTGATGCTCACGGGCGACAATCGTGGGACGGCCGATGCGGTCGCGCGCGCCGTGGGCGGTCTCGATGACGTGCGCGCCGATCTGCTGCCGGAAGACAAGGCGCGTATCATCGGCGAGCTGAAGGCGAGCGGCGCCAAGGTCGCGATGGCTGGCGACGGCATCAACGACGCGCCGGCGCTCGCCGCTGCGGATGTCGGCCTGGCGATGGGAACGGGAACGGATGTGGCGATCGAAAGCGCCGGCATGACGCTCACCCGCGGCGATCTCTCGGCGATCGTGCGGGCACGCAAGCTCGCTCGCGCGACGATGCGGAATATCCGCCAAAACCTGTTCTTCTCATTCCTGTTCAACGGGATTGGCGTGCCGGTCGCGGCCGGCGTGCTCTACCCCGTCGCGGGCATCCTACTATCGCCGATGCTGGCGGGTGCGGCGATGGCGCTCTCGTCCTTCACCGTCGTCCTCAATGCACTACGGTTGAACGCGGTGAAGCTGTGAATATAGGGGCGGCGTCGGACGCCAGCGGCGTCTCCCAACGCATGATCCGCCACTACGAGAAGATCGGCCTCGTCCCCGCGCCGCCACGGCGCGGGAGCTACCGGGACTATGGCGACGTCGACGTCCATCGGCTGCGATTTATCGCCAACGCGCGCGACCTGGGGTTTCCGATCGAGGAGATCCGCACACTGCTGGGGCTGTGGTCGGATCGCGATCGGTCGAGCGCGGAAGTAAAAGCGTTAGCCGAATCCCGCGCTGCCGAGCTTGGCCGCAAGGTTCGCGCTCTGGAAGCCATGCGATCGACGTTGGTTGACCTGGTGGACCGCTGCCACGGCGACGATCGCCCCGATTGCCCGATCATCCGCAGCATGGAGGGATAAATTCGCTGATCCTCGGCTTGGTCGCGCCGGTAGTCGGACGCCATCAGCGCCCTACTGCCGGAACGGTGTCAGCTATGACTGCCGGGCGCTTCGCCTGACGGCGCGCCATCAGGCGCGCCGTCCAAGCAGTGATCGCCGGCAGCACCAACAGGGTCAGCGCCGTCGACGTGATAAGTCCCCCGATGACGACCGTCGCCAAGGGTCGCTGCACCTCGGCGCCGGTGCCCGTGGCGAGCGCCATCGGCACGAAACCGAGCGAGGCCACCAGCGCGGTCATCAACACCGGCCGCACCCGTTCCATTGCCCCGTCGGCGATGGCCTGATCCTCGTCCTCGCCCTCCTCGCGGTGCTTGCGGATCGCGCCCATCATCACGAGTCCGTTGAGGACCGCCACGCCGGACAGCGCGATGAAACCGACCGCAGCGGTAATCGAAAACGGTATGCCGCGGAGCAGCAGGGCAAACACCCCGCCCGCGAGCGCCATCGGCACCGCCGAGAACACGATCGCCGCGGGGATGAAGCCGCCAAGCGCCATGTAGAGCAAGGCGTAGATCGCGAGAAAGCAGATTGGCACCACGATCATCAGCCGCAGCCGGGCCGATTGCAGGCTCTCGAAGGTGCCGCCCCATTCGGTATACATGCCGGCGGGGAGCTGCATCTGCCCGATCTTCGCCTGGGCTTCCTCGACGAATCCGCCAAGGTCGCGGCCCCGCACGTTGACCTGGACGATCACCATGCGCTTGCCGTTCTCGCGGCTGATCTGGTTCAGCCCCTCGGTGTAGCTGAACCGCGCGACCTCGCGAAGCGGGATCGAACGTGCGACCTGACCCTCGGCAGCGGGCAGCATGACGGGAATCGAGCCAAGCGTATCGACGTCATCGCGCTGCGCGTCGGGGAGCCGGACCACGACCGAAAAGCGCCGATCGCCCTCGAACAGCAAGCCTGCCTCGCGCCCGCCAAGCGCAGCGGCGACGGTGTTCGCAACCTCCTCGACAGTGAGGCCGTAGCGAGCGACCGCCTGGCGATCGATCTTCACGTCGAAGGTCGGCGCCCCATCGGTCTGCTCGGCGCTCACGTCGCCAGCACCCGGGATGGTGCGGACGGCCGCGGCGATCCGCCGGGCCTGTTCGGTCATCTGGTCGAGGTCGTCGCCGTAGAGCTTGATCGCAACGTCGGACCGGACGCCGGCGATCAGCTCGTTGAATCGCATTTGGATCGGCTGTTGGATCTCCGTCCGGTTGCCGATCAGCGGTTTCATGCGCTCCTCGATGCGGCGCAGGATGTCCGCCTTGCTGTGCACGTCGGACGGCCATTCGCTCTCGGGTTTGGGGATGACATAGGTGTCGGACGCATTGGGCGGCATCGGATCGGTGCCAAGGTCGGCGTTGCCGTTCTTGGAGAAGACCAGCGCCACCTCCGGCAGCGTCTTTAACGCATTCTCGATCTGGAGCTGCATCTGCGTTGATTGGTCGATCGACGCGGAGGGAACGCGAAAGTTGGTAACGGTGATGTCTTTCTCGTCGAGCTGCGGCATGAATTCCTCGCCGAGCAGCCCGAAGCACAACACCGCAGCGACGAAAACGCCGATGCCGCCTATGATGAAGGGCAGGGGTCGACGGATCGCAAATCCAAGCGCCGGGGCATATTTCGCCTTGAACCAGCGGAGCGGCCGCACCTCCGTCTCGCTGACGCGGCCCTTGATGATGATCGCGATCATCGCCGGCACGAAGGTAAGCGACAGGACGAACGCGGAAGCGAGCGCAAGCATCAGTGTGGTCGCCATCGGCGCGAAGGTCTTGCCTTCGACGCCTTGGAAGGTAAGCAGCGGCACGAAGACGAGGAAGATGATGAGCTGGCCGAAGACGGTCGGCCGGATCATTTCCTTGGCCGATGCGATCGTCACCTCTAGTCGTTCCGACAAGGTGAGTAACCGGCCTTCGCGGTGCTGGCGCTCGGCGAGGTGGCGTAGCGCATTCTCGACGATGATGACCGCCCCGTCGACGATTAGGCCGAAGTCGAGCGCGCCAAGGCTCATCAGATTGCCCGACACCCCAAGCGCGTTCATGCCGCTTGCCGTCATCAGCATGGTGATGGGGATCACCGCAGCGGTAATCAGCGCAGCGCGCACGTTGCCGAGCAACAGGAACAGCACGACGATGACGAGAAGCGCACCTTCGATAAGGTTCTTCTCGACGGTCGCGATGGTCGCGTTGACGAGCTTAGAGCGGTTATAGACCGCCTCGGCGAAAACGTCGGGTGGCAGCGCCTTGTTGATCTCGGTGAGCTTTGTGGCGACGCTGGTCGCGACGATGCGGCTGTTGTCGCCGACGAGCATCAGCACGGTCGAGATAACCGCCTCCGATCCCATGCGACTGCCGGAGCCGGTGCGCACCGCGCCTCCGATCACGACCTGGCCCACGTCCTTCACGCGAACGGGGACGCCGTTGCGCGTGGCGACGACGGCCTCCTGAATATCCTCGATCGATTTCAGGCGAGCGTCGGCACGAACAAGGAAGCTCTCGCCGGCGCGACGGACATAGTTCGACCCGGCGGACAGGTTTGCCCGCTCCATTGCGTCCGCCAGCTCGGTGATCGAAAGACCATAGGAGGCGAGCGCATTGAGGTTTGGTTCGATCAGATATTGTTTGACGTAGCCGCCATTGGAATCGACGCCGGCGACGCCTTTCACGGTCCGCATTTGTGGCCGGATGATCCAGTCCTGCACGGTGCGCAGATAGGCGGCCTTGGCAAGTTCGGTAGTAAGGCGCTCGCCCTCGGGAGTGAGATAGCTGCCGTCCGATTGCCAGCCGGGTTTCCCGTCGACGGCTTTCACGCCCTTGCCGTCGGAATGGCGGAAGGCGATCGAATAGAAAAAGATCTCGCCAAGGCCAGTGCTGAGCGGGGCAAGGTTGGGCTGCACGCCGGCGGGCAGGCTGTCCTTAGCTTGGGCGAGCCGTTCGGTGACTTGCGCCCTCGCAAAATAGATGTCGGTCGCGTCGGTAAAGACGGCCGTCACCTGGGCGAAGCCATTGCGCGAGAAGGAGCGCGTCATCTCTAGGCCGGGGATGCCGGCAAGCGCGGTCTCGACCGGGAACGTCACCTGCTTCTCAATGTCGACCGGGCCGAGCGTCGGCGCGAACGTGCTAATCTGCACCTGCCGGTTGGTGACATCGGGCACGGCGTCGATTGGCAACTTGGTGATTTGCCACGCCCCGAAGCCGACAACGAGGAGGGTGAGGAAGGCGACAAGCCAGCGCAGATGCACCGACGTCGATAGGATGCGCTCGATCATTCTGCGCCTCCTTCGTTCTTTTCGAGTTCGGCCTTGAGCAGGAAGGCGTTAATGGTGGCAATCGGCGTGCCGGCCGCGAGGCCGTCAGCGACGGCGACCATGCCGCCCGACCGACTCCCGATGCGGATCGGCTGCGCCTTAAAGCCGCTGCGCGTGCGAACGAACACCACAGTTTGATCGCCAAGCGTTTGCACCGCGTCCTGTGGGATCATCACCCCGCTCTTGGTCGCCCCGCCACTGGCGAGGATGCGCGCCTGTACAAGCTGGCCGGGGGATAGCGTGCTGGTCCCTGCGGTCGGGGTCACGACCACGGTCGCGGTGCGCGACTGCGGGTCGACGACGCCGGTGCTTGCGCGGACGCGGCCCGCGATTGAGCGGCCGTCGCTGGTGGTTAGTTCCACCCGGTCGCCCGTGCGGATGCGCGGGGCGTCGGCGGGGGGCACGCTTGCGGTGATCTGGAGCCGGCGCGGATCGGCGACGCGGAACAGTTCGGTTTCGACCGCTACGAACTGGCCAAGATTGGCTGCGGCGTTCGTCACGCGCCCCGATATGGGGCTGACGACCGCGACGGAGCGGCCGTCACCGGACACTCGCGCCGCACCGGCCGCGGCGCTGGCGCGACGCGCGTCGGCCTGCGCCACGGCAAGGTTCGCCTGGGCAGACTCAAAGTCCGCGCGGGGGCTGACGCCCTGGGCAAGCAGCGTGCGCTCACGCGCGAGCTGACGCGACGCGAGCGTCACCCGCGCCGATGCGGCCGAACGATCGGCGGCGATCTGCGAAGCATCGCGGCTCTCGACCAAGGCGAGCGTCTGCCCGGCGCGGACAGGATCGCCGATCCGCGAGAAGATGCGCGTGACGGTGCCGGGCGCGCGGGCAGTCAGCACCGCCTCGGCATCGGGCGTGGAGTCGACCGTGGCTGATGCCAGGATCGCTGCGTCCAGCTCGCCGGACGTAGCAGGCGCGACGGTGATCTGCGATGTCGCAACGGCCTGTTGGGTCATCGCGACCGCGTTGGCGGGCTTGGCCGGCGCGGTCGCCTGGATAGGCGCTGGCGCTGGCGCCGGTGATTGGGTCAGGCGCGCAGCCCCGAAGCCGAGCGCGGCAGCGCCGACCAGCCCGACGGCGGCTCCCGTGTAGAGACGATTCCTGTCGGTCATTGGACCGGTTCTCCGGTGATGGTGAGGCCCGACAAGCGGGCGAGAGTGGCGCGAGCATCGAGACGGGCGACAGCAGCATCGAGGATGGCGCCGCGCGCGACGCCGAGATTGTGTCGGGCGGCGAGCAGCTCGATCAGGGGCGACTTGCCCGCTTCGTAGGCGATGCGCGCGAGCCGGTAGCCCTCCTCGGCAGTAGCCATCGATCGTTCGGCAGCGACGGCCCGGTTGTCAGCCGCTGCGACAAGCGCAAGCGCGGCCCGCGTGCCGGCTTCGGCATCGAGCCGAGCCGCTGCGGCCCGCGCTTCGGCACCCTGAAGGTCGGCACGCGCCGCTGCGACGTTGCCGCGATTGCGATCAAAGATCGGGAGCGGCACCGAGACGCCGGCGACGACGGCGGGACCGCTCGCCACACGAAGCTGGCGGACACCGAGCTGGGCAGTGACGTTGGGTATGGCGAGGCGCTGCTGCACAGTTACCGCCCTTGCCGCGGCCTCGCGCTCGGCCTCCGCCACGCGCACCGTCGTCGCCTGCATCGGATCGAGCGGCCCGGTGACGGCCCGCGCATTCAGCCGATCGAGCAGCGATTCCGAGACGCCGGTGAACGGCGTCGCCACGCCCGCCAGCGCCGACAGGCGCGCGAGCGCGACGGTCTTCTGCGCGCGGGCGGTTTCAAGCTCGGCTTGGAGCGAGTTCAGCTCGGTTTCGGCCTGCACCTGGCGTAGCCGCGCCTCCTTGCCTGCGCCGACGAGCGCTCGCGCGACCCTCAGGTCGGCGGTGGCTTCCTCAACCTCGTCCTCGGCGAGCGCAATGCGCCGATCGGCGATCTCTGCACCCGCATAGGCGCGGGCAAGCTCGGTCGCGTAGGCGAGGCGCCCGTCGCGGTTGCGGGCCTGAGCCGCGACGACACCGGCTTCGCCGGCTGCGATCCGCGCCGATCGCTTGCCGCCCAGTTCAATCGGCTGATCGATTTGGAAGGTCGTCTGCCCTTGGTTGCGAGCGTTCCGGGTAAGGTCGCCCGCGAAGTTCTCAATATAGACGTTGATCGATGGATTGGGACGCGCGCGGGCTTGCTCTGCAAGGCCGCGCGCGCGCGCAACGTCGGCGTCCAGCACGGTAACGCGAGGGGTGTCGCGGGTCTGGTTCAAGAGCTGCGCAAAGGGTGGCGCGGTCTGCGCCCACGCCGTTCCTGCGGGCGACAGCGCCGCAAGCGTCCCGGCCAACGCGAGCGCGCGTTGCCGGCCAAGATAGCCGTTCATAATCATTAATTCTCCGGGAGGGTGGGCCTGTCAGCGCGCTCGCGCCGGCGAGGCTTACCCTTGCGGAGGTCTTAGCAGCTCGGAAGGATCGATCCCGGCGCTCAGAATGGCGTCGACAACAGGCCAGGCATTACCGGCAATGAAAGATACGATCGGTGCGGCAAACGGTCCCGCCGGCGCGACCCATTGGCCCGCTGCGTGGGCGAGCAGATGAAGCGGCGCATCGAGGTCGCCCATCTTGGATCGACCGTAGTCGTGGTCATGCTCGATCGATGCGGCATGATGCGGATCGTGGTCATGGACGGTCGCGCTATGCCAGCCTGAAAGGGTAGCAAGGCCGAACATGGCAATCATGGCGAGGATGGCGCCGAAAAATGCAGATTGGGAACGACGTTGCGCCATCGGCACAAGCCTAGGCGGCGTGTCGGAGTGGAGCAAGCATCTCACCGTTTAGGCCATTGCGGATGCCGACGATCGATGACGTAGGGGTGATCGCCCTGCGCGTGAATGTGAAGGTGGGGATCATTAGCTGCCAAATCGCCATGCTCGTGCGCGACCGCATCGGGGTCGCTTGCCGGCCATATCCAGACCGCGACGAGCGTGCCGATCGCCGCGACGACGGCCATCGCTCCGAACGCGGCCGTCATGCTGACGCGCGCGCCAAGCTGGCCGACGAGCGGGTAGCAAACCAGCCAACAGACGTGGCTGAGCGCGAATTGCGCGGCGAAGAGGGCAGGACGGTCCTCGGCATTGGCCGATCGCCGCAGCAACCGCCCTGAAGGTGTCACGCTCGCGGAATAGGCAACACCTAGGACCAGCCATCCGGCGAGCAGGACGTGCCAGTAGGCGGCTCCTGGTGTCATTGACGCGGTGATTGCCGCCAACGCAGCAAGCGCGAGAGTCAGCACCGCCGCAGCGGCCAGCATGACGGTGCGGTCCGCAACGCGGTCAAGGATGCGCGGCAGGGTTAGGGCGGCGGTGATCGAACCGCCCCCGAATGCGGCGAGGGTCAGCGCGACGTCGCGCTGGCCGAGCCCCATTCCGCGCACGATGACGACGGTGTTGACGATGACCATCGCGCTCGCCGCAGCCGCTGTAAGTGTCAGCGCGAGCAACCCGCGCAGCCGCGGGGTGGCGAGATAGATGCGCGTGCCGCGTGTCGTCTTGTCGTAGATGCCACCTTCGTTTTCGACCGGGGCCGGCTTGGGAAGGACGGTCGAAACGACCAGCAGCGCCGACGACACGAACCCGATCGCGGTCCCGGAGAAGAGCCAGTGATAGCTCATCAGCGTGAGCAGCCCTGCCGCAAGGATCGGGCTCGTCAGGCTCTCCATGTCGTAGGCGAGCCGCGAAAGCGAAAGCGCGCGGGTATAGTCGCGCTCCTCGGGCAGCACGTCGGGGATGGTGGCCTGGAAGGTCGGCGTGAACGCGGCCGATGCCGATTGCAGCACGAAGATCAGAACATAGACCTGCCAAACCTGGCTGACGAACGGGAGACACAGCGCGGCGACGGCTCGGATCACGTCCATGCCGACCAGCAGCGCGCGGCGTGGGACACGATTCGCGAAAGCCCCGGCGATCGGCGCGACGCCGATATAGGCGACCATTTTGATGGCGAGTGCCGTTCCGAGCACAGCGCCGGCGCTGCCTCCTGCAATGTCATAGGCAAGCAAACCCAGCGCAACGGTCGCGAGACCCGTTCCGACCAGCGCGATGATTTGCGCGAGGAAAAGGTGCCGGTATGTCCGGTTGGCAAGCACGCTAAGCATGGCGCCTCTTATCCCCCCAGGGGGATAGAGTCTATCCCCCTGGGGGGATACTCGACAGGACCGGGTGTGAGACCCTACATAGGAGTATGGCGCACAACGCTCACACCAGTCACCCGGCGATCATCAAACGTCTTAACCGCGCCGCTGGGCATCTGCGCAGCATCGTCGGCATGATCGAGGGCGAGCGGCCCTGCGTCGATATTGCGCAGCAGCTACAGGCGGTCGAGAACGCCATTGCCAGCGCCAAGCGTGCGCTCATCAACGACCATATCGATCATTGCCTTGTTCACGCCGAAGAGGGGGAGGGGACAAGGGTCGCGGTCGAGGAGTTTCGCGCAATCTCGAAATACTGGTGACAGTTGCGCCGTTCCCCCGCTCGGCGGGTGAGCGGCGCGCGATTTCGGGCTAGTCGGTGTGGAAGCGTTCGCTCCAATCGAACGTGCCCGCATAATTACGGAAGCGGCGACGGCATAAACGGACCCTAATTCTCGTCGTGCCAGCTAAGTTCGATCTTCGTCAGATTCTTGCTCTTGGGTCGATTCTTCGAAAGTGATGGGAGCGCGGCACTGCGGCCGCGCTCGATCAGGTCATGCGGCCTCCTCCATCTGCGAGGCGGTCTCGATCGCCATGCTGCTCAAAAGCCAATCGGCGGCGGCCTGCGCCTGCGTCGCGGCGGCGAAGATCGCCCGCTTGTCGCTGCGGAGGGTTTGGAGCCAGTTCGCCAGATAGGCAGCATGGTCCTCGCGATCGTGGAGCTTGATGCCGATCGCGCCGCTAATGAACGCGGCCCCTAGCTCGGCAACCAATTCCTCGCGGGCATAGTCCTCGCGCTTGGTCGAAATGAGCGACGGACGGGCAAGGCGATCGACGTGGCCGGTCGCGTGGGTCAGTTCGTGCGCCAAGGTCGAATAGTAATCGTCGCTGGTGTGGAAGTCCGCAAACTCGGGCATGGTGACGTAATCGCCGCTCGGCTGATAATAGGGCTGCGAACCGTGGTGGCGAAGGGTGACGGGCACGCGACCGAAAAGCGCATCCAGCTCGGCGTCCCGCTCGTCGGGGTTGGTGGCGGTGATGATCGGCGCGGGAGCGGGGTATTTCGCCTCGATGCCGTCGATCTGCTCGGCGTTGAAAACCGTATAGCGTTTCAGGAAGGGAATACCGCGCTTGACCTCCTCGCCAGCCTTGTTCTCCTCGACCCGTTCGATCCGGTTAGCATAAACGACGACGGACCCTTTCTCGCCCTTGCGGACGCATCCGCCGAGCGCGATGGCCTGCTTGAAGGTCAGCCAATGGGGGGCGGCATAGCCCTTCGTCATCGCCGCAACCCACAGGGTCAGGACGTTGATGCCACGATAGGGAACCCCGGTGAAGCGGAGCGGGATATTCGGCGCGGTGCTCCCGTTCCACGATTTCGACCAAGGCCGGGTGCCAGCCTCAATCATGGCGATCATCTGATCGGTGATTTCCTGATAGACGTCGGCTCGGTTGTCGGTGATCCGTCCCATGATTTTGTCCTTTCCTTTGAGGCTGAAAGCCGGTCGCAACAGCAACCGGCTCTGCCTTTCCGGCGAGGAACGGGATGGGGAGGGAGGGCGAGAATCTGACCACTGGCGCGGGCGAGCCGCCCTAGCGCGGCCGACGCCTATAGGGCGTCGGGTGCCGCGCTTGGCGGATTACACGGGTGGTCTGATTGTCGTTCGGGAACGAAAGGGCAGCCGCCCTTGGTGTTCCCTCGCGCAGTGGGCCTCCGGGGGAGGGCTCCGGCGCCAACGGACGAGCGTCGCGCCTCAAGCGCGTCCTCACGCGCTGCCCGACACACTCTTGGCAGCGCGCTCGATATAGACGATCTGCAGAGAATGATTTGGCATCAGCGCCGAGATGGAGCTTTCAGCACGTGACCAGCATTCGCATCCTGCATCGTGATCCTGCGGGCAAAATTTTTGACGGGCAGGAAGAATATGATCTCGCGCAGTTCGCCGGCCAGGTGCCCGCGATCGGCGACATCATCCTGAACCCTGGAGTGCTTCAAGGCCTCGACAGGCACGATCCGCAAAACCGATCGATTTGGACCGTGGTCGGTCGGGTGTTCAATCCGCGCGACCGGGAGGATACCGTCGCGCTGATCGTCGAGAGTCGTGACGGCAACCCCGCCGACGAAGCGTTTGCCTGAGACGGGGAGGGGGAGGCCGTTGCGCCGCCCCCCTTCGGTTACTCGGTTGATACGCCACGGGATATGCACTGTGCGGGGTCTACATGGGGACTGGCTATACTTTGTCCTATACTTTGTCGGCCCCCTGCGGCTCCCGCCCAAGCCGTAGGGGGCTAGCCGGGGGGCGGCGCTTCGGCCCTGCCGGGGCGGCGCTAAGGGCTCCCCCTCAAACTTGAACGCTTGTGGCGCGAGGAGCATATCCGCTGGAGAAAGGATTAGCTCCATGGCGGCCAAGACGCAAACTGATAGCAGCTCTGATCTGCGAACGAATGAAAAGAAGTGGACCAAGCCGCTGATGGATGCGGGTTGGACCGCATTGCCGAGCGTCATCATCGAGAACCAGCGGCAGCTTGGGCTCGAGCCGCTTGATCTCAACATCGTCGTATATCTTGCGAGCAAGTGGTGGACGGCGGAAGGAAAGCCTTACCCATCGAAGAACACGATGGCGAAAGCGATGAATGTCCATCCGCGAACGATCCAGAAGCATATCGCGTCGCTGGAAGCGGCCGGCTACATTCGTCGCGAGGAACGGCGGACCGAGGTCGGCAGCCGGACCAACATCTATCATCTCGATGGACTGATTAAAGCGGCCAAGCCGTTCGCCGACGAGAAGCTGGAGGAGATCAAGGAGAAGACCGAGATCGCCAAGGTTCGTCAGAACCGGCGTGGGGCCCCCAAGCTGCGCCTCGTCAAGGACGAGACCTGATGAACGCGCATATCCAAGAGGCACCGCCTAAAGTGGCGCCACGCCTCACCGGAGCGCCGAAGATCCGGCAGCTCTACTGGTGCGACTTTCCGCAGGATGCGCAGCTTCCGGAGTTCTGGAAGCGCCGCCCCGTGATCGTTCTATCGTACAGGAACACGCTGCATGGTGCGGTGACAGTGGTCCCATGTTCGACGCAGGCGCAGCCGGGCAACAAGTGGGCGTTCCCGCTGCAGACCACGATCGACGGGCGGGCCGCCTTCGCGATCTGCGACAAGATGTCCACGGTCGCGGTGAGCAGGCTGGTGCCCGACAAGGGCGGTATCATGCGTATGCCCGAGGCGGAGTTCGACGACATGCTGCGGTTGGTCCTGGCATGGCTGCCGGTCCCCGCTGCGCCCCCGGCGGCAGTGTAGGGGGCGGTGCCTTTGGCCACCCCCGCGGCGTGAGCGCCGCCCGGGGGAGTCAGATTTTAGTTGAATCTTAATCGGCAGGTTTCTACATGGAGAGCACTCGCGGCCTCCCCCTGGGGAGTGTCCGTTTCCCGAAAGGGAACTAAAAGGCCGAGGCCGCCCCAAAAGGGCGGCCTTTGGTTTATCTGCGCTATACCCTTGTGCCACGTAGCGCGTCCGGCGGTCAGAACGGAACGTCATCGTCCAGATCCCACGGCGATGCCGCGGGAAGCGCACCCTTGGGTAACGGCAAATTGTTGACGATGAACAGGTTGAGGATGTCGTCGCGGTCCATGAACATAACCTGGGACCGCTTGCTCGCGTCGAGCTTGTTCCCGATCCAGTTGCGCGCTTGCTTGGTGATCTCGCCTCCGGCGACGATGAATGCGTGATCGACCAGAACGCGGCGACTTAGCTCCGGATCAAAAATTTCGTGCCCCAGCATCATCGTGATCTGGTTGTGGATCTCGGCGACATTGCTGGTGCTGACGCCGGAGGAATCGAGCTTTCCCTTTTTGGCCTGGATGCCGAAATAGAGAACGTGGAGAGTCGGCAACGTGTACTTCATCCACACGTCCTTGCCGTATTCCAGCGCCTTGTCCTTGTGTCCGGCGGCGGTGATCCGGTGAAAGCCGAGCTGCCGGAAAAGCGGTAGCAAAACGTCCTCGATTAGGTCGTCCTCGGAGCATCGCCCGAGAAAGGCGAGGAGTTGGTCACGCCGCTCCAGCTCTGACGGTGTGAAGGGGCGGTGAGGATTCGCCATCTGCGCTATGGTGTTGGTCGCGATGTGCTTGATCTGCGCGAGGCCATGATCGTCGTAGAAAGCCTCCCAGCCCTCGCGAGCAAGCGTGATGTTCAGGGCTGTGAGTGCCAAGCTGCGCTCGGCATCGTCATCAACCACCTCCCCCCTGTCGAGCAACCGTTGGATCATCCGCACAAAGGCGTCGGGCATGGCTGTGGCGGACGCGTGCGGCATCGCAAGGATCTCCTCGATCCGCTCTGCCGCCCAGGTCGGCCGGGTTTCGCCGCGATGGACAAACTCCAGGTCGCAGTCCTCGAAGAATTCGGTGATGTATTTGCTGGAGCGCCGATGGAAATGCGGAACGTCTCCCACCACCATCTGGCCCAGCTCGCGCAGATTGCGAGGTTTCCATTTCATCGGGTTATCATAGCCCAGGATGATCGTGCTGTGTACGCGCGGCGCTGTGCCACGTGGCACACCTCCACGGACGTCAGAACCATTGGCCTTGAAGAGCGTCGCGATACTCGATCGCGAGCGTGACGGTGCCCGCCAGCAGCGCGGTGAGCGCGAACAGCGCGAACCGAGCGGGGATGCCGAAGCGAGGACTGCTACCGCGCGTGATGATGACAGCCGCCCCGATCGCGAGCGCGAGGACAAGGCTAGGCCCCAACTCGTAGAGGACAAGGCCGGGCAGGCGGTTGGGGAGCAGGTAAGGGAATTTGCGGATGACGCGCCCCACGAGGACGGCGCCAATCACGAGGGAGACGGCAAGACCCCAATGGCCCAGCCTGACCGCAGCCGAGGAGCCGGGTTCAAGCATCGGCCCGCCCATCCGAGCAGATAGCGTCCGGCCGCAAGGGCGGTCCTTGCCAGCCTAGTCGATCGTCACCCCTATGGGCGGAAACCCGTTCGCGGGGTTCCGCGGAGCGCCGCGCTTGCGGCGCGGAGTAGAGCGCGGGCCGGAGGCAGGCCCCCATTACCGCTTGATCGTCCCTGTGCTGCACCCTTCCGGCACCTGCGCCTGTCGGATCGCAAGCTGACGCATCCCCTCATAGTCGACGCCCCAAAGTCCAACTCGTTGTGCTGCCGCCTTACGCATCAAATCGACATAGGCACCGCCTGAATATACCCGGTAATCGACCGCATACCCTTGCGCGACCATCGACGCGCCGACACTGGCCTTATTGGCTGGAAAACGGCACGCGAGGTTAAGCCGCCCGTAGCTTTTTGGGTTTGTCCGGCACTGGTTCTCACGCCGCAACGCGTAGTCGAACATCGACACTGAACAGTCCATTCCACCATCGCGCGATGACAGACCCCGCAATGCATCGCTCGACAGCTTCTTCAGCACCGGCAGGTCGTCGTCGGGCGCATCGATCCCAACGATCCTCACCCGTCCGTTCGTGAAGTCGACCGTATCGCCATCGATAATTCTTGGACTCGGCGACGTAAGCCTCGTCTGTGACGCCTCGACGATCGACTCCTTGTTCTGCGCAATCGAATAGACTGCGACGATGACGAACGTCGCGCCCATCATCCAGCGTTGAAACGGCGTCGCTCCGGGAAAGAGCTTCATAGTGCCCGGACCTCGCATAGCAGGTCGTTCCAGTCGCCCGCATGGGGCGGCAGCTTGCTGACGAGCTGGCGGCCGTTGGCCGTCAAGTGCGGGGTGGCGCGAGCGATTGCACGTGCCGCCTCGGCCCCATGCTGGCTGTAGATCACGACGGTATGGACGCTCTCGGGAATCGCGACGGCTTGGTATCGCTCGATCCCCAACACGGGCCACACGAACCAGCCGTCGCCCAGCATGTTCATCACGCTCGCGGCGTCCTCGACACCTTCGGCGAGCCGCAAGATGCCGTCGAGCGGTATGCCGCCCCACCGGACCGCGCCGCTGCCGGGGTTGCCGAGCATCCATTTCGGCTCGTCCATCTCGGCCTTGGCGCGCCCATCGGGACGCAAGAAGGTCCGATGGATCGCGACGACGCCGGCGTCCTCCTCGATCGGTACTATCAGCGCAGGGGCGAATGCCTTGGCGGAACCGGCGCCAAACTGGCAGCGCGCATCGAAGCGGGCATTGATCCCGTTGGGAATGATCGCGCGCGAACGCAGATAGCGATCGGCCAGCGTTCCGGCGAAAGGCTCGGCATGCCGCCAAACAGCGAGCGCGACCTTGTTGTGGTCGGCCTTGCCTTCCTGCCGTTGGCCTGGGTCGTGGTCTACGGGAGCAAGGATCTTACCCGAGCGCAGCCCCGCCATGATCGCAGCGGACGTGCAGCCGGCGAAGCAATGAAACAACACGGCGCGCTCGCCGACGCGGACGGAAAGACTGGCGGTGCCGTCGGCGTGCGCCGGGCATCGACACATGGCGAAGTCGCCCTGCCATCTGCCGCCGAGCTGACGCACGATGCGGTCGGCTTGGTCTTCGATCGTAGCCGTCTGCCGTCCCGCCATCTAAGACACTCCCGGTTCAAGACGCATACTTGCTATCGGGGAGTGGCGCAAAGCACCAGCGAAAAGCATAGTAATCACTGTTGGGGGAATGAATGGATTTGGAGCTGCTGCTCGAACGCGAATTGACGACGCTTCGGCCCCCTGGTGGGTCTATCACGGACGTCCATGTCTGCCAGCGCGACTGCGGGCGATGGTACATCAACGTCCGGGTTAGCTGGCGCGGAACGGCACTTTTCCACGTGGGGCTTTACGACAAAAAGCGTATCAGACTGTATAAAAAGGCTTCTTCGGCCATACGCCATATCGTCCTGGGATATGGCTATGATGATGTGATCCACCTTCACCCGTGCGCTGACGTCAGAGACGAAAAGGCTTTCTGACGCGCCAAGCCGTTGGGTCCAATGTGAAGCTTCGGTCATTTTCGGGCTAGGCAATCTCGCTTTAGCGATTTAGCTTGTTCTCACTCTAGGAGTGAAAACATGGCAAATCGCTTGTGTTCGTCTCTCTCGGTCGCTGCGCTGGTAGTGGCCTCTTTTGCGGCAGCGCCGGCCCGCGCCGAAAACACTTGGGCCTGTGAAGTGCTGCTTTGCGCCAGCAATCCGGGCGGGTGGATGCAATTCAAGGAATGCGTCCCACCGATCCGTAAGCTCATCACACACCTCGGCCTCGGTGGCGGCTTTCCTACCTGTAGCGCGGGCGGAGTCCGCAAAGCGGACTATACCAAGCCGAAGAGCGGTCGGCCTGGCTACGTCGTCATGACGATGCAGGATGGCACGCGGACGCGCTACACGGTCCCGACCAGTTCGCAGATCGATCAGGCGGAGGCCACGGCGCAACCCGGCCCGTTCGCCGGCTCGCGAAGTTTGGAGCGGTAATGACGCTCCCCGCCGCAGTCGTCATGGGTCTCGCGGCGCAATGCGCGCCGAATGTAGCGCCTGCGACCATCGCGGCGATCGTCGAGACGGAAAGCCGCGGCAATGAGCTGGCGATTGGCGTCAACGGGCTTGGCAGCAAGGTCGTGCAGCCGACGAGCGTCGCGCAAGCGATCAAGATGGCGCGCTTCTACGTCGCCAAAGGCTATTCGGTCGATCTCGGCCTCGGCCAGATCAATTCCCGCAACATGAGGGCCCTTGGCCTGACCTGGGACACGGTGTTCGAGCCCTGCACGAACATCGCCGCGGCCGGGGCGGTCATCTCCGGCAATTATCGGAGCGTGCGCGAAGGCCTGCACCCCCAGCGCGCGCTTCGCATCGCTCTATCCATGTATAACACCGGGTCGCAGTCGCGTGGCTTCTCCAACGGCTATGTCGGAAGGGTGATCGGCAATGCCGGCATCTCCGACGGCATCCGGCCCGTAGCGGTCACGGTGGCCGCCTTCTCCGGCTCAAACGATTCCAGCCCTGCGAGCGCGACAGCGCAGCTCGCCGCGCTGGTGGCAGAAAACACGTCCGCGTCGGGGCAGCGTCAAGCTGCGCCACCCAACCCCCCGCCATCGTGGGACGTGTTTGCGAGGGCGGAATATGAGCGAGCGCGTCTCGCCGGAGAAGGAGAAGAACGATGAACCTCGCATCTTCGATCGGTGGGCCGGCGCTCGCCCTTCGATCCACAGTCACCAAGCGCGTTGAGGCGATGACGCCGGGCCAGCGCAAGGTCGGCAAGCTACTGTCGATGTTCGGTCTGGTGGCGCTGGCGTCGCTGCTGTCGGCGGAGCCGGCATTCGCACAGACCAATCTTGAGAGCTTTGGCACGTCGGTGCTGAACCTTCTGAGCAATGGTCTCCTGCGAACGGTCGCCATCCTTGCGATCATCGCGGCGGGTTTTGGCTGGCTGACCGGCCGCGTCAACACCGGCGCCCTCGTCACCGTCATCATCGGCATCGCGCTGATCTTCTCGGCCCCGTGGATCGTCGATCAGCTCAACGGTGGCTGATTTCGTAGGAAGCGGGGCGCCCGCGCCCCGCTTCCGCATTGTCGTGTGGAGTATCGAGCGTGGACGAGGATCGGGAGACAATGGCGCGCAACCCGCTATTCCTGGCGGTCACGCGCCCCGCGCTGTTCGCCGGCATCCCGATCGAGGCGGCGGTGCTGATCCTCATCTCTTCGGTGTGCATCCTGATCGGGTTCAACAATCCGGTCTATGCCGCGGTGAACGCTGGCGTGACGTTCGGCCTCTCACGCCTGATCGTGCGGCATGACGTGAACGCCTTTCGACTGATCTTCCTGTGGGGCCGCACCAAGGCGGCGAACCGCAATCGGGCATATTGGGGCGGCTCAAGTTATACTCCGCTCCCCCTCAAAGGCATCAAGCGCAAGGGGTTCGGCCGCAATGGCTAAGGCAAACCGCCTCTCCGACCAGGTGCCGATGAAGGTCGCGCTCAAGGAAGTGCTGCCGACCAAGTTCCTACCGTATGCGCGGCACGTCAACGACGAGGTGGTGGCGCTGGATTCCGGCGCGATCATGCTGACGTTCGAGCTGCAAGGTCGTGCTTTCGAGACGGCCGATGTGCGCGATCTGAACGACTGGCACTCGAAGCTCAACGGGATGCTCCGCAACCTGCATGACGATCGCCTGTCGATTTGGACGCATCTTGTCCGCGCGCGAGTCGAGCAATATCCGGGCGGCAACTTCCGCTCGCGCTTCGCGCGCGATCTTGATGCGGCCTACTTCGCCCGCATGAATCGCGAGCGGATGTTCATCAACCGCTTCTTCGTGACGCTGGTGGCGCGCCCCGCGATCCACGGCGCCGACAAGCTGGTCCAGCTTTTCAAGAGCAAGGCGAAGGCGGGAGCTGCAGCCGATGAGGTCGATGCCGATCTGCTGGAGCTGCTGGAGGACAAGGCGCGTGATTTCGAGAAGCTGCTAGATCGTTGCTCGCCGCGCCGGCTGTCGATCTACGGGTTCAACGGCCTCAAGTTTTCCGAGACGATGGAGGTCGCGGAAATGGTGATGACGGGCCGGCATCGCCGCGTCCCGATCATCCGGGGTCACCTCGGCAGCGCCCTCTATCGCCAGCGCGTGATCTTCGGCGGAGAGACCGTCGAGGTTCGCGACGCCGATCGCAGCGCCTTCGGGGGCATCTTCGGCATTCGCGAATATCCGGCGTTCACGACGCCGCGCCAATTCGAGTCCCTGCTGGCGGTCGATTTCGGGTTCGTGCTGACGCAATCCTTCACCTTCCTCGGCCGCGCCGCGGCATCGGAGCGGTTCCGGCTGCGCCAAAAGCAGATGGAGAACGCCGACGATCGCGCCGTCAGTCAGATGCTCGATCTCGTCGACGCAGCGGACGATCTCATGTCCAACCGCTTCGTCCTGGGCGATCATCACTTCACGCTCGCGGTCTATTCCGACAGCCTCAAGGGGCTGCGCGACAACCTGTCGATCGCGCGTGCCGCGCTCGCCGACACCGGCATGGTGGCGGCGCGCGAGGGCGCTGCGCTGGAAGCCGCGTATTGGAGCCAGCTCGTCGGCAATTTCGCGTGGCGGGCAAGGCCGGCGCCGATCACGTCGCTCAATTTCGCGGCGTTCTCTCCCTTCCACACCTACCCCGCCGGCCTCCCTGTCGGGAATCACTGGGGCGATGCGATCGCGCTGATGAAGACCAGCGCGCGCAGCCCCTACTTCTTCAGCTTCCACAAGCGCGACATTGGTCACACGCTGGTGGTCGGCCCCACTGGCGGGGGCAAGACGGTCATCGTCAACTTCCTCATGGCGCAAGCCGAGAAGACGGGCGCGCGCCAGATATTCATCGACAAGGATCGCGGCGCGCAGATTTTCGTCCTGGCCTCAGGCGGCACGTATCTGACGCTCGCCAACGGCACCCCGACGGGCTTCGCCCCGCTCAAGGCACTCGAAAATAATGCGGAGGATCGCGCCTGGCTGTCGCTATGGGTGCGTCAGCTCGTCCGGGCCGAGCAGCGCCCGATCACGGTCCAGGAAGAGCGGATGATCGACGAGGGCGTAGCCGCGGTGATGCGGCTCCCTCGGGAGGATCGCTCGTTAGATGCGCTGCGGACCATGCTCGGCATGGCGGACGCTGGCGGCATCGGCGCCCGTCTCGAAAAGTGGACGTCTCGCGGTTCGATGGGGTGGGTGTTCGACAACACGGCGGACGAAATGACGCTCGATGCGCGGTTCATCGGGTTCGACATGACGGATTTCCTCGATAATGCCGAGATCCGCGCGCCGCTGATGCTCTACCTGTTCCATCGCATCGACAAGATGCTAACCGGCGAGCGGACGATCATCGCCATCGACGAGTTCTGGAAGGCGCTACAGGACGAAGCATTTCGGGGCTTCGCGCAAGACGGCTTGAAGACATACCGCAAACGCAACGCGATGATGGTGTTCGCCACCCAGTCGCCGGCCGATGCGCTCAAGAGCGACATTGCGCACTCGATCCTCGAACAGGTCGCGACCCAGGTGATGCTCCCCAATCCAAAGGGGGCGCGCCGCGACTATGTTGAGGGTTTCTCGCTGACCGAGGCGGAATATCAGCTCATCCGCGAAGAGTTGTCGCCGGAGTCCCGTAAGTTCCTCGTCAAGCAAGGCCATGACAGCGTTGTGGTCGAACTGGACCTGACCGGACTCGATGACGAGCTGGCGGTGCTGTCAGGGCGCGCCGAAACGACGTCGATCGCCGTCGCGGCAGCAGCGGAGTTCGGCCCCGATCCCGCGGCCTGGCTCCCGGTATTCCACAAACGTCGTCGTCCAAGCTGAGAAGGAGAAGGGACATGCGTAACTTGAAGGTTTTCGCCGTCGCGCTGGCAGGATCAGCGTCCATGCTCGCCGGGTCGGCGCACGCGCAGGGCATCCCGGTCATCGACACATCGTCGATCGTCCAGCAGATCGAACAGGTCCGGCAGGGCGTGCAGGTTCTCCAGCAGGGTGCCGCTCAAATCCAGGAAGCGCAGAAGCTCTACCAGGACCTCAACAAGGCGACCGACATTGGCAACATCGCCAACCGCCTGAAGAGCGACGTGCTACGCACCAGCAACGTGTCGTCGAACAGCCTTGGCGGCTACACCAGCGGCGATCTCAACGTAGTAGGCGGGCTGCGCGGCAAGGCGAACGAAGTTTATCAGGATTTGATCGGCCGCGTCTCGCCAACGGCCACAGCCGAGCAGCGCGCGGCATCAGAACAAGGTGCGCGAGAGGCGGCGGTGACTACCGGTCTTGCGAGCAACGTTGGCGACGCCGTGACGAGCCGGCGCCAAGGCCTGGAAGAGCTTCGCACCCGCCTCAATGGTTCGACCTCGGCAGCCGAGCGCGCCGATATGACGGCGCGGCTCCAGCTCGAACAGGCGCAAATGATGAACGATCAACTGGCGCTCCAGGCGATCGAGATTCAACGGCGCGCGAAGGCGGAAGGCGATTACCAGAAGTATCTTGCTTCGCAGCAAGACAGCCGCGCCGCATTCCGTCGGGACATGGGCCTGAACTGATGGCTCGTTTCCCGCGCCTTTCCCTCCCCCTCGCGCTCGTATGCGGGCTGGTAGCCTGCACACAGTCAGAAAAAGATCAGGACGCATCGGGGCTGCGCTCCGATCTTCCCCTACGCGATACTCAATACCTGATCGCGCATCGGGCCGAGTTGCAGACGATCAATTCAGTCTGCGCGGCATGGAAGCAATCACAGCGGCCCGTGGGATCATGGCCTTCGGTCATCGTCTCTAACTGCAACAACGCGGAAGGTGCGAACGAATATATTCGATCGACCGAGCAAAGAGCAAAGTTTCGGAAGGAGATGGGCATCTAGCCCGTCGCCTTGGCGTGTTTTTAAGGACTTTGACGTGGGTAATGACGTCTTTACTCGAATG
Organism: Sphingomonas faeni; assembly: GCF_024273235.1. Taxonomy (GTDB): domain Bacteria; phylum Pseudomonadota; class Alphaproteobacteria; order Sphingomonadales; family Sphingomonadaceae; genus Sphingomonas; species Sphingomonas faeni_A. The sequence continues at coordinate 11,158 of NZ_JANBVH010000034.1, read as the reverse complement.
TTCGATGCGCTGAATAATGCTCTTGCTGGCATTATTGCCGCTTACTCCGGCATGGTCGGCTGGATTTCCGGGCCGCTTCGGGTCGGCGTCACCATCTATATCATTCTCCTTGGCATCGCGATCCTGCGAGGTGCCGTCGATTATCCATTCCGCGAGTTCGTGTTCCGGGGAATGAAGTTGGCGGCTCTAGTGTTCGCCGTAACCACGCTCTACGGCGCATCTATCAGCCTCTTCACGATGAACGGCCTTCCTCAGGACGTCGCCAACGCCGTGGGTGGTCCCAACGTCACCGGCCTCGGCGGCTTCTTCGACAACATCGTCAAGGGGTCGGCACAAACGGTCGATCGCATCACACAGATTCAGGACATGAGGACCGCTGCTGCGGGTCGAAACCTGATCGGTATGCCAAACAACATCATCGAGATATTCTTCACCGGCGTATATTGCCTAGTCATCATGGTGCTTGCCCTTCTGGCGACCGCCCTGGGCTTTACGATCTGCGCGTTCGCGCTTTTTGCACTTGCGCTGCTCGCTGTGGTTGGCCCGCTGTTCGTTGCTGCCCTGCTTTTCGAGTCCACAAGGTCGTTCTTCTTCGCCTGGCTCGGATCGGTAATTAGCTATGTGATGCTCGTGGCGTTCGCGCTGCTTCTGACCGTCTTCATCCAGCAAACCGGGGAGACGTTCATCACGGAAGCGACGGCGGGTAATACCGATATCGTCGCAATCGCGGTGAAGGCCATCGCCTTCTACATCTTGGGGTTCTTCTTCTTCCTTCAAATACCGGGCCTCGCTGCTGGTCTTGGTGGTGGTGGTGCCTCCCTTGCTACGCAATTCGCTCACGCCGCGACCGGCAACATCATCCCGGCCGCCGGTCGGGCGCTATCGGCCGCGCCGGGCAGGATAGCGAGTTCCGCATTTGCGAGGGGCCGTGCCAGCGCTGGGGGCGGCGGGGGTGGCACTCTTCGCCGCACAAGCTAGATCAGGAGATTGGGAATGAAGTTCGGCTCTGCCCTGGCGGTTCTCGCTCTCGCGAGTCTCACCCCATCCGTTCCAGCCGCGGCGGCGAAGGATGACAAGCTCCCTCGCTGCAACGGGCGGCAGAAGCGGCCCGCAAATCTCTACGGCACAATCCTTCCGACGCTGCCGGATCGCTCCGCCCCCGCTGTTGCGGTCTCGCCAAATGGGGCGGGTGTGCCACGTGGCACACCTAGCCCTCAAAGCGGGCCGGCTCCGTCGGCCCCTCCCACGACCAACCTGTTCCCCCCGGAAAGCGCGACGCCGGCTCTGCAAGGGCCGGACACGTCGCAAGGCGGCAAGGTGCCGGCAATCAGCGCCATAGGGCCTGGAGCCAGCCCCACAGCGGCCCTTCCGACCTCATACGCGAGCTGCTGACATGGCGATCGGTGTCAAAGACAAAGAAGAAGACCTCAAGGCGTATTTCGCGGAAGCGGAAAGCTGGGATCGGGATCGGTTCGTCGCCGCAACCCGCTCGCGACGTGTGGCCTGGATCGTGGCCGGCGTGACCAGCGCGCTGGCGATCGTCAGCGTCGGATCGGTCATGGCGCTTTCGCCGCTCAAGACCGTCGTTCCCTACGTCGTCACCGTCGATAAATCGACCGGCGCGACCGAAGTCGCTCAAGGGCTCCGTGGCGACAAGTCGATCACCTATGACGAGGCGATCCGTAAGTATTTCCTCGCCGACTATGTGCGGACGCGCGAGGGGTGGATTCCGCAGGCACGCGAAGAGTTCTACCGCAAGGTGCTGGCCCTCTCGACGCGCGAGGAACAGAACCGTTGGACGTCCTTCTACAAGAAGGACAATCCTGACTCGCCGCAAAACCAGCTCACCGCCAACGACGCGGTGTTCGTCGCGATCCGCTCTGTTGCCTTCATCTCGCCCAACGTCGCTCAGGTCCGATTCGTGAAGCGGTTGCAGCGCGACCAGCAGGTGATCGAGACGCCCGCCATCGCGACGATCACGTTCGATGTGCTGTCGAAGCCGGAAACGGAAGCCGGCCGATATGCCAACCCGCTCGGGTTTCAGGTGAAATCCTACCGAGCTGATGCGGAGGTTCCGACGCGATGAAACTCATCCTGCTCCTGGCCGCGGCGATCGGCGCGCTGTCTCCGCTGCCGGCGCTGGCGGAACAGACGCCGCGTTCGCTCGGCGCCGACGCCCGCATCCGCGAGGTCAATTATACCGATGGCAACGTGATCCAAATCCGGAGCGCGTTCCGGACGGCGACGCAGATCGAGTTCGCCCCCGGCGAGGTCATTAAGTTCGTCGCGATGGGCGATACCGTGTCGTGGGAGGTCGCGCCGGCTGACAATTCCCTATTCGTGAAGCCGCGCGAGCGTGCCGGAGCGACGAACCTGATCGTTGTGACAGATTTCCAGGGCACTAAGCGAAACTATACTTTCGAGCTTTCGGCGGTCGCCGGCGCGCGATCGGCCGGGACGTTTTTCAAGGTGCGGCTTCGCTACCCGGAGTATGAGGCGCTGCAAGCCCGCCTCGCGCAGCAGCGCGCGCAGCTCACGGCCGCCTTGGGCGCGCAGAATGGAGCGATCAAAGCAGCGCTCGACATTGGCGTTCTCGAAGGCAAGCGGAACCTGAATTACAAGGTCCAAGGCTCCTCGGCGCTTCAACCCTCCGAAGTCAGCGACAACGGACAATTCACGGTCCTCCGCTTCCCGAACCAGCGCGAAATCCCCGCCATCTTCACCGTCAATCCTGACGGTAGCGAAGCAACCGCTTCGTTCGATGTGCGCGACGAGTTTGTGGTCGTCCACGGCATCTACAAAGAGATGCGCCTGCGCCGGGGTAAGGTGGTGCTGTGCATCTACAACGAAAGTCCGAACTTCTACGGCCGCGATCCCAAGACGGACACGGCCTCGGAAGTCGTTGAACGCACGACGGAGAACTGACGTGTCCGACAAGAGATTCGACGTCGATGCAACGCCCGACATGGGCGAGATCGATCGCACGCCCGCAGCCGATCGGCCGAGCCGCATCCCGTCCCTCAACGCGTCGCAATGGGATAACAAGAAGGTGATCGTCGGCGCCGCGCTCGGCGCTGCCGGTATCTTCACGGTGCTGACGCTCGTCACGGGCTCGGGCAACCAGCAAGCGATCCAACCTAAGAAAGCGCCGGCTGCGGTCGAAGCGCCCTACGATCCGAATACTGTAATCGCGCCGACACTGGCGACGGCACCGCGCGATCCGAACGCGCCCGTGCAGCTCGCCGGCGAGCAAGTCCCGGCGATCGGCCCCGATGGTCAGCCGATCACGCCCTACGGGTCGTCTACGGCGTCACAACAGCAAACCCGCCAGGCGACCGAAGCGGAGCGCCGCGCGAACGAAGCGCGTTCGCTGCGCGACAATGCTCGCCGATCAACGCTGATCGCCTACAACGGCGATCAAGGTGTCGGCCGCGGCCTGGGTGGTGCGGGGAACGCCGGCACCCAGGCCGGACAAGGCGATGGCGACAACGCCGCGCCGAAGGCAACGGCCCTCGACACTCTCAAGCAAACCTCGGCGATCGGCACCGCCACAGCGCGGATGATTGGTGATCGCAATTACCTCGTCACCGCCGGGGCGATTATTCCCTGCACCCTTCAAACCGCAATGGACAGCACCGTCCCGGGCTACACGACATGCGTAATCCCCCGCGACATCTACTCGGATAACGGCAGGGTCGTGCTGCTCGAGAAGGGCACGCGCGTGTTCGGCGAATATCAGGGCGGATTGCAGCGCGGGCAAAACCGGCTGTTCGCGATGTGGACGCGAGCCGTCACGCCGCGGGGCGTGGCGATCGACATTGGATCGCCGGCGTCGGACTCCCTCGGCCGCGCCGGCATCACCGGGAAGATCGATCGGTTCTTCTGGCAGCGGTTTGGGGCGGCGCTGCTTTTCAGCGTCCTCGACGCGGGCGGGCAGATTGCCGGCCAAGCTGTCAGCCCGGAAGGGTCGACCGTGTTTCGCACCCCCGGCGACACCACCTCGTCGGTGCTACAGGATACGCAACAAATCCGGCCGATCGTCCGCGTCAATCAAGGGACCGAGATGGCGATCACCGTCGCTAAGGATTTCGACTTTTCGCAGGTTTACGGTCTCGGTCTCCGATGACCGTTGCGGCCTTCCGCAACACGGCGATCCTCGATCATGCTGTGCGCCCACTGCGCCGCTATCTCGATGATGAAGGGGTGACGGAAGTCGTCATCAACGAACCGACGCTGATCGGCGTGGAACGGCGCGGCGGGTGGACCTGGGAGCGCGAGGATGATCTGACGCTCGATGCGCTTAACCAACTGGCGCGCGCTGCGGCTGCCTTCACTTCGCAGGATGTGACGCGCGAGAATCCGATCTGCTCAACGGTTTTCCCCACCGGCGAGCGCGTCCAACTCGTCATGCCGCCCGTCGTGCCCGACGGCACCGTGTCGATCACGGTTCGGAAGCCGTCGACGAAGACGCTGTCGATGCAGGATTTCGAGGCGAGCGGCCTGTTCACGGATACGAAGGTTGCCAGTAAGCGGGTCAGCACGGTGGAAGAACGCCTGCTCGGGCTGCTCCATGCCGGACGGCATGTCGAGTTTTTCGAGATGGCCGTGCGCAGCCGGCTCAATATCCTCATCTCCGGCGCGACTGGCTCCGGCAAGACGACGTTCTCCAAGGGGCTGATTCAGCTCATCCCCGAAAACGAACGCTTGCTGACGATCGAGGACACGCGCGAGCTGGTGGTGCCGCACAAGAACGTCGTGCATATGATCTATAGCAAGGACGGCACTGGCACTGCCAAGGTGACGGCCAAGGAACTGCTGGAAAGCGCGCTGCGCATGAGGCCCGATCGCATCTTGCTCCAAGAGCTGCGCGACGGCACCGCGTTCTTCTATCTGCGCAACGTCAACAGCGGCCATCCCGGCTCGATCACCACCATTCACGCGGACTCGGCCGAGCTGGCGTTCGAGCAACTGACGCTGCTCGTGAAGGAAAGCGAGGGCGGCGCGGACCTCGCCCGCGACGACATACGCTCGCTGTTGAAAATCCTCGTCGACGTCGTGGTCCAGATGAAGAAGGTCGACGGCGAGTTCCGCATGACCGAAATCTATTATGACCCTGCAGGCCGTCATGCAGCCTAAACGGGGCACCATCCTCGCGGCCGGAATTCCGGTGGCAAGCGTCCTCGCCTTCTTCGTCGCGAGCGTCATTGCGTGGATCTATCTCGGGCTTCCAAGCGCGAAGTTCGATCCGTTCAGGATGCCGGCGTTCTTCTGGTATTATCGGCACGATCCGGTCGTGTTGAAGGCGTTCGGCGCCGGCATGGTCGTCGGCCTGGTGCTGACCGGGATCATGCTGTGGTGGCTCCTGAAACAGAAGCCCCCGCTGCACGGGGCCGCTCGCTTTGCCAAGGAAGGCGAAATCCGGCGCGCCGGATTTCGCGCCGACAACGGCATCGTGGTCGGCAAGAAAGGCGGGAAGTTCCTGACCTTCGGGGGTAGCGAGCATTGCATCGTCGAGGCCCCTACCCGCTCGGGCAAGGGCGTCGGCATCGTCATCCCCAACCTCCTGTCGTGGCAGGCATCAGTCGTCGTCCTCGATGTGAAACGCGAGAATTGGGACGCGACAGCCGGCTTCCGGCAAAAGTTCGGGCAGGCCGTCTATCTCTTCAACCCGACCGACCCGGAAGGCCGCACGGCCCGTTACAATCCGCTCGGCTATATCGATCGCACCGATCCCGACCAGGTGGTGATCGAGCTACAGAAGATTGCGACCATGCTATTCGTGGCGCCCGAGCGCGGGGAGCCGTTCTGGACGGATTCGGCGCGGACCGCGTTCGTGGGTGTTGGCGCATACCTTGCGATTGCCGATCTGCCGTTCACCATCGGCTCAATCTATCGCTTGATGACGACCGGCGACACGCGCGGCTATTTTCGCAAGGTTCTCGACGATCGCGCGCTCGATCTGTCGCAAGGATGCCGGAACGCTCTCGCCGACTTCACGTCGGGAGCCGACAATACGTTCGCCGGCATCGTCCAGACCGTCACGTCGAAATTGAGCCTGTGGCTCAACCCGCGGGTCGATGCCGCAACCGAAGAAAGTGACTTTGATCTGCGCGAGCTGCGCACCAAGCCCATGTCGATCTACCTGGGCGTGTCTCCCGACGAGCTGGATCGCGTCGCGCCGCTTTACAATCTCCTGTTCCAACAGCTCATCGACCTGAACGTGCGTGATTTGCCGGATAGCGAAACGCCGCTCCAAGTTCTCGTTATCCTCGACGAGTTCGCTCGGATTGGCCGTGCGCAGGTGATCGCCAGCGCCTTCTCCTACGTCGCGGGTTACGGCATCCGCCTCCTGCCGGTCATTCAGTCCCGATCGCAGCTGCGCGCGGTCTATGGCGAGCATGTCGCGAACGAAATCGTTGCCAACTGCGGTGTCGAGGTCGCGTTCACACCGAAAGAGCTGCGCGTTGCGAATGAACTGTCGGAGCGCATCGGCTATGTCGGGCAGGAATCCGTCACAAAGTCGCTTACGATCCACGGCATCCTGGCAAACCGCTCCAAGTCCATGTCGGACCAGCGCCGCGCTCTCTTGCTCCCGCAGGAACTGATGCAGTTTCCGGACGGCGAGCTGCTGTTGCTACGAGGCGGCATCCCGCCAATCCACGGGGACAAGATACGGTTTTATGCGGACGCCCTGTTTCGCAGCCGCGTCATGGCGGCACCAGTGGTGCTACCTATCCCGAAGACGGTTCGCGATGACGAGGATCTTCCCGAGTGCGCGATGCCGACGTTCGACCAGCTCACCGATCCGGACCCGCTGTCGTTTGCGATGGATTGCGTCGTGACGGAAGACCATCCCGACATGCTCATCGACGTGTCGGCCGAGCAGCGCGGAAACGAAGTCGTTGGTGTAATCGAACAGGAGCGGTGACATGGTTGAGAAGGTCGAAGCTGCCGGCGCCGGCATCGATGGCGACAACCGTCGTAGGCGGCCGATGGAAGTCCCGGCCGATCTCGAGTCCCGTTTCCTGCGCGTCGGCAACAAGCTCTATCGCAGCGCGCACGACAAAGAGCCGATCGCGACGATAACCCCCGATCGCATCAAGGCGAAGGGTCCGGAGTCACTGCCTGACCTTGTGAGGCTCGCGAAGGAAAATGGTTGGACGTCGCTCAAAATCACCGGAGACGAAGAGTTCAAGCGCGCCGCCTACCTTGCCGCCTCGGCGCAAGGGATCAGGATCGACGGGTATCAGCCCGACGAGAAAACCAAAGCCGCAGCCGATCGCGAACAGGCCCGGCAGGCCGGGGTGTCGGGGGTGACGCAACCGACGCCCCGCACCGCTAACCAGGCTCGTGATAGCAAAGAACAGGTCGACCCGCGCGTCGATCTAGCCGAGCGATTCCGCCGGCAGACCGCCGTCCAGAACGCGAAAGACCCCGAGCTGCGCAAGGCGCAAAGCCATGTCGCGTTCGCCACGACGGTCGCAGAAGGGCGATTCCCGGGCCAGCCTGTGAAGCAACGCGAGTTCGTGGCTGAGCGCAAAGAGGACGTGGCGGCTCGGATCAGCCGCGGCGAGTGGATCGCCGGCATCGAGGTGAAGCAGCAACAGGCGCAGCGTGTCCGCGAAATGGCGCAGGATCAGATATTGCAGAAGTCGCGCTCGATTGGAGGCCGATAGACGCGCTACCCAGCGGATACATAGCAGCCCTTGCGCATTAGAAATAAATGAACATCTTCGAAGCCCTTCAGCCTGACCCTCCTAGCCGGCCCATGATCGTCACGGGCGGGGTGAGAGTTGATCTCAAGATTGGGGGTAAGAGGCGTTCCGTGATTGTCACGCGTGAGGCACTCGATTTTTATCTCGGTTCACCTCCTGCTGATGTCCAGCGCACAAGCGTCGAGCGAGGGTGGCTTGGCACTGTCCAGCACAACATGGACAAGGTTCGCGAAGGGGCGGAGCGCAAAACCGCGGCGTCAGATAACGAAGCCGAAGTGATCCTGCTTGGCCCAGGTGAGATCGATCTCCCGAAGTGGCGCTAATCGCCTAAGCACTTCAGTGACGTCCGCTCCAAACGTCACAACCCGACCATTCAACGATCTACATCTGCCTTTACGGTTTTGTGCGAGGATGCATATTCCGGTGTCGGTTTGGTTGAGGGGGTGTGCCACGTGGCACACCAACCTCCCGAGCGCCTATGGTGTCGCACCTGGCGTATCGTGCGACACGTCCGGCTCTGGGAATAGACCAGCACGCCCCACGCCCTGGAGCCCGGTAAACATCGTAGCCTGCGGACTGGCCATCACGTTGGCGGGCGGATCTGTATTCTCGATGATAAGGATCTGTCGATCGTCACCCCAAGCATCGAAATAGGAATAAAAATGATCGTTTAGATCTGTGCTGCGCAAATCATCCGCAGCACCGTCAGGCTCCCTGTACGAAAGCAAAGGCGAGTCCACGACGATAAAGCCAGGATGTGGTGTTTTCTGCGTGACACAGTACTCGAGCAAGCCGGCGGAGAAGGCAGTCTGTGTAACGGCACGAAGGCCCTTGCCGAATGAGGTTCGAGCCTTTCCGTTGATGACGAGGTCCCGGACTTTCATATCAAAATGGACGCGATCAACATCGGGAAAATGCCAGGCTTTGAGCACACCGCGAACTACGGTCGCGAATTTATCGGCCGTGCTTGTCGATAGATCTACATCAGCTGTGCCAGACCCGCCGCCCCCATCGGCGGTTTCGCGCTCAAGCTTAGTTTTGCGATCTTCAAAGTCGAGCAGCCCCCGATGAATAGCGATGCCTTCGCGAACCTCGCCAGTCTTATCCGCGAGCTGCCGGTAGCTGGAACGAAGCTGCTTCAGATTCGGAGCAACAACCCGGTCGATCTCGCCTGCGAGTGAGGAAAGACGCTGCTCGAGCCCTGGCAACCTTCGTTCGAACGATACAGCCTCGGTCCTCAACGAACTTATCGTCGATTCCAGATCAGCCTGTCGGGAAGCGATCTTGGCAATTTCGGCCCGGGCCGCAGAAGCGATGAGGCTAGCATCTCCACCGCAATCATCCCTATGAGCATGATGTTCGGGTGATGCTCCACAGAGTGGGCAATCGACTTGGCCTAAAGCCCCGAACAGCGTTCCGGCCTCGGCGATTGCCTCAAGCCGAGCTATGTCGGATCGGTAGTGCGCACCTAAGAGCGTAAAGCGTTCAAGAAGGACCGTGATCTCAGCAAGGCGGTTCCGTCCGTCCTCTACCCGTTTGGCGATGTCGCGACGGTCCGTCGAAGCTTTTCGGAAACTGGTCTCCGAGATAGCGAGCTGCTCGCTCTGACCCTCCATAGCGCCCTCAAGGCGATCCAACTGATCCTGCAGCTCCTCTGATCCCGCAAGATTTTTCACCTGCTTCCGGTAGTCGGCGATGAGCTGGTCGAGGAGCGAGATCTGCGCATCCCGGGTTTGGTCCTCGGGCGACCGAGTTCTGGCTGCCGCTAAAGATGTGTCGTCAACGCCTGTTAGCAGAAGCTTAAACACCGACGTATTTGCAGTGTCGCCCATGCCGTACCCGCCGTCAGAAAGCGGTGATCGCTGCTGGATAATCTCTTCTTCATTTATGACAACAAGGCGCGCGAGGTTGCGAAAACTCAGGCTGTTTGTGTCGCCCTTCTTGTTCCGGCGCACCCGCTTATGCGCAAGGCCAAGCTTCTCGAGCAAGAACGCGGATAGATTATCTACCCGTCTCTCGTTGTGTTGGTCGGCAAGCGTCGTGCCCTCTTCGACAGGCATCTCTTCAGAGAACAAGCCATCGTAGAGCACAAAGGGACCACCATCGACAGCCCGCGCTAGGGTAAACTGCTCGCCCTCAGTTGATTCCATGGCGAGAAGGACGTGCTTGTACCCAACCCTCTCTGGTATATCCCGGAGAGGTCCTTTGCCGCCAAGCATGAAGTCTATCGTATCTACAATAAACGACTTTCCGGTGTTCGACGCGCCGTAGATGACGTTCATGCCAGGCTTGAAGGTTACAACCGCTGCCTTTCGGAACGGACCGTGATAACTCAATGCACAAAGACGCAGCCGTGCGGTCATACAGCCCCGCCCAAGCTCTGCTCGACATTCTGAAACTCCATGACCCACTGGTCGAAGAATCGGCGCATCAGACGGTCAAACTCGTCGTCGTTATATGGTGCTAGATGACGCACCAGCCACTCGGCACGGGTCTTGAGTTCCGTAGAATATGGTGACTGGAGCGAGTCCAAGAATGTCTCGGCCATCTCACCCGCCTGATAGACGATCCCCCCTTTGCAAGCAGATCGGGCCACAAGGTCGCGCGTCATCATCAGATGAAGCCCGTCCAATACGATGCCTCGACGGACCTGAGTGGCCGGTGTTGAAATAGGCGTCTCAGGATGTAGGTCTTCCGGTCCACCAAGAAGTTCGGTGTGAACGAGCAAATAGTCAAATGCTGTCAGGCGCTGGATATCGATCTCACGCGGAAATGCTGCGGCCAGAATGGCGACCGCGCGCATTCCCGCTTCAAACGGTCCGTTGAACGTCAGTGACCCTGTGCTCATTGCGGCGTCCACTGAAGGCGGTCTTCGTTGGCAAGCTGGTGGCATATGCCGTGCCGGTCTTTGACGAATGCACTCGAGCCTAGCGGGTGAGCGTCAAGAGGAACATGCTGCGAAGCCTGAGTGACTGCTTTCACTCGCTCAAACCCGTCGGGATGCTTCCCCTCTGCCGTGTCGATCACGCCACTCAGAATTTCATCTTGCAGGCTTTCGAACGTGCCTGGATCCACCTTCTCGCGCAGAAAGACCCTGAACGCCTCGGCATGGTAGAAGCTTTCGCGTTGACGATTAAAATGCTCGCCAAGCGGCTTCCACTGCTTAAGCGCGGCAATATCCGCAACTGCTGCTTTCGTATGGTCAGCGTACGCAGCCAGAAGATGCTCGACGTATCTTTGCTCATGCGCCTGTACGGCCTCAGGCGGCTTCTCCGGAAGAGGTCGCGCAGGAAGATCTCCGCCGAAGCGTTCAAAATAATACGGAGTCGTTTGGTGCTGTGTGATCACTTCCCGCGGGGATAAGGACTTAAATATCTTAAAGTCGAAGCTCTCCACGTAATCCGCAAACTCACCCGCTAGGACAATCTTTTGCGTACCGATTA
>NZ_JANBVH010000033.1 GCF_024273235.1 Sphingomonas faeni | reverse complement strand
TTGGTGAGCGTCAGACCCACATGATGAGATCCCAGCTTTCGCTGGGATGACGGTAGTTGTTGGGATGACGGTGGCTGTTGAATCACCAGCGCTTAAGCCAGAGCCAACGGCGACACGCCCCCACCGGCCCCAATCATCGCATACGCCGCCTCAGCCTCCAGCGGCTTGGCATAGAAATACCCCTGCCCGAACGTGCACCCCAGCGCCGCCAGCGTCTGCGCCAGTTCGTTGGTTTCGATCCCCTCGGCGGTCGTCTTCATCCCCAGCGCCTGCGCAAGGCTCAGGATCGCGCGGACGATCGATACCTTGTCGCGGTCGGCCAGCATCTCGGTCACGAAACTGCGGTCGATCTTGAGCACGTCGATCGGCAGCTTCTGCAGATAGGCGAGATTCGAATAACCCGTCCCGAAATCGTCCATCGCCAGCGTCGTTCCCAACGCCTTCAGCGCGTGCATGGTCCCAGCGATCCGGTCCGGGTCGGTCACGATCGCGCTCTCGGTCAGCTCCAGCGTGAACCGGTCGCCGGTCAGCCCGGTCGATGCCAGCGCCGCCTCCAGCACCGGGGCGATATCGTCGCGCTGCAACTGGATCGCCGACAGGTTGACCGCCACCTTCACGCCGCACGGCGCGCCGTGCCGCGCATCCCACCCCGCCAGCGTGCGCGCCGCTTCGTCGATCGCCCAGCGTCCCAGCGGTACGATCAGCCCGGATTCCTCCGCCACCGGAATGAACTCGCTAGGGCAATGGCGTGTGCCGCTCTCGTCGGTCCAGCGGGCCAGCGCCTCGAAGGCCACGATCCGGCCATTCGCCAGGTCGCAGATCGGCTGATACGCGAGCCGCAGCGCGCGATTCTCGATCGCACGGCGCAGCGCGGTCTCCATGCTGAACTGCGCGCGGGCGATCGCGAAATCCTGCGGCAGGTAACTCTCGGCGCGGCCGCTCGCCTTCGCGCGCTTCACCGCGAATTGGGCGTGACGGATCAGCTCGGCGACGTCGTCCGCCTCGTCGGCACCATGCGCGATGCCGACCGAGCATTCGACGCTGATCTCGTAATCGGTCAGCCGGAACGGCGTGGTCAGCGTCCGCTGAATGCGCTCGGCCAGCGCGTGCGCCTCCTCGCGATCTGCGTCGATCGTCATCAGGATGCCGAACTGGTCCCCGCCGATCCGCGCCAGGGTATCGCGCGCGCGGAGAGCCCCCTTGATCCGGCGGGCAACGGTGATCAGCAATTCGTCGCCGGCGAGCGAGCCGAGGCACGAATTCAGCCGGCCGAACCGGTCGATGTCGATCGCCAGTACCGCGCTGATGCTGCGATCCTCGATACCCTCGATCAGCTCCTCGAAGCCTTCGCGGTTCGGCAATCCGGTCAGGCTGTCGGTGGTCATCTCGCGGCGCAGGCTGCGCTCGGTCTGGACCTGCGAGGTCTGGTCGATGAAACTGATCGTGCAGCGATCGCGGAACGACGTGAAGGTCCGCGCGATCGTCACCCGGTAATACCGGCAGTCGATCGCATCGCCGAGCGCCCAGTCGAAATCGCATCGAAGGCTGGACGATCCGAGGAACGCGACGATCCGGTCGCCGAGCTCCGCGATCATCGGCGACCGGTCGGCCACCACGCCAAGCCCTGCCAATCGATAGGCGCGGTTGACCGCGAACAGCTCGAACCGGCCGCTCGCCACCACCACATGCGCCGCGGGGATGGGGACAAGCTCCAGCGCGCGGGCGACCAGCTCGGTCGCGACGATCGATTGCGGTTCCGCATCCAGGATGCTCGCTGGCATTGGACCCGCATAGCCGGGTTTTGTTAAAACGTCGTGAAGGAACCGAAACGACTATTTTGGAGCGCGCTTTCGGCTCGTTGGCATGGCCCCATGCTAGCCAAAACGGTTATCCCGCGGGAACCCGGTCGGCGGCATTCTCCCTGCCGCACCGCGTGCCGCGCGCCACGGCCCGAGGTCCGATTCAGTCCGTGTGCGCCCCGTGCCGCCGCCCATCGCCCAGCTCAGCCCTTCGGCGAAGACGAACGTGATCGCATCGGCCAACCCGCCATCGCGATAGCGCTGGAGCTGCAGCCCCTGCCCGCGCGTCATCTCGACCAGTTCGGCGAGCGGGAACACGAGCATCTTCCGATTGTCGCCGATCGCCGCGACGTAATCGTCGTTCGGCCCGATCGGCCGGACGATCTTCAACTGCGCCCCGGGCCGCGGTGTCACCACCGTCTTGCCCTTGCGCGTCTCGGCGATCACCTCCGCGCTGCTCACGGAGAAGCCACGCCCATCGGTCGCCACGACGAGCAGTTTCGGATGCTTGCTCGCGGGCAGCAGCGCGACGATCCCGACGCTGCCGTCGAGGTCGATCATCGCCCGCACAGGCTCGCCGAACCCGCGCCCACCCGGCAGCTTGTCCGCCGCCAGCGTGTAGAACCGCCCGTTCTCCGCCGCGAGCAACAGCTTGTCCGTCGTCTGCGCGTGGAACGCGAAAGCCGGCCCGTCACCCTCCTTGAACTTCAGCGCCTCCGGGCTCGCCAGATCGTTGTGCCCCCGCATCGCCCGAATCCAGCCGCGTTGCGACAGGATCACCGTGATCGGCTCGCGCTCGATCATCGCTTCCAGCGGAATGTCACGCGTCGGCGCGGCCTCCTCGATCGTCGTGCGCCGCTTGCCGAGCACCGTTTCCAGCCCATAGCGATCGCGGATCTTCGCCATGTCGCGCTTCATCCGCGCCCGCTGCTTCTTCGGATCGGCGAGCAACGCGGCGAGCGTCGCCTGTTCCTTGTCGAGCTTGTCGCGCTCGGTCTTGATCTCGAACTCTTCGAGCCGGCGCAACGACCGGAGCCGCATGTTCAGGATCGCCTCGGCCTGACGATCGGTCAGCGCGAACTCGTCGATCATGACCTTCTTGGGCTCGTCCTCGGTCCGGATGATCTCGATCACCCGGTCAAGGTTCAGATACGCGATCAGATAGCCGTCGAGCAGTTCGACCCGGTCGGCGATCTTGCTCAGCCGGTGCTCGGTGCGCCTGCGCAACACGACGAACTGATGATCGACCCACGCCGCCAGCGCCTCGCGCAACGACATCACCCGCGGCGTGCGATCCTTGTCGAGCACGTTGAGATTAAGGCTCACCCGCGTCTCGAGATCGGTCAAGCGGAACAGCCCGTCCATCAGGATCTGCGGATCGACCGTGCGGCTGCGCGGCTCCAGCACGATGCGGATCTCGGTGTCGGATTCGTCGCGCACGTCGGCGAGGATCGGCAGGCGTTTGGCGTTGATCAGCTCGGCGATCTGCTCGATCAGCTTGCCCTTCTGGATACCGTACGGGATTTCCGTGACGATCAGCTGCCAGCCGCCGCCCTTCTCGCGCTCGGTCTCCCAGCGCGCCCGCACGCGGAACCCGCCGCGCCCGGTCGCGTAGGATTCGCGGATGACGGCCGGTGGATCGACGACCAGACCACCGGTCGGAAAGTCCGGCCCCTTCACATGCTCAAGGATCGCCGCATCGTCCGCGTCGGGCGTATCGATCAATACAATCGCCGCCTCCAGCAACTCGGCGGCGTTGTGCGGCGGAATGCTCGTCGCCATGCCGACCGCGATCCCGCTCGCGCCGTTCGCCAGCAGGTTCGGGAACAGACCCGGGAACAGCTCGGGCTCGTGATCCTCGCCATTATAGGTCGGGCGATACGCGACCGCGTCCTCGTCGAGCCCATCCATCAGGTCGATCGCGACCTGCGTCAGCCGCGCCTCGGTGTAGCGATAGGCGGCGGCGTTATCGCCGTCGATGTTGCCGAAATTGCCCTGCCCGTCGACCAGCGGATAGCGCATCGCGAACGACTGCGCCAAGCGCACCATCGCGTCGTAGACCGACTGGTCGCCGTGCGGATGGTATTTGCCGATGACGTCGCCGACCACGCGCGCGCACTTTTTGTACCCCTGCGCCGGATCGAGCTTGAGCAGCCGCATCGCCCAAAGCAGACGCCGATGCACCGGCTTCATCCCATCGCGGACGTCGGGCAGCGATCGCGCGGTGATCGTCGACAGAGCGTAGACGAGATACCGCTCGCTGAGCGCGCTATCGAAGGGGGCGTCGACGATGGAGTCGAAGGGGTCTTTGAAGTCGCTGCTGGCCATTGCGGACAGCGGTAGCAGGTGAAAACGCAACGATCAAAGCATGAACGTACCGCCCGCTTCGTGCGCACGAAGAACGCCGGATGACCGCATGACGCCGCGGGTCGAGCGCGCTAGACCAACCCCATGATCCGCTTAGCCATTCTCGCGCTCGCCGCCCTCTCGATGCCGGTGATCGCGCAAACTCCCGCCCCCGCCACACCGTCCCTGCTGACTTGGCCCGACCTCACCAAGCGCCCGAAACCAGCGCCCGACACGACGATCGACTACGGCACCGACCCGATGCAGAAGATCGACGTCTGGCTTCCGAAAGGGAAAGGACCGTTCCCGGTCGTGGTCATGGTGCATGGCGGGTGCTGGACGACCAGCATCGCCGATCGCAGCCTGATGAACTGGATCGCCGACGATCTCCGCAACAGTGGCGTGGCGGTGTGGAACATCGATTACCGCGGAGTCGATCGCGCCGGCGGCGGCTATCCCGGCACGTTCGCGGATGCTGCGAAGGCTGCCGACCAACTTGCGGTAAATGCACAAAGGTTCAATCTCGACGCCCGGCATGTGGTCGCGATCGGCCATTCCGCCGGCGGGCACCTCGCGCTCTGGCTCGCCGGCCGCCCGAAGTTGCCCGCGACCAGTCCGCTCCGCGCCGCAAACCCGCTCCGCATCGACCATGTCATCAGCCTCGGCGGGCTCCCCGATCTCGAAGCCACCGCCGCCAGCCCCGAGAATGGCTGCGGGGTGGAGGTCGTCGCGCAACTGGTCGGCAAGCCGACCCCGCAGCATCCGGACGTCTACGCCGACACCTCCGTCCCGCGCCTCCTCCCGCTCGGCATGAAGCAGGACCTGATCAATGGGCGCGAAGACCGGATCATCCCCTTCGTCATGGCCACCGACTATGTTGCGAAGGCAAATGCGGCCGGCGACACCGCCACGCTCCACACCATCCCCGCCACCGGCCATGTCGAACTGATCGCGCCCGAAACCGCCGCCTGGGCGGAAGCAAAGCGCCTGATCCTCGCCGACCTCAGGAAGACCCAGTGACCCTCGAAGACGCCCGCGCGCTCGACGCGACCGATCCGCTCGCCGCCTACCGCGACCAGTTCGCGCTACCCGAAGGCGTGATCTACCTCGACGGCAACTCGCTCGGCGCGCTGCCCAAGGCCACGCCGGCCGCGCTCGCCGACGTCGCCACCCGCCAATGGGGCGATCGCCTGATCCGCAGCTGGAACGAAGGCTGGATCGACGCCCCCCAGCGGATCGGCGCCAAGATCGCGCCCCTGATCGGCGCCGCATCCGACGAGGTCATCATCGGCGACACGACCTCGACGCACCTTTTCAAGGCCTTGGTCGCCGCTCTTCGCAGCAATCCGAAGCGTCACACGGTCGTAAGCGAGGCCGGCAACTTCCCGACCGACCTGCACATTGCCGAAGGCGCAGTCGCCTGCGTCCCCGGTGCACGGCTGAAGGTAGTGGCGCGCGAAGACCTCGCCGCAGCACTTGACGACAACACAGCCGTCCTCCTGCTCACGCACGTCCACTACAAGACCAGCGACCGCTTCGACATGGCCAGCTGGACCGCCCGCGCCCACGACGCCGGCGCGCTCATGCTTTGGGACCTGAGCCACAGCGTCGGCGCCGTCCCGATCGATCTCAACGGCGCGAACGCCGATCTCGCCGTCGGCTGCACGTACAAATACCTCAATGGCGGCCCCGGCGCCCCCGCGTTCCTCTACGTCGCGAAACGCTGGCAGGACGCACTCGCCAGCCCGCTCTCCGGCTGGATGGGCCACGCCGCGCCGTTTGCATTCGAGGACGCCTACCGCCCCGCTCCCGGCATGAAGCGCTGGCTCGCCGGCACCCCCGCGATGCTCTCGACCGCCGCACTGGAAACCGCACTCGACCTCTGGGCCGATGTCGACCAGCACGCCATCGCCACCAAAAGCGCGCAACTCTTCGATATCCTCGCCGCAGCGGGTGACGCCCTGGGACTCGACTGCGTCAGCCCCCGAGACCCTGCCAAACGCGGCAGCCACATCAGCTTCCGCCACCCGCACGCCTACGCCCTCACCCAAGCGCTGATAGCCCAAGGCGTCATCGGCGACTTCCGCGACCCCGACATCCTCCGATTGGGCCTGACACCCTTGTTTCTGAGCCACGAAGACGTCTGGCACGCCGGCGACATCCTGCGTGAAACCCTCGAAACCGAAGCTTGGCGCGACCCGGCGTTCTCCCAACGCCTCGCCGTCACGTAACGCGGAAACTCACCCCATCGCCGCCAGCTTGGCCCTGGCGGCATCGGCCAAAAATCCCGATCGATTGCTGGCGACCCGGTCGATCCGCGCGAGCAACCCCTCGTCGATCGAAACCTGCACACGGACAGCACGGCCCGGCCGATCGCCGCGAACCAGTACGCGAGCGGCCTCATCGACGTCCGGATCACGCGCGATAGCGTCGATCGACGATGGCTCCGGGATCGGATCGCCATACTGCGCCATGATCGCCAGATGCCCGCTCAGCGCCTCCTCGGCGCCGAGCGCCGCCTCCTGCATCGTCACGCCGGCCGAGACACATCCAGGCAAGTCCGGGAAAAATACGCTGAAGCCGTTATCCGCACGCTCGATTATCGCAGGGTAGTGAACGATCGCCATGACACTCAAATCCTTCGAGGAATATAACCAAGCGGCCCGCCTAGCGAAGCCGAACGCCACTCTGCCGCTCGATGCTTTTGATCGTACCGATCGCCATCTCCGATTTGGGGTGCGGCACCGTCACCGTTCCAGGCAACGTGGCGTGACGAAAATGCTTGTGCGATCCGGTTTGCCGAACCTCGACCCAGCCAGCCTTGCCAATCAGTTTGATGATCTCGGCACTTCGCATTCTCACTCCGATACACAACCCTACACAACAATGCGCATTCCATCAACGTCTCGCTATACAGGCGTCGACGCAGGCCGAAGCCACGATTGCACCCCCCGCACCCTTCGCCTATAGGCGCGGCCTATTCCGGCCTCGGCTTCGCGGTGCATAGCGCGTAGGCTGGGGCCGCTCGATTTTCACCGCTCGATTTCCAGGGGACCGCGCATGGCTCGCCGCCGCCAGATCTACGAAGGCAAGGCCAAGATCCTCTACGAGGGTCCCGAGCCGGGCACGCTGATCCAGTATTTCAAGGACGACGCCACCGCGTTCAATGCCCAGAAAAAGGGCACGATCAACGGCAAGGGCGTGCTCAACAACCGGATTTCCGAGCACATCTTCACGCTGCTCGATCATATCGGCGTGCCGACGCACTTCATCCGCCGGCTCAACATGCGCGAGCAGCTGATCCGCCAGGTCGAGATCGTCCCGATCGAAGTCGTCGTGCGCAACGTCGCCGCCGGCTCGATCTCGACGCGCCTCGGGATCGAGGAGGGCACCAAGCTGCCCCGCACGATCATCGAATATTACTACAAGGACGACGCGCTCGGCGATCCGATGATCTCCGACGAGCATATCGCCGCGTTCGGCTGGGCGAGCCAGGAAGAGATGCACGACATCGCCGACCTCGCGATCCGCGTGAACGATTTCCTGTGCGGGCTGTTCGCCGGCGTCGGCATCCGCCTGGTCGACTTCAAGCTCGAATTCGGCCGCATCTTCGACAACGACTTCGGCCGCATCATCCTCGCCGACGAGATCAGCCCCGATGGCTGCCGTCTGTGGGACATGGAAACCAACGAGAAGATGGACAAGGATCGCTTCCGTCGCGATCTCGGCGGCGAAGTCGAGGCCTATCAGGAGGTTGCACGGCGTCTTGGGCTGTTGCCCGAAGGTGGCGACAATTCGGTCCTCGACCTCGAAAAGCATCGCAAGAACCGGGGCAAGTAAATGAAACTCAAGGTTTTCGTGACATTGAAGCCCGGCGTACTCGATCCGCAGGGCCGGGCGATCCACCACGCACTCGGCAGCCTCGGCTTCGAGGGCGTGCAGGACGTCCGCCAGGGCAAGCTGATCGAACTGGAAGTCGCCGACGATACCGACGACGCGACCATCGACGGCATGTGCCGCAAGCTGCTCGCCAACACGGTGATCGAGAACTACCGGGTCGAGCGCGCATGAAAACCGCGGTCATCGTCTTTCCCGGCTCCAACTGCGACCGCGACATCGCCGTCG
The DNA here is from genome assembly GCF_024273235.1 of Sphingomonas faeni. Lineage (GTDB taxonomy): Bacteria > Pseudomonadota > Alphaproteobacteria > Sphingomonadales > Sphingomonadaceae > Sphingomonas > Sphingomonas faeni_A. Next base: position 43,163 of record NZ_JANBVH010000033.1, on the reverse strand, counting down.
CGCTGGAGGCGGTGACCGGCGTCAAGCCGTTGATGGTCTGGCATGGCGATGCGGACTTGCCCGCGGATGTCGGCCTGGTCGCGGTCCCCGGTGGGTTCTCCTACGGCGATTACCTCCGCTCGGGCGCGATCGCCGCACGCTCGCCGATCATGCGCGCGGTCGTCGAGCAGGCGGGCAAGGGCCTGCCCGTGCTCGGCATCTGCAACGGTTTCCAGGTCCTGACCGAAGCGGGGCTCCTCCCCGGCGCGCTGATGCGCAACGAGGGACTGAACTTCGTCTGCCGCGACGTGGCGCTGACGGTCGAGACCGCAAGCTCGACCTTCACCTCGGGCTATACGGCAGGCGAGCGGGTCTCGTTCCCGGTCGCGCACCACGACGGCAACTACTTCGCCGACACCGAGACGCTCGACCGCCTCGAAGGCGAAAGCCGTGTCGCATTCCGCTACGCCGAAAGCGTCAACGGCTCGGCGCGCAACATCGCCGGGTTGCTGAGCGACAAGGGCAACGTGCTCGGCATGATGCCACATCCGGAGCGTCGTATCGAAGCGGCGCACGGCGGCACCGACGGCCGCCGGCTGTTCGAGGGTTTGTTCGAAGCCGTCAGCGCCTGACCACTACCGGTTCCCCCGCGAAAGCGGGGGCCCAGGATACCATCCACAACATTTGGAACCCTGGGCTCCCGCGTCCACGGGAGAACGGAGGGGGCGGTCGCGCTTCTACACCCGCGTGCGGATCTAAACCCGCGTCCGGAACGGCGAAAAGTCCGTCCCCCGGTCGTAGACATCCACACCCTCGCGACGCTTCAGCCACCCCACCACCACATACGTCAGCGGCGTCAGCAACACCTCCCAAGACACCTTCAGCAAAAACTGGCTGACCATCACCATCAGCATCGCCTCCACCGGCCAGTCGGGCGCGCCGTAAAACGCGAGCGGATAGAAGATCAGGCTGTCGAACGCCTGTCCCACTACCGTGCTGCCGATCGTCCGCGTCCACAGCATCCGCCCCTGCGTCCAGATCTTCATCCGCGCGAGCACGAAGCTGTTCGCGAACTCCCCCACCCAGAACGCACAGATCGACGCAAACACGATCCGCGGCACCTGCCCGAACACCGATTCATACGCCGCCTGCCCGGTCCACCCCGTGTCGGGCGGCAACGCGACGACGACCGCCGACATGAACACCATGAACAGCATCGCCCCGAACCCCGCCCAGATGCAGCGGCGGGCGCGTGCGTACCCGTAGACCTCGGTCAGGACGTCGCCGATCACATAGCTGACGGGGAAGAACAGGATGCCCGCCCCGAACGGCCACGCGCCGATGAACGGCAGGTCGATTACCGCCCGCTTGCCCGCGCCGATCACGTTCGACAGCAGCAGGATCGTCACGAACGCTGCCATCACGAAGTCGTAATAGCGGAAATGCCCGCCGCTGACCGCGTTCGCCGCTACCGGTTCGAGCCCCCGCTCGCCATTCCCATCAATATCCATGCGGCCGGTTATGATCGAGGTTCCAAGCCCGCACAATCCGCGCTAGTCGTCGCCGCAGCGCGCGCCCGTAGCTCAGCTGGATAGAGCAAGGAGCTTCTACCTCCTCGGTCGGGGGTTCGAACCCCTCCGGGCGCGCCAACCGCTTGTTCGACGGCGTTTTCCACCGGCCGTCACCGAAAAATACCCGCCCACGGCAACCCCTGCGATGCTGCGCGATAGCGGTAACGCTTTGCCAAGACGTTTCATTGTCGGTTACGCTGCCAATTATCAGACAATCCATCCAGCGCGGACCAGCCAGACATGATCAAGACCGGAATTCCAGCCGCGCTATGCGCACTCGCGTTCGCCGGAGCGGCGCCGCAGGCGGCCGTTGCGCAAACCAGCGCGCCCGGCGATCCTTACGCATCCGACCCGGTCGGCATCGTTGCAGACCCGTGCCCGACTCACCCGAAGCCGGCCAACGGCACGGAGTGGGAGGCTTGGAAGCTGCACATGCTCACCCGCGATTTCGGCCAGTTGTGCCGGTACGCGGCCCAGAACGCCGCGCTGATGGCCGCGGGCGAGACCGTCCGCGTCGTGTTCATGGGTGATTCGATCACCGATAACTGGATCGGCGCCGACGCCGCGCTGTTCACCCACGGGCTCGTCGATCGCGGGATCAGCGGACAGACCACCCCGCAGATGCTGGTCCGCTTCCGCGCCGACGTGATCGCGCTGAAGCCCCGTGCGGTCCACATCATGGCGGCCACCAACGACATTGCGGGCAACACCGGCGCGGCGACGATCGAGACGGTCCAGGGCAATATCGAGACGATGGCCGAACTGGCACGCGCGCACGGGATCAAGGTGATCCTCGCCTCGACGCCCCCCGCCGCCGCGTTTCCGTGGAGCCCGGCGATGAAGCCGGCGCCCCAGATCGTAGCGTTCAACACCTGGCTGCGCGGCTATGCGGCGAAGAACGGCTTCACCTATGTCGACTATCATGCCGCACTCTCCGGGCCGGACGGTGGAATGAAGCCGGGCTATGCCAGCGACGGCGTCCACCCGACCCCGCAAGGCTATGCGGTGATGAAGCCGCTCGCCCTCGCCGCGATCGCCAAGACCCTCGGTAGCCAGCGGGGAAAGGTGCGATGATCGATCTCAACAGGCGGTCGGTTCTCGCCGGCATGGCAGCGCTCGGCGCGGCGCGCGGTGCGGTGGCGCAGAGTCCGATGGGTCTCGCTGCCGGCCCGGTGAAGCCGACCTGGCCTTCGCTGGTGAACAGCTATCGCTACCCCGACTGGTTCCGCGATGCGAAACTCGGGCTGTGGTCGCATTGGGGCCCGCAATCGGTGCCCGAGCAAGGCGACTGGTACGGGCGGTTCCTGTATATGCAGGGCCATCCGATGTACGAACACCACCTGAAGACCTACGGTCATCCGTCGAAGACCGGCATGATGGATATTCAGAACCGCTGGACCGCGGACCGCTGGGATCCCGACGCACTGATCGAGCGCTACAAGAAGGCAGGCGCGAAATACTTCATGGCGCTCGCCTGCCATCACGACAATCTCGACTGCTACGACAGCCGCTATCATGCGTGGAACTCGCTCCGGGTCGGCCCGAAGAAGGATGTCGTCGGCATCTGGGAGAAGGCCGCACGAAAGGCGGGATTGAAGTTCGGCGTGTCGAACCATGCCGCGCATGCGTGGCACTGGTACCAGACCGGCTACGGCTATGATCCCGAAGGCCCGCTGAAGGGCGTCCGCTACGATGCGGCAACGCTGCGCCAGGCCGACGGCAAGGGCAAATGGTGGGACGGCCTCGATCCGCAGGAGCTGTATACGGGCGCGCATATCGTCGCGCCCGACGGCATCGACACGGTGGCGGCGATGGGCAAATGGCACGAGGCGCACGACGGCGAATGGGTCGAGACCGGCCCGCCCAACGATCCATCCTATGTCTCGAAATGGCTGCTGCGCCAGACCGACCTGATCGACAAGTACAAGCCGGACCTCGTCTATTTCGACGATTACGAGTTGCCGTTCGGGCCGGTGGGGCTCGAGGCGGTCGCGGACTACTATAACCGTTCGATCGCGTGGCACGGCAGGATCGACGTCGTGCTGACCGCGAAGAAGATCCAGCCCGGGCATCGCTACGGACTGGTCGAGGACGTCGAGCGCGGCTTCACCGATCATATCTGGGACGAGCCGTGGCAGACCGACACGTGCCTCGGCGACTGGTTCTACAATGTCGCCCGCCTCCGTGACAAAAGCTACAAGAGCGCACCGGAGGTGATCCAGCGGCTTGCCGACGTGGTGTCGAAGAACGGCAATCTGTTGCTGTCGGTGCCGCAGCCCGGCGACGGGTCGATCGACAGCGAGGTCGAGCATATCCTCGACGGCATGACCGATTGGGTGGCGATCAACGGCGAGGCGATCTTCGGCTCGCGGCCATGGCGGCGCTATGGCGAGGGGCCGACGATCCTGCCAACGGGCATGCAGAACGAGACGGTGAAGCCGTTTACGCCGCGCGATATCCGGTTCACCACGAACATGGGCGCGCTCTACGCGGTGTTTTTAGGCTGGCCGGAGGGTACAGCCACGATCGGCTCGCTGACGCGGACGGTGAATGGCGGTGTGGTGGAGCGGGTTACCTTGCTCGGTGGCGGCGTGCTCGCACACCGGCAGGATGCCAAGGGCCTGCACGTGACGATGCCGACGAATACGCGCGGGGGGTTCGTGCCGGTACTGAAGATCGAGGGGCGTGGGTTGGTCTAGGGCCGCCGCCGCCTCTCAAGGACGTGCCACCTCAAGGGTGCATCACCTTGAAGACGCACCATGGGAAGAAGACACCACCCCGGCGAAGGCCGGGGCCCAATTGGGGGACAATTATAACGGCGCGCAGTGCTTCGTTACTGCAACCTCTCCACTTGGGCCCCGGCCTCCGCCGGGGTGGCGTGCTTCTGGATAGGGTTTAACATCCAAAGACCGGCATCCCAGCGAAAGCTGGGATCTTCGCATGTCATCCGCAGCGTCCGCCAATTGGGCCCCGGCCTTCGCCGGGGTGGTTTGCTTGTGGATAGGCTCCAACGCCCAGAGCCCGTCATCCCAGCGAAAGCTGGGATCTTCCCATGGCATCCGTCGCGTCCGCCAAGCGGGATACCCCAGCTTTCGCTGGGGTGACGGGAGAAGGGTGACAGGTGACGAGAGAAGGGGGATACGCGCTATCGCTGTTCGACGTCGAAACTCGGCAACACCCCCTCACCTCACCGAACCGGCCGTTTAACCTCCACCGCAGCGCCGCGATACGTCACCGTCGCATCCCCCGCCCCGTCCAGATCGAGCGGACGCCCCGCGGCCATCCACTTCACCCGCACCGTCCGGCTCACGGGCATGGCCTTGTACCCCTGCCCTTCACGCGCGCCGAGCGTCACCACGCCCGTCGCATCGTCATACGTCACCGGAATCCGGCTGTACGCGCCGCCGCGATACTGCTCGCTGGTGCCGTCATCCTCATACAGCCCGAAGCTGCCGTTCGCGCCCGGATACACCGCCAGCGTCAGCGGTGCGTCGGGCTTCTGGTCGACATATTGCGTGACCGGGCCCATCGGCACGATCGCGCCCGCCTTCACGAACAGCGGCATCCGCTCGTAAGGCGCGGCGACCGTGACACTTTGACCCCCGCGATACGCCTGCCCTGTGTTGAAGTCGTACCAGACCGTCGCGCCGGGCAGGTACACCGAGCGAGACCGCGCGCGATATTCGGTGATCGGCGCGACGAGGAAGCTGTTGCCGAACAGATATTCGTCGTCCACCTTCCGCGCCTGCACGTCGCTCGGATAATCCATCACGAGCCCACGCATGATGCTGCCGTCCTTGAACCACGTGTCCGCGGCGACCGTGTAGATATACGGCATCAGGCGGTAGCGAAGCTGGTCGTACCAGACCATCGAGTCGCGCATCGGCGACCCCTCAGGCGAAATCTCGTAGATCTCGCGGTAGGGGCTCTCGCCGTGGCTGCGGAACAGCGGGCTGAACGCACCGAACTGGAACCAACGCAGGTTCAGCTCGCGCCACTCGTCGAGGTTCGCCGCGGTCGGCGTCTTGCTCGCATAGCGATCCTCCAGCGCGAACCCGCCGATGTCGTGCGTCCAGTTGGGGATGCCCGACATCGAAATGTTGACGCCCGCCGAGATCTGCGCGCGCAGATCGTACCAGCGGCTCGCCACGTCGCCGGACCACACCGCGGCACCCTCGCGCTGCAACCCGCCGAACCCCGAGCGCGTCAGGATGAAGGGCCGCACGTCGGGCTTATACTGCCGCCAGCCGTCATAGACCGCGCCGACATGGACCAGCGGATAGCTGTTGAAATACTGCGCCGCCGGTCCCGCGGCGGTCGGGCCCATCGTCGCGATCCGCTCGGGGATCGACAGGTTCGAATGAATGTCGGGCTCGCTCGCATCGAGCCACCATGCGTCGGTGCCGATCTTCGCGAGGCTGTCCTTGATCTGGCGCCAGTAGATGGTCCGCGCCTCGGGCGCATAGGGATCGTAATCGGTATTCAGATAGCCCGGCCCGACCCAATCCTTGTTCCCGTAATCGAGGTTGCCGCGATAGGTGTAGCCCTTCGCCGCCAGTTCCTTGTAGTTCTCGGTCGTCGGATAGAATTTCGGCCAGACCGAGATCATGAAGCGCGCGTTCATGTCGTGGATCTTGTCGATCATCTTCTGCGGCTCGGGGAAGCGGGCCTTGTCGAACTGGTGGCTGCCCCAAGCATTCTCGGGCCAGTAGAACCAGTCCTGGACGATGTTATCGAGCGGGATCTTCAGATCGCGGTATTTCTTGACGACGTCGACGACCTCGTCCTGCGTATTGTAGCGCTGGCGCGACTGCCAGAAGCCGTACGCCCATTTCGGCATCATCACGGCCTTGCCGGTTAGGCTGCGATAGCCCGCGATGACCTCGTCCATGTTCTTGCCGGGCACGTACCAATAGTTGACCGACTTCGCGACATCGCTGGTGAACCACACCGAATGGCGATCGGGCGCGGCGAGCGGATTGTTGTGGAGCAGCGCGATATACCCCGCGTTCGGCTCCCATTCGATCCGCACCGCGACGCGCTTGCCCTTGGTCATCGGCAGGTCGAAGTTCGCGTACCAGGGGTTCCAGTTCTGGCGCCAGCGGTTCAGCACTTCCTTGCCGTCCGCGAACACCTTGAAATAGCTCGAGCCGTAGAGCTGGAACTTGTGCACGCCGCTGACGTCGGGCGTCACGTCGCCGGTCCACACGACCTTCTGCGTCTCGACCGCATTGCCCGCGGTGTTCTGGCCGCCAGTCGCGGCGACCGTCTGCGCCTTGGCGACGGCGGGCCACTTCGCCTGATCCTTAATATACTGGTAGTTGATCGACGCTTCCTGCTGCGTCACCGCAAGCCGATCGCCGAGATAATATTGCGCGGTGAAGCCCGGCTTGCCGCCGCTCGTCACCTTCAGGCCATCGGTGCCAACCAGCGCATAGGGCCGCGGGTTGCCGAAGCGGGTGATGCCGTCGTTATCCCACAACAGGCCGTAGTTGCGCGTCGAGACCACAAACGGGACGGCGATGTCCATGTTGTGCTGCGCGAGTTCGACGTCCTCGCCGTTGTAATCCATCTGCGCGTTCTGGTGCTGGCCGAGGCCGTACAGCCCCTCGTCCGTGCCGCGGTTGAACTGCTGCGACGCGACGACGAACGGCTTGCCGTCCGCGCTGGTAGGAAAGAATGCGGGGTTGGCCGCCTGATCGAGCACGACCTTTCCAGCGGCGTCGAGAAAGCGGACGCGACCGGTCTTCAGGTCGACCTCAGCAGTATCGCGCGCGGTCGCGACCAGCACGCGCTTGCCCTCCTGGGTAACCGTGTACTGACCCGCGATCGGCGGCGTCGGGACCATCAGGCTCGGCGCAGTCGTCGTGCGCGTCGGGCTGGCGACGACATGGATGATCCCGTCACCATGCACCGTCACCTCGACCCAACCCGCCGGACCGCTCGACGGCACAACGCCGATCCCGCCCGCGATCTTCTCAAAACCGCCCTTGGCGACCTGCGCCTGCGCAAGTGCCGGGGTAAGTGCGCTGCCAGCCAGCAGCAGGCCGAAACCGAAAGCCTTCATCATCGTCATCCCTTTGATATCGTCGAGCTTCGCGCTCGTTATTTGTAGCTGCCCATGGTCACCTTCAGGATGACCGGCGTGAGCAGGTTGATGCCGTAATCGGTCTGGTCGCCGTTCCACACGCGGCTCATCACCCAGCGGCCGTCGACCATCGTCCCCTCCTCCACGCGCAGCATGATGCCGTTCGCCGGACCGGTCTTCGCCGCATCGAATCGCACGCGGACATGATCGCCGGTGACGAGAAACTCGGTCGCCGAAAGCTGCGCCACCGCGACGCCGCCGACCGGGTCGTTCGCCCAGGCGGGCGGAACCGACTTGATCCACGTCCAGTCCTTCTCGCCGAACTGCCATTCACCGAAGCTTGCGCGGATCGACCAGTCGCCCATCGTCGTCGTCTGCGCAGCGCCATCCTCGGGCTTGGCCGCCCCCCAGGTCGGATGCTCGTAGGCGATCTTCGCCCAGTCGCGCGCCATTCCAGACAATGCTCCGTATTTGCGGGCGATCGCATCGACCGTCGCATCGTCGAGCGACTTTGCGCCGAGCGGATAGTTGAAATAGCCGGTCTCATCCATGCCGAACGGCGCATAGCCGATCGCGCCACGCCCTAGCGCCGCATAAAAGAACCGGGCGAACTCAGGGGCGTTGCCGATCTCCGGCACCATCAATGCATTGTCGGGGCGCGCGTACCCGTCCAGGTACAGCGCGACGTGGCCCGCATCGCGGTCGTAGATATCGGGCGCCTGGAAATCGATCGCAGGCGCTGCCGCCTTCCAGATGTCGAGCACGTCCTGCTGCGGCCCGCCGCTCGCGACACCGGTAGGATCGGGCACGTTCGACGGGCCGGCGAGCGACGCGTTGACGTACATCGGCAGCGGCTTGATCGCCTTCCCCGCCGCGGCGATCTCGTTGACGTAGCGCGCGGTATGCCAGGTGTTGAACGCGCGGTCCGCCTGCACGCCGAACAATTGCGCCCAGCTTCCGACCGGCTTCTTGAGCGCCTTCGCCAGTTCGGCGGGCACCGGCTTGGCGAACACCGCATTCGCCTGCGGACCGTAATCACGCGGCGAGACGTAGCTGCCGACTTCGTTCTCGGGCTGGACCAGGATCACCGTGTTCTGCGGATCATGCGCCTTCAGATATTTCAGCACCTCGACGAATGCACGCTTGTCCGCCTCCAGCGTGGAGCGGAACATCGGCGAATGGACATAATGGTCGGTGCCGTCCTTCTTCTTCATCCGCGGGAAGCGACGGTTGTCCGTCTTCACCCAGTCCGGCGTATAATTACCGGCGGTGTTCTTCCACGTCCCGAACCAGAGCAGCACGACGCGCTTGTCGTGCGCGCGCGCCTGATCGAGCAGCGCCTGTAGGAACGACAGGTCGAACTTGCCCTCGACCGGCTCGACCTGCTGCCAGGCTATCGGGATCTCGACGGTGTTCGCGTGGATCCGGTCGAGCATCGGCCATACCTGCGGCAGCGCGGACGCATAGTTGCTGCTGTTGTTGACCTGCGCGCCCAGCATCAGGAACGGTGCGCCATCGACGATCAGCGCGTGGCGGCCGTTCTTCGTGACGATCCGCGGAATCTCCGTGGCGGTCTGCGCGGACGCGATGCCGGCGATCATCGATGCGGACAGCGCGAGCCCCGCGAGCACGCTTTTCATACGAACCATCATCAATCCTTCTTTGTCGAAGCAGGTTGGGCAAAAACGGGGTCGCCGTAGACGATCCCCCGCCCGTCGGTGCCGATGTACACCCGGCCGAAAGTCTTCGGATCGCCGGAGATCACGCGAAAGCGCAGGCCCCATTGATGCCGGTCGTCGTTGATCCGCTGCCAGTTCGCGCCGCCGTCGATCGACCGCCACACGCCGCGCATCCCGTCTTTCCGCCCGCCATCTTTCCGCCCGATGACGTAGACCGCGGGATATTTCGCCCCGGGTGCCGCGCGGCCGAGGCCGTAGAGATCGACGGACAGGTCGGCATTCGCCTTGGTCCAGCGCTCGCCGGCATCGCTCGACCGGTACAGGTCGCCGCCGACCTTCAACCATAGCGCGCCGGCCCGTCCCGGCACGGCGACGAGCGGGTTCTGCTGTTCCCGGTTGGTGGTCCGAACCGCGCCGAGATCGGCCGGCAGCCCGCGCCCGCCAACCACCGCGAAGCGCGCGCCGCCGTCGTCGCTGCGCAACACCGCATGACGGCCGGTATCGATCGCATAGAATTTGCGAGGATCGACCTTGTCGGCGGTTACCCGCGTCTCGATCGGCAGGCCGGTAGGGGCGGACCAAGTCCGGCCTCGGTCGCGCGTCAGCAACGCCGGCCGCATCCCGACCAGGAACGTCGCGCCATCCGCGGATACCACGATCGGCGCATTACCGGTCTTTTCGGGCGGCAGCCGATCCGGATCGGCGGTCTCTCCCCGGCTCGGCGGAACGAGCGGTTGCCAGCTGGTGCCGCCATCGCCCGACCAGGCGAGCGTGACCGGTGCCTGGCGCGCATGCGTGTTGCCGCTGCGGACGAGTATCTGCGGTGCCGTCCCCGCATAATCGAGCGTGTTGGTGTTGGTCAGGTACGGGTTCGTGTGCACCTTTGGCGGCGACACGCGAAGATCGTCGTGGCGAAACCCGCCAATGTCGCCGAATCCCGAGATCAGCGGTGCTCCACCGGTGGGACTGGTCAGCGTGATGATCGCGGTCTGCTCGATCCCCACGGTCCACGGCTTCCACGGCATCGTCTCGCGCGCGCCGAACGCTTCGGTCGCATACAGCGTCGCGCCGGTCACATACGCGGCATGGTTCGCATCGAACGGATCGATCGCCAGCCCCGCGATCCAGTGGCCGAAATCCGCCGCATCGCCGTCGAGCTTCAGGAATGGCGATGCGCCGACATCGCGCGTGCTCCGCTTGTAGAGTTCGTCCCAATGCGCGCCGGCATCGCTCGACCGCCACACCGTATCGACCGGCTTGTAGCGATCGACCGTGCTCACTGCGATGACCCGCGGATCCTGCGCAGAGACCGCAATTCCCATATAGCCACCGACCGGCGCATCGACGCGCTTGTCCGGGGTCACGTCGGTCCAGAGCTTCCGCGCGACATCGTACCGCCACACCGCACCGCGCGTGATGCCGCTCGGTCCGATCCCGTTCGCATAGCTGATCGTCAGGACTCCGTCGGAGCCAAGCACCGCCTTGGCCGGCAGCATCTCCGGCCCAGGCCCGCCCGCTACCGCAGCCCAGGTCGCGCCGTCGTCGTCCGACCGGAATAGATGGCGCGATCCCGGATCGGTGCTCGCGACGAACACCCGTCCCGGATGCGCCTTGTCGAACATAACGAACGACAGCCCGCCATGCGTGGTCCGCGCGACCGTCGGTGTCCCGAGCCCTGCCAGCGGAAACGTCGCCACCTTCGTCCAATGCGCGCCGCTATCGATGCTTTGCCACAAGCCGTCGTGCCGCGATCCGAACAACAGCCGGGACGGCCGGTTCGGGTCGATCGCCAGCCGCTCGCCGAGCCCGCGGCCATCCTCGTTGCCGCCCATCTTGAACGGCACGGGCGTCACCAGCCAGTTGGCGCCGCGATCGGCCGAGCGCAGGATCGTCGCCTCGCCGCGCCACGACATGCCGGCCGCGAGATAGACGATATTGGGATCGACCGGATCGGCCGCGACGCTTTCGACACCCATATAGCTGGAGACGGGATTGCCGTCCTGTAACGGTATCCATCGCTTGGTCGTCGCGCTCCAGCGATACGCGCCGCCCATGTCGGTTCGAAGATACGCCAGACCGCGTTCGGCCGTGCTGAAAACGATGCCCGGTGCGAACCCGCCGCCCCCCACGACGACGTTCCGCCAGACATACTCGCTCTTGGCAGGCGCCCCGGCGATGGCCCCGGACGCAAGCGAAAGCGCCAGGAATGCTAGCGTTCCCTTCGACTTACCATGCTTGCCCATCAAGGCCCCCTCCCCGCATCATCTATGCTTGCAACGTCATTGCGGTGCGTGCCATTTGTATGATCAATGTCGTGGAAAGGCGTAGCGCGCAAGTCCGTTCGGACATTGCCGTCGTCACGCGAAGGCCGATCTGGGGCTTGACGGCTTCGCTACGAAGCATACGGTACCGCTAACAACTGGAGGGGATTACATCGTGGAGATCGCATTCGCATCGGCCTGGGTCTTGCCCGCCGATTGGGAACAGGCGGCGTTGCTGGGCCGAATCGACCAGGGCGACGGGCCGACGCCGGTCATCGTCCGTGGTGGCCATGTATATGACATGTCGCAGGTCGCGCCGACCGTAGCCGATCTGATCGCCGGCGGCAGTTTCGACACCAGCCTCGGGATCGACCTCGGCCATCTCGACGATCTCGAACTCTCGCCACTGCCGGACGCCGCGATGCGCCTGCTGAGCCCGATCGATCTCCAGTGCGTGAAGGCATCGGGCGTCACCTTCGCCGTCTCGGCGCTGGAGCGCGTGATCGAGGAGCGGGCTCGCGGCGACGCATCGGCAGCGGCCTCGGTCCGCACCCGCCTCGAGGAGCGTGTCGGCGGCAGCATCCGCTCGGTCGTCCCCGGCTCGCCCGAAGCCGCGGCGCTGAAGGCCGCGCTGATCGAGGACGGCATGTGGTCGCAATATCTCGAGGTCGCGATCGGCCCCGATGCCGAGATCTTCACCAAGAGCCCGACTCTGTCGACGATCGGCTGGGGCGGCGAGATCGGCATCCGCTCCGATTCGACCTGGAACAACCCCGAGCCGGAGGTCGTGCTGATCGTCGATCGCACCGGCAAGACCGTCGGCGCCGCACTCGGCAACGACGTCAATCTACGCGATTTCGAGGGGCGCTCCGCGCTCCTGCTCGGCAAGGCGAAGGACAATAACGCGTCCTGCTCGATCGGGCCGTTCATTCGGTTGTTCGACGACACCTATGGCATGGACGATATCCGCGCCGCGCAGATCGCGCTGACAATCGAGGGCGTCGATGGCTACCGCCTCGAAGGCAGCAGCTCGATGGACCAGATCAGCCGCGATCCCGAGGATCTCGTCCGCCAGACCATGAGCGAGCATCAGTATCCGGACGGTTTCGCGCTGTTCCTGGGCACGTTGTTCGCGCCGACGCAGGATCGCGACGAGCCCGGCCGCGGCTTCACGCATGCGGTCGGCGATGTCGTCACCATCTCGAACCCGAAGCTCGGCGCGCTGGTCAATCCGGTGACGACGTCGAAGGATGCCGCGCCCTGGAACTACGGGATCAGCGCCCTCATGCGCAATCTCGCGGGCCGGGGGCTGATCGGCCCGAAAAAGAATCATGGAGCGTAAGCGCGTGTTGCAGAAGACCCAAACGGCCGACCAGACGGCCATCTATCCCAGCCTCAACGGCAAACGCGTCCTGATCACCGGCGGCGCGTCGGGGATCGGTGCCGGCCTGGTCGAGGCGTTCGCCCGCCAGGGCGCGCATGTCGCGTTCGTCGACATGGCCGAGGATGCCGCACGGGCACTGATCGAGACGCTGACGCCCGACGTAGCGACCGCGCCGATCTTCCTGCCGCTCGACCTGCGCGATATCGATGCGCTGAAGACGACCGTCGCGACGATCGAGGAACGCCTCGGCGGGATCGACGTGTTGATCAACAACGCCGCCAACGACGATCGCCACACCATCGACGAGATCACGCCCGCCTATTGGGACGAGCGGATGGCGACGAACCTTCGCCATCTGTTCTTCACGGGCCAGGCCGTGGTGCCGTCGATGAAGCGTGCCGGTGGTGGCGTGATCCTCAATTTCGGCTCGATATCGTGGCATCTCGCACTGCCGGAACTGCTGATCTACCAGACCGCCAAGGCCGGCATCGAGGGCATGACCCGGGCGATGGCGCGCGATCTCGGCGGCGACGGCATCCGCGTCAACACGATCGTCCCCGGCAACGTCGAGACGCCGCGCCAGCTCAAATGGTACACGCCCGAGGGTGAGGCCGAGATCATCGCCGCGCAGTGTCTCAAGACCCGTGTCCAGCCCGCGGACGTCGCGGCGCTGGTGCTGTTCCTGGCCTCGGACGATGCGCGGATGTGCACCGGTCACGATTATTTCGTCGATGCCGGGTGGCGCTGAGATGATCCGCGAAACCCATGCGGAAAGCGTCCACGCGGTCGGCGCGACATTGGGCGAGGGCCCGATCTGGGTCGCACGCGACGCCGCCCTGTGGTTCGTCGACATCAAGGCCCCGTGCATTCACCGGTTCGATCCCGAAACGGCGACGCTCGATACGTGGGACGCGCCGGACCAGGTCGGCTGGATCATGCCCGTCGAGGATGGCGGCTTTCTCGCAGGCGTCCGCGGCGGCCTACACCGGTTCGATCCGGCGACCGGTGCCTTCGACCTGGTCGCGCCGGTCCACGCCGATACCCCCGGCAACCGCCTGAACGACGCCGCGCGCGATCCGTCGGGGCGCGTCTGGTTCGGGACGATGGACAATGACGAGGCCGACACGACCGGCCATGTCTATCACTGGCACGATGGTGCACTGACCAAGACGGACATTCCGCCCGTCGTGATCACCAACGGCCCCGCGATCGCGCCGGACGGCCGCACGCTGTACACCGTCGACACGCTCGGCAAGCGGATCGACGCGTGGCCGGTCGGCGAGGACGGCGAACTGGGCGCCCCCCGCATCTTCCTGACGTTCGGTCCCGACGACGGTCACCCCGATGGCGCGATCTGCGATTCGGAAGGCGGCGTGTGGGTCGGGTTCTTCGGTGGCTGGGCTGCCAGGCGGTTCGCACCGGATGGCCACTGCACCGACATGGTCCATTTTCCGGTCGCGAACATCACCAAGATCGCGCTCGGTGGTCCGGATGGGCGCACCGCCTATGCGACGACCGCCGCCAAGGGGCTCGACGCGGACGCCCGCGCGGCGCAACCGCTGGCCGGCAACCTGTTCACGTTCCGCGTAACCGTCCCCGGGATCACTGTCGAACCCATCACACTATAACCCAACAAACGTCGCCAGAACGTTGCTTCGGAGAGGAAAACACATGACAATAACGGCAGATTCGGTCCCACAAGTAAATCGAGCGCTCATCGCGATGATCGTCATCGTCGCGACGATCGGCGGGTTCATGTTCGGCTATGACTCGGGGGTCATCAACGGCACGCAGGCGGGGCTCGAGAGCACGTTCGCGCTGTCGTCGCTCGGCACCGGCTTCACCGTCGGGGCGATCCTGATCGGCTCGTCGGTCGGTGCGTTCATGGCCGGGCGCCTCGCCGACAATCTCGGTCGCCGCAACGTGATGATGATCGCCGCCGTGCTGTTCATCGTCAGCGCGCTTGGCGCCGGCGCCGCAACCTCGGCGACGATGTTCGTCCTGGCGCGGATCATCGGCGGCCTCGGTATCGGTGCCGCCAGCGTGCTCGCGCCGGTCTACATCTCCGAAGTCGTCCCCGCAAACGTCCGCGGCCGACTGTCGAGCGTGCAGCAGATCATGATCATCACCGGCCTGACCGGTGCGTTCGTCGCCAACTGGTATCTCGCGCGCATCGCCGGCTCCTCGACCGCCTTGTTCTGGCTCGATTATCCGGCCTGGCGCTGGATGTTCTGGATGCAGGTCATCCCCGCCGCGATCTATCTCGTCACGCTGTTCTTGATCCCCGAAAGCCCGCGCTTCCTGGTCCTCAAGGGCCGCTACGACGAAGCGCACGTCGTCCTCACGCGCCTGTTCGGTACCGCCGAAGCAACCCGCAAGGTCGCCGAGATCCGCGGCTCGCTATCGGCTGACGCGCACCGTCCGAAGCTGTCGGACCTGATCGACAAGGCCAGCGGCAAGATCCGTCCGATCGTCTGGACCGGCATCGGCCTCGCAATCTTCCAGCAGTTCGTCGGCATCAACATCGTGTTCTACTACGGCTCGGTGCTGTGGCAGTCGGTCGGCTTCAGCGAGAGCGACGCCCTGCTCATCAACATCCTGTCGGGTTCGCTCTCGATCATCGCCTGCCTCCTGACGGTCGCGCTGGTCGACAAGATCGGCCGCAAGCCGCTCCTGCTGATCGGTTCGGCCGGCATGACCGTGACGCTCTCGATCGTCGCGATCTGCTTCGCCAGCGGCGCCATCGTCGACGGGTCGTTGCGCCTGTCCGACCAGAACGGCCTGATCGCGCTGATCGCGGCCAATGCCTATGTCGTGTTCTTCAACCTGAGCTGGGGCCCGATCATGTGGGTGATGCTCGGCGAGATGTTCCCGACTCAGATCCGCGGTTCGGGTCTGGCGGTCGCCGGCTTCGCGCAATGGTTCGCCAACTTCGCGATCTCGGTCAGCTTCCCGACGATGGCGATCTCGCTCGGCCTGTCGCTCACCTACGGCTTCTACGCCGTGTCCGCATTCGTCTCGTTCTTCTTCGTCTGGAAGATGGTCAACGAAACCCGCGGTCGCGAGCTCGAGGACATGTTGGGCTGATCGATTGCCGCCGGACCGCGGCTTGGGTCGCGGTCCGGCCAGGTCCGATGGGTCATGGCGAAGCTAGACTTGGTTCTGAATAGATCGTGCAGCCAATGACATGCTGCCCCTCATGCACTACCTCGGCGAAGGCCGGGGCCCAGTTGGAAAGGCCGAAGTAACGGGCGCTTTCCTCCGTCGGCAGCGTCCCCAACTGGACCCCGGCCTCCGCCGGGGAGGTGCTCCTGAGGGATCATTCCCGTCCACGATACCGTGCGCCAGACGCCGATCCACCTCACCCTTTCCCCTCCCCCCTCCCCGTCACCCCAGCGAAAGCTGGGGTATTTCACGTGGCACGTGACACTCGCACCACGATGAGATCCCAGCTTTCGCTGGGATGACGGTGTGTAGGGAAGGACGCGTTCAGGACGAGCGTTCGTCGATAGCGTGACGGTACGAGGGGCTGAGATCCTCCGCAGCGGCGCGGAACCTCGTGACTTCTTCCGTCATTCCCGCGGCGGCGGGAAACCATATTGGCGGGCCCCTGCCAACGCATCGCAGCTCTCGCGGTTGTAATCCCCACCTTCGCGAGGCAGCGATCAGGCATATAACGAAAGGCGATACACTAGGCCCCGCCCCCCGAACCTCAGTGATTATGCCGAGGCGTCTTCACCGAGATCCCGCGATACTTGACCGCGAAGTCGAGCACGCCGCCCTCGGCGAGCTGCCCGGTCTTCTCCCGGTACAATTCCTCCCAGGGCGTATTGCTCTCGGGCACCGGTGGAAGCCCCTCGCCCTTGCGACGCGCGATCTCGTCATCGGGCACCAGCGCATCGCAAGTGCCGGCAACCAGATCGATCCGCACCACGTCGCCCGTCCGGATCCACGACAGACCGCCGCCGACCGCGCTTTCCGGCGAGACATTCAGGATCGACGGACTGTCCGACGTCCCGGACTGCCGCCCGTCGCCGAGCGTCGGCAGCGCCAGCACGCCGCGCTGGATCAGCGCGTCGGGTGGCTGCATGTTGACGACTTCCGCCGAGCCCGGCCAGCCGATCGGCCCCGCGCCGCGGATCACCAGAATGCAGCCCTCGTCGATATCGAGCGCGGGATCGTTGATCCGGTGGTGATAATCGTCCGACCCCTCGAACACGATCGCGCGTGCCTCGAACCGATCCTCGGCCCCGGGCGTCGACAGATACCGCTCGCGGAACGCTGGCGAAATCACCGACGTCTTCATGATCCCGAAATCGAACAGATTGCCCTTCAGCACCAGGAAGCCCGCGCGCTCCATCATCGGCGCGTCGAACGGCTTGATCATCTCGCGGTCGCGCGTCTCGCGCCCGGCGATGTTCTCACCGATCGACCGCCCCGTGACGGTCAAACAAGTGGTGTCGAGCTTCCCGCCCGCGATCAGCTCGTGCAGCACCGCGGGCACGCCGCCTGCGCGGTGGAACCGCTCGCCGAGATACTTTCCCGCCGGCTGCATGTTGACCAGCAACGGCAGGTCGTAGCCGTGATCCGACCAGTCCTCCGGATACAGCGTCACGCCGGCATGCTGCGCCATCGCCATGATATGCGGCTGCGCGTTGCTCGATCCGCCGATCGCGCTCACCACGCGGATCGCATTCAGGAAGCTCTCGCGCGTTAGGATCTTCGACGGGCGCAGGTCCTCATACGCCATCTCGACGATCCGCCGACCGGTCTCGTACGCCATCTGCCCGCGCTCGCGGTACGGCGCCGGGATCGCCGCGCAACCCGTCAACGACAGCCCCAAGGCTTCGGCGACCGCGTTCATCGTCGATGCCGTGCCCATCGTGTTGCAATGCCCGGCCGACGGCGCGCTGTCGGTGGCGCGGTTGAGGAACTCCTCCTCGTCGATCTCGCCCGCCGCCAGCTTGCGCCGGCTGCGCCAGATCACGGTGCCCGAGCCGACCAGCTCGCCATCATGCCAGCCATCGAGCATCGGCCCGCCCGACAGCACGATCGCCGGGATATCGACGGTCGATGCCGCCATGATTCCCGACGGCGTGGTCTTGTCGCAACCCGTGGTCAGCACCACCGCGTCGATCGGATAGCCGTACAGCGTCTCGACCAGCCCCAGATACGCCAGGTTACGATCGAGCGCCGCGGTCGGCCGTCGGCAATTCTCGAAGATCGGATGGACCGGAAACTCCATTGCGATGCCGCCCGCGTCGCGAATCCCGTCCCGCGTCCGCTTGGCGAGTTCGAGATGGATGCGGTTGCAAGGGCTCAGGTCGCTACCCGACTGCGCGATGCCGATGATCGGTCGGCCCGAACGCAGCTCCGCTGGGGTCAGCCCGTAATTCATGAAGCGTTCGAGATAGAGCGCGGTCATGTCCGAGCGGGCGGGATCGGCGAACCAGTCGCGCGATCGGAACGGCTTCACCGGTACACGGTCCACTGCAAACTCTCCTGAACGCAACGATTATTGAATGGGAGCGCTACCGCGACGGTCCGCCATCGGTCAAGCTCGGGGATGCCCTAGATAATTTAGATAATAGAGCGCGACGGCGGCCTGCGACGCGGCGCGGCATCCGACTGTCGCCGCACCAACGTATAGTCGAGCACGACATGACCGTTCGCGTCCGCTCCCCCGCCGCGACGATGGGAGATCGCCGCGACCAGCAGCTCGACCGCCGCGCGCGACATGTCGGCGATGGGCTGGTGAATCGTCGTCAGTTCAGGCCAGATCGTCGTCGCGAGCGCGCTGTCGTCGAACCCGCACACTGTCAGGTCGCCCGGTACGTCGAGCCCGCGGCGATGCGCCACCGCCACGCTCGCCGCCGCCATATCGTCGTTGCTCGCGAAAATCGCGGTGGGCGGGTCCTTCGCGTCGAGCAGTTGCTCCGCACCGTCCAGCCCGGATCGATAGGTGAACAACCCACCGACGACGAGCGACTCGTCCGGCACCAGCCCCGCGTCGGCGATCGCCGCGAGATACCCTTCGTGCCGCAGGCGACTCGCGGTCTGGTTCGGGTTGCCGATGATGAACCCGATCCGCGAATGCCCCAGTTTCACAAGATGATGGGTCATGGCGCGGGCCGCCTCGAAGTCGTCGATCGTGACGGCGGCCGATCCGCTCGGCGGCGATCCGGTGGCCACGACGACGGTCGGCACGCCCGCTTCGGTGAGGACGTCCAGCACGGCCCGCGAATCGCAGAGCGGCGGCGGCAGGATCACGCCGTCGATGCCGCTGTCGATCATGTGTCGCGCCACTTCGATCTCGTGATCGCCAATATCGCATTTCTCGACGACCAGCTGCACGTCGCTGCGACTCGCCTGTTCGAGGCTGCCGACCAGGAACTCGCTCAGATACGCCGCGCTCGGGTTGCTATAGAGCAGTCCGATCCGCATTTGCCCCCCGCCAGCCAGGCTGCGCGCGGCGCGGTTGGGCGCGTAGCGGAGCGTCTCGATCGCGGCATTCACCGCCTCGCGGGTCGCGTCTCGAACCTTGGCTTCGCCGTTGATGACGCGCGATACGGTCATCGGCGAAACGCCTGCGAGAACCGCGACATCGGAGATGGTGGGTGCGCCGCTTCTGCGGCCCGAAGTGGTGCGCGGCTTGCGCGTGACGAGGCTCATGGCGGCTTTTTAGCAGCTGATTGCAATATTATCAGCACGCAATCGTCGGTTATAGTCGTATGCTCGGAGTACATCACGAGACATCGGTTGAGCGTGCGGTCGAGCGTGCGGTCGAGCGTGCGGTTGAAGCTTGCGTGTTATCGCTCCCAACATTAGTCCGACAATCGAGTTGCGGCTCGGTGCTATTTGGGAACGGCGTCGGACGTCGGTCCAAACCGGGCCTCCAAGGCGACAGCGATTTGGCGGAAGGAGAGAAAAGCGTGAAACACGATCCGATCCTCCGCTCCGTACAAGCGCGTCGCTGTGATGCTGCCTCTCGCCCGGCTATGATCCGTTCCGCGATCCCGGCGATGTCAGGAACACGGCGGCGTGTCATGGCGGCGTGTAATGTTGCGGTCTGGAACCTGGCGCGCATCCGCCCCACATCGGACGTTCGTAATCAGGGTGACGCCGCGACGCTGTCTGCCTGCGCTCACCTGCACACCGATTTCCCCGCGCATCGCCCATCCGGCCGGCGCGTATCTCGATTGAATTTGGAGAACTGACATGGACGGCACCTTCCCGATCGGCGCACGCGCCGTAAGCAGCGACGTCACCTTCCTCGCGATCGACCCCTCGACCGACGCCAAGATCGAGCCCGCCTTCGCGGTGTCGAGCGAGGCCGATGTCGCCGAGGCCTGCAAGCTCGCCGAGGCCGCCTTCGACATTTTTCGCGAGATCGACCCGGAGGCGCGCGCCGTGTTCCTCGAGACGATCGCCGACGAGATCGAGGCGATCCACGAGCCGCTGGTCGCGCGTGCGATCCAGGAAAGCGGCCTGCCCCGCCCGCGTCTCGAGGGTGAGCGCGGTCGTACCACCGGCCAGCTTCGCCTGTTCGCCAAGCATCTGCGCGCCGGGACCTGGGCCTCGGTCGTGATCGACCACGCGCAGCCCGATCGTAAGCCGATGCCGCGCTCCGACCTGCGCCAGCGTCGCATCGCGGTCGGTCCGGTCGCGGTATTCGGTGCGTCGAACTTCCCGCTCGCCTTCTCGGTTGCGGGCGGCGACACCGCCTCCGCGCTCGCCGCCGGTTGCCCGGTCGTGGTCAAGGGCCACCCCGCGCATCCCGGCACGTCGGTGATGGTCGGCAAGGCGATCCAGGCCGCGGTCGCCAAGTGCGGCCTGCCCGAGGGCGTGTTCTCGCTGGTCCAGGGCCCGGCGAACGAACTCGGCGCCGCGCTCGTCACCGACCCACGGATCAAGGCGGTCGGTTTCACCGGCTCGCGTGGCGGTGGCCTTGCGCTGGTCGCGCTCGCCGCGGCGCGCCCCGAGCCGATCCCGGTCTATGCCGAGATGAGCAGCATCAACCCGGTCATCCTGTTCCCGGCCGCGCTCGCGGCACGCGGCGAGGCGCTCGGCAAGGCGTATGTCGGGTCGCTGACGATGGGCTCGGGCCAGTTCTGCACCAACCCCGGCATCGTCGTTGCGGTCGACGGTCCGGACCTCGACACCTTCGTGACGGCCGCTGCCGCCGCCTTGGGCGAGGCCGCGCCGCAGGTGATGCTGACGCCTGGCATCCACGCCAGCTATGAGCAGGGCGTGTCGGCGCTGGCCGGTCACGATGCGGTCGAGACGCTCGCCCGCGGCACCGAGGCCGAGGGCGCGAACCGCGGTCGTGCGGCATTGTTCTCGACCACGGGCAAGGCGTTCGTCGCCGACCCCGCGCTGTCGCACGAAGTGTTCGGGGCTACCTCGATCATCGTTCGCTGCACCGATCTCGCCGAGGTCCGCGAGGTTCTCGAGAAGATCGAGGGTCAGCTGACGATCACGTTGCAGATCGACGAGGGCGATCATGCCGACGCCGCGGCGCTGCTGCCGGTGCTGGAGCGCAAGGCGGGTCGCATCCTCGCGAACGGCTGGCCGACCGGTGTCGAGGTTGCGCCGGCGATGGTGCATGGCGGTCCCTTCCCGGCAACGTCGGACCCGCGCACGACTTCGGTCGGCACCGCGGCGATCGAGCGCTTCCTGCGCCCGGTCTGCTATCAGGACCTGCCGGACGCACTGCTGCCCAAGGCGGTCAAGCACGGCAACCCGCTGGGCCTGCCGCGTACCGAGGGCTGATCGGCCCGGGAGGTTGCTAACAAGAGGGATGCTATCTGGCGACAGCGCCCTCTTGTTCTCCCGCGAAGGCGGGAGTCCAGACTGGATCCCCGCCTTCGCGGAGAAACATGCTTTACCTCACCCCAGAAGCCACCACCCCGGCGAAGGCCGGGGCCCAATTGGGGGACATCGCTAACGGAGCACTGTCCTTCGTTATTGCCACCCTTCCAATTGGGCCCCGGCCTCCGCCGGGGTGGTTTGAGAGTCGTGGTGGCACGTAACCTGCACCCCCCCCCCCCTAACCACGCGTATTCATTGACACGCGTGCCCCACAAACCCACTAGTCCGGGATGACAAACCCAGGCTCGTCGCTCCTCTCGTCGCGCACAATATCCCTGCCCTCCGACCTCGGCAGCTACATCGACGATCTCGCCGCCGCCGGCCACGGCGACGCTACCGCGATCATCCGCACCGCGCTCGAGCAGATGCGCGAGCGTGACGCCCTGCAGAAGCCGACCGAAATCCTGATCGGCGGCGGCGAATGCGGCATGCTGGTCCGCCAGCGCGACTGGGCCGCGACCGCGCTCGGCCCGATCGACT
Source organism: Sphingomonas faeni (assembly GCF_024273235.1). Taxonomy (GTDB): domain Bacteria; phylum Pseudomonadota; class Alphaproteobacteria; order Sphingomonadales; family Sphingomonadaceae; genus Sphingomonas; species Sphingomonas faeni_A. The sequence continues at coordinate 20,850 of NZ_JANBVH010000033.1, read as the reverse complement.
CGTGGCCCGCCGAGCTTCGCGTCACGCTCGCCAACATCCTCAACTCGCCGGTCGCCAAGGTCGTGATGTGGGGCCCCGAGCACATCATGCTCTACAACGACAGCTACCGCGCCGTCGCCGGCGATCGCCACCCCGCCGCACTCGGCAGCCCCGTCGCGACCGCGTTCCCCGAGGTCTGGGACTGGAACCGCACCGTTCTCGAAGCGGGCTTCCGCGGCGAGACTATCGCCTATCGCGACCAGCCGATCCTGTTCCAGCGCCACGACGGTCCCGAACTGCTGACGCTCGACCTGTTCTACACGCCGGTCTACTGCGCCGGGGGCACGGTCGGCGGCGTCCTGTGCACGATGGTCGACAATAGCGGCCGCGTCGAAGCCGAGCACCGTCTCGCCGCCAGCGAAGCCGAACTGCGCCGCGTCACCGACGCCGTGCCGATGCTGATCTCATACGTCGACCGAGACCATGTCTATCGCCTCGCCAACGCGCAGTATGAGGAGTGGCTCGGCGTCGCGCCCGAGGCGATGATCGGCAAGCCCGTCCGCGAGGTGCTGGGCGACACGGTCTATCAGGATCGTCGCCCCTCGTTCGATCGCGCGCTGGCGGGCGAGAGCTTCATCGCGCAGACCGTCTTTCCGCACCGCGACGGGCGCCCCCGCCGCGCCGAGTTCCGCTACGTGCCCCACACCGCCGCGGACGGCTCGATCCCCGGCATCTACGTGCTCGGCATCGACGTCGAGGAGCGTGCCGAACGCGAGGCCGAACTCGGCATCAGCAACGGCCGCTTCCGCACCGCGATGGACGCGGTCCACGGCGTGCTCTGGACCAACAGCCCGGACGGCCGGATGATCGGCGAGCAGCCCGGCTGGGCGACGCTCACCGGCCAGTCGATCGACGAATACCAGAATTTCGGCTGGGCCGACGCGATCCATCCCGACGACGTCGCCTCGACGATCAAGGCGTGGACTGCCGCCGTCCTCAGCAAGTCGATGTTCGTGTTCGAACACCGCGTCCGCCGCCATTGCGGCACGTGGCGCACGTTTGCGGTGCGCGGCCTGCCGATCCTCGACGAGGCCGGCGAGGTGCTCGAATGGGTCGGCGTTCACACCGACATCACGCACCAGCGCGCTGCCGAAGCCGCCTTGCGCGATCAGGCCGAGGCACTCGCCCGCCAGGTCCGCCACCGCGAGCGCGCCGAGGATCAGCTCCGCCAGCTCAACGAAACACTCGAAGCGCGCGTCATCCGCGAGATCGACGAGCGCCGCCAGGCCGAGGCCAAGCTCGCCCAATCCCAGAAGATGGAGACCGTCGGCAAGCTCACCGGCGGCGTCGCGCACGACTTCAACAACCTGCTTCAGGTCGTCTCGGGCAATCTCCAGCTGCTCAGCAAGAATCTCGAAGGCAATGAGCGCGCCGAACGCTGGGTCGCCAACGCGATGGCCGGCGTCACGCGCGGATCGAAGCTCGCCGCGCAGCTGCTCGCGTTCGGGCGTCGCCAGGCGCTCGAGCCCAAGGTCGTCAACGTCACCAGATTTGTGCGCGGGATGGACGACATGCTGCGCCGCGCGATCGGCGAAGGCGTCGAGATCGAGACCGTCGTCGGCGGTGGCCTGTGGAACACCTTCATCGACCCCGCGCAGATCGAGAACGCGCTGCTCAACCTCGCGATCAATGCGCGCGATGCGATGGAGGGCCAGGGCAAGCTGACGATCGAACTCGGCAACGCGCACCTGGATGACAGCTACGCGCAGGGCCATGACGAGGTCGAAGCCGGCCAATATGTCATGCTCGCCGTGTCCGACACCGGCACCGGCATGAGCCCGGAGATCATCGAGAAGGTCTTCGAACCGTTCTTCTCGACCAAGAGCGAGGGTAAGGGCTCCGGCCTCGGCCTGTCGATGGTCTATGGCTTCGTCAAACAGTCCGGCGGCCATGTGAAGATCTATTCGGAAGTGGGCGAAGGCACCACGATCAAGCTCTATCTGCCGCGTGCGATGGAGAGCGAGGATTTCGAAGTCGTCGCCGATGCCAGTCCGATCTCCGGCGGCACGGAGACCGTGCTGGTGGTCGAGGACGATGACGAGGTGCGCGGTACCGTCGTCGAGCTGCTCACCGATCTCGGCTACAGCGTGCTGAAGGCGGTCGACGCGGCCAGCGCGCTCAACGTGGTCGAGAGCGGGGTGCCGATCGATATCCTATTCACCGACGTCGTGATGCCCGGCACCTTGAAAAGCCCCGAACTCGCGCGGAAAGCCAAGGAGCGCCTGCCCGATCTCGCGGTGCTGTTCACGTCGGGCTATACCGAGAACTCGATCGTCCATGGCGGCAAGCTCGATGCCGGCCTCGACCTGCTGTCGAAGCCGTACACGCGCGAGGCCTTGGCGCGGAAGTTCCGTCAGGTACTTGCCAACCGCCAGCGTGCGGGCAGCCCCACCGCGAAGGCCGCGCGCGATGCACGGATCGACGCCGAGCGCCGCCTCGACACCCCCGCCCGCCGCACCGTCCTGCTGGTCGAGGACGACGCGCTGATCCGCGCCAACACCGCCGAAATGTTGCAGGGTAGCGGCTTCGTCGTCGTCGACGCCGCGAGCGCGGAGGACGCGATGACCGCGCTCCAGACCGTGCCGATCGATGCGCTGGTGACGGATGTGAACCTGCCGGGCGTGTCCGGACCGGATTTCGCGCGCACGGCACGGGCGCTCAGGCCGGGGGTCGGCATTGTCTTCGCGACTGGGGATACGGCATCGGTCGCCGACGAAACCGACGCAATCATGCTGGAGAAGCCGTACGGACTGGACGCGCTAGCGGCGGCAGTGCTGGCATCGCTTGGTGAAACGGCGCTGGCGGAGCCGCTCGTGGCACTAGTCTCCACCGACCGGCTGACCGAAGCGGACTGACGCCCCCGAGAAGGACAGCGACGTAGCTGTTCCCCCGCGAAAGCGGGGGCCCAGGGTTACTCAGCGAACGGCGTGTGGCTCCTGGACTCCCGCGTACGCGGGAGAACAGCGTTGAGCGTGTAACATTCTTCACAACCCGACACTCGACGCACCCCAGCAACCGACACCAACACCCGCCGCCGCGCGGTATTCCCCGTAAAAACCCTGTCAACAACCCTACACGACGATCAACGCAGCAGCGAAGGATCGCCCGTGACCTACCAGACCCACATCGCCCAAATCTCGAACCTCATTGCCGACCAGAACGGCACCTGGGACGCGATCTCACCCGAATCGGTCGCGCGCATGCGGCTCCAGAACCGCTTCGCCACGGGGCTCGAAATCGCCCGCTACACCGCCGCGATCATGCGCAAGGACATGGCCGCCTACGACGCCGATCCGGCCAACTACACCCAGTCGCTCGGCTGCTGGCACGGTTTCATCGCGCAGCAGAAGATGATCAGCATCAAGAAGCATTTCGGCACGACCGACCGGCGCTACCTCTACCTCTCGGGCTGGATGGTGGCGGCGATGCGCAGCGAGTTCGGCCCGCTGCCCGATCAGTCGATGCACGAGAAGACCAGCGTCCCCGCGTTGATCGAGGAGCTCTACACCTTCCTCCGCCAGGCCGACGCACGCGAGCTCGGCATGATGTTCCGCGAGGTCGATGCGGCCCGCGCTGCCGGCAATGCGATCGAGGAACAGCGCCTGCTCAATGCGATGGAGAACCATCAGACGCACGTCGTGCCGATCATCGCCGACATAGACGCAGGCTTCGGCAATGCTGAAGCCACATACCTCCTCGCGCGGAAAATGATCGAGGCGGGGGCCTGCGCGCTCCAGATCGAGAACCAGGTCAGCGACGAGAAGCAGTGCGGCCATCAGGACGGCAAGGTCACCGTCCCGCACGAGGACTTCCTCGCGAAGGTCCGCGCGTGCCGCTACGCGTTCCTCGAACTCGGCGTCGAGGACGGCATCATCGTGACGCGCACCGACTCGCTCGGCGCCGGCCTCACCAAGCAGATCGCGGTCAGCAAGGAGCCGGGCGATCTGGGCGACCAGTATAATTCCTACCTCGACTGCGAGGAGATCGATCCCACGACCGCACGGAACGGCGACGTCATCCTCAACCGCGACGGCAAGCTGCTCCGCCCGAAGCGCCTGCCCTCCAACCTGTTCCAGTTCCGCGCCGGCACCGGCGAGGATCGCTGCGTGATGGACTGCATCGCCTCGCTTCAGAACGGCGCCGACCTGCTCTGGATCGAGACCGAGAAGCCGCACATCGAACAGATCGCCGGCATGGTCGATCGCATCCGCGAGGTCGTGCCGAACGCAAAGCTCGTCTACAACAACTCGCCGAGCTTCAACTGGACGCTGAACTTCCGCCAGCAGGTGTTCGACGCCTGGACCGAAGAGGGCAAGGACGTCTCCGCCTATGATCGCGCGCGGCTGATGAGCGTCGATTATGATGGCACCGCGCTGGCCGAAGAAGCCGACGAACGCATCCGCACCTTCCAGGCGGATTCGGCCAGGCGCGCAGGGATTTTCCATCACCTGATCACGCTGCCGACCTACCACACGGCGGCGCTGTCGACCGACAATCTCGCCAAGGAGTATTTCGGCGATGCCGGGATGCTCGGCTATGTGAAGGGCGTCCAGCGCAAGGAAATCCGCGAGGGTATCGCCTGCGTCAAGCATCAGAACATGTCCGGCTCGGATCTCGGCGACGACCACAAGGAGTATTTCGCTGGCGAGGCCGCGCTGAAGGCCGGGGGCGCGCATAATACGATGAACCAGTTCGCGGCGTAATGGCGTGATGCAGCAGGCGGAGCGCAAGCTCCGCCGCGCCCGCATCACACCCGGCCGGCGGGGCTAGCAGCCCCGTCCGACTAGCCTGTCCTGAGCGCCTGCCTTCGCAGGCAGTCGAAGGGCGGCTTAGCCGCGGCGCTCTAAAGAGTACCGCCGCTGGCCCGTAACCTCGGACCAACCAGCCAGCGGTTCTCTTCGGCGAGATGCCAACCTTCCCCCCTCCCTGGAAGGGAGGGGTCGGGGGTGGGTCGGTTTCTCGGGCCGGGACGGTGGCCAAATCGGGCCGACCCACCGCCTGCCCCTCCCTTCCAGGGAGGGGAGTTCCACATCTCCCCCGCGCCAGAAACCATCTGGCACCCCGCCCCCGCCCCCGCTACGCACGCCCGCATGGACACCGATATCGCCATCGCCCGCAGCGTCGCGCTGCGCCCCATCGCCACCATCGCGGACGGCCTCGGCATCCCCGACGCGGCGATCGAGCCCTATGGTCGCTACAAGGCGAAGATCGCGCTCGACTGGCTCGAAACGCGTAAAACGAGCGCGAAAGGTCGCCTGATCCTCGTCACCGCGATCAACCCCACCCCCGCGGGCGAGGGCAAAACGACCACCTCGATCGGCCTCGCCGACGCGCTGCGCCACACCGGCCGCAAGGCGGTCCTCGCGCTCCGCGAACCGTCGCTCGGGCCCTGCTTCGGCACCAAGGGTGGCGCGACAGGCGGCGGCCGCGCGCAGGTCGCGCCGATGGAGGACATCAACCTCCACTTCACCGGCGATTTCCACGCCATCACGACCGCGCACAATCTGCTCGCGGCGATGATCGACAATCATATCCACTGGGGCAACGCGCTCCAGATCGACGTCCGCCGCGTGGTCTGGCGCCGCGTCCTCGACATGAACGACCGCGCGCTGCGCGACATCGTCCAGTCGATCGGTGGCGTCGCCAATGGCTATCCGCGCGAATCGGGCTTCGACATCACTGTCGCCTCCGAAGTGATGGCGATCCTGTGTCTCGCCGACGACCTCGCCGACATGGAGCGCAGGCTTGGCGATATCGTCGTCGCCTACACCCGCGACCGCAAGCCGATCACCGCGCGCGACCTCAAGGCCGACGGCGCGATGGCGGTGCTGCTGGCGGAGGCGATCAAGCCCAACCTCGTCCAGTCGCTCGAAGGCACGCCAGCGTTCCTCCACGGCGGCCCGTTCGCCAACATCGCGCATGGCTGCAACTCGGTAATCGCGACGCGAGCCGCCCTGTCGCTCGGCGATTACGTCGTCACCGAAGCCGGCTTCGGCGCGGACCTAGGCGCGGAAAAGTTCTTCGACATCAAGTGCCGCCAAGCGGGGCTCGCCCCCGACGCGGTCGTGATCGTCGCCACCGCGCGCGCACTCAAGATGAACGGTGGCGTGGCAAAGGCCGACCTCGCGCACGAGAACGTCGATGCGGTCCGCAAGGGTGCGGTCAACCTCGTCCGCCACATCGAGAACATCCGCCAGTTCGGCGTCCCCGCGATCGTCGCGATCAACCATTTCTACACCGACAGCGATGCCGAGATCGCCGCGATCCAGGAGGCCGCAGCCCAGCACGGCTCGCGCGCGATCCTCTGCCGGCATTGGGCCGAGGGTGGCGCAGGCGCGGTCGAGTTGGCCGATGCGGTTGCCGAGATCTGCGAGACGCATGGCGGTGGATTCGCGCCGATCTATGGCGACGAACTCTCGCTGTTCGACAAGATCGACACCGTCGCCCGGCGGATTTATCGCGCGGAGCATGCGGTTGCCGAGCCGAGCGTGTTGGCGCAACTCAGGCGCTGGGAGGATGCGGGCTATGGTCACCTGCCCGTCTGCCTCGCCAAGACCCAGTACAGCTTCTCGACCGACCCGGCTTTGCTCGGCGCGCCGACCGGCCACATCGTCCCCGTCCGCGAAGTCCGCCTCGCCGCCGGTGCCGGGTTCGTCGTCGCGATCTGCGGAGAGATCATGACCATGCCGGGCCTCCCCCGCGTGCCCGCGGCGGAGGCGATCCGGCTCAACGACGAAGGGCTGATCGAGGGATTGTTTTAAGCCCTTGATCCTCCCCCGCCAGGGGGAGGTGGCTGGCACTTGCCAGACGGAGGGGGAGGCACGCGAAACGTGCGCTCCGTGTCCTCCCCCTCCGTCACCTTCGGTGCCACCTCCCCCTTGCGGGGGAGGATTCGAGACGCCCTACCCGAACATCCGCTTCATCGACCGCTCGAGCATCACGAACTGCCACAACGTCCGCCCATGCTCGCCCCGACCCATCCGGTGCTCGTCGGCAATCCGCGCGATCGTCGCCATGTCGAACCACCCCGTCTCGCCGAGCGTACGCGATTTGGCGAGCGCGATAGCTTCCCCCGCCAGCGCTTCGCGAAACCACGCGCTGATCGGCGTCACGAAGCCCATCTTCTGGCGGTAGAGGATCTCGCGCGGCAGATACGGCTCCATCGCCTTCTTCATCAGCCATTTGCCCTCGCCGTGGCGCAACCGCATGTTCGCGGGCAACGTCGCGCAGAACTCGATCAGCCGGTGGTCGAGCAACGGTTCACGCGCTTCGAGCCCTACCGCCATGCTGGTACGATCGACCTTGGTCAGGATGTCGCCGGGCAGCCAGTGCTTGATGTCGGCATATTGCGCACGGTCGATCGCGTCGCGCGCCGGTGCATTGGCCATCGTCGCGACATAGCGATCCTCGGCACGATACCCGCCGAGCGTGGCGCGGGCACCGGGCGTGAAGAGGTGCGCGCGCAGCTCGGGCGTGGTGACGCCGACCGACCGCGCATACGCCTCGCCCCCCCCTTGCGCGAGCGCGAGCAACGTCGATTTCGCGCGCAGCGGACGCGGCGCCCAGTCGGCCTTGGGGTAAAAGCGGCCGAGCGTACCGAACACGTCCGCGCGCAGATGCGCCGGGAGCAGCCCGCGAACGCGCTCCTCGACGGACTGGAATTTGTAGCGACGATAGCCGGCGAGCGCTTCGTCCGCGCCGTCGCCCGACAGCGCGACGGTGACGCTCTCGCGGGCCAGCGCACAGACCTGGTACGTCGCCAGCGCAGAGGCATCGGCGAAGGGTTCGTCGAAGCTCGCGACCAGCGTGTCGATCAGCGAGACGTCGCCCGACTGGACCACGCGCTCGCGGTGATCGGTGGCGAAGCGCCGCGCCACGGTGGTGGCGAAGCTGCGCTCGTCATGCCCCGCTTCGTCGAAGCCGATCGTGCAGGTACGGACCGCCTTGGGGCTCGCTTCGGCCATCAACGCGACGACCGCAGAGCTGTCGACGCCGCCCGACAGGAACGCACCGAGCGGCACGTCGGCGACCATGCGTGAGCGCACGCCTTCGCGCATCCGGTCGACCAGTTCTTCGCCGAGCACCTTGGCGGAGCCGGTCGCGCGGTTGGAGAAATCGATGTCCCACCATTTGCGCGGGCTTGGCACCGGACGCCCGCGCTCGACCAGCAGGAAATGCCCCGCGACCAGCTTCTTCACGCCCGCGACGATGCAGGAATCGTCGGGAACATAGCCGAGCGCGAGGTAATCCTCGACCGCACTCAGATCGGGCACGCGGCGGAGTTGCGGGTGCGCGAGCAGGCCCTTCAGTTCGGAGGCGAACGCCAGCGACCCATCCGCCAATTCGACATAGAAAAGCGGCTTCACGCCCATCCGGTCGCGCGCGAGGAACAGCGTGTGGGCGGCGGAATCGTGGATCCCGAACGCGAACATGCCGTTCAGCCGGTCGAGCATCGACGGCCCCCAGGCGCGCCAGGCGTGGAGCAGCACTTCGGTGTCGCCTGCGGTGCGGAAGATCGCGCCCTTGGCGATCAACTCGTCGCGCAGTTCGGCGAAATTATAGACCTCGCCGTTATAGGTGATCGTCAGCGAGCCGTCCGACATCGGCTGCGGCGAGCCTTCGAGATCGATGATCGACAGCCGGCGGTGGCCGAGCCCCACGCCCGGCGCGGTCCAGATGCCGTCGCCGTCGGGCCCGCGATGCGCCAGCGCGGCAATCATCGCATGGACGCGGTTGGGATCGACCGGCTTGGGCGTACCCGGGTGGAAGATCCCGGCGATGCCGCACATCTAGCGCATCCCCGCGGCGCGATCGGCAACCGTAGCGATCGGCCCCAATGCGGCGAGGAAGCGCGCGATCGGACGCGGATCGGCACCCTCGACCGACAGGTGGATCGCCACCGCGCGTTGCGGACCACCGAGCAGCCGCGCCTTCATCGTCTCGATCTTCACCAGCGTCTCGTCCTGCGTGGTCGTGTCGCCGACCCGGTACCACGTCGCGACGATCCGCTCTACGGGCCCCGGCGCCGTGATCCGCATCGCCGAACCGCCCGAAATCGCGGGCAGGTTCTCGACCCGGACCCAGCGATCCTCCTGCCGCAGGACGCCGGTGCCGAACGCGATCAGCTCCTTGCCCTCATGCTGGTTGCCGAACACCGCGATGCTCATGTCGACGGTCGCGCCCGATCCGTCGGCATAGCGGCCGAACAGATAATGGTCCGCGCCGGGATGATAGGGCATCCAGGGCGCGCGCGTGCTGACCGGAACGCGGTGCCATCCGGCGATGTCGGGCAGGTCGATATGCGCGGGCAGCGGCTGCGCGCGACCGGCGATGGCGGCGCTCCAGCTCGGGAAGATCGCGACCGTCGCGAGGACCAGCGCGGTGGCGACCAACAGCTCGGTGCGGTGGCGTGGCACCGCCTGGAGCCTCGCCGGATCGAACGCGGGATCGTCGGGGGCACGGTCGAACCAGCGCCAGCCGATCGCCAGCACCGCGGCCATCACGAGCGCGAAGAACACCCAGCCATAGACGATATGGTCGAACCCGGTGGCCGCCTCGATCGATGTCAGGTTCGCCGCCCAGATCGTCCCGAACGCGCGGAACCCGTTGGCGACGACCGGCACGACCACCGAGACGACCAGAAAGATCGCCCGGCGTTTCCACGACAGGAAGCAGAGATTGGCGACCAGCACCCCGAACGCGACCATCGCGATGACGAACTTGGCGCCCGAACACGCCTCCGCGACTTCGAAATAATAGCGGCCGGCGTGGATCAGCACGCCGTCGACCACCGCCGGCACGCCGACGAGGTGGAGCAGCGGCATGACGATCGCGACCGTGATGGTCTGCAAGGGTGGTTCGAGGCCCTCGCCGAACGGCACGAGGAAGAACGCGTAGCAAAGCGGGAACAGCAGCCCGCGCGCGACATTGGGTCCGAGGATCGTGACCACCGCGCCCTGCAGCATCATGACCAGCCCGAGCTGGCGCGCGAAACCGACCGAGCCGGCGTCGCCCAGCAGACAGCCGAACCCGCCGATCGCGACAAGCGCCAGCCCCGGCCACCAGCCGGTTGGGGTCAGTTGGGCGAGTTCCGCGCGGCGCTGCCAGATCAGCCACGCGACCACCGGACCGATGAACAGGCAATGCCCGAAGGTCGTGCTGTTCCACCAGATCTGCACGAGATCACCGACGTCGCTGCGGAACATCAGCAGGATCAGGACGAACGCGACCGCCAGCGCGATGCCGTGTCGGCGCCACGCGGTGGTCATGCGGTCAGGCCGAGCAGCACGTCGAGTGGGGCGAGGCGCGCGTCCCAGCCATAGCGGCGGATGACCTGCACACGGGCGGCGGCGCCGAGCATGGCTGCGGTGTCCGGCGCGTCGAGCAGCGCGATCACCTGATCGGCGAAGTCCTGCGCGGTCGCTGCGACGCGGATGGTATCGGCGTGGTCGATCCCTTCGGCGGCGGCGGCGGAGGCGACGACGGGACGCGCCATCGCCATCGCCTCGAGCACCTTGTTCTGGATCCCCCGCGCGAGTTTCAGCGGCGCGACGCACACGTCCGCAGCGGCGAGCCAGCCACGGACGTCGTCGACCGCGCCGGTGACGGTGACATGGTCGCTGGCGAGCGCCTGTACCGCCGGCGTCGGTGCGCGGCCGACGATCGCGAAGCGCGCGGGGTGGCGGCGGTGGACGAGCGGGAGGATATCGCGCGCGAACCAGGTTACCGCGTCGATGTTGGGCCGGTAGTCCATCTGGCCGGTGAAGACGATGAGCGCTCCTTCGCCCCTCCCTGGAAGGGAGGGGTCGGGGGTGGGTCGGCCGGCTTGAGCCATGCCCGTTCGGATATGCGGAAACCGACCCACCCCCGGCCCCTCCCTTTCAGGGAGGGGGGAAGATAAGGGCGTTGTGGCAGCCGCAGGGTCGAACTTCGCGGAGTCTATCCCGTTCTCGACAGCAAGGACGCGGCCGCGCGCGCCACCCTTACGGAACAATGCAGCCTCGGCCTCGCTCACGAACAGACTCGCAGAAACCCGCCCCGCAATCTCTCGCTCGAAAGCCCCCAGCAACCGCGCTTCGCGGCGCATCATCCACCGCATCGGGCCTCGCGCATCGTCCGCAAACCCAGCGAACTTGGCGGAATCGACATCGACGAAATCCATCACGACCGGCCGCGCGTCGACCGGCAGATACTGCGCCATCTGACCCGAAAAGCAGTAGACACCGCCAACCTGCGGCAGGAGGCGATCGACCGCGGCCTGCATTGCCGGGCTGGCGAACGCAGTCAGCGATACCGGCTTGCCGACAGCCAGCGCTTCGATCGCAGCACGCTTCTGCGACTTGCGACGTGGCAGGATCGTGAAACCTGCCAGCATCTCCGTAAACACCGCAGGCGGATCGAAGTCCGCCTCGTCGTCAGCAAACGCCACCAGATGAACCGGCGTGCGCTTCGCCAGATATTGGAGGATATGGAAGCTGCGGATCTTGTCGCCACGATCGGGCGGAAAGGGCACGCGGTGCGCCAGGAAGAGCAGGCTCACCCCAGCCCTCGGGAAATCCACGGTCCGGCGGCGGTCGCGGCCCATAGCGGGAGGCGCTTCCACGTCTTCACCATCAGCGCGTATTTGGGGTTCAGCGGATTGACCTCGCGCGCCGGCCCGTCGCTGCGCTTGGCGTACAAGCGCGGTTCGGGCGTGAACCCCCAGTTCTTCTTAAACGCCGCCGCGCCGGTGCCGGTCTTCGAGCGCCCGAAATCGAACCGCGTGCACCCCCTCGCCCGCGCATGCGCCATCAGCGCGAAATACATCCGGTCATTGGCGCGAAGCCCGCGCGCTGCGTCGGTCCCGCCACCCCAATAGGGGTAGACGGTGCCGTCGAAGTACAGGCTCAGCACGCTGGCGACCGCCCTGCCCTGATGCCGTACGGTGAGAACATCCATATCCATCACACTGGCAACGCTACGGAAAAGCTTGGCCGGAAACACCGGCGTGCCGAGGTTGCGGACCGATTCGGCATAGACCCGGTAATGCTCGGCGAGCAGCTTCCGGTCGTTACCGGTGACGATCTCAAGATCGAAACCGAGCGAACGGCGGACTTCGGCGCGCTGTTTACGCGGGATCGCGAGCAGTTCGGCGTCGTCGTCCACGGCCAGATCGCGCGCAAAGCCGAGATAGCTGGTGTCGTCGCTCGCCCAACCCTTCGGTGCGGGGCCGCCGCGCAGTTCGACCGACGGGCAGCCGGTCCTCAGCGCAAGGTTCCAGGCCGCCGCCGCCAGTGGCTCGATCGACGCCCCCAAAATGCCGCCATCGACGCCGAACCCGGTCGACACCAGCGCACGCCCGAACAGCGGCGAGCGCATCTCGGTCAGCGGCAGCACGCCGATGATGGCCCCGCCGGCATCGTCGGAAACCAGATAGCGCGCGCGCTGGCCACAGCCGTCCTGAACGGCACGGCTCCATTCGGGCAAATGAAAGGGTGTGGCGCCCTCGGTCGTCGCAACGAACGCCGTGATCCGCGCGCACTCGGCCGGATCGCGAAGGTCCGCCTCGCGCACCCCGACGGGCATCGGCGCGGTCACGCCAGCCGGGCCGCTTCGCGCGCGACGACCGCATCGACACGGCCCCATTCGTGGCGGCCGAGCAGCCCGCGCAACTTGCCCGCCATCGCGCCGAGCCGCGAGTAATGACGGATCTTCGATCGCATCGGCGCCGCATCGACCCGCGGCTGCGCTGGATCGATCTCCCACGGGTGGAAGTAGAACATCGCCGGGCGATCCTCACGGTTGACCTGACGCACCGCGAAATCCGTGATCGCGGCCGGCAGCAGGCGGAAGAACCCGCCGCCGGTGGCAAGCTTGCGCTCCCCGAACTTGGCGACCGTCACCGGCACCTCGATCAGTGCGCTGTCGGCGAGTGGCTTGAACCCATAGCGCGGCGCGTCGAGCCAGCCATAATGATCGTGCTTCACCGGCGCGACGCTGGAGGAATAGGCGTATCCAGCCTCGGCGAGTTCGACATGCGCCCAGGGCGTCCGCTGGTCGATCGAAAAACTCGGCGCACGGTAGCCCGTGACCTTCGTCCCCGCCGCATCCTCGATCGCGGTTCGCGCACGGACGAGGTCGGCACGAAACACGTCCGGCGTCATCGTGAAGACGCGCTGGTGGTCCCAGCCATGGCTGGCGATCTCGTGGCCGGCATCGACGATCCGGCGCATCATCGCAGGATAGCGATGCGCGACCCAGCCGAGCGTGAAGAACGTCGCCTTCGTATCGCGCTCGGCGAACAGCGCGAGCACAGCGTCGGTGTTCGCCTCGACGCGCGGTTGGAGCGAGTCCCAGTCGGCCTTGTCGATGACCTTCTCGAACGCGCCGACCTGGAACCAGTCCTCAACATCGACCGACATGCCATTCAGAACAGGGCCATTAATAACCGGGCCATTGAGAACAGGCATTTCAGGCAGCATCATGCCAGGCGGAAACGCCGCGGATCGGGGCGTATTCCGGTTTGGCGTCATCGCTCTCGACCCAGTCGACCAGCAGCGTCAGCACGCGGCGCAGCGCCATGTCCTGCAACTCGACCCGTGCTTCGAGTTCGGCGATACGGTCCTCGATCGCTGGATCGGTCCGCAGAGGCTCGGCAGCCGGCACAGGGGTCGAAGCCGGCCCGGCGGAGGTCGGCGCGCCCTTGCCCTTGTCGCGCGCCAGCATCGGCAGGTCGCCCTCGAGATCGCGTTGCACCGACCGGACCGTGCTGCCGTCGATGACCGTCAGATCCTCGATCGCCGCGTGAAGCATCACCCGTCCCGCAAGCAGATTGAGGCGACGCGGGATGCCCGCCGACCCGGCATAGAACGCCTCGGATGCATCGTCGGCGAAATCGGGATTGCCGTCCCAGCCGACCACCGTCAGGCGGTGCGCTAGGTAATCGGACACCTCATGCTCTTCCATCGGATCGAGATGATGGATCGCGATCACTCGCTGGCGGAGCTGTTCGAGCCGATCGGAGCCTTGCAGGCGATCGCGGAACTCGGGCTGGCCGAGGAGGACGATCTGCAACAGCGCATGGCCACCCGCCTGGAAGTTCGACAGCATCCGCAGCTCTTCGAGCGCGGACACCGGCAGCGCCTGCGCCTCGTCGACGATCAGCAGCGTGCGCTTGCCGGTCCGCGCCACCGCGTGCAGCCCGCGCTCGATCGCGGTCAGCAGTTCGGCCTTGGTCAGTCCCGCCGGATCGACGTGCAACTCGGTCGCGACGATCCGCAGCAGGTCGTCCGCCTCGATCGCGGTCGATACCAGCCGGATCGCGTTCAGCCGCTGGTGGTCGATCGTGTCCATCAAATGGCCGACGAGCGTCGTCTTGCCCGCGCCGATATCGCCGGTGATGACGATGAAGCCCTCACCCTGCGCCAGGCCATAGCCGAGATACGCCATCGCCTTGCGGTGGGTGGCGGTCTCGAACCAGAATTTGGGGTCCGGGGTGAGCTGGAAAGGCCGACCCGTCAGTCCATAATGTTCATCGTACATAAGCTGCTCGCCTTCAGAACTGGTACCGCGCACCGACCAGCGCCTGCGCCGACCAGTCGCTGTCGAGGTCACCGACCTTGAAGCTGTAAAGCCCGAGCGACGCGGTGGTGCCGAGCCGTCCGAAATTGTGAAAATATGTTCCCGTCCCGCCATAGGACCAGACGCCGGCATCGCCGGTCAGATCGTCGCCGATGTCGGCGACGCCGCTGTCGTAGTAATTGACGAACAGGTCCGCGCTGACGCCCGACACCGGGGTCAGCCTTCGCGTGTAGAACAGCTGGCCGTAATAGCTTTCGTCGTCGAGGCCGGTGACGACCAGGCCCGGCGCGAGCCGTGGCGCATATAGCTTGCGGTTCGCATAGCCGATGCCCCCGCCCCAGGTCGACCGGCCCCGCGTGACGCTGATCACGCCGTCGATCCCGCGCGCGCGGTAGCTTGCGGTCGAGATCGACTGGAACACGTCGTTGAGGCAGCCGCCCGGCTGCGCACCGCTCGAACCGAACACGCAGCCGTTGAACTGCTGGCCGAAGCCCTGCTGGTTGCCGGTCAGGAAACTGGTGGGCAAGTTGCCGATGCCGGTCCGGAGCTGGCGGCCGAACGTCTGCACGCCGTCATAGACGTTGACCGCGAGGCCGACGGATTGTGATGCCTGATAGGTTGCGGTGCCGGTATAGCTCAGCGAGCCATAGCGGCGCCCGACATGCCCCTCGACCGACGTGCGGCGATTGGGTCGCCAGACGACCCCCGCGTCGTAATAGATGCCATCGGTACGATAGGCGACGCGGCGCGGCGACGCCTCGTTGGTGACGAAACGTCCGTCGCGATCGAGCACCGGCGTACCGGTCGCATCGACGACCGCGTCCTTCTGGCTCGTCTCGATCTTCTCGTAGCCGACGCCGGCGGTGAGCGCGACATAGGGCGAGATCGGCTGGAGGATGTCGCCGCGGCCGTAATAGCCCTCATAGCGCTGCTTGAGCTGGCTGGCGGTCTCGCGGTCATACGCGCCGCTGACGGTGATCCCGAACGGCGCGATCGCACCGGGCCGGACCGAGGCGCTGGCGGTGACGGTGTTGCCGATCGAATCGTCGTAATAATCGAGCCGCTGCCCGCCGAGGCTCGCGTCGCTGAACGTCGGCGTCTCCACCTTGGTGTAGCCCAGGCGGTAGTTCGCGTTCAGCGTCACCGGGCCGGCGTTGCTCGTGAAGCTGGGGCCGGCATAGACCGAGTAGATCTGGCTGACGTTGCTGACATTGCCGACCAGGATGCCGGGCGCCGCGCCACGAATGTCGGAGCGCGACCGCGTGGCGATACCGGCGCCCTCCAGCGTGAGGTTCGGCGTGATGCGGGCATCGACGCGCGCGAGGCCCGAATGGATGTCGTCGTCGCCCAGACGGTCGCCCCAGCCGAAACGGTGTTCGTACCGATAGCTGACCTGACCGGAGATCCGCTGGGTTTGG
Organism: Sphingomonas faeni; assembly: GCF_024273235.1. Classification (GTDB taxonomy): domain Bacteria; phylum Pseudomonadota; class Alphaproteobacteria; order Sphingomonadales; family Sphingomonadaceae; genus Sphingomonas; species Sphingomonas faeni_A. Next base: position 4,834 of record NZ_JANBVH010000033.1, on the reverse strand, counting down.
ACCGCAGCGTCCACGCCCGCGGCAAGGCTGGTGTAGGTCAGCACGTCGCCGCCGTTCAGGTCGGCGGACAGCGTCTGGCTCGCCTCGACATACGGCGTGACGACGACGCGGCGCGCCGGCTGTGCCGCAGGTGCCGCTTGCGCCATGACGGGGGTCGTAGGGAGCGTGGCGAACAAGGACGCGCTACCGGCGAGTGCCAGCGTCCGGACCCTGATGATCGTCGGTCGTTTCATCATCACGACGCTGCATGCCCATAATAGCTGCCGAACCGCGCACCGCCCTGGACGAACGACACCGCGTTCAGAACGAGCTGGATATGCTCGCATCCGTCGAGCAGGTTCACCGCCGCGCGCAGTTCGTTTTCGGGCGTGTGATCGGCGCGAACGACGAGCATCACCTGCCCGACCCGCATCGCCAGCACCGATGCTGGCGACGCAGCGAGCGCCGGCGGCGAATCGAAGATCACGACGCGGCGCGGATTGGCTTCGAGCAGGCGGGCGATCACCGACTTGGTGCGCGCGCTCGCAAGCAATTCGGTATCCGCGATCGTCTTGGTCCCGGCGGGCAGGATCGACAGATGCGGCACATCGGTCTGGATCACCAGGTCCTCGACGTCGATCCGCGCGTCGCCGAGCGCATCGAGCAGGCCCGGGCCGTCGGTGAGCCCCAGCTGCGCGACGACATCGGGCTTGGCGACGTCCGCATCCACCAGCAGCACCTCGGTATCGCGCTCGGCGGCGATCGACAGCGCGAGATTGATCGCGCAGAACGTCTTGCCGTCGCCGGGACGCGCCGAGCACACCAGGATCATCCGCGCCTTGTCCGCGCTCTCGCCCTCGGCGATCCGCGCGCTGGCGATCAGCAGCTGCCGCTTGATCAGGCGAAACTCTTCGGCGAGCGGCCCGACGGGCGCACCCGGCACGATCATGCCATTGGCGGCGAGCAACCCACGGTCGATCCGCGCGGTATCCAGTGGTGCATCGGGCAAGTAGAACTCGTCCGGCAGCTCGTCCCCGACCGGCGCGCGCAGTTCCTCCGGAATCGCGAGGAAGGTCGGATCGACGAACTCGTGCGAGGGCGCGGCCACCTCGTCGCGCACCGGCGGTTCGACCGACACGTCCTCGACCGGTGCTTCGACCGCCGGCCCACGCTCCACGACCGGCCCACGCTGCACGACATTGCCGCGAAGCCGGGCATGCTCGGTGAAGTCATACACCTTGGCCGCGCGCTCGAGCAGCGAGGGTTCGCGATCTGGTTTCGTCACGGTCATCCCCCTCAAGCCGCCAGTCCGCGCTGGAGGATCTCGACCCCCAGCAACAGGACATAGGCAGCGCCCAGCGCGGCGGTGCCGCCCAGGAACATCTTCAGTTTGCGACGACGCTGCTCGGATTGCACGCGCGTCACGACTTCGCCGATCGACCCGATCACCGGCATCCCTGCCGCCTTCTCCAGCCGTGCGGTCGTCGCGAACGTGGTCCGCAACTGCCCCATCGCGAACGCCGCACCGATCCCGGCCGCGAGTCCCGCTATCAACACGCCGGTCAGTAGCAGCATTCGGTTCGGCGCGCTCGGTGTCGTCGGCATCGTCGGGGGATCGATCACGCTGAACTTGACGTTGTCGCTCTGCGACTGCGCCTGGCCGACCAGCGCGGTCTGCTCGCGCTGTTTCAGCAGCGCATCATACTGGTCCTTGAGCACCTGGTAATCGCGATCGATCGAACCCTGCTCGGCCGCAACCTCGGGATCCCCGGTCAGCTTCGAATTGAGCAGGTCGAGATCGCTCTGCAACTGGCTCCGCCGCATCCGCAGCGAGGCGACCGTGGCGGTGCGATCCGCGACCATCGACTGGAGCGAGGCGTAGAGCGGGTTCTGCGCACTGCCGCCGGCGTTACCCCCGGCGAGAGGCTCGCTGCGTGCCGCCGCCGTCGCCGCGGCAAGCTGGCTCTTCAGCGCGACCACATCGGGATGATTCTCGGTATAGCCGCGCGCGCGCGCATCGGCGAGCTGGCCCTGGATCGCCTGGAGACGCGCGCGCGCCGGTCCCGCTGCGCCCGCGACGCCAACCGCCCCGGCGACGGTCGCCGGCGTTCCCGCCATCTGTCCCTGCACCGCGGCGAGGCTCGACTGCGCAGCGGCGAGATCGCCATCGACCTGCGCCATCTGCGAACGCGCCGCGCCGATCCGGTCGCTGACCGAACCGGTACCGGGCAGCGCGCCCAGATACCGGTTCTGGAAGTCGGCGCGCTTCGCCTCGGCGTCGGCGAGCTGCTTCTGCCGCGATGCAAGCTGCTGGTCGAGGAAGGTGAGGCTCTGAGTCGTCTTGGAGCGATCGCCCGCGAGATTCTGCTCGACGAACAGGTCGATCAGCTTCTGCGTGATCTGGCGCGCGAGTTTCGGGCTGGCCGCGCTGGTGGTGATCTGGAACAGATTATCCTGCTGCGACATGATCTTGATGTTCGGCGCCAGGCTCGCGACCCGGTCCGCGACGTCGCGGTCGCTGGACACGGTGTTGGCCAGATCGGTGCCGCGCACGACCTTTTCGAGGTTCACCGCCGAGATCAGCGTCGTGCGGATCGTATCGACGGTCATCGGCACGCTCTGCGGCACGCCGTCCATCCCGGCGGGCAGCACCGTCTGCATCTGCACGAACACGCGCGCGGTCGATTCGTAGCGGCTCGGGATCTGCGACACGACCAGCCAGCCGAGCACGCACACGCCCCACGCCACCGCCAGCGCCAGCCAGCGTCGCGTCCAGATCGCATGAAGCGCGATCCGCACCTCGTCGTAGATCCCGTTCATCCCAGGCGCCTCAGAACATCGATTCGGGGATGATGATCACGTCGCCCGGCGCAAGGCGGACATTGGCCGACGAATCGCCCTTCTTGAGCAGGTCGTTGATCTGCAAGGCGAACTCGGTCTGCTTGCCGGTCGCACGATCATAGCGCACTAGCCGGGCCTTGTTGCCCGCCGCATATTGGCTGAGCCCACCGACCGCGATCATCGCGTCGAGCAACGTCATGTTGGCGCGGTACGGGATCGACGCGGGCTTCTCGGTCGCGCCGACGATGCGGACTTGCTGGCTGTACGTGCCGCTGAAATTCTCGACGATCACCGAGACGATCGGGTCCTTGATATAGGCCCCCAGCGCCTTCTTGATGTCGTCGCTCAGCATCGCCGGGGTCTTGCCGACCGCGGGCATGTCGTTGATCAGCGGCGTGGTGATCCGGCCGTCGGGGCGCACCTGGACCTTCGACGACAGTTCTGGATTGCGCCAGACGAAGATGTTGAGCTGGTCGAGCGGGCCGATGACATACTCCTCGCCCGGCAATTCCTGGTTCGCGACGAACGCCGCGGGCGGAAGCTGGGGACGCGTGCCGGTGGTCGTGCAGGCGCCCAGCGTGGTCGCGGCAAGGCCGAGGGTCAGCAGGGACTTCGATACAGATCCGGAACGCATGGGCAACTTTCTCCTGGCACCGTACCGTCCGTCGGTTGCTCGACGCACGGCTAACTCGGCCTTCGCTATGCAAGTAACAGGTGAAGATAGCGTTAGGAGCGACCCGTAACCACGCTCCGCCAAGGCACTGCAACTGCGCCTTATATCACAGTAACGATCTCGGCGGCCGGTGGATGCCCAAGAAACGACGTCGGGCTGGCGCTGGCCCCATAGGCGCCGGCCATGAAGATCGCGATCAGGTCGCCCACCGCGACCCGCGGCAACGCGATCTTTTCGCCGAGGCGGTCGAGCGGGGTGCAGAGCGGCCCAACGACGGAAACCGTTTCGGTCGCTTCGTGACCCATCCGCGCCGCGACCGCGATCGGATAGTTGCGGCGGACGACGGTGCCGAAATTGCCGCTGGCGGCGAGTTGGTGGTTGAGCCCGCCGTCGACGATGACGAAGGTCTCGCCTTGGCTCGCCTTGATGTCGATCACGCGGGTGAGATAGACGCCCGCCTCGGCGACGAGCCAGCGACCGAGTTCGATCGCGAACCGCGTTTCGGCCAGGATCGACGGACGGGATGCGAGCGCTTCCGCCAGCGCGCCGCCCACCCGCTCGACGCCCAGCGCCACGTCCCCCGCGAAATAGGGCACGCCAAAGCCGCCGCCGAGATTGACGAGTGGCGGCGCGACGGCGGCCTCCTCCGCCAACCGCGCGGCGAGTTCAATCGTCGCGGCCTGCGTCTCGATGATCGCGCCGGGATCGAGCGCCTGGCTGCCGGCATAGATATGAAAGCCGCGCCAGTCGGCACCCGCCGCGACAATCGCCTTCACCAGCGCCGCCGCCCGCACGGCATCGACCCCGAACGGCGAAGCCCGTCCACCCATCCGCATGCCCGAGCCGCGCAGTTCGATATCGGGGTTCACCCGCACCGCCATCCGCGGCGTGAGCCCGAGCCGATCGCCGATCGCGAACGCACGCCCCGCCTCGCCTTCCGATTCGACGTTGAGCGTGGCGCCGGCGGTGATGGCTGCGATAAGTTCGTCGTCACGCTTGCCAGGCCCCGCGAAACTGATCGAGGCGGCGGATTTGACCGCGAGCGCCTTGGCGAGTTCTCCCGACGAGGCGACGTCGAGCCCATCGACCAACGGCGCGATCGCGGCCAGCAGGTCGGCATGCGGGTTCGCCTTGATCGCATAGTGGAGATCGATCGCCGGCATCGCCGACCTGAAGCGCGCGATGCGGGCAGCAACGATCGCCATGTCGTAGACGAACAGCGGCGTATCGCGCGCTTGCGCGGCCCATTCGTCAGCCGCGCGTCCGCCAATTTTCAGCGGACCATCTTGCCGAGCGAACTCCGGAGGAAGAGCACCCATCGGTTTCATGACGCACTCCCTT
>NZ_JANBVH010000032.1 GCF_024273235.1 Sphingomonas faeni | reverse complement strand
AAAGCTTCTCCGCGCTGCAATCCGCCTTGCTCAATGAAGCCGCCACACTGTTTCGCCGCAAATACTATCTTAACGGTAGTCACGCGGGTTTCATCTTGCATGCGACCGGCGAGTTCTCCGATGGGGACGTCAATGCGATCCGCGACGCGCTGAAACGGTCGAAGGGGCCGGGCAATTTTCGCAACCTCTTCGTCCACCAGCCTGGCGGCAAGGATGGCGGCATCAAAATCCTGCCGATCGCCCAGGTCGGCGCGAACGACGAGTTCATGGGGATCAAGAACGCGACGCGCGACGACGTATTGGCAGCGCACCGCACGCCGCCTGTGCTGCTGGGCATCGTGCCCGCCCAGGGCTCGACCCTCGGCAAGCCTAGCGAAGCGGTCGATATGTTTTTCGAGCTGGAGATCGAACCGATCCAGGCGCGCCTGTTGGACATCAACGAGGCGGTTGGCGTCGAGGCAGTCGCCTTCGCGCCCCGTAAGATGGTTGCACCAGCCAGCTAAGCTTTCACGTCCGGCATAGCCGGGCGGGGGATGCTGGGCTGCAACCCGGCACACCGACGAGGATCTGTCTCGCCACGACCAACGGCCATCGGCCGTCCCGCACCCGCGCGATCCGCACGGGCGGGATCTCTACAAGGCGAGGAAATCCTACATGTACACCCTTAATTCTGTTCAGCCCGTCGCACCGGCCGCGGGCTATATCGGCGGCAAGCGCAATCTGGCGTCGCGCCTGGTCGCGATGATCGAGCGCGTCGACCATGAAGGCTACGCCGAACCCTTCGTCGGCATGGGCGGCGTCTTCCTGCGGCGCCGATCACGGCCGAAGGTCGAGGTCATCAACGACGTGTCGGGCGATGTCGTGACGTTCTTCCGCGTCCTGCAGCGGCACTATCCGTACATGATCGACATGCTGCGGTTCCGCGTTGCCGCCCGTGCCGAATTCGAACGGCTGAAGGCCACTCCGCCCGAGACGCTGACCGACCTCGAGCGAGCGTGCCGCTTCCTCTACCTCCAGCGCCTGGCGTTCGGGGGCAAGGTCAACGGCCGGCATTTCGGTGTCGACAAGACGCAGGGCGCGCGGTTCAACGTCGCCAAGCTGGAGCCATTGCTCGCCGACATTCACGAGCGCCTGGCCGGCGTCGTGATCGAGCAGCTCGGCTATGCCGAATTCATCCGTCGGTACGATCGCGCCGGCATGCTGTTCTATCTCGACCCGCCCTATTGGGGATGCGAAGAGGACTATGGCCAGGACGTGTTTGGCCGGGCCGACTTTGCGCAGCTCGCCGCGCAGCTCGCCGGCATTAAGGGCAAGTTCCTGCTGTCGATCAACGACACGCCCGGCGCGCGCGAGACGTTCAGCCGATTCCATATCCGGACGGCGGAAACTACGTATTCGGTTGGCGCCGGGGCTGCGATGAAGGCGGGCGAGCTGATCGTTTCGAACGTCGCCGCACTATGAATGACCGGGCGGCGTTTTGCGTCGCCCGGACTCATCATCCGTTCTGATAGGCTTTGTCGAAGAGCGGCTTGGCCTTTTCCAGATCGGCGAGCGTATGGATTGAAATCTCCAGATCGCCGGTGCCGTAGTGGCCGATGCCGCGCATGTCTTTCGTAAAGCCGGGCTCTAGCGTCACCGTGTCCGGATTTACGCGCACGAAAACCAGCAGCTTGCCGATCTGGTTACGCATTTCGAGGCATGCGAAGTTCTTCAACCGACGAAACGCGATGTACAGATCGGTCGGCTTCACCTGAACATCATCGCCGGCCGCCTGAAGATAGGCCACGACCGCGTGATACAGATCGAGCAGCGCAGGAGGCGCCTCCTCGATTTGCTGGCTGACGGTCTTCGTCTTTTTCGCGAGCCCTGTCGTGCCGCCTGCCGTCGCCACCGCAGCTCCCTGGCCGCCGACCGCAGGACTGGCGGTCGTCGCGGTCAATTGCTCCAGCAGCAACAGGTCGTCGCCATAGCGGCGATAGCGGACCAGATCGATCGTGCGGTTCATCTGCTTGACCGCATGCTCGTCCCATTTCTGAAAGTCACCCGCGACGCAAATCAGCCGCGAGCCGGGCCAGTCGACCTTCTGCGCGACGTCCTTGCCGAGCTTCTCCATCACCAGCCACTCGAAATCCTTGCGGTGACCCATCAGCCAGTCGAGATAGAACAGCCCTTGGTTGATTACGTTCTCGTTCGTCGCACGCTTATATTCGATCACCACCGGCGCGTTGTTTTCGTCGATGCCCAGCGTATCCATCCGCCCGGCGGCGCTCGCGATGAATTCCGACGCGAGGAAGCGCACGCCGAGCAACGCCTCCAGATTGGCCTCGAACAAGGTCTGCAACGATTTTTCGAGCGCGACCGCGCCGCCGGGCAGTTCGGCGACGCCCGTCGCAGTGGTGCGGAACAGCTTCAGGTCGCTCACGCGGCATATCTCCCATCGGTCAGGCGGCGCGCGAGGCCGACGCCGGCGAGCGCGTCGAGGACTGGGCGGACCGTGCCGGCGCGCTTGCCCTTGAAGGTGCGCGCGACGTCCTGCGCGGCCATCGGCCCGGCGGCGGCGGCGAGGATCGCCTGCACCGCGCCGACCTGGTCCGGCAGGCTAGCGGGCCAGGGGATAACGTTGCTGACCGGCGCGACCGCGGCCTCGCCCAGATCGAGCGTCGCCGACACCGGCGCGCGATAGCCCGGGTCCTGATAGTCGGGACGCAGATAGCGGATCAGCCCGCGCGCTTCCTCGGCCGCGCGTTCGGCGTTGAGCGCGACCAGCCGCGTCAGGATCGTCTCGTCGTCGAGCGTCCCCGCGCGGTGATCGTCACCCCAGCCATAGGCGTCGGCCACGCCGTCATCGATCGCGTCGTGATGCTGGCGGATCAGCGTGACGAGCCCGCGGTCATGCACGTCGCGGTCCTTGTCGGACAGCGCCGGCCCGCCGCGGTCCGCCGCGCGCAACGCCTCCAGCACGTTGTACAGCTTGGTCAGCGTCAGGTCGGGATGCTCGGCGAGCACGCGCTTGCGGAGCGCATCGAGAGCCTCTGCCTTGGCACGGATGCGCGCCTTGAGCGGTTCGGGGACGTCTGTGGGGAAGGGAAAAGGGTCGAAACAGCGTGTGTTATTGTAGCGAGGATCATCGCCTACGCCGAGTCTGCCCCCGGCGGCTAATGCGTAGGCCATATGTGGTGCTGAGCTAAGGCAACCCAGCACGTACGCATCGTCGATTGCAAAGCCGATGACCTGCTGATCGATTAGCGTTTTTCCGTCCACAAACTGGAACGTTCGATGCTTAGCGGTCTGTGTTGTGGCGACGTAGCGATCCAGTCCAACTAGTGCGCGCCTCATTTCAGATCGCGGCTCGGCAAAAAACCACCAATTATCTACATAGGATTTCCGCTTGCTCTGTGCGCGAAATGGCTGAACAGTATTTGCTAGGTGCTGATAAAGAGATGGGGCCCGAGCCTTAGCCTCATCTTCGGATAGCCCGAATAAATCAATTATTCTCACATCGCGAGTATGAGCAACTAAATCTCGTCCATTTACATATTGTTTTACAAATGCAACTTGCCCAAGTGTATCGCCTACGGCGATCTTCTGAAAAGTCGTATCATCGACGATAAATCCACTCCCGATCAGTGTTACGCCGCGAAATGAAATGTTGGCGTTGGCCTTCAGTGGCTTCGTCGAAGTTACGTCAATGCCAGGGCGCATGTCGCTGCCGATGACACCGAAATGCTCTTGAAATTCTATGATGTCGGGAACGTTCCGCTCATTCGAAACCGTTAAAAGCAAACCCTCACCTGGACCGCTGACAGCGACTGTCATCGCAATGCGTACCGCTGCGCCGTCCTTTTCATCCACCCAAGGATGGTTTGAAATAGCGAAGCGCAGAGAAATTGGGTCTTTTGCGTCAAGGTGCTTGGCAATGACGCGACGGCTGAAAACTTGCGTGATCGAATTGGTTGTGACGAATCCGAAGCGTCGGGTGCCGCGCTTTCGCACCGCGAGCGCGGCCTTGTCCCACCAATGCATCACGAAATCGGCGCTTTCGGGCACGTCGGTGGTGCGGAACAATGCTTCAAAATAGCCGCCACCCAGTTTCTCGCGCACATCTTTGCCGCCGATGAACGGCGGATTTCCAATGATAAAATCCGCCTTGGGCCATGTCGCGGCCTTCGGCTTGACGTAGCGATACACTTCCGCGCGCGCGGCTTCGTCGGGCACGGGCTTGCCCGTCACCGGGTGGACCTTCATCGTCTCGCCGTCCCAGCGTGTGACGGGCGCACCGCGCTCATCGCGCTCCAGCTCCCGCGCGCTCCAGTCGATCAGCGCGTCGCGATTCTCGATCGTGCGGATGTCGCGCAAAATCGGTTCGGGCGGCGGGCTGTTCCGGCCGTTCACGCGGAAATGCCATTGCAGATAGCCGATCCACAGCACCAGCTGCGCGATCGCCGCCGCGCGCGGGTTGATCTCGATCCCCAGAAAATTCTCGGGCGTGATCGTGTGGCCGGTCAGCTCGGCGACGTACTGCGTGTCGCCAAGGTCCATCAGCAGGTCGAGGACCTCGCCTTCCAGCTCCTTCATCCGCGCCATCGCGACGTACAGGAAATTGCCCGTGCCGCATGCCGGGTCGAGCACGCGGGTGGCAGCGAGGCGGCCGTGGAACGTCTCGACCGTGCGGCGCGCCTCGTCGGGCTTGTCCTGGTCGATCAGCTCTGCGGCGGCGACACGCACGCCCGCCCAGTCGGCGCGCAGCGGCTCGATGATGGTCGGGCCGACGAGCCGCTCGACATAGGCGCGCGGCGTGTAATGCGCGCCGAGCTTGGCGCGCTCCTTGGGGTTCAGCGCGCGTTCGAGCAAAGTCCCGAAGATCGCGGGCTCGACCTCGGTCCAGTCCTTCTCCGACGCCTCGATCAGCACTAGCAATTCGTCGTGGTCGAGCGGGAGCGCTGCGGTATCCTTGAACAGATAGCCGTTGAAGCGCTTGACCGGGATGCCGAGCGCAGGCGCGAAACTGCCCTTGTCCATCGCCGCCCAGAGCGAAGATAATTGGTGGTGGAGATGCTCGGGGTGGTCGAGCTGGCCGCGCAGCAGCGTCTTGAAGCTGTCCTGCGGCAACAGCACGCCGGTATCCTCGGCGAACATCGTGAACAGCAGCCGCATCAGGAAGCCGCTGACCGCCTCCGCCGAATGGCCGCGCGCCTCCAGCCGGCGCGATATGGTGGCGAGCAGGTCGGCGGCCTCGCGCGTGACGCGCGCCGACTGGGTCGACGGATCGAGGCTTTTCGGATCGGTCCAGATCGCGGCGAGGCGCGTGCGGACTTGCGGGTCGCGCAGGTCCTCGAGCATGATGCGGTAGCGCGACCGGTCGGGGAATTGCGCATAGGCCTTCCCGCTGCCGGTGAAGTCGGCATAGACCTCGATGCAATAGCCGATGTCGGTGACGAGCAGGAACGGCGGCCAGCCATGATCGACCGGCAGCGCCTTGGCATAGCGTTCGGCCTGCCCCTTGGCCTGCACCATCGCCTTGGCCCAGCCGGGCGTGCCGCGCCGGGCGGTGCCGCGCTTCATACGCGCGGTGGCGGTCTGGCCGAACAGGTCGAGATCGTCCTCGCCGCGCTGTGCCGCCGCGCGATCGGCGTCGCTGCCCTGCTTGGCCTCCAGGATGAACGCGCCGCGGCGATAGGCGTCGATCCGGCCGAAGCTGTTGGTGCCGTCGCCATTGTCCTGGAACACGCGGCGTTCGAACACATAGTCGTTATGCGCGTCGTCGGTGCGGCTGCCGTCGGGCGGCGCGACGCCGATCAGCCGGCACAGGCCGTTGATGAAGCTTTGCGTGTTGGCAAGCTCGGACCCGCCGGTATCGCGCCACTGCGCGATGAACGCGTCGACCTCTGTGTCATCCCCCATCGCAGCATCTAGGGGCAGGATAGGCGCAGCTACAACCGTCGTCGTAGGTGGAGGGCTTTTTTAGTCCGGACGGGGCGCGCGCGTCGGGCGGGCGGGGCGGCGGCACAGAGTAGAGCGGCCCCGTCCCTGCGACCCGATTTAACACGCTATTCCCCCCGCCTCGCCCGCGGTCTTTTCGTGCCGCAAAAGGTGCGGTCGAACGGCCTGCTGAAACTGGCTCAGGTCCTAGCCCGCGTTAGCTTTTTTCGGGCTCGTACGCCGGTGCAGTTCGGTGCACTTCGCCCAATCTTTGCCGTTTCCCGGTCCGATTGTGCTTCCCAATTGCAGACGATCGTTCAGGTTGGATCGCCAGCGGCAGGACTCGAACCCGCAACCTCCGGTTGTGACCGGTGCTCCCGCCAATTGAGCTACGCTGACAATCCGCGATAACGCATTCGCATCGTTGTCGCAAAACGCCCAATGCCGGACACTCGGGTTACAAATAGGCGCTTCCGAAAGCTGCGATTCGTTCAGGGCGATCTTTCTATCCCGGTCATTCCTGATGCAAAAATCAGAAGTTCTGCATCAACGAGTAGGTCTTAAGCTGACGGTTGGCAGTCGCCGGTTGCGGACATTCCGAACAGGTGCCAATTCTGCGACATGGACGTAGAATGGCTACCACAGCTTGAGAAAGCGTTGCTCGGACGGCGGTGCAAAATCGCCCGTCGGGAGGCCGATTGGGTAATCACGGCATCTGGCGGCGGAAGCATTGCCCTTCCAATTCCGTGGCGCATCGTCGCCAACGGGAGAATCGCTTTTGCGAATGAGGATGACGGACAGCAGTTTGGCCTTCCATCTCCAGTAGACGGGGAGGCGAAGGCGAACGAACTTATCGGGGAACGGTCGATAACGAGCCTATCCATAGATAGGCAGACAGCCGACCTCATGATCTATTTCGGCGACGAGATAAGGCTCGACACCTTCAGCAACTCTTCCGGCTACGAGGGATGGCACATCAGCTTGGCACCAGAGCATGGCGGCATTTCTGTAATCGCCTTAGGCGGCGGTGACGTAGCTATTCACTAACGGCCCGCTTTCCACTCCTGATGCAAAACTCACAAGTTTTGCATCAGGCTGCGAGCGGCTAAAACGTGACCCGACCTTGATGCGCAAGTTTAATGCGTCGGGGACCGTGTTGCGACGGTAAAAAGGGCCCAATAGCGGACATTGATCAGTTAGGGGTGGGCTGGCTCTTTTCGCAAGCTGCTAGGGCGTCGCACGCGAGCTGGTCGAGCCATTCGTCATCTGACCGTTCAGTCCAAGTTTTAAGCACCTCCACTAAGGCGGGTACGGCAACCAATGCAGCGGCCTCGAAAATGGGCATACCCGCCCACTCGCCAGACAACGCTGTTAGGACGAGCGGTAGCGCCAGCTCTCGATCGCGTCTTGCAATACCGACGAGCGCTTCTGCTCGCACGACGTCGTTTTCATCGTTCGCGGCCGATAGCAATGCCTCGCGGATTTCCGGCGTATCCGCTTCCTCCAGCGCAAGGAGCATGGTCGCCCAATCGCGGTTAGAGACATCGTCGTCCCGCGTCATCGCGATAAGCTGTTGCATGTTCGCGTCAGCAAAGGCCGAGCCTGAAAGCGGCACTTCTTCAGCAGCAACTGCCTTGGGAAAGTCGGATGCAGGCTCGTAACGTTCGGTCATCGAACTCGGGTATCACCGACAACGACCGGCAGCTAACTACGAATGCCGGTCGTTTAAGCTCGTCGTTATGCCGCCCAATTGCAGTTGCTCGTTCATGCGGGCATACCATCCCACGATATGTTCATCGAGCGAGCCCACGCAGAACGAGAGACCCTATCCGATCGCGATTTGGAGCGGCTCCGTGCCGGCCTTGTTGATCAGGTGCAGCGGTACGAGGACGTCATACGCGGTTACTCGCCTGACAAAATGGAAACGCACGGACGGCCGTTTCTTACTCGCCTTCGCCAGAAGGTAGCGGATGTCGACGTCACTATGAGCGCACGAGGAAACGGCAGTTAAGCACTCCTCTCATCCATAAGCTGCCCTTCCGGTTTCCTCTCCGAACCGGCCATTCCGCTTCCGCCCAAACGTCGCCGTTTGTGCGGCTTACGACGCCACCCACTAGCGGACATAATACTGGTAGCATACCGTACGCGCGGAGGGCCGATTGGTGGTGGTATTTTACTTTTTTAGTTCCATCGCGGTAGGGTTAGCGCTCGATTGGGCGCTGTACTCGCGGATAGTATTCACCCTTGGCATGCCCTACTTTTACGGCGAAGGAGATGGCTACACCAAGTTTCTCTATCCCCGAATTATTTACACCGTAGCTGCTATTGCTGTGATGTTTTTTACCAGGGTCGATGAGGGTAATAGCATCGTAATATTCCTTTGTGCAGCAGCAGTCTTTTTGTTTTCACCATGCCGCGCGGCCTACCGTTATTTGATGGGCGAGTGAGATCGCTATCGAATGGAACGAAGCGAGCCACAGTTCGACGAACGGCAGCTAGTCAGGAATCACCCCCCGAAAGCCGCCCGTCCGCTTTCCTGCCCATCCGGGACATTCCGCTTACGTGACATCGCAGCGCGGGTGACGTGAATGAGTGAGATGGCGCCGAATTTGCGCATCCTCCCCAGGATGCACGGGACGGCGCAAGCCGGCACGCTCACCCGCGGTCGCTGGATGTTGAACCTGTTGGGTTCGGGGCCTCGGGGGCTTGGTGGAGCAGCAATCTGCGCACGCCAACGGCGTTCCTTTTATATTTAACCTTGTAGGGTCGGGTTCTGACCACCCGGTGAATTCGCGTTACAGAGGTCTACGCGACGGCCTAGCGAAGCGAGAGCTTTCGCGAGAGGGGACTCGTCGCCGGCACGGAATGCCGCCAGGTCCTCGGCCGAGATCGTCGCCAGCATCGCCGCGGTTTCCTCTTCGTTGGCCTTCCTACGAGTTACCTCGTCGTCCGGCATCGGCCCCTTGCCCATCATGCGACGGACCATGTCGGCCGCTTCCTTTGGCAAGCCAAACCAATACGCGTTCGTCACCTGCTTCACCTGGGGACCAAACGCGTCGGGATCTTCGATCGGTTCGAACCGCCGGATCCAGTTGAGGAAGCCATGATCCTTGAGTCTGGCAAGCGCCTTCACGATCGCGCCTCGCGAACGGCTAAGCCGTGTCGCCAACGTCGCAATGGCGGGCTCGAGCCTGCCCGTCTTGAAGTCGATCATTCGCATCAGCTCGCGCAGCACGTCGACGCCGATCGCGCCGAGCGGTCCGTTACGCTTGCCGGCAACCTTGTGGCTCCGATCATACGTCTCGGCAGCGCGCATGCGTGCGTTGCGTTCAGCCTTGTTAAACGGCCGCCAGTACCGCTGCTCGCGCTCGCCGGCGCGATAGCTGCTGCGGCGTACGGGTTGCCCGGTACGATGCCCCTTCGTGGCCTTGCCGCCGACGATCTTAAAAAGGGAGCGCGCGGTCATGCCGCTGCTCCCACGCCGGTCAGCGTCGAGGGATAGTAAGCAGTGCTTCCGGTGGAACCAGATCCTGGATCAGCATGTCTGCCCATTCCTGCGCAAGCTCGCGCCGGCGTGGCATGTATGCGGCCCGATTGTACGCGCCCTCGTTGCTGGAAACACCAGTCGGTACGTGCGCCAGCATCAAGTCGATTATCGCCCGATCCCCGACTCGGTTCTGCTCGCCCGCCAGCTCGTTCATCACGGTGGAGAATGTCGAGCGCCAGCCGTGCGGCACATGCACGCCCGCGAAACCGGCGTCCCGATACGCCTTGCTCACGGTGCTGTCGCTGATCGGCTTGCGTGGATGTCGGATGCTTCGAAAGATCAGTGGCGCATTGCCGGAGAAAGCCATTGCGACCTTCACCGTTGCCACCGCCTGAGAGGACAAGGGCACAAGGAATTCGTACGCAACGTCCTCTTTGCGCTCCAAAACCAGCTTCATCTTCGCTGCGGGGATGCGCCAGAGAGGGGAGGGGCCGTCCAAATTCTCGAACTCGCTGGCTTCCGCCAAGCGCAGAACGCCGGCTCGGACCGCCGTCAAGGCCAAGAGGCGTGAGGCAAGCTTTGTGAGCGGATGGCCAGGCGTACTCTCCACCGACCTCAACACGTCCGTGGCTGCTTCGATCGTCCGGACCGCGGGAAACTTGCCTTTCGGTGTCCGAGCGAGCGCCTTTGCAGCTACCGCCGCTGGATCGGCCGTCGCTATCCCCGCCCCGATCGCCCGCGCGAAGATTTCCGATATGCGCTGCCGCACCCGATGTGCGGTCTCGATCGCCCCCCGCTGCTCGATCGGACGAAGCACCTCGATCACGAGCGGTGTCGTGATTGCGTCGATCGGCAGCTTGCCGATCTTGGGGAACACGTCCTTCTGCAACGTGCTGAGGACCAGCGCTGAATGCCGCGTCGACCAGGTTGGCATTTGGCTCGCATGCCATTCCAGCGCGATGACCTCGAACGAATTGCCGGCCCGCGCGATTTGGGCAGCTGCCTTCTGGCGTTTGTCGACGGCCGGGTCCGTGCCGCGGCGAAGCTCCCGCGAGGCTGCCTCCCGCAGATCCCTTGCTTCCTGCAACGGTACGTCCGGATAGGCACCGAACACGATGCGCTTTTCCTTGCCGCCGATTCGATACTTCCAGCGCCAGCTCTTGTAGCCACTCGGCATTACGAACAGGTAGAGTCCGTGAGCATCGCCCAACTTGTAGGGCTTCTCCGTGGGCTTCGCCTGACGGCAAGCGCGATCGGTCAGCATTCGGTGCCCCCACCTGGCCGAACCGGTGCCCCGGAAGTGCCCCCTGATTGGTTACGCTGCATTGATGTTTAATGATGCTGTGCGAGACAAACGGCAACCCGTTACCTAAGGATTTCCGCGGGGTTCGGAGACCCTTTGAGACAACCTGAAAATAAGGGGTGGCGGAAGAGGTGGGATTCGAACCCACGGATGGGTTACCCCATCGCTGGTTTTCAAGACCAGTTCCTTAAACCACTCGGACACTCTTCCGTACCGGCGCTCGGATGAGCCGGACGACGGCGTCTAAGCGGAGAGCGGCGGGATCGCAACCGTTGCGATAGGCCGCCGCATCGCCGCATCCGATTGCGCGAGGGGCGGGCGGTCCGCTAGGCTGCCCGCATGGACCTAGACGCGATTTCGCACCACTTCTTCGGCACGACCGACATCGACACGCTCAGCCCCGAAGCGCTGGAAGCGGGACGCGACCGCGTGTCGCTGGCGTTCGGCACCGAGCGCGATGCCGGCCGGCGGTTCGCGTTATGGGCGGTGTTGCGCGCGACCGGCGATGCGCCCGATCCGACGCGGGCCTTCAAGGACCCGCGGGAGCAGCGCGCGGCGCAGATGTACGCGTCCGCGATCGGCATGGCGGGCGCGGACGACTAGAGGTTCAGGCCGCGCGGCGCTCCATCAGCGCACGGTCGATCCGCCGGATCAGGTCCGCGATCGGCGGCACGTCATACCCGGCAGCCAGATCGCCATGTCGCGGCGACGCGCACATCCGCTTGCCGACCAGCGCGAAGATATCCTGTTTCTGTGCCATCGATCCGGTCCCTTCCGATCGCACCACTATGCCGGCCAAGCGTTAACCAAAGGTTCTGGGCGAATTTGGATCCGGTTAACCGTCGCCGGGGGCAGGACACGCAACGCTCGCGGCGTTCCGGCGTTCTACTGGCACAGCGGCCGTATCGCATGGTTCGCAGCGCGCGGGGATTGATCCACTGGCCATGACATCACCGGCACGATCGCCCGCACATCCACAGGGCTGGACGACGTTGGAAGCGGTGCGCGCGCTGGCAGCCGACTGGGATCGCACCAACGGGGACGAGGTGTTTCCCGCCGAGCGCGTAGTCGCGCTGCACGAGGTTGGAGCGCTTGCCGGGTTCGTCGATATCTCGTCTCCCGAGCGGACCGACGCGCTGGTCGACGTCTTGCGCGCGATCGGGGGCGCCGATCTCAGCCTCGGCCGCGTGTTCGAGGGCCATGTGAACGCGGCGCAACTGGTGTCGGCCTATGGCGACGACCCCCAGCGGCGGACGCTGGCGGACGATCTCGAGGCCGGTCGCGTCTACGGGGTCTGGAATACCGAGCCGCAGCCCGGCCTGTCGATCCGGCAGGACGCCGACGGTCGCTGGGTGCTTCAGGGCCGCAAGAGTTTCGCGACCGGCGCAGGGCACCTCGACCGCATCCTGGTGACCGCGCGCGATGCGACCGGCGGCAAGCAACTCGTCCTCGTCCGAATCGCAGGCGAATCAGCGCGCGCGGACAATAGCGGATGGCAGGTTCGCGGCATGCGTGGCACGTGCAGCGGCCTGTTCGATTTCTCCGACATGCCGATCGGTCCCGAGGGCATGATCGGTGCCCCCGACGTGTACGAGACCGAGCCGCGGTTCAGTGCCGGCGCATGGCGGTTCACCGCGGTCCAGCTCGGCGCGGTCGAGGCGCTGGTGCGGCATCTGCGCGATCACCTCGTCACGACCGGCAAGGGCGACGACGCGGTCCAGCGCGCACGGTTCGCCGCCTGCCTGACGGAGACGCGTAGCGCTGGCCTCTGGGTACGCCGCGCTGCGCACCTGGCGGAGGCGCAGGCGACCGAGGCGATCCCGTTCGTGCTGATGACCCGCGGCATTGTCGAGGAGGCAGGGTTGAAGACGATGGAGGCGGCGGCGCGCTCGGTCGGTACCGCGTCGTTCTTCGCCGCCAGCCGGATCGACCGGATCACCCGCGATCTCGGGCTGTATCTGCGTCAGCCGGTGCCCGACCAGGCCCGCGACCGCGCGGCGGCGGCATGGCTGGAGGAGGATTGCTGGGGCGACGATCGGTGGTGGTAGCGCCGGGCCATCGCGCCTGGAGCACGCTCTTCCGTCGCGCCCGACCGATGTCCGCCAAGGCCGCCGCGGCACAGGGCCCGTGGTTGATCCTCGCGCCGCATCCCGATGACGAGACGCTCGGCTGTGGTGCGCTGATCGCCGCGATCGCCGCCAGCGGGGGACGCGCCCATACCGCGTTCGTGACCGATGGCGCCGGATCGCACCCCGACGCACCAGGCTGGAGTCGCATGCGCATCGCCGGGTTACGCCGCACCGAAGCCGCCGCCGCGCTGCGCCTGCTGGGCGGGGCGGCCCCGCTGCACCTCGACTGGCCCGATGCAGCCCCCCCGAAACCGGGCGACCCGCTCTTCGAACGCACCGCGGATCGCCTGGCAGCCTGGTGTCGCGCCCGCGAGATCCGCCGGATCGCGGTCACGTGGGACGGCGAGCCGCACTGCGATCACGAGGCCGCCGCAGCCCTCGCCGATGCCGTCGCACGCCGCATATCGGTTCGCCTCTATCACTATCTCGTCTGGGGCTGGACCGTCGCGGATTTGGCCGAGCGTGTCCGTAGTCGCCGCGTCATTTCGATCGATACGGCGAAGGCCAAGCCTCAACAGCGTCGCGCGATGGCATGCCACCGCAGCCAGCGCGGCGGGCGTATCGTCGGTGCCGCCGAGAACTTCCGCCTCCCCGACAGGATGCTCCGGCTGCTCGATCGGCCGACAACCCTCTTGCTGGAGATCCTCCGTGCGTCGTGAACACTCGATCGCCCCCGACTATTTCGAGGCGCTCTACAAGGACAAGGGCGATCCCTGGGACTTCGAGACCAGCGCGTACGAGGCCGCCAAATACGCCGAGACGCTCGCCGCCTTGCCCCAGCCGCGGTTCGCCAATGCGCTGGAAGTCGGGTGCGCGAACGGTGTGCTGACAACCCAGCTTGGCGCGCGGTGCGACGCGTTGCTGTCGGTCGACGTCTCACCGACCGCGCTCGCCTCGGCGTGTGCGCGGTGCGCGGATCAGCCGAACGTGACGATCGAGCAGCGCCGCCTCCCCGACGAGGCGCCCGAGGGGATTTTCGATCTCGTGATGCTGTCGGAGGTCGTCTATTACTGGGATAGCGCCGACATCGTCCGGCTCGCAGGCTATCTGCGCGGCGCGGTGGCGTCAGGCGGGTATGTGATGCTGGTCCACTGGATCGGCGAGACCGATTATCCCAAAAGCGGGGACGAGGCCGTTGCCGAACTCCAGGCTGCGCTCGACGATCGCGTCACGGTCGTTCGCAGCGACCGGCACGAGGCGTACCGGCTCGATCTCTGGCGTCTGGAAGGTGCGGGTTAGGCGGATCAGCGACTGCGCCTCCCGGATCGCCGCGGGCAGCGTAGCAAAGCTTAACTGGTCGTCCGGCCTGGCAACCGCGGGGTTGAGCGCCGCGACCACGGCGTAGGTTTCGTGCAAGGGCGCATCGATCGGCTGATCGATCCACCGCGCCACGGCATCGGCCATCCCGCCCGGCGCGCGACCAGAGATCCGGCACGAGGTGAACACGCGCACGTTCAGCGGGTGGCGCACCTGGCCACCATGCGCGCGGATGCGGTCGAACAACGCACGATCCTCCGCCACCGACGGCGTGGGCGCCCCGCCGATCCGCCGGTACATCGCGTGCGTGACGGCAATGCTCGCGCCGCCCTCGTAGAAATGGCGAGGCCAGGGATCGTGCGCCTGCGTCCCGGCGCGAGCGCGAAGATAATCGAGCGCGGTGTAATAGCGTCCGAGCTGGTCCAGCCGTCGCCGTGCCGTGACCCCCAGCGACGCCCGATCCGCCTTGAGCGTCAGCGCGCGTCCGGCCACGGCATCGTTGCCCGCATCGATATGCGCGACGATCCGCACGATCCAGTCGGCCGCGACATTCGTGTCCGCGTCGGTCGACAGCAGCAAATCGGTATTATGGGTCAGCAGGTTCGCGCCTGCATCGAGCGCAAGGCGCCGTGCCCAGCCGGCGTGCCGTGCCCCCGGTAAAAGCGAAACGGCCGACCATGCGAGCGTTGCATGGCTCGGCCGCCAGGTGTTCAAAATTTCGATCGTGCCATCGGTACAATCGTTCGCCATCGCGACGATGACGACCTTGCCACCGAAGCGCCCCGCCGCACGATCCAGCGCGTCGAGGCACTCGCCCAGATACTCGTCTTCGTTCTTGACGGGAATGGCCACCGCCACCGCACGCTGAGCGTACGGTGGCGATGCCTTGGGCTTCATCGAAGCGATCAAGCCGCCTCAGGATCTTCGAACGCGGGAGCGTCGAGGTCGACGTTCAGTTCGCGATCCCAGATACGCAGCTTGCCGAGCGTTTTGAGGAACGCGTCGACATCGCCCTTGCCGCCCAGCGCGATTACGCCGTCGTCCATGTCCTCGTCCTCGATGCCGGCCTTTTCGAGGAACGGCTTCGCATCGGCGTTAAAGCCGATGAACTTGGCATGCCCGAACGCATCGCTGACGAAGTCCTTGGCGGTCTTGTCCTTGCCGAGCTTCTTGGCCCCATCCGCCGATACGACGATCGCCACGGCATCGTAGAGAACCGAAGGCGCGCCATCGATCTTCTGCTTGCCTTCCGCGAGCGTCCCGTCGTCGAGCGTCGCGCCCGCCACCTTCGGCGCGATGATCTCGTACGTGGCCTTCGCCGCGACGATCCCATCGACCAATGCCTGGACGATCGCAGCCGGTGCCCCGTCCGTGACGAGGATACCAAGCTTGCGCCCTTCGAAGCTGCCCGTGGTGTTCTTCAGAATGCTGAGAGCATCCGAAGCAGGCAGGTCGGTGCGGGGCTCGACCGCAGCCTTCGCCTTGGGCGGCATCGCCTTCAGCCCGAGTCCGGTCGCGACCGTCTTCGCCAGCTTCTCGTCAATGTTGAGCAGATGCCCGACCATCAACTCGCGGATATCCACCCGCTCGACCTTCGACAGCTCGAACGTCAGCGCATCGCCGATGTGCTTCTGTTCGATCTCGGTCTGGCTGATGAAGAACTGGCGTGCCTGGCTATAATGATCGGCGAACGTCGCCGAGCGTACCTGCGCCTTGCGCCCGGTCTCCTGCGACGGGAAGTGCTTGTAGCCCTTGGTCGGGCTCTCGCGCGGCGTGCCTTCCCAGCTGTTCGGCTCATAGTTCGCACGACCCTTGCGAGCATGCATCGCCATGTGGCCGTCCTGCTGGTAATTGTTCACCGGAATCTTCGGCGCATTGATCGGGATATGCGTGAAGTTGGTGCTGCCAAGGCGCTTCAACTGCGTATCGAGATACGAGAAGTTGCGGCCCTGCAACAGCGGATCGTTGGTGAAGCCGATCCCCGGCACGATGTTCTGCGTGCAGAACGCGACTTGCTCGGTCTCGGCGAAGAAATTGTCGACCAGACGATCGAGCTTGAAGCTGCCGATGATGCGGACAGGAATCTGCTCCTCGGGAATGACCTTGGTCGCATCGAGCACGTCGAACTCGAAATTGTCGGCGAACTCATCGTCGAACAGCTGCACGCCCATGTCCCACTCGGGGAAGTTACCCTGATCGATCGCGTCCCAAAGGTCGCGACGATGGAAGTCGGGATCGGCACCGTTGATCTTGACCGCCTCGTTCCACGCGACCGACTGGAGTCCCAGCTTCGGCTTGAAATGGAACTTGACGTAGGTGCCCTTGCCCTCGGAATTGACCAGCCGGAACGTATGCACGCCAAAGCCCTCGACGAAGCGGAAGCCGCGCGGAATGGTGCGGTCGGACATGATCCACATCACCATGTGCATCGATTCCGGGGTCAGGCTGATGAAGTCCCAGAAATTGTCATGCGCGGTCTGTGCCTGCGGGAAGCCGCGATCGGGCTCCTGCTTGGCGGCATGGATCAGGTCGGGGAACTTGATCGCGTCCTGGATGAAGAACACCGGGATGTTGTTGCCGACAACGTCCCAGTTACCCTCCTTGGTATAGAACTTCACCGCGAAACCACGCACGTCGCGCGCCAGATCGGCCGAACCCTTGTTACCCGCCACCGTCGAAAAACGGAGGAACATCGGCGTCTGCTCGCCGACTTCTGTCAGGATGCCAGCGCTGGTGAATTCTTCCAGGCTCTCGGTCAGCGTGAACGTGCCGTGCGCGCCGTAACCGCGGGCATGAACGACGCGCTCGGGGATACGCTCGTGATCGAAATGGAAGATCTTCTCGCGGAAGTGGAAATCCTCCAGCAACGTCGGCCCGCGATCTCCGACTTTCAGCGAATTCTGGTCGTCGGCAACCGGGATGCCCTGCTGCGTCGTCAATACGGCGCCTTCGCCGCTGGCGATCTGGTGCAGTTCGCCGCCTTCGCCGATCTGCGTTTCGAACGTGGCACCTTTCGGTGGTGTGCCGGTATCCTTGGCGATGGTCTTGGTCATGTGCCGTCCTCGTAGCTACTCAAGACCCACAGCGCGTGGCGAGCCGTAAGAGTTGCACCGAAATCGGACGCTTGATGCAGATCAGCGCGATTGCCGAACGGTTCGTGGAGCCTTGGAGAAACTGACCGCGGGGCGCGTTGAGCGGCGATGTCCCCAATGAAATCCCCAAGCGAAGGACCAGCCATGAACATCGACCTGACAGGCCAGGCCGCGATCGTCACCGGCGCGAGTTCCGGGCTGGGCCGCGCCTCCGCCATCGCCTTTGCCAAGGCCGGCGCGAAGGTCGCGGTCAACTATAACAGCAGCGCGGACAAGGCGCGCGAGGTGGTCGAGGCGATCGAGCAGGCGGGCGGCGAGGCGTTCGCGTGCGAGGCGGATACGTCGGACGAGGCGGCGGTGCTGAAACTGTTCGACGAGACGGTCGAGCGTTTCAGCGGCGTCGACATCGTCTTCGCCAATGCGGGCATGCAGAAGGACGCGGCCTATGCCGACCTGACGCTGGAGGACTGGAAGCGGGTCATCGACGTCAACCTGACCGGGCAGTTCCTCGTGTCGCGCGAGGCCGTGCGCCGTTTCCGCAAGCAGGGCGACCGCGGTTTCAGCCGCGCGATCGGGAAGATCCTGTTCATGAGTTCGGTGCACGAGGTCATTCCCTGGGCAGGCCACGCCAACTACGCCGCGTCGAAAGGCGGCAGCGGGATGCTGATGCGGACGCTCGCGCAGGAGATCGCCGGCGACCGCATCCGCGTGAACGGCATCGCCCCCGGCGCGATCGCGACCGAGATCAACGCAGACGCGACCGCCGACCAGGACAAGCTGCTCGAACTCATCCCTTACGGCCGGATCGGCGATCCCGAGGATGTCGCCCGCGCCGCGCTGTTCCTGGTGTCGGATGCGGCGGACTATATCGTCGGATCGACGCTCACTATCGATGGCGGCATGAGCCTGTATCCCGGCTTCCGCGACAATGGTTGAGCTTGGCGACAAGCCCGAACCCATCGCGGATCACGGCGCGATCGGTAATTTGGAAACCATCGCGCTGGTCGATACGGCAGGCACGATCGACTATCTCTGCTGGCCCTGCCTCGACAGCGCCACGGTCTTCGCGCGGCTGCTCGACGACGAGAAGGGCGGGCATTTCGCGGTCGAGCCCGACCTTCCCGGCGCGAACATCGTTCAAATGTACCTGCCCGAGACCAACATCCTGCTCACCCGCTGGATGGCGAATTCCGCGAGCATCGACCTCGTCGACCTGATGCCGGTCGGCAACGACGTCGACGATGCACCGCCCCGGCTGGTCCGACGGCTGACCTGCACGCGCGGGGCGGCGACGATCCGCGTGCGGTGCGCGCCGCGGTTCGATTACGGCGCGGCGGGGCGCACGGCATCGGTGGCCAGCAACGGCGCAGACGTTTCGCGCGGGCGGTTCGATCACGAAAGCGGGCTCGCGCTCGCCTTGCACGGCGCGGCATCGCTGGTCGCGGACGGTTGCGACCTCACCGCCGAGATCGACCTGCGCGAAGGCGACACCGTGTCGCTGATCCTCAGCAACCCCGACGACGTCTCGCTCGATACCGAAGCGCTCGATGCGATCGTCGAGAAGGACATCGCCTATTGGCGGGCATGGAGCCGCCAGTCGCGCTATCGCGGCCGCTGGCGCGAGACCGTCGAGCGCTCGGCGATGGTGTTGAAACTCCTCACCTCGCGCAAGCATGGCTCGATCGCGGCGGCGGCCACCTTCGGCCTGCCCGAAGCGCCCGGCGGCGTGCGCAACTGGGATTACCGCGCGACGTGGATCCGCGATTCCTCGTTCACCGTCTATGCGCTGCTGCGCCTCGGCTTCCAGAGCGAGGCGGTCGACTTCCTCCACTGGACGATGGACCGCGCGCAGGCGTGTTCGAAGGGCCATCTCGGCGTCATGTACGCGCTCGACGGCGGCCCGATCGCCGACGAGCGCCCGCTCGATCTTGCCGGGTTCGAGGGCGCGTCGCCGATCGTCGTCGGCAACGAGGCGAAGGACCAGACGCAGCACGATATCTACGGCGCGCTGCTCGACGCGACCTATCTCGGCACCAAATATGGCGAGCCGATCGCGCATGATTCCTGGATGGCGATCTGCCGGATCGTCGATCAGGTCTGCGAAACCTGGGCCACGCCGGACTCCGGGATCTGGGAGGTCCGCGGGCCGAAGAAGCATTATCTCCACTCCCGGCTGATGAGTTGGGTCGCGGTCGACCGCGCGGTGCGGCTGGCGCAGAAACGCTCGCTGCCCGCGCCGCTCGTGCGCTGGTCGGAAGTCCGAACCGCGATCAACGAGGATATCTGGGCGAATTTCTGGAACGACGACCTCGGCCGTTTCGTCCGCGCGATCGGCGATGCGCCCGAGGACGTGGCGGTCGACGGCGCGCTGCTGATGATGCCGCTGGTGCGCTTCATCGGCCCGACCGACCCCAAATGGCTCGCGACCCTGGATGCGATCGGCGAGGACCTGTCCGACGACGGGCAGGTGTATCGCTACAAGATCGACGATGGCTTGCCGGGACGGGAGGGGACGTTCGTCGCCTGCTCGTTCTGGTATGTCGAATGCCTCGCGCGGGCAGGGCGGCTGAACGAGGCGCGCTGGAATTTCGAAAAGCTGCTCGCGCACGGCAATCATCTCGGCCTGTTCGCCGAGGAAATCGCGCAGGACGGCAGCTTCCTCGGCAATTTCCCGCAAGGGTTCAGCCACCTCGCGCTGATCAGCGCCGCCTTCTACCTCGACCGCGCGCTCGACGACGGCGGGCCCAAGGCCTGGGCATGACCTTCATTCCGACAAGGATACGACCATGAACCTCGATATTGCAGGCAAGATCGCGCTCGTCACTGGCGCCGACAGCGGCATGGGCAAGGAAACCGCCCGGATGCTGCTCCAGGAGGGCGTGCGCGTCGCGATCACCGACCAGCCCGGCGGCGATCTGGACACGAGCGCGACGGAGTTGAAGGCACATGGCGAGGTGATCGCGGTCGAGGCGGACCTGACCAAGCTCGACGACGTGAAGGCGCTGTTCGCCAAGGTCCGCGAGCAGCTCGGCGAGCCCGACATCCTCGTCAACTGCGCGGGCGTGACCGGAGCGACCGGCGATTTCCTCGACGTCGACGATGCCGGCTGGCAGTCGACGCTCGACATCAACCTGATGGGCGCCGTCCGCGTTTGCCGCGAGGCGATCCCGGCGATGCGCGCGGCGAAATGGGGCCGGATCGTGCTGATGAGCTCCGAGGACGCGGTGCAGCCTTATGTCGATGAGCTCGCCTATTGCGCATCGAAGGCCGGGATTTCGAGTCTCTCGAAGGGGCTCTCCAAGGCCTATGGCTGCGACAACGTGCTGGTGAACACCGTCTCGCCCGCGTTCATCGCCACGCCGATGACCGACAAGATGATGAAGAAGCGCGCCGACGAGAAGGGCACGAGCTTCGACGAGGCGATCGAGACGTTCCTCGAGGAAGAGCGCCCCGGCATGACGCTCAAGCGCCGCGGCACGGCGGAAGAGGTCGCCTCGGCGATCGTGTTCCTGTGCTCGGAGCGGGCGAGCTTCATCAACGGCGCGGATATTCGGGTGGACTCCGGCTCGGTGATGACGGTGGCGGGTTAAGCCGCCAACCATCATTGCTAATACCGGAGCGGAACCAAGCGATCCTCCCCCGCCAGGGGGAGGTGGCAGGCACTTGCCTGACGGAGGGGGAGGAAGGCACAACCGATGTTGCGTGTTCCTCCCCCTCCGTCGCTTCGCGCCACCTCCCCCTGGCGGGGGAGGATTGCAAGAGCGCCTCTACCCCTCGAACAAATCCTTGAACTGCCGCGGCTGCGACCGGAGATACTGGTTCGGCGCCTTCACCTTACCCCCAAGATGCGCCGCCGCATGCCAAGGCCAACGCGGGTCGTACAAAATCGTCCGGGCCAGCGCGATCATGTCCGCATCGCCCGTCCCGACGATCGCCTCGGCCTGCTCGAAATCGGTGATAAGCCCGACCGCGACCACCGGGATCGACACCGCCTGCTTAACCGCGCGCGCCAGCGGCACCTGATAGCTCGGCCCCACCGGGATCTGCTGCGCCGGCGTCGTGCCCCCGCTCGAGACGTGGATGGCACTGCACCCACGCGCCTCGAGCGCCTTGGCGAACGCCACCGTCTGCTCCGAATCCCAGCCGCCCTCGGCCCAGTCGGTCCCCGATACGCGCATCGTCACCGCACGCTCGGCCGGAAACGCTGCCCGAACCGCATCGAACACCTCGAGCGGGAAGCGCATCCGGTTTTCGAGACTGCCGCCATACTCATCCTCCCGCCGGTTCGACAGCGGCGACAAAAACTCGTGCAACAGATAGCCGTGCGCCGCATGCAACTGCACCGCGTCGATCCCGAGCCGAGCAGCCCGCACCGTCGCCGCCACGAACGCATCGCGCACCCGCGCCAGTCCTTCGGCATCGAGCGCGACCGGTGCGTTCTCCTCGGGCAGGAACGGGAGCGTCGAGGGCCCCTCGGTCTGCCATCCGTTAGGCGCGCCCGGCGCAATCTGGAGTCCGCCCTTCCAAGGCACCTCGCACGACGCTTTCCGCCCGGCATGCGACAACTGGATCGCGATTGGCATGTCCGACCAGCGCCGTACGCTCTCGATCACGCGCGCCATCGCCGCCTCGGTCGCATCGTCGTACAGCCCGACGTCGGCATGCGTGATCCGCCCCTCGGGCAGCACCGCGCTCGCCTCGATCGTCAGCAAAGCAGCCCCCGACAGCGCGAGTTGGCCCAGGTGGATCTGGTGCCAATCGTTCATGCAGCCGTTTTCCGCCGAATACTGGCACATCGGCGCGATCACGATCCGGTTGGTCAGCGTCAGATTGCCGACCGTGAGCGGCTCGAACAGTTTCGGGCCGCTCATGCGTGGATCGATCGGAAGGAAAATGGCATAGGGATGTTCCTTGAAATCTGAGAACGTGCGGCGAAAACTCGCTGCTGCGAGCGGAACATAGGAACCGGCGGACGGGTTTCACGGCAAGGAATGCTGCACCGCGGTAAAGCCGCGTCCGCATCGAGACGATTACGACACGAAAAGGGTCCTCGCATTGCATCTACTGCCCGACACGCTCGACGCCGGCTCGGCCTACCCCCTCGGCGCGACCTTCGACGGGCTCGGCGTCAATTTCGCAGTCTATTCCGCCAATGCCGAGAAGATCGAACTCTGCGTCTACGACGAGACCGGCCGCCGCGAGCTGAGCCGCTATCCGCTCCCCGAATGGACCGACGAAGTCTGGCACGGCTATCTTCCCGACGCGCAGCCCGGCCTCGTCTACGGCTATCGCGCGCATGGCCGCTATGCCCCCGAAGAAGGCCACCGCTTCAACCCGAACAAGCTGTTGCTCGACCCTTACGCCAAGCAGATGATCGGCGAACTCCGCTGGACCGACGCGATGTACGGATACCAGGTGAAGTCGCCGCGTGCGGATCTCAGCTTCGACCGCCGCGACAGCGCGCTGACGATGCCCAAGGGCGTCGTGACCGACAGCCATTTCGACTGGTCGCGCGACGTGCGGCCCAACACGCCCTGGTCTGAGACGGTGATCTACGAGGCGCATACCAAGGGCCTGACCAAGCTGTTCGAGGAGGTCCAGCCCTCCGAACGCGGCACCTTCGCGGCGCTCGGCAATCCCAAGGTCATCGATCACCTCAAGCGGCTCGGCGTCACCGCGCTCGAGCTGCTGCCGATCCACACCTATATCCAGGACCGCTTTCTCCAAGAAAAGGGCCTGCGCAACTACTGGGGCTACAACACCCTCAATTTCTTCACGCCCGAGCGCTCGTTCTTCGCGACCGACAGCCACAACGAACTCCGCCGCTCGATCCGCCGCCTGCACGCGGCCGGGATCGAGGTGATCCTCGACGTCGTCTACAACCACACGTGCGAAGGCTCCGAGCAGGGCCCGACGCTATCCTGGCGCGGGCTCGACAACGCCAGCTACTACCGCCTGGTAAAGGACGACCCCCGCTACGCAATCAACGACACCGGCACCGGCAACACGCTCAACCTCACCAAAGCGCGCGTGCTGCAGATGGTAGCGGATTCGCTGCGCTACTGGGCGACCAGCTTTGGCATCGACGGCTTCCGCTTCGATCTCGGGCTGACGCTCGGCCGGACGGATACCGGCTTCGATCCCGGCGCAGGCTTTTTCGACGTCCTCCGCCAAGACCCGGTTCTCGGGCGCCTGAAGCTCATCACCGAGCCCTGGGACATCGGCCCCGGCGGGTATCAGCTCGGCAACTTCCCCCCCGGTTTCGCCGAATGGAACGACAAATACCGCGACACCGTGCGGAAATTCTGGCGCGGCGATCACGCGCAGCGCGCCGATCTCGCCGCGCGCTTGACTGGTTCGGCCGACCTGTTCGACCGCCGCGCCCGCCGGCCCTGGGCGAGCGTCAACCTGCTCGGCGCGCACGACGGCTACACGCTCGCCGACACGGTCGCCTACGAGGAGCGCCACAACGAAGCGAACGGTGAAGACAATAACGACGGCCATTCGAACAATTGCTCGCGCAACTGGGGCGTCGAAGGCCCGACGGACGACCCCGCGATCCTGGAGACCCGGTCGCGCGTGATGCGCTCGATGCTGACTACCTTGTTCGCGTCGCTCGGCACGCCGATGCTGGTCGCCGGCGACGAGTTCGGCCGCACGCAGAACGGCAACAACAACGCCTATTGCCAGGACAACGAGATCAGCTGGCTCGACTGGGAGAAGGCGAAGTCCCCCGAAGGCGAGGCGCTGATCGACTTCACCGCGCGCTTGATCGCCCTGCGCCGCGAATACGGCATGCTCCGCGCCGGTAACTTCCTGTACGGGGACGACACCCCGGCCGAAGGGCTGAAGGATATCGAATGGTGGGACGAGCGCGGGCAGCAACTCACGGCGGACGATTGGGACAACACCAATGGCCGTGCGCTGGTGATGCGCCGCGCGTGCGAGATGGAATCGGGTGAGATCCAGGTGATCTCGCTCTTCCTCAACGCCTCGGAGGGCCCGCTGACCTTCCACATGCCGCCGCCCGAAGAGGTGGAGCGCACCGTTCTGATCGACAGCAGCAAGCCCGAGCAGGGGCCGACCCCGATCAAGGACAGCTACGAGCTTCCCCCCCAGGGTGCGGCGTTGCTTTCCTGGACGATCGCAGCGGCATGACTTGGGGACCGACGCTCGCCGAAGACGCTACGACGTTCCGCCTCTGGGCTCCCGATCGCGACGTCGTGGCTCTGGAGATCGCGGATGGCGATGCGGTTCCCATGACGCGCAGCGCCGACGGCTGGTTCAGCACCTCGGCTCCCGTAGGGCCAGGGACGCGGTACCGATTCCGCCTGAGCGACGACCTCGCCGTCCCCGATCCGGCCTCGCGATCACAATCGGGCGGCGTCCATGGCTGGAGCGTCGTCGTCGATCACGCCGCCTATGACTGGCGCACGACCGACTGGATCGGCCGTCCGTGGGAAGAGATGGTCATCCAGGAGGTCCATGTCGGCGCGCTCGGCGGCTTCGCGGGAGTTGCGGATCACCTCGCGGCGCTCGCGGAACTCGGCATCACCGCGATCGAACTCATGCCCGTCAATGCATTCGGCGGCACCCGCAATTGGGGCTATGACGGCGTGCTGCCCTACGCCCCCGCTGAAAGCTACGGCACGCCCGACGAACTGAAAGCCTTGGTCGACCGCGCCCATGAACTCGGCCTCGCCGTGTTCCTCGACGTCGTCTACAATCACTTCGGCCCCGACGGAAACTATCTCGGCGCGTACGCCAAGGGCTTCTTTCACGCCGAAGTCGACACTCCCTGGGGTGGTGCGGTCGCCGTCGATCAGGCGCCGGTCCACCGGTATTTCGTCGACAACGCGCTGATGTGGCTGACCGAGTACAAGTTCGACGGCCTCCGCTTCGACGCGGTCCATGCGATCGCGAACGACGACTTCCTCGACGCGATGGCCGCCGAACTCCGCGAGAAGACCGAAGGCCGCCACGTCCACCTCGTCCTCGAAAACGAAGGCAACGACGCCGACCGCCTTTACCCCGCCGCGTTCGACGCGCAGTGGAACGACGACTTCCACAACGTCCTCCACGTGCTGCTCACTGGCGAGACGAGCGCCTATTATGCTGATTTCTCAGACAGTCCGGCAGAACGCCTCGCACGCTGTCTCAGCGAAGGGTTCATCTACCAGGGGGAGGGCTCGCCCAACCACGACGGCAAGCCGCGCGGGAAGCCCAGCGCGCATCTGTCGCCGACCGCGTTCGTCGCGTTCCTCCAGAATCATGACCAGATCGGCAATCGCGCGATGGGCGAACGCCTGACGCTGCTCGCCGACCCGCAGAAATTGCGCGCGGCGACCGCGTTGCTCCTGCTCGGCCCGCAGATCCCGCTGCTGTTCATGGGTGACGAACACGGTAGCGAGAGCCCGTTCCTGTTCTTCACCGATTTCCACGACGACCTCGCCGATGCGGTGCGCGAAGGCCGCCGCAAGGAGTTCGCCAAGTTCGCCGCCTTCGCCGATCCCGAGGCGCGGAAGGCGATCCCAGACCCGAATGCACACGAAACCTTCCATCGATCCCGCGCGCAACCGGGCGCCGCTGCCGCCGAGTGGCAGGACCTGTATCGCTCGCTGTTGGCACTTCGCCACGAGGCGATCATCCCCCGGCTAGCTGGCACGGAGTCGATCGGGGCCGAGGCGATCGGGGAGGGGGCTGTCATCGCTCGCTGGCGCATGGGTGATGGCGCGGTTCTCACAGTCGTCCTCAACCTCGGCGTAGAGGCCGTTGATTTTCCACAAATATCGAGCGTACCGATCTTTGCAGATGGCGAATCTGGCCAGCCCGGCAGCGTCGCGGTTTGGCTGGAACGATGAGCGATTTCCAAAAGCTTGTCGTGGCCGCCGGCCTGCAACCCGAATGGCAGGACGCGGCCGGTCGTCGCCAGACGGTGTCGGACGAAGCGCTGCGGACGATCCTCGATCACCTCGGCCATCCGTCTGCCAGCGCCAAACAGATCGCCGAAAGCCTGGCTGTGATCGCAGTCAGGACTGCCCGGGCGCCCCGCTTCCTGTCTGTCGACGTCGGCGATCCGATCCAGCTTGCGACGACGCTATTCGGCAAGGCCGAACTCACCCTCGAAAACGGCACGCGGACGTCGGTTGCGATCGACCAAGGCGCGTTGAAGCCGATCGAGCACACCGGCTATCACCGTCTCGAAGTCGGCGACCACGTGATCGACCTGCTCGTCGCGTCGCGCCGCTGCTTCACGATCGCCGACGCCGTACCGGGGCGCAAAGTCTGGGCACCCGCGGTCCAGATCCCTAGCCTGCGCAGCGAGACTGCCAAGGCATTCGGCGACTTCGGCACACTCGCGGAGACCGCCCGAGCGTTCGGCGAGCGCGGCGCCGACGCGCTCGCGATCAGCCCGACCCACGCCTTGTTCCCGGCCGACGCGAGCCGGTACAGCCCTTACGCGCCATCGAGCCGGCAATTCCTCAACGGCCTGTATGCCGATCCGTCTGCGTTCGCCGGGACATCGGACGACCCCACGCCAGACCTGATCGACTGGCAGAGCGCGATACCCGCAAAGCTCGCACGCCTTCGCAAGACGTTCGATCAAGATGCTCGACAACTTGGTGAAACCCTCGACGTGTTCAGGCGCGAAGGCGGAGATGATCTCGAACGCCACGCCGAGTTCGACGCCCTCCACGCGCATTTCTTCGCGACAACCGGCGCGCGCGGCTGGCAGCAATGGCCCGTCGAGTATCACGACCCCGTCAGCCCAGCCGTCCGTCGGTTCGTTACCGAGCATGCCGAGGACGTCACGTTCTACGTCTTCCTCCAATGGCTCGCCCGTCGCGACCTCGACGCCGCGCAGACGGTAGCGAATGATGCCGGCATGACGATCGGCCTCATCGCCGACCTCGCCGTCGGCATGGACCCCGGCGGCAGCCACGGCTGGAGCCGGCGCGGCGACCTGCTCACCGGCCTGTCGATCGGCGCGCCGCCCGATCCGCTCGGCCCGGACGGCCAAAGTTGGGGCATCACCGGCTTCGACCCGCAAGCGCTCCGCGACAATGCCTTCGCCCCGTTCATCGCGACGATCCGCGCAGCCCTGGCGCATGCCGGCGGCATCCGCATCGACCACGCGTTCGGCCTCCGTCGCCTCTGGGTCGTCCCCGAAGGCGCGTCGGCGGCGGAGGGCGCCTATCTCGACATGCCGTTTGACGACCTGATGCGGATCGTCGCGATGGAATCTCAGCGGGCGAAGGCGATCGTGATCGGCGAAGACCTCGGCACCGTCCCCGACGGCTTCCGCGAGGCGATGGATGCGCGCGGCATGCTCGGCATGCGCGTCTTGTGGTTCGAGCGCGACGCGGACGGTTTCGTGCCCCCCGCGAAATGGGCGCCCGATGCGGTGGCGATGACCGGCACGCATGACCTTGCGACGATCGCCGGCTGGTGGAGCGGCCGCGACATCGACTGGACATGGGACCTCGGCCGCAAGTCCGATGCTATCGACGAACCCGCAGACCGGGCGGCCCGCGCCGACGATCGTGCGGCACTCTGGTCCGCTTTCGACACGGGCGCCAAACAACCATTGCCCGATGATACCGACCCGGTCGTCGACGCCGCGATCGCGCATGTCGCCGGCACACCCTGCGCGCTGGCGATCATACCTATCGAGGATATGGCCGGACTGATCGAGCAGCCCAACCTCCCCGGCACGATCGACGAACATCCCAATTGGCGCCGCCGCCTGCCGGACACGACCGAGGCGCTAATCCAACGCCCCGCCGTCGCCGCTCGCATCGACGCGCTCAACACCGCGAGACCCGCATGACACCTCCCACCACGCCGCGCGCAACCTATCGCTTCCAGTTCCACAAGGACTTCACCTTCGCCGACGCCGAGGGGCTGGTGCCGTATCTCGACGCGCTCGGGATCAGTCACCTCTACGCCTCGCCGATCACCACCGCGCGCAGCGGGTCCACGCACGGCTACGACGTGGTCGACCCGACCCGCATCAATCCCGAACTCGGCGGTGAGGACGCGTTTCGCAGCCTGGTCGCGGCCCTGCGCAAGCGGGACATGGGCGTCATCATCGACATCGTCCCCAACCACATGGGCGTCGCCGGTGGTGAGAACGCGTGGTGGAATGACGTCCTAACGCACGGCGAACCAAGCGAATTTGCGCGCTACTTCGACATCGACTGGCGCGAGAAGCTGGTGCTCCCGATCCTGGGCGATCCGCTCGCCGAGACGCTCGCGAGTGGCGCGTTGAAGGTCGAGCAGGTCGATGGTCGCTACGTCCTCGAAGCGTATGGCGAACACCGCCTGCCGATCCGCGACGAGGATCAGGCCACCGCAGCAACCGACGACATCGCCGCGCTGGTCGACCGCCAGCATTATCGTCTCGCGTCCTGGCGCGTCGCCAACGACGAACTCAACTGGCGCCGGTTCTTCACGATCAACGACCTCGCAGGCCTTCGCGCCGAAGACCCGGTCGTGTTCGAGGCCACGCATGCGCTCTATTTCCGCCTGTACGCCGAGGGCCTGATCGACGGCGTCCGCGTCGATCACGTCGATGGCCTGACCGATCCCGCCGGTTATTGCCGCCGCCTCAGCGCGCGCCTCGACTCGATCGAGCGCCCCGCCAATGCGCCACCCGGTCCGGCCTATATCGTCATCGAGAAGATCCTCGCCGACGGCGAACCGCTCAGCACCGACTGGGGCGTCGACGGCACCAGTGGGTACGACTTCATGGAGCAGGTGACGGCCTTGCTCCACGCGCCGGCCGGCGCCGAACCGCTCGCCAAACTCTGGGCGGACATCAGTGGCCGTTCCCCCGACTTCGCGCCCGAGGAACTGCGCGCTCGCCAGGAATTGCTCGCGTGGCAGTTCCACGCGCAGCACCGTGGCTGCATCGAGGCCTTCGTCGCGCTCGCTCGCTCGACGCCCGAATGCGACGGCCTTACCCGCGGCATGCTCGACCGCGCGATCGAGCGACTGCTCTGGGTCTTCCCGGTCTATCGCACCTACGGAACGGGCGACGCCGCCCCGGCAGCGGACGCCGCGATCCGCGAGACGGTCCGCCAGCGCATCG
Organism: Sphingomonas faeni; assembly: GCF_024273235.1. GTDB lineage: Bacteria > Pseudomonadota > Alphaproteobacteria > Sphingomonadales > Sphingomonadaceae > Sphingomonas > Sphingomonas faeni_A. The sequence goes on along the minus strand of NZ_JANBVH010000032.1, from coordinate 22,657 downwards.
CGCAGTTCGTCCCACCGGGCGAGGGCGCCGTGGTCGAGCGGATTCTCTCATGGCTGGCAGGCGAGGGTCCCGGGGACGCCAGGCTCGCAGCGGAAGCGGCGCGCAAGTTCCAGCAACTCTCCGCGCCGATCGCGGCGAAGTCGGTCGAGGATACCGCGTTCTACCGCTACGGTCGCCTGCTCTCGCGCAACGACGTGGGTTTCGACGCCGCGCGCATGTCGCTGGATATAGACGACTTTCACGCGGCAATGGTCGACCGGGCCCCCGACTGGCCGGCGGCAATGCTCGCGACCGCCACGCACGATCATAAGCGTGGCGAAGACGTCCGCGCACGGCTCGCTGTGTTGAGCGAGGTGCCCGACCTATGGCGTGCGCATGTGCAACGATGGCGCGAACTCGCCGCGCCGTTTGCCGACGGGGTCGATTCCGCCGACGCCTATATGCTGTTCCAGACGCTGTTCGGTGCATGGCCCGACGGACTGACCGCATCGGATGCCAAGGGCCTATCGGATTTTGCCGAGCGGATCGTCGCGTGGCAGGAAAAGGCGCTGCGGGAGGCGAAGCTGCGGTCTTCGTGGGAGGCGTCGGACGAGGCGTACGAGAGCCGCTGCCACGATCTCGCCCGCGCGCTGCTCGATCCCGAGCGGTCGCCGGCATTCCTGGACGACATGACCGCGTTCGTCGCGCGGATCGCACCCGCCGCTGCGGCGAACGGCCTCGCGCAGGTCGCGCTGCGCTACACCGTGCCCGGCGTGCCCGACCTCTATCAAGGAACGGAGACCGCCGACCTGAGCCTGGTCGATCCCGACAATCGCCGCCCGGTAGATTACGCGCGACTCCAGGCATTGTTGGACGGCGAAACGCCGGCGAAGATGGCGCTGATCCGGCAGCTTCTCGCGATGCGAAGGGATCATCCGACCTTGTTCTCGGAGGGGCGCTACGAGCCCATCGCCGTCACCGGGATCCGCGGGGATCAGGTGCTTGCGTTTCGGCGAATCGGCGACGATGCAAGCCTTCGCTGCGTCGTTCCGCTCCGCTGTGCCGAGCGCCATCTCGAACGGATCGACGCCCGCGACTGGTGGGGCGACACCGCGCTCGCATCTGGCGAAACGCTCGCCGATCTGCTCGGCGCGCGTTCCGTTTCGATCGAGATGCTCCCCGCGAAAGGCTGAGCGATCAGCGGCCTGCGAGGTAGCGGGCGAGCGGGTCGATCATGTCTTCGGGGATACGGCGGGCGATCACTGGCATCGTCGCCTGCGATTTCCGCGCGTCGACCACCGTCTCGTCGCCGCGCCAGTTGCGCAGCCGTTGAGCGATGTAGCTGGCACGCTGGCCGGCTAACACAGGGTACGGCTTGCCGGGCGCGTGGCAGCTTGCGCAGGCGGGAAGCTGGACCTTCGTTAGTCCCTCACGGTCGATCTTCGCGGCCTCGCTCGAGCCCGACGGGGTGACGCTGCCAATGCCCGGCATTGCCGCGAAGTGATCCGCAAGCCGCGTCATTTCCGCGGGCGTCAGCGTCGCGGCGGCGTTCGCCATCACCGCGCTCTGGCGCTTGCCGGACGCATAGGCCTCCAGCGCAGCGCGGAGATACGCCGGACTCTGGCCGCCGAGCACGGGCATGTCGGGCTGGCCGCGGCCACGGCCGTCTGCGCCGTGGCAGCCGGCGCAGGTCGCGATCCTGGCATCTGCGACACCCGGTACCTCGGTCAGCGAGCGATAGGTCGCGGGCGACATTTCCGGCAGCAGGCGGACGAACGCGACCATGCGGCGGACTTCGTCGTCGCGGTCCTTCGCCGCCCAGCCGGGCATGCCGGTGTATTTGACGCCGTGCTTGAGGATCCAGAAGATCTGCTTGTCGGTCCACTCGCGCGCGTTGATCGAAAGGTCCGGGGCAGGGGGAGTCGCGGCCTGCATCACGGGGAGCGGGCGCACACCGGGTGCGCCGTGGCACGAGGCGCAACTCGCCTTGAACAAACCGGCGGCGCTGACCAGGCCCTCGTTGGCCTTTGGATCGTCGGGCGCGGTGACGGCGGCGTAGGTGCGGACCGAGTTGCGCATCGTCCAGTGGAGGAACCAGTCGGTGATCTTCCAATGGCCCGACGACGCGGCAATGTTGAACACGCCCGACCACGCGAACAACAGCCCCGCCAGCGCGAGCCCGACGATGGCGGCGGCGGCGCGCGCCCAGGTGATCCGGATGGTCATGCGGTCGCGCTCCGTGTCTTCAACAGTCCGCCGAGCATCGCGAGCCCGCCGAGGAAATAGCTCGCCGCACCGACCATCAGCATGACGACGCCGCCGAGTTGCTGGTCTTCGAGGGCGTCGAGGCCGTGGATCGCCGGGTGCATCTCCATCATCGCGTAGAGTGGCCGCGGGGCGAGGCCGATCAGCGCGCCGAGCAGCGTCATGTGCATCGACGTCAGCAACATCGCCGCGACGCCCGATGCGCGTCGATCGCTCGCGCCGCCGATGCGCGTGCCGAGCACCGCGCTCCACAGGAGGACGCCCGCGGCGAGAAAGCTCGCTTGTTCGATCAACAACGCCACCGGCTGCATGTCGACGCGCAGCCTCAGCGCGGGGAGGTGCCAGAGCCACACCACGACCAGCTCGACCAGCGACATCGCGAGCGGGGTCACGATCGCAGGCCAACGCTCGGCCGGATCGAAGCGACTCCCCGCGATCCCGTAGGCGAGGAACGGCGCGGCGACCGCGACCGCGATCATGTGCCCCGCCATGTGCCCCACCATCCCGAGCGGCGCGGCGGCGAACGCCCAGCCGATCGGGACGAGCACGGCGCCTAGAACAAGGCTCGCGCGCCTCACCGGCAATCGCCGAAGATGATGACCGGCAGTGCGGTGAAGATGACCGCGACGAAGCTCAGCCCCGCCAGCAACCGCGTCGACAGCGCCAGGAATCGCAGCCGGTCGATCGCCGTGCCCTGTTCGTGCGGCGCCGGATCCCCCGGCGTCTCGGACTGGACGCGCGCGATATAGCCCGCCGCGACGATCCCCAGCAGCGCTACGATCGTCGCGATCAGCGTCGCGAGCGGGAAGCCGGTCAAGGCGGTCCCCGGGGTCGGCGATTTCGCGCAGGTCACCGCCACCCACAAATAGCAGAACAGGAAATGCACGGCCCAGATCGTCGGCGGGACGATCAGCGTCCACAGCGTCACCTTAAGGTCGCGCGCCCAATGCTTTCGGTCGGACTCGGACTTCCGGTTGGACTTTGGCTCGGTCATGCGACCCCCGGGAACAGGCCGATCGTGCAGAACGTCACGATGCCGGTCAGCGCGAGGAAATGATGGTACACGGTGATGTTGCGCAGGTCCGCGTCATAGACCGGCGTCATCTTCCCTGCGAGGCTGCGGGCCAGCGTATAGGCCTGCATGATGACCCCGATCGCGGCATGCACCGCGGTCCAGATCGCCAGCGTCCAGACGATCGCCGGATAGACGTGGAGTTCGGGATCGAGCCCCGAATACCACGGTCCGGCAAGCCCGGCGAACAGGCTCGCCAGCGTCGCGACGATCCCGACCACCAGCAGCGCGCGCCCCGCACCGACGTTGCCGCGACGATGCACTTCGCGCGCGCCGACGGTCGCGGCCCAGCCGGCAAGGGTCAGCGCCAGCGCGACCATCGGCCAGAACACGCCCGGCCCGTTCAGCCCGGCTCCCGTGGGCGGGAAATCATTGTGGATCGTCCAGAAGAAGAAATAGCCGAACACGAGGCCAGAGAACGCGGTCGCATCCGCCATCATCGTGATGAACATCGCCCACCAGCCCGGCGCCGACGGCCCGGAGGTGTAGAGCGGCACCTCGATACCATGGCCGATATGCTTGGTCGGCTTTTCGGGGATCTCGGCGGTCCCGGTCCACAGCCACCACAGCACGCACGCGAGCGTCGCGACGCCGCTGACCGCCGACCAGATATAAAGATGGTAGGTCGTCAGGATGAAGACGCCGGCCAGCGCGACCGCGGTCATCATCGGCTTCACGCTCGGCGTGCCGAGGCGGATCACCTGCAACGGCCGCGCATCGAGTACGGTGGTGATGATCGACTCGCGTCGCATCTCCTCCGCATCGGGCAGGAAGAAACGTCCCTCGTCGACCTTCTGGACGAAGTTCTTCTGGTCCCAGATCGGATAGCGGCTCTCGATCAACGGCACCGAGCGGATACCCCAATCCTCGTCGTCCGGATGCGCGAGCCATTCCAGCGTGCCCGCATTCCACGGATTGCGCGGCGCCTTCGGGCGGCGCGGCGACAGCGCGAGGTCGATGCAGACGATCAACACGCCCGTCGCGAACATATACGAGCCGGCGGTCGAGGCGAGGTTCAGCCCGCCGATCCCGAGTTCTTCCGGATAGGTGAAGACGCGGCGCGGCATGCCGAGCAGCCCCGACAGATGCATCGGGAAGAAGGTCAGGTTCATGCCGACGAACATGATCCAGAACGCGATCCGCCCGAGCTTGTCGCTCAGCTTCTTCCCGGTGATCAGCGGCCAGTAATAATACAGCCCGGCGAACAGCGGCAGCAGCGTACCGCCGATCAGCACGTAATGAAGATGCGCGACGATGAAATAGGTGTCGTGCGCCTGCCAGTCGAACGGGGCGACCGCGACCATCACGCCGGTCAGGCCGCCGATCACGAACACCGCCAGGCTTCCGCTCGCGTACAGAAGTGGCGTCGATTTCTTGACGTTGCCTGCCCAGAGCGTCGCGATGAACACGAAGATCTGCACGCCGGTCGGGATCGCCACCGCTTCCGAGGCGGCTGCGAAGAAGGCGAGGCTGATCTTCGGCAGCCCGGTCGTGAACATGTGGTGGACCCACAGCCCGAAGCTCAGGAACGCCGTCCCGACCGCCGCCAGCACGATCCACGGATAGCCGAGCAGGTGCCGCTGCGCGAAGGTCGGGATCAGCATCGCGAACAGCGCGATCGACGGCAGGAAGACGATGTAGACTTCCGGATGCCCGAAGATCCAGAACAGATGCTGCCACAGCAGCGGATCGCCGCCCTTCTCGGCATTGAAGAATGGCCAATTGAGCAGCCGCTCCATCTCGAACAGCACGTCGCCGGCGATCAGCGGCGGGAACGCGAACAGGATCATCACCGCGACGACCAGGATGTACCAGGCATAGAGCGGCATCAGGTTCAGCCGCATGCCCGGCGGCCGGCATTTCAGCACGCCGACGATCAGCTCGACCGCGGCGGCGACCGACGACACCTCGATGAAGCTGAGGCCGAGCATCCAGATATCCGCGCCGAGCCCGCTCAGATCGGTCCGCGTCGTCAGCGGCGGATACATGAACCAGCCGCCATCGGGCGCCGCGTCGAAGAAGATCGAGCCCGACACGAACACCCCGCCGATCAGGAAGCTCCAGTATCCGAACCCCGACAGCCGCGGAAACGGCAGGTCGCGCGCGCCGAGCAGCTGCGGCAGAAGGATGATCGACACCGCCTCGAACATCGGCACCGCGAACAGGAACATCATCATCGAGCCGTGCAGCGTGAACAGCTGGTTGAACGTGTTCGCCGTGACGAGATCGTTGTTCGGCACCGCCAGCTGCGTGCGCATGATCAGCGCGAGCACGCCTGCGAACAGCATGAAGCCGAACGCGGTCAGCGTGTACCACACGCCGATCCGGTTGTTGTTGACGTCGGTCCAGCGGAAAAACCAGCCCGACGGCGGCTTCCACACTTCGCGCAGGCGATCCTCCTGGCCTTTCCGCACCGCGGGATCGTTCTGGTCGGGGGCGACGTACTGGGCGCTCTCGGTGGTCATTTGAGCCCCTGGAGATAGCTGGCGATCTGGTCGGCTTCGGCGGCCGACATCTGCGGGAAGGCGGGCATCCGCACGCCCGGCTTGGTCTTGGCCGGATCGCGAACGAATCCGGCGATATTGGCCTTGGTCATCGGCAGGATGCCGGCGGCGAGCGTCGGGCGCGAACCGAAGTGCGTGAGGTCCGGGCCGATCTTCGCGACCGGTCCGACCCCGCGGACGCTGTGGCAGCCGCTGCAGCCATAGCTCGCGAAGGCGCGCGCGCCCGGCGATGCAGTGACGACGGCGGGCTGGCGTTGCGCGGCGAGCCAGCGCTCGAACGCGGGGGGCTCCATCGCGATCACGTCGAATGCCATCAGCGCATGGCCGAGCCCGCAGAACTCCGCGCAGACACCGCGGTACGTCCCCGCCTTGGTCGCGCGAACGACGAGCCGGTTGGTGCGGCCGGGGATCATGTCCATCTTGCCGGCGAGGCCAGGCACCCAGAAGCTGTGGATGACGTCGGGGCTGCGCAGCGACAGTTCGACGGTGCGGCCGACGGGCAGGCGAAGTTCGTTGGCCCCCTCGACCACCGATCCACCGGGCGGGGCATAGCGGACCCGCCACCAGAATTGCTCGCCCTCGACGCCGATGCGGAGATCGCTGTTCGCGACCTCGCGCGGGCGCATCGCGGGGAGCGCGTAGAGAAGCAGCGCCAGCAGGATGATCGAGGGCCCGATACCGCCGAGCCACAGCACCAGCTTCATCCCGCCCTTGTGCGTCAGGTCGCCCTCGGGCGCGCGCATCGCGTGACGCATGAGCAGCGCGAGGCCCCCTGCGAGAATGATGGCACCAATGACAAGGACGATGGTGATCGAGAGGACCTTGTCCGCTTCCTCACCGAACGGGGCGAGCGTCGACTGGTGCTGGTTGCACGCCGCCAACAGCGGCAGGCACGCGCCCACGGAAAGAGAAATAGCCTTCCGCATCATCACCTTGCCACCCTTTAGAAGGACTTCTCCTAGCGGCGGGGGCGGGGCGGCGTAAACCCGAAAATGACATATGTTTCATGTTGGGGGTGAAGCACTGTCCCTTCTGCGGGGGGCTGTCCCTCCTGCGATGGGCCAGCGGGTATCCTTCCCCGTCACCCCAGCGAAGGCTGGGATCTCAGCATGTGGCGAACGCCGCGTGCCACGGCGGATACCCCAGCTTTCGCTGGGGTGACGGACGGGGGGAGGATCAACATTCGTTCGGCCAATCCTCCCCCCGCCAGGGGGAGGTGTCGCCGAAGGTGACGGAGGGGGAGGGGGAGGACACGGAACAGAGGTGTCCCTATCCTCCCCCTCCGTCTGGCAAGAGCCCGCCACCTCCCCCTGGCGGGGGAGGATCGCGAGCGGGTTACAACCCGAAGCGCAGCATCGCCTACAAATCGCGCCTCACCCCGCACGTCATCCCAGCGAAAGCTGGGATCTCATCATGGGGGCAGACGCCGCGTGCCACGGGGGGAGACCCCAGCTTTCGCTGGGGTGACGGTTGGGGGAGGGGGCGTGTAGCGGCTTTACAGCCCGAAGCGCAGGGTCGCGCGGAAATCACGACCGGCAAGCGGTGCGAAGTCCTTCAGGAAGCTCGTCGCGCGCCGGGCATTCACGTCGAACAGATTGTTCGCGCTCAGAAGCAACGTCGTCTTCGAATCCTTGCCGAACGGGCTCAGCCCGATCGACGCGTTGACCATCGTGTACTCGTTGGTCTTCGTCTCGAACGCGGCGATCCGATTCTGGTCGAACACGTGCTCCACCTCGACGCGGCCGTTCAGCCGATCGCCCTGCGCCTCGAGTCCCCCGAGCACGCGCATCGGCGGGATGCGCGGGACCGGGCCCTGGTCGACGATGTTCGCGTGGACGTAATCGCCCAGCACGTCGGCGTTCACCGCATAGCCGCCGATCTGCGCGACCTTCACCGACGCATCCGCTTCGAACCCGTAATAGCGCGCATCCGCCTGCTGATACTGGAAGCAGGGCAGGTCGACGACGCGGCCCGACGGGTTCGCAGCAGCCTGGCAGACCGACGACGCGACCTGGTTCTCCGAGATGTAGTTGGAGAACCAGTTGTAATAGGCCGACGCATCGAAGCTGAAGCCATCGCCATGCGCGTGCAGCGTGCCTTCCAGCCCCCAGGACTTCTCCAGCTTGAAGTCGGGGTTGCCGAGTTCATACGCCTGCGTGCCCGCATGCGCGCCGTTCGCGAACAGTTCCTCGGCCGAGGGCGCCCGTTCGGTCCGCGACCCGTTCAGGCCGACGCGGATGCTGTCGGTCAGCGCGTAGGAGGCGCCGAGCGACCCCGAGACCGAATGATAGCTCTGGCTGCCGCGGAAGAAGCGCAGATCGTCCTCGGGCGTCCGTGCGGCGAGATCGGTGATCTCGTAGCGCACGCCGCCCTCGGCGCGGAACTTGCCGGACTCATATTGCTGGAGCGTGAAGAGGCCGGTCTGGTTGGTCTCGTTCTTCGGCAGGAAGGCCTCGTCGCCGACCACGTTGAAGATCCGGTTGTAGAACTGCACGCCCGACGCGCCCTGCCAGCCGCCGCGGTTCGCCTGGACGACTTCGAGGCGCCCTTCTAGGCCCTTGTTGTAGAAGGCGGTGCCGACCGAGTTGTCTTCTTCCAGCTCGAAATGGCGATAGCTCGCCTGCCCAACGCGGACGCGGATCTTGCTGAGCACGTCGCCGCCGGTATCGATCTCGCCGCGCAGGTCGACGCGGTTCTGGACGACATCGAGACGCGGTGCCTCCTGCTCCTGCCCGGGTTGCGTGGCGTAGCGGATCGGCACGCCGTACAGGCTGTCATAGTGGCTGTACGACACGCCAAGGCTGCCATTGTCGGTGATGATCGACGCGCCGGCGCCCGCCGTCCAGGTCTCCGACTGGGTGTTGGGGAGCTTGCCCTTCAGCTGCGCCGATGCGGCATAATCGATCGGATCGGCTTCGTTCGGGTCGACCGGCTGCGTGGCCGCTGTCGCCAGCGCCTGTGCGCGGGCGTCGCGCGACAGGATATAGCCGCCGGTGCGCAGGTCGCCCGACTTCAGGTACGAGCCGTCCGCATGCAGCACGAGATGCTGGCCGACCGCGACGTCGCCGGCCATGCCGCCCGAGCGTTCGTTCGCCGCCGAGCCATAATTGGCGATCCCGTTCAACCGGTAGCCGTTCTCGGGCACCGACCGCGGGATGCGCGTGTCGATGACGTTGACCACGCCGCCGACCGCCGACGTGCCATACAGCAGCGCGCTGGGGCCGCGCAGAATCTCGATGCGCTCGGCGAGCAGCGGATCGATGATGACCGCGTGGTCGACCGAGGTGTTCGACACGTCGATCGAGCCGATCCCGTCGGTCAGCACGCGGATGCGGTCACCCTGGAAGCCGCGCAGGATCGGACGCGAGGCGCTCGGCCCGAACGAACTGGCCGACACGCCGGGCTGGCGCGCGAGCGTCTCACCGATCGACGGGCGCAACTGACGCGTGAGTTCCTGGCCGGTGAGGACGGTGGTGCCCTGCAACACATCGCGCTCGCTGGTCTGCAGCGGTGCGGTGACGATGATGTCACGCTGGTTGGTCGAACCGACCGACGTCGAGGCGGGCGCCGGGGTAGGGGCCGGCGTCGCGGGATCCGTCGCGGCGGTCTGAGCGTGAGCCTGAGAGGCGAGGAGGGCAGCCAGGGCGGTGGCGCCGAACAGCATCGTCTTCATGAAATTCCCTTATCGTCGGGGTGTCGTCCCTGTACGAGTCGCCGGGTAAATTTGATGATACATCATATCAAGTGACAATATTGCCATCTTCGTACTTGGGAGTCAGGCTGTTACCGCAAGGCAACACAGATCATCGCGCGGTCTGGCACGGAAGCGCATGCCGTCGGGGGCGGGCGGACCATGCGCACCGATCGACGGTCGGGTTCGAAATCTACGCTGCGGGCAACATCATCCCGCGGTAATCAACGCCTTGATCCGCCCAGCCAGCGCTTCCATCGCGAACGGCTTGGTCATCACGTGCATGCCCGGATCGAGGAAGCCGTTGCCGACCACCGCATTCTCCGCATAGCCGGTGATGAAGAGGATCTTCAGCTCGGGCCGCCCGACGCGTGCGGCGTCGGCCATCTGGCGTCCGTTCATCCCGCCGGGCAGTCCGACATCGGTTACCAGCAGGTCGATCCGCGCGGACGATTGCAGCAGTTTCAATCCCGCGGCGCCGTCCGCCGCCTCGATCGCCTTATAGCCGAGTTCCTCCAGCACCTCGATCACGAGCATCCGCACGGTCGGCTCGTCGTCGACCACCAGCACGGTCTCGCCGTCGAGCGCGCGCGGGGCGTCGGCGAGTTCGGCATCGACGCCGGCGTCTTCCGCCTCGCCGAAATGCCGCGGCAGATAGAGGCAGACGTTGGTACCGTCGCCGACCTCGGAATAGATCCGCACCTGGCCACCCGACTGTCGCGCGAACCCGTAGATCATCGATAGCCCGAGCCCAGTGCCGAGCCCGAGCGGCTTGGTCGTGAAGAACGGGTCGAACGCCTTGGCAATCACCTCGGGCGGCATCCCGGTGCCGGTATCCGATACGCTGAGCGAGACATATTGGCCGGGCTCAAGCTCGCGTTCACGCGCGGTTCGTGCGTCGATCCAGCGGTTGGCGGTCTCGATCGTCAGCCGCCCGCCCTCGGGCATCGCGTCGCGCGCGTTGATGCACAGGTTGAGCAGCGCGTTCTCCAACTGGTTCGGATCGACCAGCGTGGCCCACAGCCCGACCGCCTCGACGACCTCCACCTCGATGGCGGGACCGACCGTCCGCCGCACCAGATCCTCCATCCCCGACACGAGCCGATTGACGTCGGTCGGCTTGGGATCGAGCGTCTGTCGGCGGGAGAAGGCGAGCAGGCGGTGGGTCAGTGCGGCCGCACGCTTGGCGGCGCCCTGTGCGGCGATCGAATAGCGCTCGACATCGTTCAGCCGCCCTTGCGAGATGCGGATTCCCAACAGTTCCAAACTGCCGGTAATACCGGTCAGGAGATTGTTGAAATCATGCGCGATTCCGCCCGTCAACTGGCCGACCGCTTCCATCTTCTGGCTCTGGCGCAGCGCTTCCTCGGTCGCCATCAGCTCGCGGGTGCGGGCGGCGACCTGCTCCTCGAGCGTCTCGTTCCAGCGGACCAGCTCGGCGGCCTGGCGACGGCTGTCGTCGATATCGGTGTTGGTGCCGACCCAGCGCAGGATCGTACCGTCGGCGGCGCGGACCGGATCGGCGCGGACCAGGAACCAGCGGTAGATGCCGTCCTTGCCGCGCGCGCGAAACTCGGCGTTGTAGCGCTCACCGGTTGTGAGGGATCGCTTCCAAGCCTCTGTTGCAGCAGGGGAGTCCTCCGGGTGCACCTGGTTCGCCCAGCTGCGCGTGCCGTCGAGCGCGCCGGGCTCGAGGCCGTTGAAGGCATAGACCTGCTGGTTGAACCAATAGAGATAGCCGTCCGGTCGCGCCGCCCAGATCTGGTTCGGCACCGCCTCGGCGAACACGCGGAACTGTTCTTCGCTGGCGCGGCGGGCGTTCTCGGCGCGCAGGCGCTCGGTCGCGGTGCGGACGCGTTCGGCGACCTCGCGCATCAGCAGCAGGTCGTTCTCGGTCCATAGCCGCGGCGTCGCGTGATTGGCATAGAGCAAGGCGACGAAATCATCCTGCTCGACCAATGGCATGTTCACGAACGACGCCGCGCTGATCGCCCTCAGCACATCGGCCGTTTCGGACGTCCGCGGGTCGAGATCGACGTCGGCGATGGCCACGGTGCGGCCGACCTTCAGATCCTCGATATAGGACCCGTGGTCGCGAAACCGGAGCGTACCGGCGATGGTCGTGATCCCCGGCGCGTTCCAGTCGCGTTCGACGGTGATCGTCTCCCGCACCGTGTCGATCACGCCGTAGCCGACCCGGCTGACCTGCAACGCGGTGCCGAGGATCGCCGACGCGGCATAGGCGATCTCGTCGGGTTCGGTCAGGTCGCGGATCGCATCGCCCAGTTCGAGCAAGGCGTGTTGCCGCAGGTCGGCCTGCTTGCGTTCGGTGATGTCGAAGCTGACGCCCGAAAAACGCAGCGGCGAGCCATTCGCGGCGAGCCGACACCGGCCCTGCGCGGCGACCCAGCGGATTGCGCCGTCGGGCTGGACCACGCGGTATTCCGCGGAATAGTCGCCGCCCGCCTCCATCGCATCGGCGACGCCGCATCGGGTCGCCGGCAAGTCGTCGGGATGGACGCAGGCGAAATAGCGCTCGAGCGGCGCGCCCTTGCGGGCCATCTCGACCGGCACGCCGTACAGCCGCGCGAACCGTTCGTCCGCCTTGATCCTGTCGTTGGGAACGTCCCAGTCCCAGGTGCCGATGCCGTTGCCCGCGGTCAGCGCCTGGGTGAGGCGGTCCTCGCTCTCCTGGGTCTGCAACGCGGCGCGGCGGCGGTCCGAGATGTCGTTGAACAGGATCGCGACGAGATGCGCGTCGGGCGCGCCGATCCGGAATGCATGCACCTCGAACCAGCGGTCCATCGGGTCGGAGCCATGATCGAACCGTACCGGCTCGCCGGTCAGTGCGACCTTGCCGTACGTGTCGAACCAGAATTGCTCGAGATCGGGAACGAGCTCGCGTGCGGTACGGCCGACCGCGTCGAGCAGCCCGGTCTGTTGCTCGAACTGCGGATTGACCTCGACGAAGCGGTAATCGACCGCCGTCCGATGCTCGTCGAAGATGACCTCGGCGATGCAGAATCCCGCGTCGATCGCCTCGAACAGGGCCTTGTACCGCTCCTGCGCCGGGATCGGGATCTGGTCGGGCGCCGGGGGCTGGGGCGTGGACTGCATCAGGCTCGAGTTTCAAACAGAGGGGTGGTCACATCTTTGGCCGCCGAGCGAACGCACCAGACCGCCAAGACGATCCCCGATCCGATTGCGCCTGCGAACCCATGGCCAAACCGAACCCCAAACACTCTGATCCTCCCCCGCAAGGGGGAGGTGGCGCCAAAGGCGACGGAGGGGGAGGACACGCAACCAGGGTTTACCTTTCCTCCCCCTCCGTCTGGCGAGTGCCAGCCACCTCCCCCTGGCGGGGGAGGATCGAAATATCGGACCTACAGCAGGCCCAGCGCCACCGGCAGCACCCGCGCCAGCCGCTCCGCCCATGCCGCACATCCCTCGCTCGACCCCAGCAGATCCTGCCGAACCTCGATCTCGGCATAGAGCCGACGCTGCGGATACGCATGACGCGGGATGGTGTAGTCGATCAGGTCCATCCGGTACGGTTCGTTGTCGCCCACCACCAGGTCCGCCTCGTCGCGCAACACGTCGAGCAGCGCGTGCGCGAACGCGGTGTCGCCGCCGTCGTGCAGGATGCCGATATGCCAGGGCCGCGCCTGATCCCGCAACGCGCCCTTCATCGCCGGCGTGAAGCTGTGCAGCGCGACCAGCACCGTCGTCATCCCCGCCGCATCGCGTCGCGCGATCTCCGCCGCGATCGCCGCCTGATACGGCGTGTGAATCTCGTCGAACCTCGCTGCACGATCGGCCTCCCCGAGCCCCGCATTGCCCGGCACCACGGTCCCGTCGCTCACCTCGGCGATCAGATCCGGCTGGCTCGGGCTCCGGTTGCAGTCGATCACCAGCCGCGAATAGCTCTGCCGGACGAACACCGCGTCGAGCTTCTCGGATAGCAGCGCACCCAGTTCGCCGATGCCGATGTCCCAGCCGATGTGCCGCGACAGCTCCGCCTCGCTCAGGCCCAGCGACCCCAGCGCCTTCGGTACGGCATTTCCCGCATGATCGCCGATCAACAGGAACGATGACGCGCCTTTGGGGTTGATTACCCTGACCGGTGCGGCATCTTCGGTCCCAAGCAGCGTTTGGCTGGCAGTGCTGTTCATGCGACGTGGATCCTCGATGCCATCTCTAACGCTCTCTCATGTAACCAAATACTCGTATCGCCAACCGGTTGCGTTCGGCGAGCATCGGATCATGGTCCGGCCGCGCGAAAGCTACGACCAGCATCTGATCGACACGCAGCTGACGATCACCCCGGAGCCGTCCGACGTTCGCTGGCTGCACGACGTGTTCGGCAACGCGGTCGCGATCGCCACCTTCGACAAGCGCGCCAAGGACCTCGTGATCGACAGCCGCGTGAGGCTCGCTCACACCCCCGCCGAACTCCAGAACGTCGATATCGAACGTTACGCGCGCTTCTATCCGTTCACCTATTCGTCGGAGGAGATGCCCGACCTGCTCCGCTCGATCGAGCGCCAGCATCACGATCCGCTGCGCGAGATCGACACCTGGGCGCGGCGGTTCGTCGCGCCGGGCGGGCAGACCGATACGCTCGCGATGCTCTCCGAGATGACCGCGGCGATCAAGCGCGAGTTCACCTATGTCCAGCGTCCCGAAAAGGGCACGCAGTCGCCGATAGAGACGCTCGCCAAGCGCAAGGGCACCTGCCGCGACTATGCGATGCTGATGATCGAGGCGGTCCGCGCGCTCGGCTTCGCGGCACGGTTCGTATCGGGCTATGTCTACAATCCGACACGTCGAGAACATCGCACCGGCGGCGGCAACACGCATGCCTGGGTCCGCGTCTATATCCCCGGCTCGGGCTGGGTCGAGTTCGATCCGACCAACGGCATCGTCGGCAACCGCGGCCTCGTCCGCGTCGCCGTCGCGCGCGATATCTACCAGGCGGTGCCCGTCTCCGGCACCTGGAGCGGCTTTCCCGGCAGCTTCCTCGACATGAGCGTGTCGGTCGACATCACCGTCGACGAAGACTCGAACGAGGCCGCCGACCACCACCAATCATCACACACAGCGTGACATACGGCGCGACTTACGGCGCCCAAGGGGGACATCGATGCTGATCCGGGCTGGCTATGACATTCGTTTCGAAACCGACGTCGAGACACCGATGCTGGCGATGCTCAGCGTGCATCCGTCGCGAAACAAGGATTTCGTGACCCCGCACCGGATCGCCGCCGATCCCGACGTGCCGACCTATGATTATCTCGACGCGTTCGGCAACGTCTGCACGCGGTTCACGGTGCCGAGCGGCGGCCTCACCCTGTCGTGCGACTTCACGATCGAGGACAGCGGTTTGCCGGATCCCGTCTCCCCCGACGCGGTCCAGCACGCGGTGCACGATCTCCCCGACGACATCCTGATCTACCTGCTTGGCAGCCGTTATTGCGAGACCGACCGCCTGTCCGAGACCGCCTGGTCGCTGTTCGGCCACGTCCCCGCCGGCTGGCAGCGCGTCCAGGCGATCGTCGACTTCACGCACAACCATGTCGAGTTCGGCTATCATTTCGCGCGATCGACCAAGACCGCGTGGGACGTCTATCAGGAACGCCAGGGCGTCTGTCGTGACTTCGCGCATCTCGCCGTCACCTTGTGCCGCTGCATGAACATCCCAGCACGCTATTGCACCGGCTATCTCGGCGATATCGGCATCCCGCCGGTCGATGCGCCGATGGACTTCTCCGCATGGTTCGACGTGTATCTCGGCGGCACGTGGCACACGCTCGACGCGCGTCACAATCGCCCGCGGATCGGCCGGATCCTGATGGCGCGCGGCCGCGACGCGACCGATACCGCGCTCACCACCAGCTTCGGCCCCGCGCGTCTGGTCGGCTTCGACGTCCATACCGACGAGGTCGAAGCTCCGGGGCGGGTCGAGCAGGCGGGCTAAACCGCGTATGGCGTCAAGTTAGGCCTTGTCGCATGTAGCGCGTTCGGCCTAACGGCACCGATCCCCTAACTTATGCTGCGATGCACAACATGACCTCGACCCCAGACCAGTCCGCCCCATCCCAGTCAGCCCCGTCCAACGCGAACGCGCTGCTGTTGCAGGCGATCGCGCTGCGCCAGTGCATCACCGCGACCTACAACCGGATGGTCTGCACGCTGGCGCCGCACATCCTCTACACCAAGCATGACGACGTGTTCGTCGACGCGATCACGCTCGAGCGCGACGGTCAGCCGCCCAAGGAGATCAAGCTCGGCACGTTTAAGCTCGCCGGCCTGAAGGATATCGAGGTGATCGATCGCCCGTTCGTCCCCGACGCGATCTTCAACCCCGGCGACATCAAGTACGACCGCGTAACCCTGTTCGTAGTAGACCGCACCTGAACTGATCCTCCCCCGCCAGGGGGAGGTGGCTGGCTCTTGCCAGACGGAGGGGGAGGCATGCGAAACGCCTGCTCCGTGTCCTCCCCCTCCGTCACCTCCGGAGACACCTCCCCCTGGCGGGGGAGGATCGGAATTCCCTCAAGCCGCAGGCGGCAACCAGGCCGTCTCGATCTCGCCATACCGATCGGTAAACCCGGTCGCCGCGACCAGTGCCGCCTCGTCGACGATCCGCACTCGCCGCCCGTTCCGCTCGATCACGCCCGCTTTCTCCAGCGCCCGGATCGTCCGGTTGACGTGCACCTTAGTCAGCCCCAGCGCATCGCCGATGTCGGTCTGCGTCAGCGGCAGGTCGAACGAGTCGACGATCCCGCCCGCCGTCACGCGCAGCCGCGCCATGATGTCGAGCAGCAAGGTCGACAGCCGCTCGCTCGCGCCCATCCGCCCGATCGTCGTCAGTCGGTCGCTCATCGCGACGTTCTCGGCCGCGGCGATGGCGTAGAGCAGCCCGGCGATCCGCGGTTGCGCGCGGAACAGCAGCCCGAGTTCGGTCTTCGGCAGTTCGATCACCCAGCAGTCCGATATCGCGGTCAGCGTTGCCGCCGCCTGCGACCAGGCCATGCTCGACGTGCCGATCAGGTCGCCCGCATAATGGAACCGCAGGATCTGCCGGCCGCCGGTGATCAGCTTGGTCGAGGAATGCAGCCACCCCTGGCGCACGACGTACAGCGCGTGGCTCTCGCCACCTTCCGCCATCAGGATGTCGCCGGCCTTCAACCGCCGCTCGCCGCGCTCGGCCCGCGTGATCGCCTCGCGCTCCGCATCGGTCAGGTCGAGATGTCGACCAAGCCGTGCGATCAAACCGCTCAATTGCATTGCATCGCCCTGTGTGTCCTAGCCCTCTGTATCCCTCATGTCGGCGTTGCACCAACCGCGCCCCCTGTGAAAGGGGGAATGCAAGCCACGCCCCGTGACGAAACTGGACGATCTTGCGATGGCCTCGCCAACTATTTGCGACCCGTACACAGAACTGCCTGCCAAGTGTTTCCGATCATTCGGCCTTTTTCAGAGCATTCTCGACGACCGGTGCGACGCGGGCCGCAATCTTGTTCACGCCGGTCTGATTGGGATGGACATGATCCGCCTGCATCAACTGCGCATTGCCGATCACGCCGTCCAGAATGAACGGATAGAGCGTCGCATCGTAACGTTTCGCAAGATCGGGCCATATCGCGTTGAACTGCGATGAAAAGTCCGGTCCAAGGTTGGGCGGGGCCATCATGCCCGTCAGCACGACCGGAATCCCGCGCCGCTTCGCCTCGTCGAGCATCGCGGTCATGTTCGTGCGCGTCTCGGCCGGCGAGATCTGCCGCAACACGTCGTTGCCGCCGAGTCCGATCAGTACGAGGTCCGGCTTGCGCGCCATGTTGTCGAGCGCGAACGCGAACCGCTGCCGTCCCGCCGCGCTCGTGTCGCCCGAGACGCCGGCGTTGACGATCGTCGCGTTGATGCCGTCGCGCCGCAGTCGCGCCTGCACCGCGTCCGGCAGGCTCTGGCCGCGGTCGAGCCCATAGCCCGCGTACAGACTGTCGCCGAACGCCAGGATCAGCCGCTCGGGTCCGCTCGGGGCGGGCGCTTCCACGACCGGTGCGACCGCGTTCGTGGTGGCAGCCGGGGCAGGGGCCTCCGCCGCCCGATCGCACGCGCTCAACA
Organism: Sphingomonas faeni; assembly: GCF_024273235.1. GTDB lineage: Bacteria > Pseudomonadota > Alphaproteobacteria > Sphingomonadales > Sphingomonadaceae > Sphingomonas > Sphingomonas faeni_A. The sequence goes on along the minus strand of NZ_JANBVH010000032.1, from coordinate 5,019 downwards.
GCGCGGCTTGGAGAAGCGCCAGTCCGCCCCCATAAAGAGGCCAGCGTCGCATCTGTTTCTCCAAGATATTGGTCTCCATGTCCGAACCTGCCTCCGCCGATATGGTGATCTCGGCGCGCGATGTCACGCTGACACTCGGCGCCGCCACCGCCGCGACGACGATCCTCAAGGGCATCGACCTCGACATCGCCCGCGGCACCAGCGTCGCGCTGCTCGGGCCGTCGGGGTCGGGCAAGTCGTCGCTGATGGCGATCCTGTCCGGACTCGAACAGGCGAGCGGCGGGCGTGTGGAGGTCGCCGGGCTCGATTTCGGCACGCTGGACGAGGACGCATTGTCCCGGGCGCGGCGCGGGCGGATCGGGATCGTCCTCCAGGCCTTTCATCTGTTGCCGACGATGACGGCGCTCGAGAATGTCGCGGTGCCGATGGAGCTGGCGGGCATGCCGGACGCGTTCGCGCGCGCCGAGGCCGAACTGGACGCGGTCGGCCTTTCGCATCGGATCGGCCATTACCCGACGCAATTGTCGGGGGGCGAGCAACAGCGCGTGGCGATCGCCCGTGCGCTCGGGCCGAGGCCGGACATCGTCTTCGCCGACGAACCGACCGGCAACCTCGATGCGACGACCAGCACCGCGATCATGGACCTGCTGTTCGACCGCCGCGCGGTTACCGGCGCGACGCTGATCGTCATCACCCACGATCCCGCCCTCGCGGCACGCTGCGACAGGATCGTCGAACTCGGTGATGGCCGGATCGTCTCGGACCGGTTGCGGTGAACGACTGGCGGCTGGCGTGGCGGCTTGCGCGGCGCGAACTCGACCTGCGGTTTCGCGGGCTGCGGCTGTTGCTCGCCTGCCTGTTCCTCGGCGTCGGTGCGCTGGCCGCGATCGGCAGCCTGACCCGGGCGATCGACACCGAACTGGCGTCTCGCGGTAGCGCGATCCTCGGCGGCGACGTCGAGTTCGCCGCGTCTCAGCGCGCCGCGACCCCTGCCGAACGTGCTGCGATGGCACGGCTGGGGACAGTCTCCGAAACCGTGCGCATGCAGGCGATGGCGGTGCGCGGCACCAACAGCGTCCCGATCCAACTCAAGGGCGTCGATCGCGCCTATCCGCTCTATGGTACGCTCGCCCTGCGCGGCGATACGGCGAAGTCGCTCGACGCGAACACCGCCTTGATCGTGCCGGCGCTTGCCGATCGCCTCGGGATAGCACCCGGCGCGCAATTGAAGCTCGGCACCGCGACCTTCACGGTCGGCGGTATCGTCACGGGCGAGCCCGACCGGTTGGGCGAAGGGTTCACGCTCGGCCCGGTGGCGATCGTCTCGCTTGCCGGCATCGCGCGGACCGGACTGGTCCAGCCGGGCAGCCTGTACGAAAGCAAATATCGTGTTCGCCTGCCGACCGGCGCATCGCCCGCCAAGGCCGTCGATCGCTTCAAGGCGGCGTTCGCGACCGCCGGTTGGGAAACCAAGACGCGCGATCGCGCCGCCCCCGGCGCCGAGCGCTTCGTCGACCGGATGGGCCAGTTCCTGCTGCTGGTCGGGCTGTCGGCGCTGGTCATTGCCGGGATCGGCGTCGGCAACGGCGTGTCCTCCTATCTCGCCGCCCGCCGCGGGAGCATCGCCGCGTTGAAGGTGCTCGGCGCGACGTCGGGGATCATCGCGCGGATCTACGTGCTGCAGGTGGCGGTCGTCGCGGCGATCGGGATCGCCGCCGGGCTGGTCGCGGGCGTCCTCACCGTTCCGTTGATCGTCTGGTTGGCGGGCGACGTGCTGCCGGTCGCGCCGCGTTTCACCCTCCAGCTCGCGCCTTTGGCGCTTGCCGCGGCGTACGGCATGCTGATCGCGCTCGCCTTTACCGCGCCGCCATTGATCGAGGCCGGGCGCATCCCCGCCGCCGGGCTGTTGCGCGGCGTGCCGGGCGAGCGCCCCGTGCCGCTGCGCAAGACCCTGCCATGGGTGCTCGGCGCCGGCGCCGCGATCGTCGCGCTCGCGCTGCTCACCGCCGAACAGCCGGCGCTGAGCGCCGGGTTCCTGGCGGCGGTGGCCGGCGTGCTGGCCCTCCTGGCCGTGTTCGGATGGGCCGTCCGACGGGGTGCCGCACTGTTGCCACGGTCGCGCCGCCCGCTGCTCCGGTTGGCGATCGCTGGCCTTCATCGGCCCGGCGCAAGGACCGGCACGCTGGTCGTCGCGCTCGGCCTGGGACTGACGCTGTTCGTCCTGCTGGCAGCGATCCGCACCAGCATCGACGCCAATATCGAGCGGACCGTGCCGCAGCGCGCACCGGCCTTGTTCGCGCTCGACGTCCCGCCCGATCGCGAAGCCGATTTTCGCCGCACCATCGAAGGCATCGCGATCCACCCGGTGATCCGCACCGTGCCGGCGATGCGCGGCACGATCACCGGCTACGGCACGACGCGCGTCGCCGACCTGAAGACGCTGCCCGAAGGCGCGTGGGCGTTACGCGGCGAACGCGGCCTGACCTATTCCGCGACCTTGCCCGAGGGGAGCGAACTCACCGCCGGCCGCTGGTGGCCGCGTAACTACCGCGGCCCACCGCTCGTCTCGATCGACGAGCGGCTGGCGAAGGCGCTCGACCTCGAGATCGGCGATCCGCTGAGCTACACGGTGCTCGGGGTCGAGCGTACCGCGCGGATCGCATCGTTCCGCCGGATCAGCTGGGATACGCTCGGCTTCAACTTCGTGATGGTGTTCTCGCCCAACGCGATCGAGGATGCGCCGCATAATTTGGCGGCGACGATCGATCTCGCGCCGGGCGAGGAATCGATGGTGATGCGCGCCTTGCTGCCTCGCTTCCCGTCGGTGTCGGTGATCGAGGTGCGCGGCGTGCTGGGGCAGGTCCGCGCGATCGTCTCGCAGATGGCGACCGCGATCACGGCGGCGGCGTCGGTCGCGATCCTCGCCGGTATCGCCGTGCTGATCGGCGCGATCGCCGCCGCACGCGAGGCGCGCACCTATGACGGCGTGATTCTGCGCACGCTCGGGGCGACGCGACGCCAGGTGCTCGCGGTCCAGGCGCTCGAATACGCCTTTCTGAGCATCGTGCTGTCGCTCCTCGCGCTCGCGCTCGGGCTCGGCGGCGCGTGGTACGTCGTCACGCAGCTGTTCAGCTTTCAGTGGCTGCCTGATTATGCGGCGGTCGCGGCGACGCTGGTTGGCGGGGCAGGGCTGACGATGGCGATCGGGTTGATCGGTGCGTGGCCGATCCTCGGCGCACGTCCGGCGCAGGCGCTGCGGCAACTCTGACGGCACGTTTGCGCGCGCACGGCGTTGGGTCGGCATATACCGGGACCGAGGGGCAAGACGCTGAGCAAAGGGGAGTTACGAGCCGAGCATGAGGCCACCAGCCCGTGGTCGATGTCGGCCCGCGAATGGTGGAAGGTCCTGAAGCGGACCTGGACCGAGGCGGGCGAGGACAATATCGGCCTCATCGCGGCAGGCACCGCGTTCTACGGGTTCGCCGCGATCGTGCCTTTGCTGGCGTCGATTGTCCTGATCTACGGTCTCGTCGCCGACACCGAAACCGTCGTCGCCAACATCCGCGCGCTGTTCCACGTCCTGCCCGACGATGCCGCGCGCGTGATCGGCGATCAGCTCACCACCGTGGTCGGCACGTCCGAGGGCAAGAAGGGCTTCGGTCTCGTCATCGCGCTCGGCATCGCGTTATATGGCGGCACGAAGGGCGCCTCGTCGATCGTCACCGCACTGAATATCGCCTATGAACAACGCGAAACCCGCGGCTTCATAACGCTGAACCTGCTCGCCCTCGCAATCACCACCGGCGCTGTGGTCCTTGCTTTGGTCGCGGCGCTGTCGACGGCGGCGTTCGCGTTGCTCGACGGATTGATCCCGAACGCGCCCGACCTCCTGCTCGCCGCGATCCAGCTGGTCAGTTATGCGGTGCTCGCAGCCTTGGGCGTGACCGCGGCGGCGTGCCTGTACCGGTTCGGCCCGAACCGCCACAAGGCGAAATGGACGTGGCTCACCCCGGGCTCGCTCGCGGCGACGCTGATCTGGTTGGCCGCGACGATCGGCTTCGGCGTCTATGTGTCGCGCTTCGGCAATTACGGCGCGACCTACGGATCGCTGAGCGCGGTCATCGTGCTGCTAACCTGGCTCTGGTTGTCGGCCTATGTGTTCCTGCTCGGCGCCGAACTCAATTCCGAACTCGAGCATCAGACCAAGCACGATACGACGACCGGCGCTGCGCAACCGTTAGGAGATCGCGGCGCCACCGTCGCAGATACCGTCGCCACTGAAGTTTTGCCGATTCCGGCGCCATCTCCACCACCATCTGGCGGGGTAGGGCGGTTGGCACTAGCGCATATAGCCGGCGCCGATGGCAGCCTTTCCGCATCGCTGTTGGCACTTGGCGGATTACGTGCCGTCCGCCGTGGGGCGACCGTCACGGGCATTGGCCTGCTCGTGACCAGTGCAGCGCTGGCATCGCGCAAGCGCCCATCGGCCAAGTCCTGATGCCGCACCGCCGACGCACCAAGCTGTTCTTTGACGGTGGCTGTCGCCCGAACCCGGGCGCGATCGAGTGCGCCGTCGTCCATAAGGGCGTACCCTATTACCAGCACGACTACGGCCACGGCACGAACAGCGATGCGGAGTGGCTCGCGGCTATCCACGCCCTCGAAGTCGCCAACCAGAACGGCGAACGCGACATTGTCCTGCTGGGAGACTCGACCCTCGTCGTGACTCAAGCAAACGGCCTAGCGCGATGCCGCACCGCCGCACTCGAAGCCCATCGCGCGAGGTTCGCAGAACTTGCCCGCGGCTTCGACTCCATTCGCATCCGCCATATCGGCCGGGCGCAAAACCTGGCGGGCATTGCGTTGGCCCGTCTCCACCCACGCTAGGAAGCCCGGAGGGCGTCTCCGGTTGAAAACCCAAAAAAGTGACGCGGAACTGTAAAAAAGCGTTTGACGGTTCTGCGAACCCCGCCTAGAGGGGTGTCACCGCAGCGGACGGCCTCAACGGCCTGGACGCGG
>NZ_JANBVH010000031.1 GCF_024273235.1 Sphingomonas faeni | reverse complement strand
CCCTTTCAGGAAGCTTGGAGCATCTGGTTTTTTGCGACCACCGCGTCCAGACCGTTGAGGCCGTCCGCTGCGGTGACACCCCTCTAGGCGGGGTGCGCAGGACCGTCAAATGCTTTTTTACAGTTCCGCGTCACTTTTTTGGGTTTCCAGACCAAAGACGCCCTCCGTGCCTCCTAGCGTGGGTGGAGACGGGCCAACGCGATGCCGGCAAGGTTTTGCACTGTCAGCGCCGCGCAGCAGCACACGGATAACGCGCCCCTTAGACCCTTAGAAAAGTGAAACCGATCGCTGGCCCAGAAGAATCCCGGTGCCGGCCAGCTTCCCAAGCCGCTGGCTGCGGTTACGCGGTCCAAAAACGAGCAAAGCCGGCGCACGCTTGGTAGCGGCGCCGGCTTGAATGCCCTCGAGTGGGATCCACCATAAACCCTGCCCGAGAATTTAGGGTCGGGTCTGGTCGATACCGGATTACTTGCGGAGCGTGAGACCGCCACCGAAACGCTTGTTGAAGCGCGCGACCTGGCCGCCGGTGTCGAGCATCGTGCCGCGGCCGCCGGTCCATGCCGGATGCGCGAGCGGATCGATCTCGAGCGTCATCACATCGCCTTCCTTACCCCAGGTGGTGCGGGTCTGGTACTTGCTGCCATCCGTCATCTGGACGGTGATCATGTGATAATCGGGGTGCGTATCGGGCTTCATGAGTCTTCTCCGGTAGGTGGCTGGTTCCGACCAGCCTGAAAAGGAAGGCGCGCCCGTACACGGACGCGCCCGATTTTACAACAATGCGTGCTCAGAGGCTCGCCTCAGGCTTTCGGCGGGTCGGCCGGCGGGTCGGCGATCATCGCCGTGAAGTTTGCCTCGGCCACCAACTGCCCGTCGACCAGCGCGCGGCCGGCGAACTTGCAGACCGAGCTGCGCTTCTGGACGAAATTCACCTCGAGTTTCAGCAACACGCCCGGCTCGACCGGCTTGCGGAACTTCGCCCCGTCGATCGCCATGAAATAGACGAGCTTGCCCGAGCCCGCGAGACCCAGCGACTCGACCGCGAGGATCCCCGCGGCCTGTGCCATCGCCTCGACGATCAGCACGCCCGGCATGATCGGGCGCCCAGGGAAATGCCCCTGGAAGAACTGTTCGTTCATCGACACCGCCTTGATCGCGGTGATCGAGGTGTCGAGGATCAGATCCTCGACACGATCGACCAGCAGCATCGGGTAGCGATGCGGCAACGCGGCCATGACGCGCCCGATATCGAGCGGGCCCATGCCTTTTTCACCCATGCCTTTTTCAGCAGTATCGTTCACGGTCTCGGTCATCAATGTGGCTTAGCGACCCTGCGGCGCGCGCGTCGCGGCAGGCGCACGCGCGGCAGCAGCCGGTGCGGCACCCTGCTGCTGCTGGCCACCCTGGTTCGGCTGCCAGTTCGCGGGCACGGCGGTGCTGACCGACGGCACGAGGCGATCGAGCTCGGTGGTGATCGCGGCGGTGATGTCGGCGGTCGGCTGGGCGAACAGCGCGGCCTCCGGACGCAGCAACAGGCTGACGTTCTTTGCGCGAACGGCAGCGGTCACGGCGTCGCTGAGCTTCGCCTGGATCTGCTCGATCGCATATTGCTGCGCGCGCTGGGCGGGCTGGGTCAGGCGAGCGAGTTCCTGGTTGGCGGCGTTTTCACGCGCCTGGATTGCCTGGGCCTGCGGACGCAACGTGGCTTCGGTCGCGCCGGGTGCGCGCTGGGCGGTCTGGAACGCGGTGACGAGCGGCTGAAGCTCACGCGCCACGGCCTGGCGGCGGGTCTCGGCCTGGTCGAGCTGGGCCTTGTAGGTGGTCTCGATCTGGGCGCGTGCAGCGTTCCAGGCCTTCGAGTTGGCGATCGCGCCCTGCGCATCGGCGACGGCGATACCCGAAACCTGCGCATCGGCAGCGGTTGCGGTCATGGCAGCCGGCGCAACGAGCGCTGCGGCGAGGAGAAGCGTCTTGAACGTCGTCATCAGAACTGTGTCCCTACGTTGAAAGTAATGAGCTTGGGGTCGTCACCCTTCTGGGTGAGCAAGGCCTTGGCGAGATCGATCCGGAGCGGGCCAAACGGCGAGTTCCAGTTGACGCCGACACCGATCGACAGACGCGGCTTGGCCGAGTTGCCGAGGAAGCTTTCGACGAAAGGCGTCTGTTCGGTCAAGGCACGCGGATTGGCGGCTGTGCCGATACACGCGCCCGTCGCATCCGGAGAACCGACCGCGCAGGTCGTGTTGGCCGTGACCGCCGCACCGGTCGTGTCGGTCGTCGTGTAGGTATAGAGCGCCGCGCCCGCGGAGTTGACCGACGGCGTGAAGGTCGACCCGACATATTCCTTGCCCGTGGTCGGATCGATCAGGGTCGGGAACGTCGCCGACGGCAGCGGCTTGGTGATGCCGAAGAGGCTGCCGACCTGCGCGTAGATCGATGGCCGCAAGCCCAGCTCACGAGCGCCCGAGCCCAGCGGAATCTCGATTTCCGCACGCGCCAGGTAATAGGCACGCCCACCGAGCGCATCGTCCTGGATCGAATTGCGGTCGGTCGCGAGAACCTGGGTCGGCGTTCCGTTGCTGTAGGCGGCGCGCAGAATGCGCGGCCCGACGCCGCGGATATCGAAGCCGCGGAACTGCGGTTCGCCCAGATAGAAACGATCGGTGATCCGGACCGCGTCCGAGCCTTCCCTAACCGCCTTCTGCAGCGGATGGATATAGCCGCCTTCGGCGATGATCGACCCGATGAACCCGCTGCCCAGGTTCTGATACTTGGAGCCTTCGAAACGGGTCCGGATGTACTTCACGTCGCCACCGAGGCCGGCAAAGTCCTGGCTGAACGAGAAGCGCGAACCGGCAGTCGGACGCAGGCGGCTGTTGAGATTGTCGCGGCTGAGCGAATAGCCGACCGACGACGTCCAGCGGTTACCGATCGCGTCGCAAAGATACCGTCCCGCGACGAGCGTGTTGCACGACCCGTCGGCGTTCAGATACTGCGAATCTAGCGTCACCTCGTCATACGACAAGCCGTAGCGTGCCGACAGCGACCAGAACTCGGTCAGCGGCACGCCGGTACGGAGCTGGAACCCGGTCGAAACCTGCGAATAGTTGGTCTGGCGATCGTTGCCGATATAGTTGAACGAGTTGTAGTCGCGACGGAAGATGTCGCCACCAAGCGCGATGTTCTTGTCGAACAGGTAAGGCTCGGTGAAGCCCAATTCGATCGACTTCGAATAGCTCGAATAGTTCACGCCGGCGCGCAGTTCCTGGCCCTTGCCGCGGAAGTTGCGCTGCGTGATGTTCGCCTGGACGATGAAGCGCTCGAGGCTCGAATAGCCTGCCGACAGCTGAAGCTCGCCGGTCGACTTCTCTTCGAGATTGGTCTCCAGGATCACGCGGTCGGGCGCCGACCCGGGCAGCTGCTTGATCTCCATCTTGTCCTGGAAATAGCCCAGCGAGTTGATGCGATCCTGCGAACGCTTCACCTGGAAGCTGTTGAACGCGTCGCCCTCGGCGAGACGGATCTCGCGCCGCACGACCTTGTCCTGCGTCTGCGTGTTCCCGTTGATCTCGATCCGCTCGACATAGGTCCGCTTGGCTTCTGCGATGTTGAAATTAATCCCCATCGTCAGCGTTTCGGCGTCCTTGGCGAACTCCGGATTCACCTCGGTGAACGCGTACCCGAAGAGCCCTGCGGTCTGGCTCAGGTTATCGACCGAATCCTCGACCAGCTTGGCGTTGTACCAGTCCCCCTTCTTGAGCGGCAGCGTGGCGGCGAGCTTGGTGTTGTCGAAGTCGCGGATCTGGCTGTCGACGGTGACGTCGCCGAACTTGTAGCGCTTGCCCTCCTCCACCACGTACGTGATGATGAAGTCCTTCTTGTCCGGCGTCAGCTCGGCAACGGCCGAGGTCACGCGGAAATCGGCATAGCCCTGCGTCAGGTAGAACTGGCGCAGCTTCTGCTGATCGTAGGACAGGCGATCCTGATCGTAGCTAGTCGCCGACGAAAGGAGGCGGAACAGGCGGGCCTGCTTGGTCGCCATCTGGCCGCGGATCTGGTCGTCCGAGAACACCTCGTTGCCGAGGATGTTGATCTGGCGGACCTTCGATTTCGGCCCCTCGCTGACGACGAAAACGACATCGACGCGGTTCTGGTCGAGATTGACCATCTTCGGATCGATGACGGCGCCGAAGCGGCCCTGGCGGCGATACAGCTCGATGATCCGGCCGATGTCCTGGCGGACCGCGGTGCGCGTGAAGATCTGGCGCGGCGCGAGCTTGATCTCCTTGGTGATCTTGTCGGTCTTGAGCGCCTTGTTGCCCTCGATGATCACGCGATTGATGATCGGGTTCTCGCGCACGCGGAGGACGATGTTGCCGTCCTCGACGCCGGCGATCGAATAGTCCGCGAACAGGTCGCTCGCCTGCAAATCCTTCAGCGCCTGGTCGAGCGTCTCCGCGGTGTACGGGATGCCGACGCGCAGCTTGGTGTAGGACAGCACCGTCTCGGCCTCGATGCGCTGCGATCCCTCGACACGCAAAGTCTTTATCGTTCGCACGGATACCGGCGCGGCGACGGGCGTTACACCCACTACCGGAGCAGCCGTCGCCGGCGTCTGCCGGCCCGACGAAGGGCTTGGCGCAGGAGCCGCCCCCGGAGTCGCGGAGCCAGCCGGCACGGTCTGTGCCAGCGCGGGAACGCCCGACAGGATCGTTCCTGCAAGCAGCAGGGCGCCCTTGCGCGCGAAATCGTAACCGTTGATCGCTGTCACCAAACCCACCTTAAAAACGTGCACATACAAGGCGCGCCCGCCCTGCCCTATCGTGGTCAGCCGATCAAGCCGGCCAGATTCTTCCACAGCCCGAAATTGCCGAGATCGTTGAAGGTCACCAGCAGCATCAACGCGAGGATCGCCGCGAGGCCGCCGCGGAACGCCCATTCCTGCACCTGCGGCTCGACCGGGCGCCTGCGCACCGCTTCGATCGCATAGAAGAACAGGTGACCGCCATCCAGCATCGGCACTGGCAGCAGGTTGATGAACCCCAGATTGATCGAGACCAGGGCGATCAGGAACACATAGGCGTCGAGCCCGAGCGACATCTGCTCGCCCGACACCTTGGCGATGCTGAGCGGTCCGCCGAGTTCCTTGACCGAACGGCGCCCGGTGATGACCTGCCCCAGCGTCTCGACCATCATCGACACGATCTGGCCGGTGCGCTTCACCGCGACGACCGGTGCCTCGATCAGGCTGACGGGAACGATCACCGGCTTCGAGCCGGCGATGCCGAGGCGCCCGATCTTATATTCGTTGCCGAAACGGTCGCGCTGCAATTCGGTACCGATCACGAGATCGCGCGATACCGTCTGGCCGCCCCGCACCGCGTCGATGCGCGTGCTCTCGCCGGCGCGGATGCGGGCGAAGCGGGCGAGATCGTCGAACGTCTCGACTGACCGTCCGCCGATGGCAGTGATCCGGTCGCCCACCTGCAGTCCAGCAGCCGCGGCCGGACTGCCGGGCATTGTGCCGCCGACGACCGGTGGCATGCGGATGTCGCCATACGCGAACGCGAACCCGGCGAGGATCAGGATCGCGACGACGAAATTGACGATCGGGCCGGCGGCGACGACGATCGCGCGCTGCCAGACCGGCTTCGACTGGAAGGTGCGCTGGCGTTCCTCGGCGGGCAGCGACAGCCATTCGGCCGAGGGCTGGCTTGCCGGGTTCATGTCACCGGCGAACTTCACATAGCCACCGAGGGGGAGCCAGCCGAACTTCCAGCGGGTCCCGCGCTTGTCGGTAAAGCCTGCGATCTCGCGACCGAAGCCGACCGCGAAAGCATCCGCCTTGATCCCGAAATAGCGTCCGGCGAGGTAATGGCCCATCTCGTGCACGAACACGAGCGGTCCGATCACCAGGACGAACGACAATATCGTCAGCAGGATACCGGGTGTTTCGATCAAACCGCGCAATCCTTCACACGTACACCCGCTAATACCCGCGCCTCGGCGTCGATCGCCAATACGGCATCGACGCTGTCCGGCGCGGCCGGGTCGTAACAGGATAACGTATGTTCGACGATTGCGGCAATTTCGAGGAAACAAATGCGGCGCTTGAGGAAGGCCTCGACCGCGACCTCGTTGGCGGCGTTGAGAATCGCCGGCCGCGCGCCGCCCGCGTCCAATGCCTCGCGCGCGAGTCGCAGCGCCGGGAAGCGCACCGGATCGGGCGCCTCGAACTCGAGTCGGCCGATCGCGACCAGGTCGAGCGGTGCCATCGGCGTCGCCATCCGGTCCGGCCAGGCGAGCGTATGTGCGATTGGCGTGCGCATGTCGGGGGGGCCGAGCTGCGCCAATACCGACCCATCGACATAATCGACGAGGCTGTGGACCACCGATTGCGGATGGATGACGATCTCGATCCGGTCGTGCGGAATCGGGAACAGCCGCGCAGCCTCGATCAGTTCGAGGCCCTTGTTCATGCAGGTCGCCGAATCGATCGAGATCTTCGCGCCCATCGACCAGTTGGGATGCTTGACCGCCTGTTCGAGCGTCACGCCACGCATCTGCTCGGTCGTCCAGTCGCGGAACGGCCCGCCGCTGCACGTCAGGATGATGCGGCGAACACCCTCGGGGCGGCTCGCGTCGAAGCACTGGAAGATCGCGTTGTGCTCGGAATCAGCGGGGAGCAGCGTCGCACCGGTCCGCCTGGCCGCGGCGAGGATGACGTCGCCGGCGGAGACCAGCGGCTCCTTGTTGGCGATCACGACGGTCCCGCCCTGCTCGATCGCCGCCATCACCGGCTTCAGGCCTGCACAGCCGACGATCGCGCCCATCGTCCAGTCCGCTCCCGATGACGCCGCCTCGGCGATAGCTTCAGAGCCACCGCCCGCGCGGATGCCCGTGCCGGCCAGCGCCTCACGGAGTTCGGGCAGGCACCCCTCGTCCGCCACCACGGCAAACTCTGCGTTGGTCCGGATTGCGGCCGCGGCGAGCTTCGCCACGTCGCAATTCGCGGTCAGCGCGACGACGCGGAAGCGGTCGGGCTCACGCTCGATCAGGTCGAGCGTCGAGGTGCCGACCGAGCCGGTCGCCCCCAAAATCGTGACGCTCTTCATGCGTAGAAATGCGGCAGCAGGACGAGGAACGCGGCGACCGGCGCGACCGGGACCAGTCCGTCGAGGCGATCCATCACGCCGCCATGCCCCGGCAGAATGTTGCCACTGTCCTTCACGCCCGCCACTCTCTTCAACCAACTCTCGTAAAGATCGCCCATCTGCGCGAGCACGGCGAGCACCGGCGTCGCCAGCGTCATCCGCATCGGCAGGCCGTATTGCGTGTGCAGCACCGCCGCGACCGCGCTCGCCAGCACGACGCCGCCGATCAGCCCCGACCAAGTCTTGTTCGGGCTGATCACCGGTGCGAGCTTGGGCCCGCCCAGCGTCCGCCCGGTGAAGAACGCGCCGATATCGCACGCCCACACCAGCGACAGCGCCCACAGGGTATAGAGAATGCCCTCGTCCTGCCGCCGGATGATCATCAGCGCGAGCACGGGGAGGCCGCAATAGACGATGCCGAGCGCGAGCTTGGGTTTGCGCGTCGTGATGACGACGAAGAACGCCGCGCCCGCGAGCAGCCCCAGCGTGAAGAAATCATGGATGACGAGGATCAGCGACGCCGGTGCCATCAGCGCGAGCGGCACCGACAGCGCGAACTGAGTCATCCGCTTGGTCTTGGCGTCGGCGCCCTGGAGCATCGACCATTCCGCCATCATGAACAGCGCCGCGAGGATGCCCAGCAACCAGAACGCGATCCCGCCGAGCGTCAGCGCAATGCTGGCGACGACGATCATGCCGACGCTGGCGATCATCCGTAGCTTGAGATTGGACGGTGTGCGGAGCGCCTGGTCGGGCGCCTTCGCGGGGTCTGGCAGGGTCGTCACGAAGCCATCCCATTATAAAAGCAGCCGTTCCCGCGCGGAGGCGGGGGTCCAGGGTTACGCACGCTGGCGTTGCTGGCTCCTGGGCCCCCGCATTCGCGAGGGAACAGAAGGATCACAGACCACCGTAGCGGCGCTGGCGTTGACCGAACGCCGCGACAGCATCGGCGAGCGCCGCGGCGTCGAAATCGGGCCAGAGCGTGTCGACGAACAGCAATTCGGCATAGGCCGCCTGCCACAACAGAAAGTTAGACAGGCGTTGCTCGCCGGAGGTGCGGATCATCAGGTCGAGCGGCGGCAGGTCGTGCGTGTCGAGCTCCGCCTCGATCGTGCCGACGTCGATGCTGGCAGGATCGAGCGTACCGTCACGGGCGCGTTCGGCTAGGCGGCGTGCCGCGCCGACCAGCTCGGCATGCGCGCCGTAGTTGAGTGCGATCGCCAGAATCGGACCTGTATTGCTTGCGGTCCGCGCGATCGCGTCGTCGACCATCGCCACCAGATCGGGCGAAAAGCTGTGATAGTCGCCGATCACGCGCAGCCGGACGTTCTCGCGGGCGAGTTCGTCGAGGTCGCTGCGGATGAAATGGCGGAGCAACCCCATCAGGTCGCTGACCTCCTCGGCCGGACGCCGCCAGTTTTCCGACGAGAACGCGTAGAGCGTCAGCGCCTCGATCCCCATCGCCCGCGCCGCCCGCGTCACTTTCCGCACGGCTTCGACGCCAGCCTTGTGCCCGGCGAAGCGCGGCAGGAACCGCTTCTTCGCCCAGCGGCCATTGCCGTCCATGATGATCGCGACATGGCGCGGGACGGCTCCGCCCGACGGGACGGCAGCCAGCGGCGCAGTCGAAGGAGCCCCAGCCGAAGCCCCGGCCGAGGCCCCGGTTGAAGCGGCGCCGAACGCCCTCACTTGCCCAGGATTTCCTTTTCCTTGGCGGTCGCGGTCGCGTCGAGCTCGGCGACGATGCCGTCGGTCAGCTTCTGCACTTCGGTCTCGTGACGCTTGCGCTCGTCCTCGCTGAACACGCCCTTCTTCTCGTCGATCTTGAGCGAATCCATCCCGTCGCGACGCACGTTACGCACCGCGATGCGCGCCTTCTCGGCGTACTGGCCGGCGAGCTTGGCGAGTTCCTTGCGGCGTTCCTCGGTCAGGTCGGGGATCGGCAAACGCAGCGTCTGGCCGTCGACGATCGGGTTAAGGCCAAGGCCGGCTGAGCGGATCGCCTTGTCGGTCGGGCCGACGTTCGACTTGTCCCAGACCTGCACCGACAGCATCCGCGGCTCGGGCGCCGACACCGTCGCGACCTGGTTCAGCGGCATCGACGAACCGTACACCGTCACCATCACCGGATCGAGCAGCGCCGTCGATGCGCGCCCCGTGCGCAGGCCGGCGAGATCGCTCTTCAGCGCTTCGACGGCACCCGCCATGCGGCGTTCCAGGTCGGTCTTGTCGTATGCGGCCATCTTAAAGCTCCTGCTCGTTCTGGACGATCGTCGACACGCCATCACCCGCCAACACCGCGGCGAGATTGCCGGGTTCGCGGATGTTGAAGACGACGATCGGGATATTGTTGTCGCGACACAGCGCGATCGCGCTCGCGTCCATGACCTTGAGGTCGTCGGACAGCACGCGGCTGTACGACACCGTTGCATAGCGCACCGCGTCGGGGTGCGTCTTCGGGTCGGCGTTGTATACGCCGTCGACCGAAGTTCCCTTGAACAGCGCATCGCACTTCATCTCGGCAGCACGCAGCGCGGCGCCCGAATCAGTGGTGAAATAGGGGCTGCCGACGCCGGCGGCGAAGATCACGACGCGGCCCTTCTCCAGGTGACGCTCGGCGCGACGGCGGATGAACGGTTCGCAGACCGACGCCATCGGGATCGCCGACTGGACGCGCGTATCGACGCCGATCTGCTCGAGCGCGTTCTGCACGGCGAGCGCGTTCATCACGGTCGCAAGCATGCCCATGTAATCGCCGGTCGCGCGGTCCATACCGCGTGCCGCGCCCGCCATGCCGCGGAAGATGTTGCCGCCACCGACGACGATGCAGATCTCATAGCCCTTGGCTTTGATGTCGGCGATCTCCTGCGCGACACGCGCGGTGACGGTCGGATCAATCGACAAGCCGGACGGTCCCATCAGGACTTCGCCCGACAGTTTCAGCAGGATACGGTTGTAGCGCGGAGGCGTCATAAATCTCGAATTGTGATTGGCGGGGCGGCGCGGACCTTAGGCGGCGAGGCCCGCGATGTGAAGCGCCGCGCGACGCGTTCATCGAAACTGGATGGAGATAGGACGGAAAATCGTCGTTCGCAAAGGAGCGGAACGGAGAACTATCGCCATTCCCGCGGAGGCGGCAACCCATACCGGCTGATTCCTTGATGGGTCACCGGCGCCGGAGTGTATGGATACCCGCCCGCGCGGGGATGACGGAGCAGCACCAAGGCTGCCCCGCGATCCTTCTCCCCCTCGGGGAGAAGGTGGCCCGGTAGGGCCGGATGAGGGGCGGTGAGGTTCGAGACCTAACCACTCCCCTCACGCTTCCCACGGCCAAGTGGCCGCGGGCCCCTTCCCTCTCCCCGGTGGAGCGAGGGAGGAACTGAGATCAGACCCGCGGAACGCCCGCCAAACCCACTCCGTCACCCCGGACTTGTTCCGGGGCCCACCGTTCCGCGTAATCACCGACCGGCGGTTTGCGGGACCGTGGATGCCGGAACAAGCCCGGCATGACGGAGGATATTTGGCGAGCGCTCGATCTCCAATGCCCTCTCCCCGAGGGGCGAGGGCAAAGTCGGCTTACGCCTGCGGAACGCCGCTCGCAGCAGCAACCTCGGCTGCGAAGTCGGACTGCTCCTTCTCGATGCCTTCGCCGAGCTGGAAGCGGACATAGTCCACCAGCTTGATCTCGGCGCCCGCATCCTTGCCGGCCTTGGCGACGACGTCGGAGATCTTGGTCTTGCCGTCCATCACGAACAGCTGGCTGACCAGAGCATGCTCCTTGCGGTACTTGGCGATGCCGCCCTCGACCATCTTGGCGATGATGTCGGCAGGCTTGCCCGATTCGGCGGCCTTCTCGGTCGCGATCGCGCGCTCGCGCTCGATCTCGGACTCGTCGAGGTCGGCTTCGTTCAACGCCTTCGGGAACGCCGCTGCGATGTGCATCGCGAGCTGCTTGCCGAGCGCCTGGAGAACCTCGTCCGAAGCCTCCGACTCGAGCGCGACGAGAACGCCGATCTTGCCGAGGCCGGGTGCCGCCTGGTTGTGGATGTAGGGCACGACCGCACCCTTGCTGACTTCCAGCGTGCGCGAGCGGCGCAGCGACTGGTTCTCGCCGATCGTCGCGACGTTGTTCGTCAGGACTTCCTCGACGGTCTTGCCCGATGGCATCGCCTGCGACTTGAGCGACTCGATGTCGCCGCCGGTTGCGAGCGCGATCTGCGTGACGTCACGGACGAACGACTGGAACTGGTCGTTCTTCGCGACGAAATCGGTCTCCGAGTTCACTTCGACCGCTGCACCCTTGGTGCCCGACACGGCGACGCCGACCAGGCCCTCGGCCGCGGTACGGCTGGACTTCTTGGCGGCGGCTGCGAGCCCCTTGGTACGCAGCCAATCCATCGCCTGCTCCATGTCGCCGGCGTTCTCGCTCAGCGCCTTCTTGCAATCCATCATGCCCGCGCCGCTCTTTTCGCGCAGATCCTTGACCATTGCTGCCGTGATATCGGCCATGTCTTTAATCCTCTTTAGGTCTGAATATGGTTGCGGGCGAGGCAGAGCTTTCGCCCTACCCCGCCCGCATGACGGTTCGGCGACGACGCTTATGCGTCGATCTGGCGCTCACCCTCGGCTGCGAATTCTGCAGCGGTATCGGCATTCGCCGCGACCTGCGCCGTGTCCGCCGTAGCTTCGACGGTCGGCTCTGCGATGGCCTCTTCCTTCGGCGGCTCGATCATCGCGCCGACGTCGGCACCGGTGCGGCGCTGCTGCTCCTGGCCGCCGCGCGTCGCTGCGATCGCGATCGCCTCGCAGTACAGGCGGATGGCGCGGGCTGCGTCGTCGTTCGCGGGAACCGGGAAGGCGATGCCGTCCGGCGACACGTTCGAATCGAGGATCGCGACGACGGGAATACCCAGCGTGTTGGCTTCCTTGATCGCCAGCTCTTCCTTGTTCGCGTCGATCACGAACATCACGTCGGGAATGCCGCCCATGTCGCGAATGCCGCCGAGCGACAGCTCGAGCTTATCCTTTTCGCGGGTAAGCTGGAGGACTTCCTTCTTGGTCAGGCCGACGGTGTCGCCCGACAGCATTTCCTCGAGCGTCTTGAGACGCTTGATCGAACCCGAGATGGTCTTCCAGTTGGTGAGCATGCCGCCCAGCCAGCGATGGTTGACGAAGTGCTGGCCCGAACGACGCGCGGCGTCTGCGACGGGCTCCTGCGCCTGGCGCTTGGTGCCCACGAACAGGACCTTGCCGCCACCGGCGACAGCCGACGAGACGAATTCGAGCGCGCGCGCGAACAGCGGCACGGTCTGCGAAAGGTCGAGGATGTGGACGCCGTTACGATCACCGAAGATGTAAGGCTTCATCTTGGGGTTCCACCGATGAGTCTGGTGGCCGAAATGCGCGCCCGTTTCGATGAGCTGCTGCATGGAGACGACTGGAGCCGCCATAGGGATATATCCTTCCGGTTGTGCCTCTGGGAAGCGGATGACGTCGTGGCCGAATGACCGTGACGCACCGGGCTATGATGCCTCCCATGCGGGGTTAGAGGCGCGGCCCTTAGCGTGGCCTTGCCTGGAAAGCAATTGCATAAGGCCCGCTTGACTCATGGAACGCAATGAGAACATAAAGGGCTCAGAGGGGAACAGATGTTCGACTCGGCGCTGATGGGAACCGGTATGGCCGGTTTCGAAATGCGACGAACGGAACGATGTTTCTGACCAAGTGTTTGCGGACATTAAGAATTTGTTCGCAAGTCATAGGAAGGCGGACGTGATGTTGGTTCTGAGCTTCATGGTTTTTGCTGGTGCATTCGCCGTCGCGGGCATTATGATCGTCTCGTCGATCGCGCCGCAATGGAGTCGTATCGTCCGCCTTGCGATGGGGAATGTCGAACCTGCGTTCCAGCCACTCCACACGCTGGCGGTTGCGGAGCGCCGGATCGCGGTCAGGCGCTGGGCGTCAGTGACGGCTCCGGCACCCGCCCGCCGTTGGAACGCTGCCGCCTGATCTTGGCGTAGCTCGCGATGCTGAACGGCATCGAGAGCAGGTACAGCACGCAGATGATGCTGAGCGTATGCCACGGTGCGCTTACGATCGCGGCGCCGAGCAACACGACGAGCGCGATGGCCTCGAACCGAATGTTGCTGCGGAGCTTGACCGAGCTCCACGAATAGGTGGCGATGCTGGACACCATCAGGAGCGCGACGAACGCGACCCACGGTGCGACGAAATAGGGCGACGCGAATTTCGGTTCGTCGGTCCAGAACCAGAAGAACATCGGCATCAGTGCCAGGCCAGCACCCGCTGGGGCCGGAACGCCGGTCAGGAAGCCGGCCGATTTGTGCGGCTGGTGGCTCTCGTCGATCTTGGCATTGAAGCGCGCGAGACGGAGCGCACAGAACACCGCGAAGATCAACGAACAGATCCAGCCGACGCGGGGCAGCGCGGCCAGCGACCAGAGATAGACGATCAACGCGGGCGCGACGCCGAACGAGATCGCGTCGGACAACGAATCGAGTTCGGCACCGAACCGGCTCTCGCCGTGGAGCATCCGGGCGATCCGGCCGTCGAGACCGTCGAGCACGCCGGCAACCATGATCATCGCGACGGCGCTTTGCCACTCGCCGCCGATCGCGAAGCGTACGCCGCTCAGGCCGGAACACAGCGCCAGTGCGGTTACGGCATTGGGCGCGACGGCGCGTAACGGAAGTCCGCGCGGCGCCCGGCGGGTGCGGCCGAACTTTCCGCGACCACGCGTGTCCGTCGAACCGTCATCGATCTCGTCGCGACCGATCATTGCGCGACACCACCGACCGGAACACCACCGACGCGACCGAGCACGGTCTCGCCTGCAATGCTGCGCTGGCCGAGGCAGACCTGCGGTACGACATGATCGGGCAGGTACACGTCGACGCGGCTGCCGAACCGGATCAGCCCGATGCGCTGGCCGGCCGCGACCATGTCGCCGGCCTTGACGAAGCCCAGGATGCGCCGTGCGACCAAACCCGCGATCTGCGTGAAGCCGATCCGCATGCCGTGGCGATCTTCAACGACAAAATGCTGGCGCTCGTTCTCGTCGCTGGCCTTGTCGAGATCGGCGTTGAGGAACTTGCCCGAAATATAAACGACTTGGCGGATAGTCCCGGCGATCGGCGTGCGATTAATGTGCACGTCGAACACCGACATGAAGATCGACACGCGCACCAGCGGCGCGTCGCCGAGGCCGTTCTCGCCGGCGAGCTCACGCGGGATGGGGACGCGCTGGATCATCGTGATCAGCCCGTCGGCGGGGGCGACGATCAGTCCTTCTCCCTGAGGAGTTGTGCGGATCGGATCGCGGAAGAACGTCGCGACCCAGATCACGACGCCGACCATCGGCCAGAACAGCACGTGGCTGACGATCGTCAGCAGCAGCGTGATGCCGGTCGCGATCGCGACGTATTTGTGGCCTTCCGGATGGACTGCGGGAAATCGCCATTTGACCGTGGAGGTCGTGACGGGCGGCTTGTCGAGCGATGCCATAACCCGCGGGTCTATCCGTGCCTGACGCGCGATACAACGATGAACCGGCTTTTCCTTACAGCGCCAACGGTTGCGCAATGCTGGCCGGGCCGCTGCCGGGTGGTTGATCGTCGCGCCGCGCTCCCCTAGACGCTCCCCAAACCCCTCCCCCGAAGGACCCGGATATGGCGAAGATCAAGGTTAAGAATCCGATCGTGGAGATCGACGGCGACGAGATGACGCGGATCATCTGGGAATGGATCCGCGAGCGCCTGATCAAGCCGTATCTGGATATCGAGCTCGATTATTACGATCTCGGCGTCGAGCATCGCGACGCGACCGACGACCAGGTCACGATCGACAGCGCGCTCGCCACGCAGAAGCATGGCGTCGCGGTGAAGTGCGCGACGATCACGCCCGACGAGCAGCGCGTGACCGAATTCGGCCTGAAGAAGATGTGGAAGTCGCCGAACGGCACGATCCGCAACATCCTCGGCGGGACAATCTTCCGCGAGCCGATCGTGATCAAGAACGTCCCCCGCCTGATCCCGGGCTGGACGCATCCGATCGTCGTCGGCCGTCACGCATTCGGCGACCAGTATCGCGCGACCGACTTCCTCGTCCCCGGCCCCGGCAAGCTGCGCCTGGTGTTCGAAGGCGACGACGGCGCGACGATCGACCGCGAAGTGTTCCAGTTCCCGTCAGCGGGCGTCGCGATGGCGATGTACAACCTCGACGACTCGATCCGCGATTTCGCGCGCGCATCGATGCATTACGGCCTCAACCTGAAATGGCCGGTGTATCTGTCGACCAAGAACACGATCCTCAAGGCCTATGACGGCCGCTTCAAGGATCTGTTCGCCGAGGTGTTCGAGGCCGAGTTCAAGGACAAGTTCAAGGAAGCCGGCATCGTCTACGAGCATCGCCTGATCGACGACATGGTCGCATCGGCGCTCAAGTGGAACGGCGAGTTCGTCTGGGCCTGCAAGAACTATGACGGCGACGTCCAGTCGGACCAGGTCGCACAGGGCTTCGGCTCGCTCGGCCTGATGACCTCGATCCTGCTGACCCCGGACGGCAAGACCGTCGAGGCCGAGGCAGCACACGGCACCGTCACGCGTCACTTCCGCATGCACGAGCAGGGCAAGGCGACCTCGACGAACCCGATCGCGTCGATCTTCGCATGGACCGGCGGCCTGAAGTATCGCGGCAAGTTCGACGATACGCCCGACGTCACGAAGTTCGCCGAGACGCTCGAGCGCGTCTGCGTGAAGACGGTAGAAGACGGCCACATGACCAAGGATCTCGCAATCCTGATCGGCCCCGACCAGCCCTGGATGACGACCGAGCAGTTCTTCGAGCAGGTGCGCTCGAACCTCGAAACCGAGATGGCCAACTGGGCGTAAGCTTGGCCTGAGGGGTGGCGGCCTTCTATTTCGAGAGCATGGCCCCGCCCCTTTCCTCCGTCATGCCGGTCTCGTTCCGGCATCCACCGTGCCGCAGAATCGACGAAATCGAGTTTGCGGCGCCGTGGACCCCGGAACTAGTCCGGGGTGACTGGATGGTTTTTATGAGCGACCGTGTCGCGCACGGCCTTCTGGTTGCTTTGGATTTGCGCGGTCAGCATCCCGGCGCGGCTCGAGAACGGCCCGTCGATCCACCGCGCAGTATTTCTTCCTGACAAATCCGTCATGCGTCCCCTAAGGTCGCACGCATGGCATTACGGCTCGACAATCACGGTTTCAGCGACGCGCTCGTCATTCTCGGCGCGGCGGGTCTGGTCATTCCCGCGTTCGCGCGGTTCCGGGTGAGCCCGGTCATCGGTTTCATCCTCGTCGGACTGCTGGTCGGCCCCGCCGGTCTGGGCGCCCTGACCGGTGCCGCACCGTGGCTGTATTATCTGACCATATCGAGTCCGGAATCGATCGAGCCGTTCGCCGAGTTCGGCATAATCCTGCTGCTGTTCTCGATCGGCCTCGAACTCTCGTTCAAGCGCTTGTGGTCGATGAAGCGGCTCGTGTTCGGCACCGGCGCCGCCGAACTGATCGGCTCGGCGCTGATCATCGGCGTGGCGTTGCACTTCATCGGCCAGGAATGGGCCGGCGCGATCGGGCTTGGCTTTGCACTCGCCTTATCGTCCACCGCACTGGTCCTGCCGCTCGTCGGTACCACCGGTGCGGTCGGTCGGGGTGCGTTCGCGATGTTGCTGTTCGAGGATCTGGCGCTCGTGCCGATCATCTTCGTACTGGGCGCCTTGGCGCCGACGGCGAGCGATGCCGGCTGGCAAGGCATCGCTGGCGTCGCGCTGCGCGGCGGGCTGACCGTGGTCGCGATGTATATCGGCGGACGGCTCGTCCTGCCCCGATTGTTCGGCCAGGCGGCGCGGACCAAGAGCCCGGAGCTGTTCCTCGCGGCGTCTCTGCTGGTCGTCATCGTCGCCAGCGTCGCGACCACCGCCGCCGGACTGTCGCCGATCGTCGGCGCGTTGCTGGCGGGGCTGCTGATCGCGGAGACCGAATATCACAGCGAGGTCGAGGTCATCACCGCGCCGTTCAAGGGCCTCGCGCTCGGCGTGTTCCTGATCACCGTCGGCATGAGCCTCGACCTGCGGCTGATCGCGCAGAACTGGCCGTCGCTGCTGCTCGCGGTGACGGGCGTGGTCGCGACCAAGGCCGTGGTGACGTTCCTGTTCCTCCGCGTGGCCAATTCCCGCCGGGGTGTTGCCGCCGAGACCGGACTGCTGATGGGGAGCCCGTCCGAGACGACGTTGATCGTGCTCGCGACGGCCGCACAGGCGCAGCTGATCCTGCCGTCGACCGCGTCGTTCTGGCAGACGGTCACGGCGATCGGGCTGACGATCACGCCGCTGCTGGCGAAGCTCGGCCGCACCGTGTCGCGGCAGTTGGAGAGTCGCTCGGTCGCGGATGCGGGCGATGTCGAGATCGACGACGACGGGCCCGGGACGGTCGTCATCGGCTTTGGCCGGGTGGGCCGGATGGTGGCGGACATGCTGGCCGTCCACGGGCAGAAATACGTCGCGGTCGAGGCGGATATCGATTCGGTCGAAGCCGCGCGGGCGCAGGGGCATCCGGTGCTGTTCGGCGACGTGGCGCGGGCGGAACTGGTGGATCGGCTGAAGCTGCATACCGCCAAGGCGTTGATCCTGACGATGGACGATCCGGTGCTGACGGTACGACTGGCGCGGCGGGTGCGGGCCTTGGCGCCGGACTTGCCGATCGTGGCGCGTGCGCGGGATACGGCGCATGCCGCGGAATTGTACCGGGCGGGCGTGACGGACGCGGTGCCGGAGACGTTGGAGAGTTCGCTGCAGCTGGCGGAGGCGGTGCTGGTCGATCTGGGGGTGGCAATGGGACCGGTGATCGCGTCGATCCATGAGAAGCGGGACGAGTTGCGGCAGGAGATCAAGAAAGCGGCGGACATGATCGCCGAGCCGCGGATCCGGAAGGCCAAGCGAACGCCTCGGGCGGTTTGACTATCGCCGTTTCGTAAGAAGTTTGTTCTCCCGCGAAGGCGGGAGTCCAGTCTGGGCCCCCGCCTTCGCGGGGGAACACTATTGGCTCACGGGACCTTACCGCCCCCCCCGGCAGAGGCCGGGCCCAGTTGGAAAGGTGGTCGTAACGGAGCGCCGTTCTCCGTTATCTTCGTTTCCCAATTGGGCCCCGGCCTTCGCCGGGGTGGTGGCCCTGCGCGCGCCCTTCCTCTTGCCCTCACCCTTCCTACGGCGAAGATGCCGCGGGGCCCTTCCCTCTCCGATGCGAAAAGAAGGTTAGGGAGGGTTAGGCCAACGCGCGGTTGCTTCAGGTTGTGCCTACGCCTGCGCGGCTCTTCATAAGTGGTTGTATTCGTTGACCGAATGCCTCCACCCCCTCGAGAAAATCGTCGAAGGTCAGCAACACGCCGCCCGTGTTGGGAACCGCGGCCATTTCGTCGAGCATGCGCGCCACGCTTTCGTACGAGCCGACCAACGTGCCCATGTTGATGTTCACCGCGCCCTCGGGGGCGGCGAGCTGGCGGACGTTGGTGTCCTTGTTGTGCGTGTCCTTACTGCCCTGGTCGATCAGCCAGGCGATCGCGTCGATATCGACGCCGGCGTTGTAATGCTGCCACTTCGCCATCGCCTCTTCGTCGGTTTCGGCGGCTATGATCATGATCAGGACGAAGATCTGCACGTCGCGGCCGGTCTTGGCGGTGGCGGTGGCGAGCCGTTCGTTGTTGAACGCGAAGGCGGTGGGGGTGTTGACGCCCTTGCCGAGACAGAACGCATAGTCCGCCCATTTGGCGGAGAAGGCGAGGCCGTCGTCGGACGATCCCGCGCAGATGATCTTCATGTCGCCGGTCGGCCTGGGCCAGACGCGGCAGTCGGTCATCTCGTAATAGTCGCCCTTGAAATCGGAGGTCCCCTCCTCCCACAGCTCGCGGAGGATGTGGGCGTATTCGTCGAGCATCTTGTAGCGATTGCGGAAATGCTCGTCGCCGGGCCACATGCCCATCTGCGTGTATTCGGGCGGCTGCCAACCGGTGATGAGGTTCAGCCCGAACCGGCCGTGGCTGATCGAATCGATCGTGTTGCACATCCGCGCGGCATAGGCGGGCGGGACGAGCAGCGTGGCACAGGTCGCGTAGATCTTGATCTTATCGGTGACGGCGGCGAGCCCGGCCATCAGCGTGAAGCTCTCCAGCCCGTAATCCCAGAACTCGGTCTTGCCGCCGAACCCCCGCAGCTTGATCATCGACAGCAGGAAATCGAGGCCGTGCTTCTCGGCGGCCTGCGCGATCGCCTTGTTGAGATCGAAGCTCGGTTTGTACTGCGGCGCGTTTTCGCTGATCAGCCAGCCATTGTTGTTGATGGGAACGAAGACGCCGACCTGCATATGCCGCTCCTATTCGCCGTCGAGCCAGTCGAGCAGCCACATGTTGAAATGCTCCGCCCGCGTGACGTTGCAGGCGTGTGCACCCGCCGCCATCCGGGCAAGCTGCGCGCCGGGAATGCCCGCGGCAAGCTTTTCCGAGGCGGACGGCGGCACGAGCATGTCGTCGTCGGAGGCGACCAGCAGCGTGGGGACGCGGATCTCGTCGAGTCGGCCGGCGATGTTGAACCGGCGGACCGCGGCGACGCGTCGCTGGATCATTTCGGCGCCGGGGAAATGCGCGAGCATGTCCTCTTCCTCGTCCTGGAGCCGGTCGTGGTGGTCGGAAATCCATTGCGGCGGGTAGAGGAACAGCGGTTGCGCGTGGAGATACGCGCGGAGGCCGCTGTCTTTCAGCAATGCGAGGCGGGTGTCGAAGCAGCGCCCGGTGTGCGGGTCGAGCTTGGCCCAGCCGTTGATGACGACGAGGCGGTCGAGGCGTTCGGGTGCGGCCAGGGCGAGCGCGAGGCCGATATGGCCGCCGAGTGCGTGGCCTATGAAGGTGCAGCGGTCGAGGCCGATCGCGTCCATCAAGGCAACGACGTCGGCGGCCATCGCCTCGACGGTGAGGTCGCCGGGGACGTGGGCGTCGGAGCGGCCGGTGCCGCGGTGGTCGTAGGTGATCACGCGGTGGCCGACGCCGAGGGCTGCGAGGTTCGGCTGCCAATAGCTGCCCGAACCGCCGAGGCCGCTCGACAACAGGATCGCGGGGCCGTTGGGCTGGCCGTGCTCCTCCCAGTGGATGCCGCCGGCGATCCCCATCAGGACAGGTGCGCGATGCTGGCGATCTCGACGAGGCACTCGGGCTTCACGAGTTCGGTCTTGATGCAGTAGCGCGCGGGCTTGGGACCGGGGAAATACTCGGCGTACACGCTGTTGAAGGCGGCGTAGTCGGCGAGGTCCTTCAGGAAGATGTGGTTGAAGGCGACATCGGCCAGCGTCGCGCCGGCGGCTTCGAGCGTGGTCTTGATGGTGTCGAGGACTGCCCGCGTCTGCGCGGCGGCGTCGCCGGGGTGGAGGACCGTGCCGCCCTCGCCCAGCGCGAGTACGCCCGAGACGTAGACCGTGTTGCCGGCCTTGGCGCCCGCCGAATAGGGGGCGATCGGGGTGGGGAACTGGGGTGGGTTGATGGCTTCGAACGGCATCTGAGTTCCTTTTACCAATCCGTTCCCCCGCGCAGGCGGGGGTCCAGGGTTGCGGGCGGTAGCGTTCGTGGCTCCTGGGCCCCCGCGTTCGCGAGGGAACAAGGAAGGGTCACTTCGGCAACTGCCCGAACGAGCCGCAGAAATCGCCGACCGTGCTGACCCAGCCGAAGAATTTCTCGACATTGTAGACGGTCGCCGCCTGCATCTCCGGGGGGCCGAGGTGATGCGTTGCGTCCTCCAGCATCACGCCGAAATATTCGAGGTGGAAGCCGTCGCGCAGCGTGCTCTCGACGCAGACGTTGGTGGCGATGCCGACGAAGACGATGTTGCGGATGCCGCGACTGCGGAGGATACTGTCGAGCTGCGAATTGAAGAACGCGCTATAACGGGTTTTGTGGACGCGGATATCGCCGGGTTGCGGTTTCAACGCGTCGACGATCTCGTAGTCCCAGCCGCCGCGAGCGAGGAACTGGCCGTGGAGTTCGGGGCGGGCGCGCATGGTCTTGAGCGCGTTGGACTTGTGCCAGTTGGGCGAGCCGGGGCCGCCGGCCTCGACATAGTTGGGGTCCCAGCCGTTCTGGAGAAAGATCACCGCCATTCTTGCTGCGCGCGCTGCGTCTAAGACCTTGGCGATCTGCTCGATGGTGCCGGCCGCGCCGGCGATGTCGAAGCCGGCCGTGTCGACATAGCCGCCGGGGGAGGCGTATGCGTTCTGCATGTCGATCACGACTACCGCGGTTTCGGCGGGGTCTAGGCGGAGCGCTTCCGGCCGGGCGGGCAGCGTGACGGCGTTGGCCTCGTTCGCGCCGGTTCGGATGATCGGAGGGGCGGCTGTCATGCGCACAAGCTGCCGGATCGTGGGAATTGTGCAAGTGCGAAATGATTCGGGGGTGAGGCCGTGCGCGCGAACCTCCTTCGAAGCAGGAGA
Source organism: Sphingomonas faeni (assembly GCF_024273235.1). Taxonomy (GTDB): domain Bacteria; phylum Pseudomonadota; class Alphaproteobacteria; order Sphingomonadales; family Sphingomonadaceae; genus Sphingomonas; species Sphingomonas faeni_A. The sequence continues at coordinate 34,185 of NZ_JANBVH010000031.1, read as the reverse complement.
TTTGTATCCCCGCGAAGGCGGGGATACAGGCTGGGCTCCCGCCTTCGCGGGAGAACAAGGGGCGTGGGCCGTTGGTATTGCGGCTGGTGCGGCTGGTGCGGCCGCGCTTTGGCCCGGTCTTGCCCCGCCACCTTGCCTTAACTTCGCCCTCACTTTCGCCCTCCCCCTGTGTGTCATCCCAGCGAAAGCTGGGATCTCCCGGTTCGGGTCACGATCTGCGTCATGGGGATATCCCAGCTTTCGCTGGGATGACGGGCGGGGTGGGGTGAGTCGGGGTAGGGTGAGTCGGGGTAGGGTAACGAGGGGGGATCACGCGGAGAGATGACGCACAAATAGCGCGAGGATGGCGCGTGGATGACGCGAGACGTTTCTCTGGTGGGTGGGGGATGCCCCCGCTGGGTGGCATCGCGCCGTCGCTTTCTCCCCTCCCTGGAAGGGAGGGGTTGGGGGTGGGTCGGCCCGCTTACGCCACCCGCGATCGGCATGCGGAAGCCGACCCACCCCCGGCCCCTCCCTTTCAGGGAGGGGGGAAGTTGGGCGGCGCGTGCCCCTTTTCAGGGGCGGGGACGTTGGGCGGCGCGTGCCCCTTTTCAGGGGCGGGGACGTGAGGCGGACAGCGCGTGGCTATCCCTTTCAGGCGGCGGCTAGTTCGAAGTCCTTGAAGCGTTCGCGCAGGGCGGTCTTCAGGAGCTTGCCGGTAGCGGTGTGGGGCAGGTCTTCGACGAAGACGATCGCGTCGGGGAGCCACCATTTGGCGACGTGCTTCGAAAGGTGCTCGCGGATTGCGGCTTCACCGACGTCGCTGCCGGGCTTGCGGACGACCAGCAGCAGCGGGCGCTCGTCCCATTTGGGATGATGCACGCCGATTGCCGCTGCCTCTGCCACCCCCGGGCAGCCGACCGCGGCGTTCTCCAGGTCGACCGAGCTGATCCATTCGCCGCCGGACTTGATGACGTCCTTCGAGCGGTCGGTGATCTGCATCGTGCCGTCCGCGTGGAGCATCGCGACGTCGCCGGTGTCGAACCAGCTCTCCGCGTCGACCGCGTCCTCGTCGGCGCCGAAATAGCGTTGGACGACCCACGGGCCCCTCACCTGCAACCGGCCGGCGATCGAGCCGTCACGGGGGAGGACCACGCCCTCGTCGTCGATGATGCGGAGTTCGATGCCGAAGGGAACGCTGCCCTGCTTGCAGACGAGGTCCAGCTTGTCCTCGTGTGTCATGTCGTCCCAATGCGGCGGGGCGAAGCCGGCGGTGCCGATCGGCGAGGTTTCGGTCATGCCCCAGAGATGTTTCACCGTGGCGCCCATGCCCATGATCCGCTCGATCATCGCGCGGGGGGCCGCCGAGCCGCCGATCGTCACCTGCTTCAGGTGGCGGGGCGCGTCGCCGGAGGCGTCCATGTGACCGAACATCGCCAGCCAGACGGTCGGCACGCCGGCGGAATGCGTGACCTTCTCCTCGTTCATCAGGCGGCACAGCACGGCGGGATCGTTGACCGCGGAATAGACGACCTTCGCACCCGACAGCGCGCAGGCGAACGGCAGGCCCCAGGCGGCGGCGTGGAACATCGGCACGACCGGCAGCACGACCGCGTTGGGGGACAGATCGAACACCCACGGCGCGACCTCGGCCATCGCGTGGATCATCGTCGAGCGGTGCGTGTAGAGGACGCCCTTCGGATTGCCGGTGGTGCCGCTGGTGTAGCAGAGCATGCACGGGTCGCGCTCGGGACCTTCGACCCACGCGTAGTCGCCGTCCTCCGCGTCGAGTAGCGCCTGGAAACCGTCGGGTCCCAGATCGTCGAAGCAGATGTAGTGGCGGATGCAGGTCCACTGGCCGCGGAGGCGATCGACTATGGCCGAGAACGCCTTGTCGTATAGCATCACGCGGTCTTCGGCGTGGTTGGCGATGTAGACGAGCTGTTCGTCGAACAGGCGCGGGTTGATCGTGTGGATCACGCCGCCCATGCCGATCGTGCCGTACCAGGCGACGAGGTGGTGCGCGTGGTTCATCGCCAGCGTCGCGACCCGGTCGCCGGGCGCGACGCCGAGCTTTTCGAGCGCCTGGGCGAGTTTGCGGGCGTCGCGCGCAATGCCGGACCAGTTCGTCCGCGTCTCGCGACCGTCGGCCCAGTAGCTGACGAGTTCCCGCGCGCCGTGTTCGCGTGCCGCGTGATCTATCAGGCGGGGAACACGAAGCTCGAAATCCTGCATTCCACCCAACATTTGCGCTCTCCCAAGCTGTTATCCGACCAGAGCGAGCCTCGTTTCCGAGGTCTTCATCTCCACCTTGGCGACACCGTGCAACGACTCGATGTGCTCGACAAGCTCTCCGTCGAGCAGGAAGTCGCGGCCGAGCAGGATGCAGACCTCGCCGTCTGGGAGTTGCGCACGGACTCGCACCTCGCCGCGGGCGCCGCGATGCTCAGCGAGCAGCGAGGCCAGACCGGCGAACGCGGCCATGTCGGAGATCGTCACGACCACCTGGAAGCGGGCGAGGTTGGCGAGGCCTTCGAACGGCTGGATACGCTTGATGCTGACGCGCGGCGTGTCCTCGCCGGGCTTGCGGTCGAGTTCGACGGTGATCAGGCCGCAGCCGCCGGCCTTCGCCGCCTCTTCGAGATCGCGCGAGACCTGTTCGTCGAAGCAGGTCGCCATGAACTGGCCGCTGGCGTCGGAGCATTGCGCCATCATGAAGCGCTTGCCGCGTGCCGAGGTTCGGTAGCGCGCGTCCTCGACCAGCACCGCCATCGTCGCGCCGGCGCGGCTGCCGTCGTCGGGGATGTTGAGTTCCGACAGCGCGGTGTAGGCGCGGGCGCCGTGGCTGTTGGCGATGTGGCGGTGGCGATCGACCGGGTGCGCGGAGAAATAGAAGCCGAACGCCTCCTTCTCCTGATCCATGCGCTGGCTGAGCGTCCAGCGCACCGAGGGGGGGAGCTTGATCGCGTCGCCGGCGGGCTCTGCGTCGCCGAACAGGCCGCCCTGCCCGCTGGTCTTCTGTTCGTGCGTGCGCGCGGCGATCGCTAGGATCGTCTCGGCGGTGGCGTGGATGCCGGCGCGGTTGGGCTCGAACGAGTCGAAGGCGCCGGCGGCGGCGAGCGTTTCGAGCTGGCGCTTGTTGAGCAGGCGCGGGTCGACGCGCTTGGCGAGATCGTCGAGGCCGGCGAACGGGCCGTTCTGGACGCGCTCGACGATGAGCTTTTCCATCGCGCCTTCGCCTACTGACTTGAGCGCGCCGAGGGCGTAGCGGACGGCGAGATTGTTTCCCCGCGAAGGCGGGGACCCAGACTGGGCACCCGCCTTCGCGGGTGAACATTCTACTTCCGGGGTGTCGGGCAGTACCTCGACGTCGAACTCGGCCTGGCTTGCGTTGATGCAGGGCGGTAGCGCGGTGATCCCCAAGCGGCGCATGTCGTCGGTGAAGATCGCCAGCTTGTCGGTCTGGTGCAGGTCGTAGCACATCGAGGCGGCGAAGAATTCGTGCGGGTAATGCGCCTTCAGCCAAGCGGTCTGGTAGGCGAGCAGCGCATAGGCCGCGGCGTGGCTCTTGTTGAAACCATAGCCGGCGAACTTGTCGATCAAGTCGAACAGCGCGTTCGCCTCGGCCTTCTTGATGCCGTTGACGCTCAGACAGCCCTCGACGAAGCCCGCGCGCTGCGCGTCCATCTCGGCCTTCACCTTCTTGCCCATCGCGCGGCGCAGCAGATCGGCGCCACCGAGCGAGAAGCCGGCGAGGACCTGCGCGGCCTGCATGACCTGCTCCTGGTAGACGAAGATGCCGTAGGTCTCGGACAAGATCGGTTCGAGCAACGGGTGTGGGTAGTCGATCGCCTCGGTGCCGTTCTTGCGGCGGCCGAACGACGGGATGTTGTCCATCGGGCCCGGTCGATACAGCGACACGAGTGCGATGATGTCGCCGAAATTGGACGGGCGCACCGCGGACAGCGTGCGGCGCATGCCCTCCGATTCGAGCTGGAACACGCCGACCGTGTCGCCCTTTTGCAGGAGCGCGTAGACGCCGGCATCGTCCCATTCGAGCGCGTCGAGATCGACGACGATGCCGCGCTTGGCGAGCAGCTGCACCGCCTTCTGGAGCACCGACAAAGTCTTGAGCCCGAGAAAGTCGAACTTCACGAGCCCCGCGCCCTCGACATATTTCATGTCGAACTGCGTGACGGGCATGTCGGAGCGCGGATCGCGGTACAGGGGCACGAGCTGGGCCAGGGGCCGGTCGCCGATCACCACGCCGGCGGCGTGCGTCGACGAGTGGCGCGGCAGGCCCTCCAGCTTCATCGCCAGATCGAGCAGCTTCCGCACGCCATTGTCGTTGGCGTATTCCTTCGCCAGTTCGCCGACGCCGTTCAGCGCGCGCTCCAGCGTCCAGGGGTCGGTCGGGTGGTTGGGGACGAGTTTCGCGAGGCGGTCGATCTGGCCGTAGCTCATCTGGAGCACGCGGCCGGTGTCCTTGAGCACCGCGCGCGCCTTCAGCTTCCCGAAGGTGATGATCTGCGCGACCTGATCGCGGCCGTATTTCTCCTGGACGTAGCGGATCACCTCGCCGCGGCGGGTTTCGCAGAAATCGATGTCGAAATCGGGCATCGACACGCGTTCCGGGTTGAGGAAGCGCTCGAACAGCAGGCCCAGCTTGATCGGGTCGAGATCGGTGATCGTCAGCGACCAGGCGACCACCGAGCCGGCGCCCGAGCCACGGCCCGGGCCGACCGGAATGTCATGGTCCTTCGCCCATTTGATGAAGTCGGCGACGATCAGGAAATAGCCGGGGAAGCCCATCTGGACGATCACGTCGACCTCGAACGCGAGCCGCTTGCGGTAGACGTCGCGCCAGCCGTCCTCGCCTTCGCCGTGGAGTTCGGTGATGCGGGCGAGACGCTTCTCGAGGCCAGCTTCGGCGTCGTCGCGGAGCAGCTTCGCCTCGCCCTCGATATCGCCGGCGAGGCTGGGGAGGATCGGCTTGCGGTAGGGCGCCATGACCGCGCAGCGCTGTGCGACGACGAGCGTGTTGGCGATCGCCTCGGGCAGGTCGGCGAACATCTCGTGCATCATCGGCGCGGGCTTCATCCAGGCCTCGGGGCAGCTGCGGATGCGGTCCTCGGTCTCGACATAGGTCGAGTGCGCGATGCAGAGCATGGCGTCGTGCGCGTCGCCGAACGCGCTCTCGGTGAAGCAGCACGGGTTGGTCGCGACCAGCGGCAGATTGCGCTCATAGGCGATGTCGATGAGGTCGTTCTCGGCCGCCATCTCGGTCGCGTCGCCGCGGCGGGCGAGTTCTATGTAGAGGCGGTCGCCGAACAGGCCTTGCAGGCGATCGAGATACGCGCGGGCGCGGTCGGGCTGGCCTTCCGCGAACAGCCGGGCGAGGCCGCCCTCGCCGCCTGCGGTCAGGGCGATCAGGCCGTCGGTGTGACGTTCGAGCGCGGCGAAGTCGACATGCGCGGGCATCTCGATCGGGCGGTCGAGATGCGCCATCGAGACGAGCGCGCAGAGGTTGTCGTAACCCGTCATGTTCTGCGCGTAGAGCGCGAGCCAGTCGAACTGCGTCGCGATGCCATCGGGCATGTCGGGGCGGCCGACGCCGAGCATGACGCCGATGATCGGCTGGACGCCATCCTTCTTGGCGGCGTCCGAATAGGCCATCGCGGCGTACAGCCCGTTGCGATCGGTCAGCGCGGCGGCGGGGAAGCCCAGCGCGCGCGCCTGCTTGGCGATCGCCTTGGGATCGATGGCGCCGTCGAGCATGGTGTAGCAGGAGAAAACGCGAAGGGGGACGTAACCGGAATGCATCGACCAGAGGTAGGCGCTGCGGCGTGATTCGACCAGCGCCGTTGAGTCCGATCGGAACCGTGGACACGACGAGCCGTTGCGGCGGAGACTTCTGGGAGCATCTTTTATGACCGATCCACGCGGACACTTTGCCGATACCGAAACCACCGCTGCGGGAACGCCTCGCGCGGGGGCCGGCTGGGGTTGGATCCTGGCCTATGGCGTGCTGTCGGCCGTGCTCGGAATCATGGCGTTCGCGTCGCCGTTTTCCGCGACCTATGCCGCGACGCTGGTGATCGGGGCGTTTCTCATTGCGGCCGGGATCGTGTCGATCGTGTCGGGGTTTGCCGGCAAGGGACATGAGGGGCGCGGCTATGCGATCGGGTTCGGGCTGGTGTCGCTGGTGATCGGCCTGATCATGGCGTTCGAGCCGGCGACGGGCGCGATCTCGCTGACGTTGCTGATTGCGGTTTGGCTTGGGGTTCGTGGGGTGTTGGAGATCGGGCTCGGGTCGCGGTTTCGGCGCGGCAAGGGGCTGATGATCGCGCTGGGGGTGGTGAACATCGTGCTGGCGGTGATCGTGCTGGCGACGCTGCCTTGGTCGGCAATGACGTTGCCGGGGTATGTGTTGGGGATCAGCTTTTTGTTTGGCGGGGTGGCTTCGGTTGCTTCGGCGCTGGCGCACAAGAAGGGCGCGGCGGCGTTTTCGGTGTGACCTGCTAGTGTGTTCTCCCGCGAAGGCGGGAGTCCAGTCTGGGCCCCCGCCTTCGCGGGGGAACAAGCTTACTTTTTGAATTTCCCCGCCGTCCCCAAAGCTGCACCACCCCGGCGGAGGCCGGGGCCCAATTGGGGGACGTTGATAACTGAAGTCCGCGATACGTTATTGCGACCTTTCCAATTGGGCCCGGCCTTCGCCGGGGTGGTATATTTTGGAAGGGGGCAGCGACTAATACGGCGTCAGGGTTACAGCAGCTTCTCGATATCCTTGCGGATGTCCTCGGGCTTGGTCGTCGGCGCGTAGCGATCCACAACAGCCCCATCGCGCCCGACCAGGAACTTGGTGAAGTTCCACTTGATCGCCTTCGACCCCAGCACGCCCGGTGCGTCCGACTTCAGGCGCTCGAACAGCGGGTCCGCCCCTGCCCCGTTGACGTCGATCTTCGCGAAGACCGGGAACGTCACGTCGTACGTCAGCGTGCAGAAATTCGCGATTTCCGCGGCATCCCCAGGCTCCTGCGCGCCGAACTGGTTGCAGGGAAACGCCAGCACCTCGAACCCTCGATCGGCATAGTCCCGGTGCAGCGCCTCCAACCCCTCGTACTGCGGGGTGAAGCCGCATTTGGACGCAGTGTTGACGATCAACAGCACCTTGCCGCGATAGGGGTCGAGCGACGCCGCGCTGCCGTCGGCGGTCTTCACGGTGAAGTCGGTGATCGCGGTCATGGGCGGTCCTCGTTGCGGGCGAGCAGATACGTCAGGTTCTGACGCACGCCCGGCCATTCGTGGCGAAGGATGCTGTAGACGACCGTGTCGCGCAAGCGGCCGTCGGCCATCACCTGATGTCCGCGAAGCAGGCCGTCGCGCTTTGCGCCGAGGCGTTCGATCGCGGCTTGCGATTTCTTGTTGAGCGAATCGGTGCGAATCTGGACGCATTCGCAGCCGAGGGCGTCGAACGCGTGAGTCAGCAGCATGAGTTTGGCTTCGGTGTTGACGCCGGTGCGTTGCACGGACTTGGCGTAGAAGGTGCCGCCGATTTCGAGCCGCTTGTTCGCCGCGTTCATGCGCATGAAGCGAGTCGTTCCAACAACGATCCCGCCGGCCACCACTGCGAACAGACGAGCACGCCCGAAGTCCTGCTCGCGCAACGCCGCGGCGAGCCAGCGGTCGGGCGCCTTCATCATCGCGACGTTGGCGTAGAATGTGTCCCAGAGCTTGTCCGCCGACGCCGCGGCGACCAGCGCGTCCATGTCGTCGGCGACCAGCGGGCGGAGCGTGACGTGGCGCCCGACGAGCGTCGGCGTCTCGCCCCAGGTCACGCCAGCCGCCCCTCGTGCAGCCGCAGCACGCGGTCCATCCGGGCCGCGAGCCGCTCGTTATGCGTCGCGACGACCGCTGCGGTGCCCTGTTCGCGGACCAGCCGGATGAACTCGGCGAAGACGATGTCGGCGGTGTGTTCGTCGAGGTTGCCGGTCGGCTCGTCCGCCAGCACGAGCGCAGGCTTGTTGGCGAGCGCGCGGGCGACCGCGACGCGCTGCTGCTCGCCGCCGGAGAGCTGGCTGGGCCGATGCGTCAGGCGGTGGCCTAAACCGAGCTGGGTCAGCAATTCCGCCGCCCGGCGGTCCGCCTCGGCGCGCGTGGCGCCGTGGACGAGCTGCGGGAGGACGACGTTCTCGGTCGCGTTGAAGTCGGGCAGCAGGTGATGGAACTGGTAGACGAAGCCCAGGCTGTCGCGGCGCACCACGGTGCGCTCATGCGCATTGAGCTTGGCCGCCTCGGTGCCGGCGATCCTGATCGATCCCTGGAAGCCGCCCTCGAGCAACCCGACGGCTTGCAACAGCGTCGACTTGCCCGAGCCAGACGGCCCGAGCAGCGCGACGATCTCGCCGGGCGCGATCGCGAGGTCGACGCCGCGGAGCACGTCGATGGTCGCGCCGCCCTGCGTGAAGCTCTTGGTCAGTCCGCTGGTCTGGAGGACGTAATCGTCGAACTTCTCGATCTGGCGGTCGATTTTGAGGCCTTCATTCATAACGCAGCACCTGCACGGGGTCGGTACTCGCCGCTTTCCAGGCCGGATAGAGCGTCGCGAGGAAGCTGAAGATCAGCGCCATCAGCGCGATCACGACGATCTCGACGGGGTCGGTCTTCGACGGGAGTTCGGTCAGATAGCGGATCGAGGGGTCCCACAGGTTCTGGCCGGTGACGAGCTGGACGAAGTTCACCACACCCTGCCGGTAGAACAGGAAGATGAAGCCGAGCACGAGGCCCGCGACCGTGCCGAGCGCACCGATGGTGGTGCCGACGACGATGAAGATCCGCATCATCGAGCCGCGCGTCGCGCCCATGGTGCGCAGGATCGCGATGTCGCGGGTCTTGGCGCGGACGAGCATGATCAGCGACGACAGGATGTTGAACACCGCGACGAGGATGATGATCGACAGCACGGTGAACATCGCGACGCGCTCGACCGCGAGCGCCTCGAACAGCTGTGCGTTCATCGTCCGCCAGTCGGCGATCACCGCGTTGCCGCCGATCTTGCCGGCAAGAGGCTTGAGTATCTCGGCGACCTTGTCCGCATTCTCGGTCTTCAGCTCGACCATGCCCGCCGCGTCGCCCATCAGGAGGAGCGTCTGGGCGTCCTCGATCGGCATGATGATATAGGCCTTGTCGTAATCATAGACGCCGATCTCGAAGATCGCGCCGACGGTGTAGCTGACGATCCGCGGGACGGTGCCGAACGGCGTCGTCTGCCCTTGAGGACTGAAGAGCGAGATGTCGGAGCCGACCTGCGCCCCGAGCGATTCGGCGAGCCGCGAGCCGATCGCGATCCGGCCGCTGCCTTGCGTGATCGACTGGAGCGAGCCCATGATGACCTTGTTCTGGATCGTCGAATTGCGGCGGATGTCGTCGACGCGCATCCCGCGCACCAGCACCGCCTCGGCGCGCCCGTTATAGGTGGCGGCGAGCGGCTGTTCGATCAGCGGCACCGCGCTGGTCACGCCGGGTGTCGCGCGCGCCTGCGCGACGATCTCGCGCCAGTCGGGCAGCTTGCCGCCGACACCCTGCACCACCGCATGGCCGTTGAGCCCGACGATCTTGTCGAACAGTTCCGCGCGGAAACCGTTCATCACGCTCATCACGATGACGAGCGCGGCGACGCCAAGCATCACCGCGACCAGGCTGATCGAGGCGACGAGGAAGATGAACGCCTCGCCCTTTCCCGGCAGCAGATAGCGACGGGCTATCATCCGTTCGTAGCGGGACAGGATCATGGGCGGCCGGGTTCGATCGTTAGGGAGACTATGCCCCGGCTCTAGGACGCGTCCCCGCGCGAGGCAACACGTGCGAGACGGCGGGCGGGGTAGCGCGCGGTCGTGGAGGGAGCGGGGATCGCTGCGTCATGGGCATGATCTCGGCCGATGGCTAGATTGGTATGTTGCGTAATCGCCACAGGGCTTATCCAATCGTGCCGGCGCACGCGCAAATACCGTGACAAAGCCCGCTCACATAACTAGCAAAAACCTCGCTGAGACACAGGCAACGGCCGTGGTTCGGGGACTGCTTTTACGCCGCACCAAAGGTGCTGAGCGAAAGCACAAAAATGGGGGCTGACGAGCGATCGTCACGCAGGCGCCCGGATCGGCAACGGTCCGGGCGTTTGCTTGTCCGTCACAGTTTTCCTGGAAAACTATACTTCGACACCATTGGAACGGAACGACCATGCGTCGACACTGTTCGATCGAGCACAGAATTGAGTTCTCGCCGGCGCCCCGCGATACTGGCTGCGGCGTGGGCAAAGACGATGCCTGCCACCCGACCGCCGCCCCCCGACGCCCGCACTGCCGGCGGACCAGATCGATCCGCCGGCAGTCCGTCCGTCATCGCGAAATCGAGGGGATTACCTACCGCTGTGCCGTCGCTGCGTCGAAACTCACGGGCAACGGCCTGTCGGGATAGGCCTGCATCGCCGCAACCTGGGGCTGCGGCTGGACCGCGAACCGCATGTCCTCGGCGAGATAGGCGCGCACCACGGTGCCCGGCGGAAGCTGTGCGCTGGTCCCGTGAACGAGAAAGCCAAGTGGCGAAGCGAACAGCATCGTCGCGACCGACGTGATCGTGCCGCTGGTCCCTTCGTCGTTCGCCTGTCCGCTCAGCCGGACCGGGCCGCTCGGCGTGTCGATATAGAGCAGCCGGATCTCCAGCTTGCCCTTCTTGCCGAAATGCCCGTTGCGCTGCACCGCGGCGACTTCGGCTACCGCGACCGATCCGGCGGGGATGACGATCTGGCCGCGATACGACAGGCTTTCCGCGACATCGAGATAGAGGCGGTCGCCCGGCTTGTTCACCTTCGTCGAAACCTGGGTCCGTGATCGCAGCGTCAGCGGCGTTCCCATCGGGAAGTACGACATCGGAACGGACGTCCCGGTGACCGCGGTCGGCGCGGGCCAATAGACGAAGTTCTGCGCGGCGGCGGGTGTCGCGAGCACACCCAATGCCGTGGCAGCGGAGACGACGCTCGCAAGCATGGCTCCTGGTCGCGCTGGCCCTGTTGGTCTTGGCCTCGTTTGTCCTGGTGTTTTCACGTTGGTCCCCCGAAATGTCGGGACCGGGACTAGCCGCGCATTCGTATCGATCCGGCGAAAATTAAAGGTTTCCAAAGCCTTAATCGGAGAGGGCTCAGGTTAACCGCCAGTCTCGCGCGCAAGACGTTACAGCAGGGCAAGCGGTCGGTGTCATAATCATAAACGCACCCTTTGATCGGGCATTTGGTCGCGAGAATGATTCATCCCGCGCCCCGGTTTCCCGCAATGAAAATTCTAATGTCGCTCCCGTCGGGTAGGGTAACCGTTGATCAGGTAGGCTGACATTCGGGGCGACTGGATCTTCCAGGATCGCCGACTTGGTGATCGTGGCGGCAACCGCTGGCGGTGCCCTCACGACCGTGGACCACATGCCGAAGCCGATGACTACAAGCATTGCGAGCAGCGCCGTCGAGAAGCGGATGCGGTTATTGATGGGTCTCCAGAATATCGGCGATACCGTCGTCGAGTGCAGCACGCGAAATCTCTCCGGCATGGCTCTCGCGTATCATGCCGTCCGCAGCGACGAACAGGGTGGTCGGCAGGGCTCCCGAACCAGCAGCGCGGCTGAAATCCTGGCTATGATCGACCAGCAGATGCGGCGATGTCAGCCGCTTCGTGGCGAGGAACGCCTTGACGGCGTCCGGCGTCTCGCCTTGATCGATGAACAGAACCGGCACTGCGGGACGTGCCGCTGCAGCCCCCACCAGCATCGGCATCTCGCGCTGGCACGGCCCGCACCAGGTCGCCCACAGGTTGATGACGAACGGCTTTCCCCGAAAACTATCGATAGCAACCGGCTGTCCATCGATCGTGTACGCGATAAGCCCCTTGGGCAGAGGAATGGCGGTATCCTCGACGAGGAGATGCGCAGCCGCTGCCCAGACCATGACGGCGATACCCAGGCTCGCCAGCGACCGATGGAGCGCGGCGGAACGGCGGAGCGTGACGACGAGCACCAACGCCGCCCCGACGATGCCCGCAATCACGGAAAATCCACCCTGCCAGATCGCGAGCGCCGACAGCGGATCATCGCCGAAGCTGGGGATGTGCATGGCGACATAGCCAATGCGTCCCATGACCAAGCCCGCCACGACCGCCGCCGTGACCGCGTTCGACGTCGGCCGGGACGATTTGCGCGTCAGAAACGACACCAGGCCGATAAACGCCGCGACCGCGAGCAGCGCGAGCAATCGGTCGGTCGATAGCACCAGCGGACCGAGGGCGACGGTATTGCCGATCGTCACAGCGCGGCCGCGCTCTTCCACAGCATATAGGCTGCAACGACGAAGATCAGGATCGCGAAGACGGTCGTGAGCGTCCCGCGGCCGGAGAGGCGCCTGGCAACGACCGTCCCGACCATGCCGCCGACGACACCGCCAGCGATAAAGACGCCCGCGAGCGGCCAATCGACGAGTCCGGAAAGCGCATAGTTGGTCGCGGTCGCCAGCCCGAACGCAGTGACGGCGACCAGCGATGTTCCGACCGCGTTGATCATCGGCATCCTGGTCGATGCGATCAGTCCGGGCACGATCAGAAATCCGCCGCCGATGCCGAAAAAGCCCGAGAAAATTCCTGTACCAAGCCCGAAGCCTAGCACTTTCGGGGCGTTTGCGCGATTGCAGGCAGCGCCCTCGACGCCAAGGTTGCGCCGGCCACGCAGCATCAGGATGCCGACCGCGACCATGACGATGGCGAACAGGAACAGCAGATGCTGGCCATCGACGGCCTTGCCCGCCGTCGATCCTGCAAAGGCGCCGAGTACCCCTGCCCCCGCATACATCAGCCCGCAGCGCCATTTGACGGTACCGGCCCGCGCATGGCTGAGCAGGCCCGTCGCGGCGTTTGCCGCGACCGCTAGCGCGCTCGTCCCGATCGCCACGTGCGGACTGGTCACGCCGACGAGATAGACCATCAGCGGTACGGCAAGGATCGAGCCTCCCCCGCCGACAAGGCCAAGCGTGAAGCCGACCAGGCCTCCGGACAATGCGCCCAGCAGGTATTGGATGGTATCGAGCATGAAAACGGGCCTCGGACGGCGGAGCTGGCTCAGGCGGCTTGGCGATGCTCGGGATGCGCCATCCACTCGCGGCCCTTGAGCATGCCGTTCCAGTAGATCCATGGCAGGCCTTCGGACTTCAGCAGCCAGGACAGTTTCTGGGGCTTGGTGCCCTCGATGATCCACTTCGGAAAACTCGGCAGCAGCTTTCCGCCATAGCCGAACTCGGCGAGCAGGATCCTGCCGCGCTCGACCGTCAGCGGACATGAGCCATAGCCGTCATAGATCGCCGTCGGCGCCTTGCCGGCGAGCATCGACAGCAGATTTTCGGCAACGATCGGCGCCTGCTTGCGCGCGGCCGCCATGGTCTTCGCGTTGGGCGTCGATCCGCCATCACCCAGACCGAACACGTTGGCGTAGCGAATGTGTTGCAGGGTCGTCTGATCGACATCCACATACCCCGCGTCGTTGGCGAGGGAACTGCGCGCGACGAACGCGGGTGCCTTCTGGGGCGGCGTTACGTGGATCATGTCGAACGACTTCGTGATCTCTCCGCCCTTCTCCCGGAAGGTGGCGGTTCGATCAGATCCGTCGACCGCGACCAAGGTGGATTCGAACTGGAGGTCGATGCCGTAGTGGTCGACATAGGCCATCAGCGGCGGGACGAATTCCTTTACGCCGAACAATACGCCCCCGGCGTTGTGAAACTGCACGTCGATGTCCTCGAGCACGCCCTGCCGCTGCCAATGATCGCATGACAGGTACATCGCCTTCTGTGGCGCGCCTGCGCACTTGATCGGCATCGGCGGCTGGGAGAACAGCGCCGTGCCGTCCCTCAGGGACTGAACCAGCTCCCACGTATAGGGTGCTGTGTCGTAACTGTAGTTGGAGGTGACGCCGTTGCGTCCGAGCGTCTCGACGAGCCCATCGATCCCGGCCCAGTCGAGCGCGATCCCCGGCGCGACGACGAGCGCGCGGTATCCGACGGTGGATCCGTCTTCCAGGGCCACGGTATCGCGCTCGGGCTCGAAGCTGGCGACCGCGCCTTTGATCCAGCGCACGCCGGCGGGCATGACGCTCGCCTCGGGCCGCCGCGTATCCTTGGCATCGAACACGCCGCCGCCGACCATCGTCCAGCCCGGCTGATAGTCATGCTCGGTACGCGGCTCGATGACGACGATGTCGAGTGAGCGGTTACGCTCGCGCAGCGACGCAGCCGTCGCCAGCCCTGCCGAGCCACCGCCGACGATGACGACATCGGCCCGCGATGGCCCCGCCCCTTCCGGAATCACGGCGGTTGTTTCAAGTCGGGGACGAAGCGCGGTCAGGTCATAGCCGGCGTCGCTAGCCGTCCTGAGGATCGTATCCGCAGGCAGCGCCCCGGCTTGCGAGAGCGCCCATAGCGACGTCGAGCGCGTGCCGGTGCGGCAATAGGCGAGGACCGGAGCGTCGAGACGCGACAGCGCATCGGCCATGCGCGCGACATCCTCATCGCCGATCTTGCCCGGGACGACCGGCACATGCGCAAATGCCATGCCGTGCGCCGCTGCAAGCCGCTCCATGGCGGCGGCGGATATCTGCCCCGGCTCCTCGCCATCCGGCCTGTTGTCGATGATGGCGCGAAACCCGTCCCGCGCTGCCTGGGCGATATCCGCCTCGGTCAGCTGGGGCGATACCGACAATGCGGGGGTAAGCAGCTTGATGGTCATGCGGATCGTCCTCGAGGGGCGCTTCGGAACGCAACGCGCGCGCCGGAGACGAAGTCAGGCGGCGAGCGGGCGCTTCGAGAAATACCAGTCGGTATAGGCAAAGCCTTCGCCCTCGCGGCCGGCGGCGGCGGCGATCGTCTTGGGCGGCGGCACGATGGCGTCCTCGCCCGGCTGCCAACCGGCCGGCGTCGCGACGCCATTGGCATCGCTTGCCTGCATCGCGGTGACGAGGCGGACGATTTCGGGAATCGAACGACCGTTGCTCATCGGGTAGTAGAGCATTGCACGGAGCACACCGTCGGGGTGCGCGGCAGGCCGACCGTCGATGTATCAGACATGGGAATTCTCCAGTGGAGGCCGCTTTACCGGGCGGGCAGGCAGCAGGCGGTGCAGGATCATGCCGCCGAGCATTGCGGCGACGAAGATGGCGGCGGGAACGGGGGCGATGGCGAGATCGGCGATGGCAGGCCCGGGGCAAAGCCCGGCGATGCCCCAGCCGATGCCGAACAGCACCGACCCGCCGATAAGGGATCGCGTGATCCCGGTCTTGGCTGGCAGGACGAAGAACGTGTCGACGAGCGGGGAGTCGAGTCGTCGACGGATCCTCCAGGCGACCGCCATCGGCAGAATTGCGCCGCCCATCACGAAGGCGAGGGTCGGATCCCACGCACCGCCGAACAGATCGAGGAACGCGCGGACGCGGGCAGGATCTGACATGCCCGAATGCGCGAGGCCCGCACCGAACAACATGCCCGCCAGCAGAGCGATCAGCACACGGCGCATCATGACGTCACCCCCAGCGCGCGCATCGCCGCCACCGTGGCAAACCCCGCGGCCATGAAGCTGGCGGTCGCCGCGATCGACCGCGGCGAGAGGCGCGACAGGCCGCAGACACCGTGTCCGCTGGTGCAGCCGCTACCCATGCGCGTGCCGAACCCCACGATCAGGCCACCAAGCACGATGGCCGCGATGGATGTCGGGAAACGTGTCGCAACCGGTCCGGCGACGAACGTTAGCAACAGGGCACCCAGCGGAAGGCCGAGCACGAAAGCGCTGGCGATCGGCCATGGCGTCCCGCCCGGTGCGATACCCGTCGCGCGCGCGACCATGCCGCTGACGCCGGCGATCCGTCCGAGGCCCAGCAGCATGATCGCGCCGGCAAGGCCGATCAGCAGGCCGCCGGTCAACCCGGCAAGCGGCATGGCGTCCGTCCAGTTCATCAGAGGACGTTCAGCGGAATCTGGAGGTAGCGCGTGCCGTTCGCTTCGGGCTCGGGCAAGTGGCCACCGCGCATGTTGACCTGGATCGACGGCAGGATCAGCTTCGGCATCCCCAGGGTCGCATCGCGGGCGGTCCGCATCGCGACGAACGCATCCTCTTCGACACCGTCATGAACATGGACGTTGCCGGTCCGCTGCGCGCCGACCGTTGTCTCCCAGACATAGCGGTCACGTCCGGGTGCCTTGTAATCATGGCACAGGAACAGTCGTGTCTCGGCAGGAAGGGTCAGCAGCCGCCGGATCGAGCGGTAGAGCTGCCGCGCGTCGCCGCCCGGGAAATCGGCACGTGCCGAGCCATAGTCGGGCATGAACAGCGTATCGCCGGTGAATACCGCCTCGCCGATGACATAGGCCATGTCGGCCGGGGTGTGACCGGGCACATGGAGCGCGATCGCCGGTATCGAACCGATCGCGAATGCATCGCCGTCGTCGAACAGCCGGTCGAACTCGGAGCCGTCGCGGGCGAATTCGGTGCCGGCGTTGAAGATCTTGCCGAACACGTCCTGCACACGCAGGATATCGCGGCCGATGGCGAGCGTGCCGCCCAGCGCCTTCTGCAGATAGGGTGCCGCCGACAGATGGTCGGCATGGGCATGCGTCTCTAGCAGCCAGTCGATCGTCAGCCCCTCCCCTTGCACATACGCGATGATCGCGTCGGCGGAGGCGGTATCCGTCCGGCCTGCGGCCGCATCGAAATCGAGCACGCTGTCGATGATCGCCGCGCGCAACGTCGTCGGATCGTGCGCGACGTAGCTCGCGGTGTTCGTCGGCTCGTCGAAGAAGCTGCGAACGACGAGCTTCGGCTCCTCCCGAGCGACGGATACTTGCGTTGCGGCTGCGGTGAGAATCGGGTCGGTCATGACGCTCATATACCGAATCACTTTCACACTTACAATATGTCGGTAATTACGTATGTACGTTGCGTGTGCGGGCGGGTCGGGGCAATCGGATGGCGATGATACAAGACGCAGATGCAGCGCACGCTGGCGCTACGGGACCCCGACCGCTGCGGATCGGCGATACCGCGCCGAACTTTCGCGCCCGCACGACGCGTGGCGAGGTGAGTCTCGACCAGTATCGCGGTCGCTGGGTGGTGTTCTTCTCGCATCCGGCGGACTTCACGCCGGTCTGCACGAGCGAATTCATCGCGCTGGCCAAGGCGATGCCGCAGTTCGAGGCGCTGGACGGCGTTCTGCTCGGGCTTTCGGTGGACAGCCTGTATTCGCACATCGCATGGCTGCGCGCGATCCGAGAGCTGTTCGGTGTCGAAATCCGCTTCCCGGTCATCGAGGACCCATCGATGGCGGTCGGTCGGGCGTATGGCATGATCGACGACGATGCCACCGATGCGTCCGCGGTGCGCGCAACATACTTCATCGACCCCGAAGGCATCATCCGCGGCGTGACCTGGTATCCCATGACGATCGGCCGCTCGATCGACGAGATGGTCCGCATGCTCGCCGCGCTGAAGCGCTCCGCCGACGGCAGCGTCCTCACGCCCGCCGGCTGGCAACCGGGCGACGATGTGCTGGTCCCCCCTGCCCAGACCGCGGAGACGGCGATCGGCGAGGATGCCCCCGCGGACTGGTTTCATCAGACCCAGCCCGATCGATGACGGCCGATCGATGCCAGGCCGATCGATGACGGCGATCTATCAGTCTCGCGAGCGCGCCAATGCCGCGGCCGATCGCCTCAAAACCTATGCGCAGCCGCAGCGGCTCATGATCCTGTCCCGCCTGCTCGACGGCGAGCAGATCGTTGCCGAGCTCGAACGCTCGACGGGGATCGTCCAACCCGCGCTCAGCCAGCAGCTTGCCGAATTGCGAAAGGCCGATCTCGTCGTGATGCGCCGCGCGGCGAAACAGGTTTTCTACCGACTGGCGGATGACGACGTGACGCTCTGCGTCCGCGCGATCGAGGCGATGTTCGGCAGTGGCGAGGCCGTCTCGGCCGCGTTGGAACGCGTTACCGGACCGCCCAAGGCATCACCGGCAATTGCCCCCAAGCCAAGTGTCGCGGCGATGTTCGCTCGGGTTGGCTGAGCTCGCCCAACCTCTACTCCGCTTGACGTGTCGAAGCCCGGAGTCCGGCCCCTCCAAACATCATTCCACGCCATTCATTCAGATGATCCAGATGGAGACCGATCATGTCGAGAACCGCATGCGCACTGCTCCTTGCAGTGACGGCAATGATGACAGGCGGTGAGTCGCGGGCCGTCACCACTCCCGTCCATCCGGTGATCCCGCGCTTCGGCGGGATCGTTCCGATGCCCAATGCGGCCGAGCGCCCCGATCCCAAACTGCGCTACCGGGTGCTGTTCAACATCACCAAGGCGGCGCCATCGCCGGACAAGCTCAACCCAAGCCTCGAAAAGGTCGCGCGGTTCGTCAATCTGCTTGGCGCCGACAAGGTGCGTCCTGCGCGGGGCGATATCGTCGCGATCATCCACGGCCCTGCGACCCCGCTGATCCTTCAGAACGCTCCCTATGCCGCGCGGACGAAGGTCGCCGAGAATCCGAATATCGCGTTGATTGCCGCCCTGCAGGCCGCGGGCGTCTCGGTCCAGGTCTGCAGCCAGGCGATGATCGGAAACGGCATAACCCCGGATGAGATCGTCAAGGACGTCGTCGTCGATGATTCCGCGCTGACCACCTTGGCCAATCTGCAATTGCGCGGCTACGCACTGATCCCGGACTGACGCTCGGTGCGGTCCTGACCGAGATCGGCGGCGCCGAACATCTCGGTCGGGCCGAGTTCGAAGCGACGGGCGTTGTAAAGGGCGCTTCCCAACAGATGGAAGGCGTCGAGTGCGTCGACCGCCGCGTGGAGTAGTCCATCGTCAGTGACCTGCGCGTGCAGAATTCCGGCGTCCTTTCCTGCGCGCTACGTCGCCACAGCGTCCCCTTCCCTGCCATGGCGCTGATGCCCGGCCGGCAATGAGGCAGGACGACAAGGGCTGACCGGGGCGGCAACTCTGGCTAACACGGGCTTGGCTACCAGACGTGCATGACGTTGTGTTGTCGGAGCGATTGTCGGGCGAGCGACGCCGAGGAGCGGGCATTGGAGAACCGGTTGGAACACGATGCCTGGTGGCAGACTTATCTGGACCAATGGACGGCGCTGCCGTTTCATGACCTGATCGCTGCTGTCGCGATCCTGAGCATGGCGTTGCTGCTGGGGATCGTCGCAGCGCGCCTAGCCTGTCGATACCTCCTGCCCGCGCTGGCGCCACGCCATGCCGACGTGATCGCGCCGCGACTGATGGCGATCACCCGCGCCGGCGTGACGGCGCTGGTCCTGACGGCGTTTCTCGGCGTCCGTGGGCTGAACCCCGGCGCGGACCTTCTCCTGGCCGCGGGTCTGGGCATCGCCGTCGCCGTGCTGGCCTATGAGTTCGGCCGCGCGCTGGGCCTGCAAAGCCGACCCGCATCATTGATCGCCGCCACCCTGTTCCTGATCGTGCTGGCAAGCCGACTGGGCGGCCTGACCCCGTTGATCGCGGGACTGGACCGCGCCAGCTTGGGGATCGGCACCCGCCGCATCTCGCTGCTCGACATCGTCAACGCGGTCGGCTTGTCGCTCCTGCTGTTCCTCGCCGCGCGCGCGCTGCTCGGGCTGATCCTGCGCTGGATCGGACAGGCCCGGCTGCTCGACGCGGCGCAACGCGTGCTGTTCCAGAAACTCGCCCAGATCGCGGTCGTCACCGTCGCGATCTTCGTCGGCATCGACCTGCTCGGCATCGATCTCACCGCGCTGGCCGTGTTCTCGGGGGCGTTCGGGCTCGCGATCGGTTTCGGCCTGCAGAAGACGCTCGGCAATCTGATCGCGGGGCTGATCCTGCTGCTCGACCGGTCGATCAAGCCCGGCGACGTCATCGCGGTCGGCGATACCTTCGGCTGGGTCAACAAGATCGGCGTTCGCGCGGTCTCGGTGCTGACCCGTGACGGCAAGGAGCACCTGATCCCGAACGAACGGCTGATGACCGACGAGGTCGAGAACTGGTCCTTCTCGAGCCGGGACGTCAGGGTGCATGTCGGATTTCGGGTGTCGTTCGATTGCGACCTGCGGCTGGCGCAACGTCTCGCCGTCGAGGCCGCGTCGGTCTCGCCGCGCGTGCTCACCGAACCGGCGCCCGTGTGCTGGATCAAGGAATTCGGCGACAACGGCGTCGAGTTCGACCTGCGGATCTGGATCGACAGTCCAGAGGCCGGGGTCGGCAACGTCACCAGCGACGTGTTCTTCCGCATCTGGGATCTGTTCAAGGAACACGGCGTCACCATCCCGGTGCCGCAGCGCGATCTGCGCTTTCATTCGCCGCCAGGCGGGGAATTGGCACCTACGACCGAACCGAACCGGTAATCGCCGGAGAAGTTCGACAGCTCTTGCGGCGGCTCAGCCTGTTCGACCACCACAGTTCGGCAAGGCCTCCGCGCTACCCGTCCAAGACCGAGCGCGCGTGGGCCAGCTCACCCTGTAGGTGACCCGAAACCCGTCATGATCCGACAATCTCGGGCTGCCGACCGAGCCGTCGAAGACCGCCTCGACGCGGATCGGAGTCACGGTGACGGTGGACCCGCTTTCGAAGAGCTGGAGATCCTGGGTGTCCATCCAAGGCTCGTCGCCATCCCATGATATGCGCGTATCGCACGGCAGCGGGTTGGCGGTGCACCATTCCTGCACGATCTCGAACGGCTCCGTCACGTTCCGAAACCGTTCGAACCGGATCGCCGAATCCTTCATGTTGAAGTCGCCGCCGAGGATCGTCGGAACATTCTGGTCCCCCACCGCCGAGATGAAGGCGCCGAGTTCGTCGACTTGGAGGCGATGCGCACGCGCATGACGCCGGGGCGATACGCGCGACGAGCGCTGCGAGTTGAGGTGCGTGTTGAACAGGTTGATCGCGCTGGGAACGCCCGGGATCGCTACGCGCGCGTACAGCACACCCTTGTTGCTGAGGCAGTCCAGACCGGCGCACCGCCGACGCCCGAACGGTTCCGATCGCGTCTCGACGATCGGGTACCGGCTCAGGATGGCCAGGCCCGAGCCGACCATGTGCAGGCCGAGCTCGCCCTTCTTCCACCGATACGGTCCCCCCATGCGGTCCGCGCCCGGCAGGCTCTTCCGCTGGGTGCGCGACGGTCCGAAAACCATATTGGGATAGCCGATGCCCGTGACGGCGCGGACTGCGGCCTTGCTGAACATTTCCTGCACCATGACGACATCGGGAGAGTCGCCCCGCGCCTCCATCTGCCTGAGCGCGGCGCTTATCTGCTCGAGCGCCGGACCACGCTTCCCGCGTGCCGGCCAGCCCAGGCCCTCGATATTGAAGGTCAGGACATCGAATGTCGTGCTGGCGCGAGTGCCGTCCTTCGATACCGACACCGGCGCCTGCGAAGACGGCAGGCATTTTTGCACCAGCGCAGGCGGGAGCGTCGCACAGCCCGCCGAGCCCACGAGCAAGCCGATTGCTGCCAGATGTTTCACTTGAATGCGACGAAGACGACGGAACACATCACGGCCAACGACCGGCACCGGATTTCGGTTGCCCGCGGATCGTTCCCGCAAGCCGCCCGTCTGGAAGGGAGGGGGAAGATCAGCGGCGGATGTTCTTCGCCAACTTCATCAGCGCCGGATGAGTCGCGGCGCGTTTTGCCAGAGCCATCATCCCGTCGAACCTGCGCAATGCCGCGACCGTCGCGCGATTGCCCAGCGTCCGCCGCAGCAGCAGCACGTCGAGGCACGCCGTCCCGCCGGTCGAGAATTGCCGCTTGTGCTGCCCCTCTCCCTCGGTGAAGTCGAACCGGGCGAACCGCCCGTCGGCGAAAAGCTCGCGCATCGCCTCGACCTGGAGCACCGCGCCCGGCGACAGGTCGTTGTGCGCGGGGTCGTGCCCGACATGGTCGTAGCGCAGCGATCCGCCGTCCGCCGTGCAGCAGAGATACGCCACCGGCGCATTCTCGACGAACAGGAGCCACGCGCGCAGGCGGTCCGCGGCCGCGAGCGATTCGAGATGCCGCACCGAAGCCGTATCGTCGGGCAGCCCCGATCCGAGCAGCTTCTCCTGATAGGTCGTCGCCGACACCGCGCGAGCCAACGGGTGGAAGTCCGCGAATGCCGCCGCATCGTGATAGCGCCGGATATCGAGCGCACCACCGTTCGCCGCGGCGAGCTTCTTCGCCTTGCGCTTGATCCCCGACCTTGCGCTGCCGGACAGGCCTGCGAGCCACGCCGCCTCCCCCGCCGAAAGGTCGACATGAAACCGCACATAGCGCTGCCGGACGAACGCGAGCAGGCCGTGACCATCGAGGCGATCCAGCATCGCCTCGGGCAACGACGTCACGAGATACCCGTCGGCATCCTCCGGCAAATGCGGCAACACCAACGGCTCGGTCGCCAGGACCGCATCGAGCGAGAACGGCACGCGCACAAGCCGCTTCGCGACGGCGGCCAGCGTCCGCGCGCCGACCTGGAACTTCAGCGCTACGATCGGGGTCATCACCGACGCCGCGAGCGTGGCCGCTCCTCGACCCAGTTCGACCAGAGCTGCTCCGCCTGGCGCCAGCGCGTGCGCAACTGATCGGGCGCCAGCGGGACATCGGCGTGGTCGAGCGCGAGCGGCGGACGGTCCGCGAAATGATACGTCGGCAGCACCTCGCGCATCTCGGCCAGCATCGCGCACAAGGCCTGGAACCGGCGGACATGGACCGCATTGGCGCGGGTGCCGCTGCGGTTGGCCAGCTCGAAACCGTGGCTGACGATCGTCACGACCGCATGCCCCGACACGGCGGCATGTTCGAGCGCGTCATAGGTCTCGCCGGCGGACAGCGCACAAAGCTGGAACGTGCGGATCTTGCCGGGCTTGTCCTCGATCACCGTGACCGGCACTTCGATCAGCCCTTCGCCAGGCTCGCGTCGAACCGGCGCAATCTGCTGCGCCGGCAACGAAATGCGGCTCGTATGCGGGGCCTCGGACCCGTTATGGCTGCTGTCGTAGCTGAACCCGAGCGTCGCCAGCGCAGCCAGCGTGTCGTCATTGGCCGCATAGCTGCCGGCACGGAACGCGATCGGTTTCGGCGCGCCCGCCTCGACCAGCAGGTCGGTCGCGCGCACCAGCAGGTCGATCTGCTCGGCGAGGCTGTAATCGAACAGCTGGAAACGGCCATGATGCGCCCCTCCATCGCCGATCCTGGCACCCGTCCAATTGGGGTGGAGATGCAGCTGCACCTCCTGCCCGGCCGCGAGGATCGTCTCGACCATGCGGCGAACGGGCGCCGGTCCGTAGACGAGCGCCGGCATCGGATCGACGAAGAAGCACGCCTTCAGATCATGCCTGGCAAGCTCGGCGAGCTGGTAGCTCAGCCCCACCCCTGCCGGCTCCAGCGACCGCGCATAGATGTCGTCGCATCCAAGCTTGGCGGCATGGTGGCGCCAGGCGAATTCGGTATCGACGGTGAGGAATACGGGCGTGGGCACGCCATAATGTAACAACGCACGGTGAAGATTGGGTTTAGTTTTTTGCAATCCGCTTGATCGAGGTTGGGATTTTTGAGCGGCATCGGCCGGTCTTCAGGCCGGATCGACGCACGCCTCGATCGCCCGGCTACCGCGAATGGTAGAAGTCGTAGACCTGTTGCGCGACGCCTGCCGATACGCCGGGCGCCTGTTGCAGGTCCTGGAGGCTCGCATTGCGCACCGCGCGGCCGGTGCCGAAGTGCATCAGCAGTGCCTTCTTGCGCGCGGGGCCGATGCCGGGGACCTCGTCGAGCGGGCTTGCGCCGATCGCCTTGCTGCGCTTGTCGCGATGGACGCCGATCGCGAAGCGGTGGACCTCGTCGCGCAGGCGCTGGAGGTAGAACAGCACTGGAGCATTTACCGGCAGCTGGAACTCGCGACCGTCGAGCATGTGGAATACCTCGCGGCCATCCCGGCCGTGTTCCGGGCCCTTGGCTATCCCGACGAGGCACACGTCCTCGACGCCGATCTCCTCGAGCGCGGCCTTGACCGTGTTGAGCTGTCCCTTGCCGCCGTCGATCAGCACCAGGTCCGGCCATTCGCCCGAATCGCGATCGGGATCCTCGGCCTGCGCGCGCGAGAACCGGCGGGTGAAGACTTCGCGCATCATCGCGAAATCGTCGCCCGGCGCGGTATCCTTGTTCTTGATGTTGAACTTTCGATACTGGCCCTTGCGGAACCCCTCGGGCCCGGCAACGACCATCGCGCCGGTCGCGGCGGTACCCTGGATGTGGCTGTTGTCGTAGATCTCGATCCGCTGCGGCGGCTCGGCGAGGTCGAACAGGTCGGCGACTTCGCGCAGGAGTTTCGCCTGCGTCGTCGACTCGGCCTGGCGGCGTTCGATCGCCTCGACCGCGTTGCGCTTGGCCTGATCCATCAGGCGTCGGCGATCGCCGCGCTGCGGAACCTGGATCGCGACCTTGTAGCCAGCGCGCTCGCCCAACGCCTCGACCAGCAGCGCGCCCTCCGGCAATTCGCGGTCGAGCAGGATCTGCTTGGGCGGCGGGACCTCCTCGTAGAACTGGCCGAGGAAGCTGGTCAGCACCTCGTCCTCGGGGACATCGTTGGTGTGCTGCGGGAAGAAGCTGCGATGCCCCCAGTTCTGGCCGCCGCGGATGAAGAACGCCTGGATGCCGATCAGGCCATCCTTGCACGCCATTGCGAAGATGTCCGCATCGCCGACGCCTTCCGCGTTGATCGCCTGCGTGCCCTGGATGAAGGTGAGCGCGCGGAGACGGTCGCGGAGCAACGCCGCAAGTTCGAAGTCCATGTTCTCGGCGGCGGCCTGCATCTGCGCACCGAGCTTGGCCTGCACGCCGGTCGACTTGCCGCCAAGGAACGCCTTCGCGTCCTCGACCAGCTCCTTGTACGCAGCCTCGTCGATCCGGCCGACGCACGGCGCGGAGCAGCGCTTGATCTGGTAGAGCAGGCACGGCCGGTCGCGCGTCTTGAAGAAGCTGTCGGTGCAACTGCGCAGGAGGAACAGCTTCTGCAGCGCGTTGAGCGTGTTGTTGACCGAGCCGGCGCTCGCGAACGGCCCGTAGTAATTGCCCTTCGCCCGGCGCGCGCCGCGGTGTTTCTGGACGCGCGGGAAGGCGTGGTCGTCGCGCAGCAGGATGAACGGGAAGCTCTTATCGTCGCGCAGCAGCACGTTGTAGGCGGGGCGATAGCGCTTGATGAGCTGCGATTCGAGCAGCAGCGCCTCGGCTTCGTTGTTGGTGGTGACGATCGTCATCGACCGGGTCTGCGACACCATCCGCTGGAGGCGTTTCGTCAGCCGCTCGACCTGGCAATAATTGGCGACGCGGTTCCGGAGAGCACGCGCCTTGCCGACATAGAGCACGTCGCCGCGCGCGTCCTGCATGCGGTAGACGCCGGGGCGGATCGGCAGCGTGTCGAGCACGTTGCGGATCGCCGCCACGCCCGCCGCGAGATCGGGCGCCTCACCGCCACCGCGGACGGCGAACGTGGATTTGTCTTCGTTGAAACGGTCGGGGGAATTGGGGGAGGACATTGCCGGGGAATCTAGGGAGTGACGGGGGGTTATGCCAGATCGGTTCGCCGGTTGGCGACGCGATCGCTGGCCGGCTCAGCCCGCGGCGTTGCGCAGTGCGCGCCCTGCCACCGCGTCCAGCTTCGCCACGAGCGCCGGGTCGCGCGCCGATGGTGCGGTGATGATCGCGCTGTCGAGGCAGGTATCGATCGGCGACGCCTCCCGCTCCGCCGGTAACGCGCGCAGCAATGCCATCACCATTGCCCTCGCCTTTGCGGCGTTCTCGCCGAGCTGTGCGATCACCTGCGCGACGTCGACGCCCGCCTCGTCCTCACGCCAGCAATCATAGTCGGTGACCATGCCGACCAGCGCGTAGGGAAGCTCGGCCTCGCGTGCGAGTTTCGCCTCGGGCATCGCGGTCATGCCGATGACGTCGCAGCCCCATTGGCGGTAGAGTCGGCTTTCCGCGCGGGTCGAGAATTGCGGGCCTTCCATTGCGAGATAGGTGCCGCGGTCGTCGACCTGCGCGCCGGCTTCATGCGCTGCATCCGCCGCATAGCGCGAGAAGCGCGGGCAGACCGGGTCGGCCATCGAGACATGCGCGACGAGGCCGGTCCCGAAGAAGCTTGAGACGCGGCCCTTGGTGCGGTCGATGAACTGGTCGACGACGGTGAAACTGCCGGGCGGGCGGGCCTCGACCAGCGAGCCGACCGACGACACGGCCAGGACGTCGGTCACGCCGAGCCGCTTCAACGCGTCGATGTTCGCGCGCGCGTTGAGCTCGGAGGGGGAGATGCGGTGGCCTCGGCCATGCCGTGGCAGGAACGCGACGCCGACATGGCCGACGCGGCCGGTATAGATCGCGTCCGACGGTTCGCCCCAGGGCGTCTCGATGGTCTGCCAACGCCCATCCTCGATCCCGTCGACCGCGTACAGCCCCGAGCCGCCGAGAATGCCGACCGTCCAGCCGGTCATTCGGCAAGTGCTCTCGGGCGGGCATAGACGAAGTAGATCGCGAGCCCGAGCAGGTTCCACAGCCCGAAATACAGCTGCGTCTTCGAGGGCAGGCTGAAGAAGAGGTACAGGCACCCGAGGATACCGATCGCCCCGACCAGCGTCGCCGCCGGCGCGCGGAACGTCCGGATCGCATCGGGTGCACGGCGGCGCATCACGAGCATGCACGCACACACCGCGACGAACGCGGCGAGCGTGCCGGCGTTGGCGAGTGCGGCGATCTCGGCGAGCGGCAATAGGCCGGCGATCACCGCGACGATCGCCGCCGTGATCCACGTGATCCGCACCGGCGCGCCGCGCTTCGACACCTTGGCGAGGCTCAAGGGGAGCAATCCGTCGCGCGCCATCGTGAAGAAGATGCGGCTCTGCCCGAACAGGAAGGCGAGCAGGACCGTCGGCAACGCGATCACCGCGGAGGCGCCGAGGAACGTCGCGAACCCCGGCCGGCCGATCTCGCGCAGGATCAGCGCGAGCGGCTCGGCGCTGCCGGCGAACCGCGTGTAGGACAGCGCGCCGACCGCGGCGACCGCCACCAGGATGTAGATCGCGATGCACGCGACCATCGACCCGACGATCCCGATCGCGAGATCGCGGCCGGGGTTCTTGGTCTCCTCCGCCGCGGTCGAGATCGCATCGAAGCCGTAGAACGCGAAGAAGATGATCGCTGCCGCCGCCATCACGCCGCGCTCGGCGCCGTCGGGCTGGACCGCCTTGGGGAAGCCATAGGGCATGAACGGGTGGAGGTTGGCGCTGTTGAAATAGTGGAGAGCGATGAACACGAACACGGTCAGCGCGATCATCTTCACCGCCACCAGCACCGCGTTCAGCGTCGCACTCTCGCGCGTGCCGAACGACAGCACGCCGGCGACCACCGCGATGATGAAGATCGCGGGGACGTTGAGGATGCCGCCGAGTTCGGGGCTGAGCGTCAGCGCCTCCGGAAACCCGAATGCACCGCGCAGCAACGGCGCGGCATAGCCCGACCAGCCGACCGCGACGGTCGACACCACGAGCGAATATTCGAGAATCAGCGACCAGCCGATCACCCAGGCGATCAGCTCGCCGAGCACGACATAGCTGTAGGTGTAGGCGCTGCCCGAGGCGGGGATCATCGTCGCCATCTCGGCATAGGCGAGCGCCGCGCAGGCGCAGATCCCGCCGGCGATGACGAACGACAGGATGACGGCGGGCCCGGCGAGCCCTGCCCCCACGCCGATCAGCGTCAGGATGCCGGTGCCGACGATCCCGCCGACCCCCATCGCGACGAGGTGCGGCCACGACAGAGTCCGCGCGAGCTGATGCTCGGGCGGCTGCTCGGTGACGATTTTTCGGCGAAACAGACTGGCCACTTATATCCCCTTTGTTGGCGCGGGGAGTGGCACAGGAGGGCGACGGGGGGCAAGGCCAGCAGCCTGCCCCTCGTGCTCCCCTCCCTGAAAGGGAGGGGCTGGGGTGGGTCGGCCCGCTTATGCCGCCGGTGTTCGACGATACGGAACCCGACCCACCCCCCGCCCCCTCCCTTCCAGGGAGGGGAGAAACATCGATCCGCTCTAGTTTAAGCCGAACGCGTCTTAAACGGTAAAGCTCTCGCCGCACCCGCACGCACCCTTGGCGTTCGGGTTTTGGAACACAAAGCCGGCGGTGAAGTCGTCCTCGACCCAATCCATCGTCGAGCCGATCAGATACAGGATCGACCCGCCATCGACGAACAGCGTCCCGCCGGGCGTATCGATCCGCTCGTCGAAAGTCTTGGCTTCGGTCACGTAGTCGACCGAATAGGCCAGCCCCGAACACCCGCGCTTCGGCGTCGACAGCTTTACCCCGATCGCGTCCGCCGGCGCGCGCGCCATCAGGTCCGCGATCCGCGCGTGTGCCGTCGCCGTGAGGTTCAGCGCCGCCGGCCGTGCTCGCAATGTCGTCGCCATGATCGTCCTTCCTTCCCCCCTCCCGCGTGCGGGAGGGGCCGGGGGTGGGCTCCCGGCCAGCCACTCATAACCGTCGTTCGCGAGGTGAGCGCGAGCCCACCCCCTGCCCCCTCCCGCTTGCGGGAGGGGAAAGTCAGAGCATACCCAGCTCGAGCTTCGCCTCGTCCGACATCTTCTGCGGATCCCAAGGCGGATCCCAAACCAGGTTCACCTCCGCAAACCCGACCCCCGGCACCGACCCGACGCGCATCTCGACCTCGGCCGGCATCGACTCCGCGACCGGACAGTTCGGCGTCGTCAGCGTCATCGCCACCACCGCGTGCCCGTCCTCGGTCACCTCGACGCCGTAGATCAGCCCCAGGTCATAGATGTTCACCGGAATCTCGGGATCGTAGATCTCCTTCAGCGCGTCGATGATCGCATCGTACACCGCGCCGCCGGGCTCGACGGGCGAGTCCACCTGCGGCTTCTGCGCCAGGAAACCGGCAAGATAATCCCGCTTGCGCTCCGCGGCGGAGTCCGTCTCCATCACCACACGCGCCTTGGGCGGCGAGGCGACGGCCTCCACTTCCTCGATCTCGAACCGATCGCTCATTTAAAGATCCTCGTTACTCGCTCGATACCGCGCACCAGCGCCGCGACGTCCGCCGGCCCGTTATACACCCCGAAGCTAGCGCGTGCCGTAGCCTCCACGCCCAGCGCCTCCATCAACGGCTGCGCGCAGTGATGGCCGGCGCGGATCGCGACGCGCTCCTCGTCCAATATGGTGCCGATGTCGTGCGGATGAACCCCCTCGATCGAGAAGCTCACGATCCCCGCCGAGTCCGCCGGGCCATACAGGCGCACCGAATTGATCCCCAACAGGGCGTCGCGCGTAGCGGTCACCAGCGCCGTTTCGTGCGCGTGGATCGCGCCGAGCCCGATGCTCTCGACATAGTCGATCGCGGCATGCAGCCCCAGCGCACCGACGATATGCGGCGTCCCCGCCTCGAACCGCCCCGGCGGCGGCGCGTAGGTGGTCCTGGCGAACGACACCTTGTCGATCATCGACCCGCCACCTTGGTAAGGCGGCATCGCGTCGAGCAATTCCGGCTTGGCCCACAGCACGCCGATCCCGGTCGGGCCGTAGAGCTTGTGCCCCGAGAACACGTAGAAATCGCAGCCGATCGCCTTCACGTCGACCGCGATCCGCGGCACCGACTGGCAGCCGTCGAGCAGGATCTTCGCGCCGACCGCATGCGCGATCTCGGTCGCGCGCTTGGCGTCGAGCACCGAGCCGAGCACGTTCGAGACATGCCCGAGCGCGACCAGCTTGTGCGCGGGGGTGATCATCCGCTCCATCGCGTCGAGATCGATGCGGTGGTCGGGGGTCAGCGGGATGACGTCGATCGCCGCGCCGACGCGTTCGGCGACCATCTGCCACGGCACGATGTTCGAGTGATGCTCGAGCAAAGACAGCAGGATGCGGTCGCCCGCCTTCAACTGCTCGCCCGCCCAGCATTGCGCGACGAGGTTGATACCCTCGGTCGCGCCGCGGACGAAGACGACCTCGTCCGCGGTGCCGGCACCAATGAACCGCGCGACGGCTTTCCGTGCGGCCTCATAGGCGACCGTCATGTCCGCCGACCGCTGGTACACGCCGCGGTGCACGGTCGCGTAGGTCTCGCCGTAGGCACGCGTAATCGCGTCGACCACGACCTGCGGCTTCTGCGCGGTCGCGGCGGTGTCGAGATAGGCCCAGCCCTCGGGGATCGCGGGGAAATCCGACAGCCGGTCGAGCGGGCGCGTTTCGAGCGTCACACTCATCTTCCCCCCTCCCTGAAAGGGAGGGGTCGGGGGTGGGTAGGCTGCTGGGACTCGGTCACGCCAGCCAACTGGCCTACCCACCCCCAACCCCTCCCTTCCAGGGAGGGGAGCGCGTTGCGCCGCGTCACAACGCCCGCTCCAGCCACGCATCCGCATCCGCCACGAAAGCCTCCCGCACAGTCTCGTCCGCGATCTGCACGAACGCATCCCCCACGAACGCCCGCGTGAGCAGCGCCTGCGCCTTGGCATGCGGAATCCCGCGGCTCTGCATGTAGAACAGCGCGCGCTGATCCAGCTCCCCAACCGTCGCGCCATGCGCGCACTTCACGTCGTCGGCGAAGATCTCCAGCTCGGGCTTCAAATTCACCGTCGCGGTCCGCTGCAACAGCAGCCCGCGCAAAGACTGCACCCCGTCGGTCTTCTGCGCATCGCGCGCCACCTCGACCCGCGCCGCAAGGCTCGCCGTCGACTTGTCCGCCGCGACCGCACGCCAGATCTGCTTGCTCTGCCCGTTCAGCGCCGCATGTCGCACCGACACCGCGCACTCCTGCCGCTGGTCGTTCCGCGTCAGCAACGCGCCGCCATATTCGGCGAACGCATCGTCGCCCGAGACGATGATCGACCCATCGATCCGCGTACCCGCATCGCCCGCGCCCAGCACCGTCGCGATCAGGCTCGCGCCCGCATGAATGTCCACCTCATCGCGCAACGACACGAAGCCATCGGTCTGCAACAACCGCACCGCGCGCGTCAGCTTCGCCCCCTTGCCGAGCGTCATCCGCGTCGACCGGTTCGACCAGCCGGCCCCGACATACGTCTCGACCACCGACGCGCTCGCGCCATCGGCAAGCATGATTTCCGCCGGAAGCTGGTTCTCGCCGCCGGTCGCGATGTGGACGATCTGGAAAAGCTCTGCTTCGGCGTTCGCTTCGACCCGGATCGACCAGCCGGTCCCGGTCGTGCGACGCCCAAGCACATGCGCGCCGCCATCGATCTGCGCGATCGCGACGTGCCGCAGATCGCTCCGAGCCTCGTCGAGCACACCATCGACGAACACCGCCCGCGCACCCGGCAGGTCCAAAAACCACTCGCCAGCATCTGACGCAACGCCGCGGGGCAGCTCAGCCGCCGCCACAATCGCCGCCGGATCACCCCACCGCCAGGATTCCTCGCGGGTGGAGGGAAGTTCGGCCCTCAAATCCTCCCCGGCACGGGGAGGGGGACCGCGACGCGTAGCGGCGGGGTGGAGGGGGGCTTCCACGGACGATACGCCAAGCGGAGCCCCCCCTCCACCAGCTTCGCTGGTCCCCCTCCCCGTACCGGGGAGGATTTGCGACAGACTACTCATGCGGCGATCCCCACATAGCCTTCGCTCTCGAGCTGCTGCGCCAGTTCCTTGCCGCCCGAGCGGACGATCCTGCCGTCCGCCAGCACATGCACGAAGTCCGGCTCCACATAATCCAGCAGCCGCTGATAATGCGTGATCAGCAGCACCGCTTTGTCGGGCGCGCGCATGATGCGGTTGATGCCGTCGCCGACGACGCGCAGCGCATCAATGTCGAGGCCCGAATCCGTCTCGTCGAGAATCGCGAACTTCGGGTTGACGATGCCCATCTGGACCATCTCGTTGCGCTTCTTCTCGCCGCCCGAAAAGCCGACATTCACCGGCCGCTTGAGCATGTCGTAATCCATGCCGAGCAGATCCGCCTGCCCGCGCGCGAGCTTCAGGAACTCGCCGCCCGACAGCGGCTTCTCGTCCCGCGTCGCGCGCTGGGCATTCAAAGCCTCGCGGAGGAACTGGACGTTCGACACGCCGGGGATCTCGACCGGATACTGGAAGCCGAGGAACACGCCCGCCGCGGCGCGCTCATGCGCCTCCAGTTCGAGCAGGTCGACGCCGTCGAACGTCACCGAGCCCGCCGTGACCTCATAGCCGGGCCGTCCGCCGAGCACATAGCCCAGCGTCGACTTGCCCGCCCCGTTCGGCCCCATGATCGCGTGCACCTCGCCCGCGTTTACGGTCAGGGACAAGCCCTTGAGGATTTCCTTGCCATCGATCTCGGCGTGGAGGTTTTCAATTTTTAGCATTCGCCTGCGACTTTCTGAAGTTCGCGTCGATCATGTCGAACCGAGGTTTGTAAAAGGGCTCCGCTTGGACACCCACTTGGCGCAATCGCACGCATTTTCTCAACTGCGCTGCAACGGCAACTCTACGGTTAGTCAACTTATCCGCCGGTTGACCGTCCGCTTGGTAGAGACAATCAATATACGCGCTGAGTTTCTCAGGCTCGACATCGGACGCCGACATCGTGAGGAGCATCAAGGTAGGAATAATCACCCCACCGACCCCTCAAGGCTGATACCCAGCAGCTTCTGAGCCTCGACCGCAAACTCCATCGGCAGCTGCTGCAGCACCTCCCGCGCGAAGCCGTTGACGATCAGCGCCACCGCCGCCTCCTGATCCAGCCCGCGCGACATCGCGTAGAACAGCTGGTCCTCGGAGATCTTCGACGTCGTCGCCTCGTGCTCGATCTGCGCGGACGGGTTGCGGACCTCGATATACGGCACGGTATGCGCACCGCACTGGTCGCCGAGCAGCAGGCTGTCGCACTGCGTGAAATTCCGCACGCCTTCCGCGGTCGGCGCGACGCGCACCAGCCCGCGATAGGTGTTGTCCGAACGCCCGGCCGAAATCCCCTTCGACACGATCGTCGAGCGCGTGTTCTTGCCGAGGTGGATCATCTTCGTGCCGGTATCGGCCTGCTGGCGATTGTTGGTCACCGCGACCGAATAGAACTCGCCGACCGAGCCATCGCCGAGCAGCACGCACGAGGGGTATTTCCACGTGATCGCGCTGCCGGTCTCGACTTGGGTCCACGACACCTTCGAGTTCTTGCCCTGGCACAGCGCGCGCTTGGTGACGAAGTTGTAGATCCCGCCGACACCGTTCTCGTCGCCCGGATACCAGTTCTGCACGGTCGAATATTTGATCTCGGCATCGTCGAGCACGACCAGTTCGACGACGGCCGCATGGAGCTGGTTCTCGTCGCGCATCGGCGCGGTGCAGCCTTCGAGATACGAGACGTACGATCCCTTGTCCGCCACGATCAGCGTGCGTTCGAACTGCCCGGTGTTCTCCGCGTTGATGCGGAAGTACGTCGACAGCTCCATCGGGCACCGGACGCCCTCCGGGATGTAGACGAACGTGCCGTCGGAGAAGACCGCCGAGTTCAGCGTCGCGAAATAATTGTCGCGCTGCGGCACGACCTTGCCGAGCCACTTCCGGACGAGGTCGGGATATTCCTTGATCGCCTCGGAGATCGAGCGGAAGATCACGCCGGCGGCCTCGAGCTCCTTGCGGAACGTGGTCGCGACCGACACGCTGTCGAACACCGCATCCACCGCGACGCGACGCTTGGGCGTGCCGTCCTCGTTCAGCGGATCCTCGACCACGCCGGCCAGCATCTTCTGCTCGCCGATCGGGATGCCGAGCTTCTCATAGACGCGCAGGATCTCAGGATCGACCTCGTCGAGCGACCCGAGCTTCGGCTTCGCCTTGGGCTCCGCGTAATAATACGCGTCCTGGTAATCGATCGGGGGGACGTTGAGCTTCGACCAGTCGGGCGCCTCCATCGTCTGCCACAACGCGAACGCCTTCAGCCGCCAGTCGAGCATCCACTGCGGCTCGCCCTTCTTGGCGGAAATGAAGCGCACCGTGTCTTCCGACAGCCCCTTCGGCGCGAATTCCTGTTCGATGTCCGAGGAGAAACCCCACTCGTACGTCTTGTTCGCGGCGGCATACGCCTCTGCGTTCCGGGTAGCCATTATCTGTCCTCGGCCGCAAAGCGGCTCTCTAAAATCTTCGCGCC